>CAIUPH010000082.1 GCA_903901015.1 Candidatus Bathyarchaeota archaeon | reverse complement strand
TAACCCTCATACACGGTTTCTTCTTGGCTGTTGTTTTTTCCGAGGGCTTTGGGGTTTTTGCGTGAGGTGAGTGTAATCTCGTCGATTCCTGCTAAAGCGGCGGGTGAGAGTGCATCTAGTCCTCCGATGGCGCCTGAGGGAAAATGAAGTTTAGAGGTATTTGTGTCTAAATCTAAAAGTGCGCCTGTGCTCATGATGATGAAGTCGACGTTTGCCGCCAAAAGTTTACCGTAGTATTCTTTTACTGCCTGCTGACCTGCTGCTTCCACAACTATCCTGGGTTTGGAGGCAAGCAATTCATCGACGCTTCCAGCTATCTTGACGGGGAAATCAAGCGAAGCCTTAAGTTTCTGGGCTTTGGATGCGTCAACGTCGAAGACGACGAGTTCATCGCAAACCACCAGCTTGCGCTCGATGGCTTCAGCGAGAACGGTGCCGATTGCGCCGCATCCGATCAAACCCACTTTTTTTGCCATAGTTAATCCCTAGTATTCTGCTTTGATGTAGACTTCGGTTGCTCCGACTTTTCTGCCTTCAGGCGTCTTTTCGGCGAGTACCTTGATGTTTTCAGCCTTAAGCGTCGCCGCGATGTCCACGCATCCCTGCCTGATGATGACTGCGGTTTCTGCGTTTCCAGCGTAGACGACCAGGTTTTTGATGGGGGCGTTTAGGGGGAGTTTGCGTTCTGCTTTGTCGCGGCGGGCTTCGCTCATGATGGCGGTGATTAAGTCGCCATCTTTCTCAGCGGCTTCGTCGATGAGTGCCGCGCTAGTTTTTGGCCAGGGCGAAACTTGGATGCTTTGAAAGCCTTTACCGTCAAGGTACATGTGCTGGTAGATTTCCTCAGTTAAATGCGGAGTCACGGGCGCCAGTAACTGCAGGAGTCGGTAGAGGACTTCGTAGAGTGTATGCTGGGCGGCTGCGCGGTTGGCTGCGCCGTAGACCTCAGATTTGTAGAGCCTGTCTTTGACGGCTTCCACGTAGAAATCGCAGAAGACGTGCCAGGTGAAGTTGCGGATTTCTTCGACTGCTATGTTGAACTGGCATTTCTCGAAGGCTTCAGTGACTTTCTGGGTTAGTTTTTCGGTTTTGCTCAGTATCCATTTGTCGAGAAGTTCGAGTTCCATGTCAGCGCTGTCTTGGGGTTTGTAGTCGGCTAAGAGGTTGCTTGCGAACCCCGCAACGTTCCAGAGCTTGGTAAGGAAGCGTCTGCCGTATTCGACGTCTTGGGCGCGGAAGGGTATGTCTGAGCCTGTTGCTCCTCCGCCTGCTGCCCACTGGCGTGTGGCGTCAGCGCCGCTTTTGTTGAGGACTTCGGGGGCCGCTGCGTAGTTTTTGAGTGATTTGCTCATTTTCCGTCCGTCGGCACCAAGCACCATGCCGTTTATGAGGACGCTGTTAAATGGGCGCTCATCGAAGAGTGCGAGGTGGCGTACCATGAGGTAGTATGCCCATGTGCGGATGATGTCAGTGCCTGAGGGATGCATGCTTGCTGGGAACAGGTGTTTCCAGTCGGGGCGGTCGGGCCAACCTGCGTGGACAGCGCAGGTGATTGAGGAATCCATCCAGGTGTCGAGCACGTCGGTTTCGCCCGTGAATTCGGTTCCGCCGCATTTGGGGCACCGCTCGATTCGGGGTTTCTCCATTCGAGGGTCAATCGGCACCCAATCCTCATGGGCAACGATGACTTCGCCGCATCTCTTGCAATACCAAACTGGAATCGGCGTAGCGAATAGGCGCTGGCGGCTCACAACCCAGTCCCAATCCAACGCCCGTGTCCAGTCGATGAGGCGGTTTTTCATGTAGTCGGGGTACCAGGGAATTTCGTTGGCGTTTTTCACCACGGCGTCGGATAATGGTAGAACTTTCATAAACCACTGTTTAACTTCGAGGATTTCGACTTGGGCTTTGCAGCGGTCGCATACGCCGACTTCCTGCTGGATCTTCTCGGTTTTCTCAAGCAGTCCCGCCGTGGTTAAGTCGGCGACGATTGCTGCACGCGCCTGGTTAACGTATAAGCCAGCGTATTTGCAGCCTGCCTCGCTGATTTGCCCGCTTGTCGTTAGCAGCCTGATGACTGGGAGCTTGTGTTTTATGACGGTTTTCACGTCTTCTTTATCGCCGTAAGTACAGATTTGCACCACGCCCGTGCCAAAGCAGGGGTCCACTGATTCTTCGGGGATGATGGTTACTTCGCGGTTCATGAGGGGAACAGAGATTTTTCTGCCAATGTATTTGTTGTAGCGTTCGTCTTTCGGGTTAACCTCGACCGCGACGCAGGCAGGGATGAATTCAGGGCGTGAAGTGGCGATTAAGAGGTATTCGCTGCTTCCTTCAAGGTTGAAGCGGATGTAGTGGAGGGCGCCATCTTTTTTTATGTGGTCAACTTCGGCGTCGGCGATGGCGGTTTCGTCGCGTGGACACCAATTCACCGGGTGCGTACCCCGGTACATGTAGCCTTTCCTGTGGAGCAGCACGAAGCTAAGCTGGGTGCGGCGCCAGTAGTCGGGGTCCATGGTTTTGTATTCGGTGGTCCAGTCGATGCTTGCACCCATCTTGAGGATGCCTTCCTTCATCATTGCAATGTATTTCTCGACAAGTTCAATGCACCATGCGCGGAACTGGTCAGGGGGCACGTCGCGTTTGCGGATGTTTCTGGCTTTCTCCACCTGGATTTCTATGCCAAGACCGTGGCAGTCCCAGCCCTGCGGAAACAGCACGTTGAAGCCCTGCATGCGTTTGTAGCGTGCAACCATGTCAAAGTAGGTCCAGTTGAGGACGTTGCCCATGTGTAGCTCGCCAGATGGGTAAGGCGGCGGAGTGTCGATGCTGAAGGGCACGCGGACTTTGTCGTTCCAGTCGTAATGGTAAATAGCCATCTCTTCCCATTTCTGCTGCCACTTCTGCTCTATCTCTGTAAAATTGTATTCTTTAGGCATAGGTTGCATGCATTTAGTCCTCGTTAGTGTGATGGCTTAGGGAAAACAAGAAAATCACCTAAAAACATTACCCTATCGAGCTCGAAGACTTATATTTTCACACAAACGAAAACTTACCAACAACCGCAAAGCAAAGCTAATATGCACCAAGCGAGATTTCCTTTTCAGTTCTTGGGGAGCTGGGAAAGTGACCTGGCTGAGAGGACGGCTGATTTGCTGTCGACCCTTAGGAACCTGAACCAGGTAATACTGGCGGAGGGAAAACATAAGTGAATACTACCTATACAAGTGAATATAAGAACCCAAATTCCTTTAGAAACCCTAAAGTTTTAGCTGAAACCGCGGTTTTTGTTGCGTTGGCAACCGCATTAAGTTTAATTGTCGTATACACTTTGCCTCAGGGCGGCTCAATCACTGCTGCTTCTATGGTGCCGATTTTGTGGTTAGCCCTCAGAAGAGGACCCAAAGTAGGCATCGCTGCAGGCGTTTTGTACGGATTTATTCAACTTGGCCTGCTGCCCTATGTGATTAATCCTGTGCAGTTGTTGCTTGATTATCCATTAGCTTTTGGCGTTCTAGGCGTAGCGGGGCTATTCCAAAAGTATCCTGTGGCAGGTGCAGCTGTGGGGATTTCTGGGCGGTTCGTTATGCATTTTATTGCAGGCGTAGTTTACTGGGCACCAATAGAAGCTCCAACCCTAAACCCGTTTGTTTACTCAGCAGTCTACAATGGCAGTTACATATTGCCCGAACTGGTAATAAGCGGATTCATACTTTACCTGTTGCAGAAAAGCAATGTACTGCGAGCGTATATGTGATTGGGAAAACTTGCCTCTAAAGAACTCCAAAAAATGTTGGATTGCATAAAGACTGATGCTCGAGTTATAGTTCCACCTATGATTGGGTATGATGCGGGAGTGCACCTTTTAGACGGCAAGTATGTGGCGGTTGCAACGGATCCATGTACTGGGGTTCCTGAGGAGTGGTTTGGGTGGCTGCTCATCAACTATTCCGCTTCTGATGTGGCGCTGTTTGGGGCTAAACCAGAATTCTGCACCATAAACCTCCTTGGACCAATAGGTACAAAACCAGAGGTTTTCCAGAAAATCATGAAGCAAACCTGCGGCGCCGCCGGCGAATTGGGCATTGCTATCGTTCGGGGACACACAGGTATGTACGACAGCCTTTCAGGCATGCTGGGGGTCTGCACAGTTTATGGAACTGTGGAACCTGAACGATTGATTACGCCCGGAAACGCCAAAGCAGGAGACTTGATTTTATGCACTAAGCCGCTTGGACTAGAAACACTCACGAACCTGTCGTTAACTTACCCCGCGCTGGCGCAAATGCTCTTCGGGGCAGACCAGCAAAAGAAGCTAGCCGCTCAAGTCCCGATGCAGAGCTGTGTCAACGAAGCGATTGAGCTCGCGCAGGTAGGCGGCGTATACGCGATGCATGATGCCACTGAAGGCGGGTTTGTGGCGGCGCTAAACGAGTTGGCTGACGCGTCGAAGATGGGGTTTAGGGTGGATTGGGAAAAACTTCCACTTAGCACTGAACTCTTGGCATTGCAGAGCTACTTTAAACTAACCGATGAACAGCTTTTGGCGATGTCTTCAACGGGTACGATTTTAGCTGCGGTTAAGCCTGACGCAAAAGCAAAAGTCGAAGCCATTTTAAACAAACTTGGGTTAACCGCGTCTTTCATCGGAGAATTCACAGAAAGTAAAGAAAAAATATTGGTTAGAAAAGGAAAAGAAACGCCTTTCCCGCAAGTCGCCGACGACCCATACACAAGGATTCTTTCTGGGAAATAACTATTTTTTCAGTTCCTTCAACACGAAGTTAACTATTTCTTCGGCGATGTTAACTTTCGCAACCATCTGCAGACCCTTCCAACCCGGCTGGCTGTTTACATCGACGATTCGTGGACCTTCAGGACCCTCCAAAATATCGACTCCCGCAACTTTGCAGCCCACAGCTTGAGATGCTTTTACGGCTAATTCTTTGAATTCATCGCTGATTTCTGTTGGCGCCGGTTTGGCTCCCTGACTATAGTTTGTTTTCCAGCCCTGTGCTACGCGTCTCATTGATGCGATGACTTGGTCGCCTAAAACGAACGCGCGTATGTCTGAGTGTCCATGTTCAACGAATTCCTGCATGTAGATTACGCCATGGTGGAAGGTGATGGCTTTGAAAACGGTGTCGGCGATGTCGATGTCGTTTACGCGTGTGGCTCCTTGCCCGCGGCTGCCGAAGATGGGTTTGACGACGACGTCGCCGCCGAGTTCGTTGAAGGCTTTTATGGCTTCGTTAACGCTCTCTGTGGCTAAGGTGCGTGGTACTGGCACGCCTTGGTCTTCGAGGATGGCTAAAATATCGTATTTGTCCACGCAGTGTTCGATGGCTGTGGGCGGATTCACCATGTAGAATCCTTGGCGCTCCAGTTTGTAGAGCATGTCCATGCGGAAAACCAGTTCCTCAAGCGACCCCCGTCCGATGGGACGGATGATGAGTGCATCTAAATCGTCAAGGATGCTTATACCGTTAACTTTAAAGTAAGGCTTGTACGCGAGGCGCGCAACAAGCTTGGGAAAAGTGAAGCATTCGTATGGAATGCCGTGTCTGGTTAATGCTTCTCTGACTTGTGTGGAGCTCCATGCTTCCATGTTCCGCGTCATTATTCCAAATTTCAACGTTGGTCTATCCTTGCTGTGGTCTTAGAACATGCTGAGGGATTATGCTCTTAAAGTTTCCGCGGCAAACACCAAAATTACCGCTTTACCCTCTTCGGAGCGGAGCTGGACACGCGGTTTCTGAAGCTGTGGGCGAGGGCAAGTATTTTTTCCATGTTTTTGTGTATCAAATCGCCGATGAATGCTCCAGTAACCAAGCAGATAATCAGGCTCGCTACGGCAAAGAAGTCTATGCCTATTAAACTTGAAATTTGTTGCAACAACCCGCCTGCATTAAGGAAAAGCACCAAGATTGCCCAGATGACGAAGCCGATGATGGATGCACCAATAAGCATCAAAAGTATTCTTCTCTTGTCAGTCTCAGACGGTTTATACGTAAGGTAGAATGCGAAACCTATCAACGTGAAGATGGTGGCTAACGTCAACAGTTCTTTTCCCACGGGAATCTGCGCCAAGTAACCGAATGCAACGGTTAAAACAAGAATCAGTATCGACAGGAATATCCAGTAATTTTTGCTCCTGAATATGCTTGAGGTTTTTAGTTGAGCCTTAGCCGTTTTCTCTTTTGGTTTGCTCTTTTGCTGGTCTTTTGAACGAGGCTTCGGCTGAGTCTTAGGCATGGAGTTTAAGTCGTTGTTTTGCACTTATTAAGATTTCACAGCATACTGCCTTAACTGTTCAATCAACCAGCAGAAAAACAAGCACCTGCCAATAAAATCTGCCGCATTTTGTTCGTTAACTATTTTATTCTTTCAAGACGAAGCGTATTCAAAAGCAGCAGCAAAGTTACACCGTCGTCGCCTGAAGCAACCGTAAACCACAGCGGCGTCAACCCCAAAAGACCCAACGCGCCCAAAATCAACTTAACCACAAGCGACGCGGCAATGTTCTGCTTCGCAATAACCATGGTCTTGTCGCTCAACTTTAGCAAGTAAGGAATCTGGGCCAATTCATCCTTCACCAGCACCACATCCGCGGATTCCAACGCGACATCGACACCGCGTGCACCCATGGCTATTCCCACATCTGAAGCCGCCAGTGCAGGTGCATCGTTAACGCCGTCGCCAACCATCGCGACTAGTCCCCTTTTGCCCTTCATACCTTCGATGCAGTTGAGTTTGTCCTCGGGCAAAAGCTCCGAGTACACGTTGGTGATGCCCAGTGCCTTTGCGGTGTCCTCGGCGATATCGGTTTTGTCGCCTGTTAACATGGCGGTTTCGATGTTTGCCTTTTTGAGTTGGCTGATGGCTGCTAATGCGTCTTCGCGGACCTGGTCAACAACACAGACCGCGGCTAAACCCACTTTGCCCACGGAGACGCAGACGGCGGTGTGGATGTCGCCAGCTATAATTTCGAACGCTTCGGTGCAGTCGCATCCCAGTTCCCGCATCAACTCCGGGTTACCGATGGCTACATGTTTGCCGTTCACTAAGCCCACGATGCCTTTGCCTGGAACCTCAACGACGTCGGTTACAGTGATTTTGCTAAGGTCTACGCCGCGTTCCATGGCCCTGCGAACTATGGCCTGTGCGATGGGGTGGTTGGAGTACTGGTCAAGTGCCGCCGCGTAGGTTATGGCTTCGTCTTCAGCTTGGGAAATCTCAACTTTCCTAACTTCATGAACCGCTTGGCGCCCAAGAGTCAACGTGCCCGTCTTGTCGAAGACCACGGTTTTTACTTTTGCGAGTTTTTCGATGAAGATTCCGCCTTTGATTATGACTCCTCTTTTCGCCGCGATTGTTATTGCGATGAAGATTGTGGCTGGAACTGAAATGATAAATGCACTTGGGCATGAGACCACGAGCAGGATGAGGGAGCGGTAGAACCATGTTCGGAAGCCTCCACCGACAAGGTACGGCAAGACAGCAGCGGTGAAGACGGCGAGGGCGATGACGATGGGCACATAAATCTTGGCAAACCTATCTACTAACCCTTCGATGGAGGCTTTTCTTTTCTGTGATTCCACCACAAGCTGAACGATGCGGGAAACCAGCGTTTCGGTGGCTTTTTTGGTGACGGTTATCTTGAGTACGCCGCTTGCGTTTAGGGTGCCTGCGAAGACGCAGTCGTTCACTTTTTTGGGCACAGGCACCGACTCGCCTGTAACCAATGCTTGGTCAACATGCGAGAACCCATCGATGACGTTGCCGTCCAAGGGAATTCTTTCGCCCGGCTTAACAAGGAGAACTGCGCCTACTTCAACTTCGTTTACGCTGATGCTTTTCTCAACGCCGCCGACTATGACACGGGCGTTTTCAGGAATAACCTTCGAAATTTTGTCCACGGTCCGTTTTGCCCTGTCTTGGATGTAGCCTTCGAAGTACTCGGCTAAGCAATAGAGGAACAGCACGGTGGCGGCTTCGAAATGGTAATCCAGGAACAGCGCGCCTAAACCTGCAACCGCCATCAGGAACTCAACGCTAAAGCGCCTCTCCAAAACCAGTTCCTTCAATCCCACAGCTCCAATGTAGACCGCCGCCGTGAGGACTGCAACGTAGTAGAGAACCATGGATGCCGTGGCGGGCAAGTTCAGGATGGGCATATTGAAGCCAAGCGGGGCACCCTTCGCAAACAGGTCCAGTAAGCCGCTGACAAGGATAGTTACTCCCAGCCAAACAGCAAACGCAACCAGCACTCGCCTACTGCGTTCCTCTCCATCCGCGGATTTTTCCGGTTTCTCTTTAAAAGTACCCATCTGTCAATCCCAGAGCCTATAAAAAATAATGAAGCTTCAACTAATAAATAAAAAATCACACAGCAAATTAAACCTAACTTAAAAAACCGCCCAAATATCCCATCCTGGACGTTTCCGCTGATTCATTTTGTTTTGCGGTTGAAGAAAACGTCTACTTAAACAGACCTCAGGTTTGATGCGCCTCAAGGATCGGTTTATCTTGGGTGTTTATTGTTTGCTGCGAGCCCGACGGAGCGTTTTCGGTATGTGGGCACGTCGTATTCAAAGAGCGATGTTTTCTGCATTGATTATCTCTCTTTCAAGGGCTTGTGTGAGGTTTGTTTAAAACATTTTCGATGTTGCTTTGGGGTTTTTATGGTCAGTAGAAGCAGGGAATGTACTCGCGGACCTTAAATGATACGCCCAAACCCTCCGCAACCATCTGAGCCTTCGATAAATCCACCTCGGGCAAACGCACCGCCGAAGCTTCACCATTGAGCACCACCTTGGCTTTGCTGATAAAATCCACAACTGCCTCATACGCATCGGGCAATGTGGGCTTGCAAATCTCACTGTAGGTTTCCCTATCACCCGCGTTCAAGCTCACGCTGACCCTGTCCACCCCCGCCGCCTTCAACTCAGCCGCCACGTCCCTGCCACTATTCAGCGCATATCCGTGTCCGTTGGTGTCCAAGCGAATTTGCAGCGGTCGTCCATAATGCTGCCTTACCCAACGCGCAACCTCCAGCAAGACACCCAGCCGCATGGTGGGTTCGCCGAAGCCGCAGAAAACCAAGCCATCCCAGCTGCGCATTTGCAAAACCTCCGCGAGTTCAGCCGTGACTTCTGCAACAGTCGGTTCCTTTGCCAATTTAAGGTTAAAGCCGCCCACGCCCCGCCTGAACCTTTTAAGGCAAAAGTAGCAGTTGTTCGAACACTGGTTGGTAATGTTCAGGTAAAGTGTGTTGTCTAGCCAGTAGACGGTTTTGGGCCTGTCGTTTGGAACCATGTTCTTTCCATCAAATGAAACAGCCTTTTTCCCTATAGACGTTCGCCCCGCCCTTGCCACATGGTCAGCAATCAAGTTCCTCCAGACGCTTCTCCAATAACCCCGCTTTCAATCAATTCCTTGCTTAGTGCCCGAATGCATTGTGCTGTCATTGATTCTTGTGGAAAAAAAAGTACGCTATACATGGATTCACATCCACACCGCGGAGCTTTCAACATGGACCCATGCAGGTTGCAAACACAAAAAACAATCGCATCCACTTGCAGTCTTGTGGTACCCTGTAAACCGTTTTACCCACATAAAGAGAGAAAACCAAATATGGGAAAAAAAATTGGCGAGTTCGCGCTACATTCCTGTTTTGAGCCGTCGATAGGTCGTGTAGTCTACGTATTCGGCGAATGGGTTGTCGGCTTGGAATTTAACGTTGATTTTTTGGCGTTTGCGTTTGTCAAGAAGCTGGCTTGTGGTTCTGAGCATGTATGCGTCGCTGCCTGCGCCTGAACCGTAGCTTGCCACTAAAATTCGTTCATCGGGCTTCGCCACGTCAAGTACCGCGGCTAAACCGACAAGAGCGCAGCCCGAGTAGGTGTTGCCGAACTTGTTAATCTGAATTGCAGGCAAATACTGTTCGTCTTTGAAGCCCAGTTCCTTGGCGATGCGCACTGGGAAAGTTGGGTTGGGTTGGTGGGGCACGAAATAGTTCAAGTCCGACGCCTTAACGTTTAGGCGCTCCATAAGTTTAGTGGCTGATTTACGCACGTGCTTGAAGTAAGCGGGGTCGCCTGTGAAGCGTCCGCCATGCATTGGGTATTGTTCGCCGTCTCTGCGCCAGAAATCAGGAGTATCCGAAGTGCAGGAGTACCAGCCTTCCATTTCGGCTATGACGTCGTGTTTGCCGTAGATGAAGGAGGCGCCGCCGTAGCCGACGAAAGCATCCAGTTCTCCGCCTGGGCAGCCTCTTGGTGCAGCCTGCGAATTGTCTGCGCCAGTAACCATAGCGTATTTTATGCCTGAACGGGGGTAACTGACAAGTGCGCATGCGTCTTTGAACATGCTTGCGGCTGCTTTGCACGCAAACTCTGTATCAACGGCGTCCACTCCTTGAACGTCGCCTTCTTCTTCGCCCAGCTTAAGAACCTGAGCAACCTTCGACGCGATGGGTTTGACGGCGTAGGGGTTTGATTCGGAGCCAACATAGACTTTTCCTATCCATGCGCTGTCTAAGCCTGAATGGATAAGCGCGAGTTTGCCTGCTTCCACCGCCGCTGTCACAGCGTCTTCGTCGATGAATGGAACGGCGCGTTCTATGCCGCCTTCTTTTATGCGGAACCGTGAAGCGTACGCGCCGTAGCCCACGATGCCGGGCAGTTCATACTCTTTGGTTGGTTCAATAATTTTGTATTCCTGGTGCGGGTAATATTCGTCTGCTAAAGTGAATGCCAAAGAAATCGTTGGAACCACCTCGCTTTTGCCAACTGAGTAGCGTCTTCGGAAACGTGGAATTACTTCTCTGCCTTCGAGGCTGGATAAATCCACTTCGTCGCCGCCGCAGATCAATTGGTCTGTGAGCCTTGCGGGCACGCGGATTTTGCCGTCGTGGAAAGAAACGATGCCGTAGACGAAGTTGGCGAGTTTACTAAATTTGTTCGTGGGTTCATTGATGAATGTACATAGTTCCAGTTTGCCCTTATCATAGAACAAGTCGACGCTGCTCATTTTTCCATAGCTTTTTCTGCCGCAGTTGCTGCAGTAATCGCGTATTTCAAAGTATTCTTTGCCGCAGCACTGGCACTGACTCGCCTTTAAGCGGTCGCCTAAATAAGAAACCCGCCGCTCTATCGGTTCACTACTCATTCTTCTGCTCCCCCAAGATGGTTACGTAGGCTTTTGTTCCGAAGCCCTCAAACTCCAGCACGCCGCCGTGTTTAGGTGCATCGGTTCCGATGTGAACTTGCCTTTCTCCTGCTTCACTGCGGAGTTGACGGTAAATCTCAAAAATCTGTGCGCCCCCAGTTGCGCCCAATGGGTTGCCGTTTGCCTTTAAGCCGCCGTCTGTGTTGACGTAGAGGGGTTTGCCGCCTATGTCGTAGCAGTTTTGGCAGCCGTGGATGCTTTGCCATGCGGTTCCAGGCTTGCAGAAGCCCATGTCTTCGAGAGCAATCATCTCCATCACGGTAGATTGGTCGTAGACTTCGATGATTTGCAAGTCTGATGGCGTTATCTTTGACATTTGGGAAGCGTTTTTCATGGCGAGTTCAGCGGCGACGAAATGTGATAGGTCTTCCCGTGCGGGATAGTTCAGGTAGTCAGTTGCAGCGCCGATGGCTAAAACGGGAATTGCGCTGTCCGTCTTTTTTTTAGCTACAGCCTCGCTTGTTAAGATTAGGGCTGATGCACCGTCGGATATTGGTGCAAAATCGTAGAGTCCCAGCGGCTTGTGCTCGGCTTTTCTGGCGCTTAAAACTTGTTCGATGGTGATTTTTCTTTGGTACTGGGCGTATTTGTTTTTGGTTGCGTTCGCATGGTTCTTAACGGTTACTTCTGCTAGTGCCATGTTGAGTTTGTCGAGGTTTTCGCCTGTGATGTGGTGTTTTTTGATGTATGCGCGGAGCATGAGTTCATGGTTGGACTCAGGGGTGCCGCCTGCGTAGTAACTCCAGGGGTCGTCGAGGAGCATGAGGTCGTCGCGGATTTTGTCCCAGCGATCCGTCATCTTCTCTATGCCGCCGACCAGCACACGCTCGTAAACCCCTGCTTGAATTGCGTGGCAAGCCGTCAACAATGCGGCGCTGAAGGAACGGGTAACTTCCATGGGAACGTGGAGCTCGGTTAGTTCTGAGAGAAAGCCCTCTTCGAGTCCCAGCTTGTTGGTGATGGGAAGAAAACAATCCGACATGTAACATGCCTGTAAATCTTTGCGTTCAATGCTGCATTCGTTTGAAGCGGCAAGCCAAGCTTCCTCGATTAGTTTCTCTGGTTCTTTGCCGTAGTGCTCTCCAAACTTGGTGCGGCCAACAGCAACGATAGCTGGGCGGTTTTGCATAGCATTCTCCCTTTTTGGATAGCCATACACGTTTTCTAAAAGAACTATTAAGTGTTTGCCAATTCACCCCACGAAATAAGCGATTATTGTATATGCCAAAACAGCAGAATAGGGAACGGACGCTTGATGGGGAGGAAAAAAGGATTGTTGAGTAGACTGCAAGACAGGTTTGACGGGTTCTTCTACAAGTGCGAGTACTTGAAGGATTGTTAAAAGGGTTCTCCACAATGCCGACACGGCGGAAACAGCTACTGCGGCGAATACAAAAAGCGAAGCAACAAAAAAGTTAGCTTAAACCCGTTTATTGGACTCCATTATTTATCTCATTTTTAGTTAATTGCGTCTTTGTGGTTTCTATCAGGTTCTGAAGTTTTTGGCTAAGTTCCACGGGATAAGTTGGAGCATTCGTCAACGCCTTGTATTCTTCTGGAAGCTTAGACAGGTTTTCAAAAGCCTCAGCTCGGATTTGCTCAAGCGTTGGCAAACGGTAAGTTAGTGTGCCTTTTTCCATAACTTTCACAAGCAGCGGCTCCCCATTCGCATGTTCGTTTGCCAAGGCAATGACATCTTTTTTGATGTTGCCATCAGATTCTTTGAAGCGGTAAACCTGTTTTCTTCCCGGTAACGTGATTTTGTCTTGGCTCAACTTCATGATGGGCGAGAAACTGCCGTTCGCCGCCATGGTTTCGCAGAGCTTATAGATTACGTCTAAGTAGGGTCGGTCGGCTGAGGTGCCCATCTTGGTGCCGACGCCAAAAGAATCAATCTTGGCGCCTTCGTTGAGTAACTGCGCGATTTTGAATTCATCCAAGTCGTCGCTGACAAAAATCTTCACGTACCCCAAATCCTTGGCATCCAAGAGTTTCCTGATTTTCTTGCTTGTTTTCGTTAAGTCACCGCTGTCCAATCGAACGCCACCGAGTTTGTAGCCTTGTGCTTCGAGTTCTTTGGCGACTATGACGGCTTTTTCTGCACCTGCCATTTCATCGTATGTGTCAATGAGCAGGGTGGATTTGTCGGGGAAGGTTTTGGCGAAGGCGCGGAAAGCGTCGATTTCTTTGGGGTAAGACATGATGAATGAGTGCGCCATGGTTCCGAAGACTGGTATGCCGTATGCTGCGCCTGCTAGAACGTTGCTTGTTCCCTGGCACCCCGCGATGTAGCTTGACCTTGCCGCCTTCATTCCGGCGTCGATTCCGTGTTCACGTCTTAAGCCAAATTCAATCACTGATTTCCCTTTAGCCGCATGCACCACACGCGAGGCTTTGGTCGCAATCATAGTCTGGAGGTTGATGGTGTTTAACAGAAACGTCTCAAGTAACTGCGCTTCGATGATGGGTGCTGTAACCCTGATTAAGGGTTCATTGGGAAAAGCCACCGTGCCCTCTGGAACAGCCCACACATCACCCGTAAACTTGAAGCCGCCAAGGTAATCGAGGAAATCTTGGCTGAAACCCTGCTTTTTCAAGTAAGACAGATGCTCATCTGTGAATTCGATGTTGTGGAGGTACTGAAGGGCTTCTTCTAAGCCTGCGAAGAGGAAGTATGAGCGGTTTTCCGGTAATCGCCTAATGAAGAGGTCGAATGTGGCGGGTTCAAAGTTTTTGTTGTCAAAGTAGCTGGCGCACATCGTTAATTCGTAGTAGTCGGTGAATAAGCTCATGTTTTGCGGTTTGAGAAAGCCGAGAAAACCTTTCATGGCTAATAGTTAAGGTGAAGTGGATTTAATTGTTTCTAGCTTTGAAAGATCACTTTTCTTGTTTTACCTGAATTTTGGTGTTCTAACAAGTAGGTTTAAAAGCAGTTTGCACAATCAAGAATTTGATACCCATTGCCCCTAATGTATCCGTTAAAACATGTATTCCGCAACTGGAAACTCTTCACCGCCCTCCTAATCGGCATAACTCTGGCAGCAACCTTCTGTGCAGCGATAGGCGAAAAAACCAATCTATCCGCTGAACAAACCCTGGACAAACAGGTCAGCGGCGTAATAACTGACCTCAGTTTTCAAACTGACTTAAATCAGTCAAACCTTCCCTTAGCTTACCATAATATCACAAGTATTCCGGGTGTTAAAAAAGTCGATATGGTTGCAAGCTTCTCCATGCCCATCAGCTTGTCCAGCGATAATTACTCTACTTCGGATTATACGACGGTGGATAGTTTTCCAAGTGATTCACGAATCTCCAGTGAATGGTTAAACAACCCTGTTGGGGGCATCCCCGAAAACTACACTTTCATCCTCGCGGGCAGCGCTCTTGCACAAAGAGTCCATGTCGGCGACAACATCACAGCGATGATTCAGTTCCCACAACCAAAATACTATAACGTATCTTTAATTTTCGTTAACTTTACCGTGGCTGGTTTTGCAGAATTAACCGACACGGGATACTCATACCTCACCAATAACAACGGTGGCATAGTCTATTACGGCGGCTCTGGCTTTGCGTCTCCACCAATTTTCGGCGGCTCCTCCAGTAGTTACCGAAGCGACATAATGATTATCAGTTGGAATAATACGCTGCAGAAGCTCTGGAACAGCACCCTTGACAGCAGCACCGCTAGTATTGCTTTTTCAGTAAGCTTGGACCGCCAAAAACTCATCAGCCCCTGGAACGTTGAAGCCTCCATAGCTACCATTAACAAAATCTCCGATAACATCCAGAACCAGATTATGGCCAACTACCACGCAAACACCTACGTTAACAACATGTTAGGCAGCGCCTTGGGTGGGTACCAAAACAACTTCCAAGGTATGCTGATTAACTTCATCGTGGTTTCAATCCCAGTTTTCTTCGTCGCCTGGTACCTTGGCTTAACAGTGTCCGACGTCTCCTTCAACATCCGCAGACGAGAAATCGGGCTCTTGTCCACTAAAGGGCTCTCAAGCGGACAAATACAGCGGATGTTCCTAACAGAAGCGTTGGTGATAGGTTTAATCGGCGGCGCATTAGGTGTGGTTGGCGGCTTAATCTTAAACCAATACTACCTCGGAGCAGTAAACTTTAACAAACTTTTTTCAAGTGAACTATTCAACCCAACAATCGCATTAGTCACCGTTGTGTTCGGCGTGGTATTGTCGCTTTCCTCCGTGTTCTGGTCATCACGCAAAGCCTCACGCATCCCAGCGGTTGATGCCCTCAGGGACTATAATCCCATGGAAAACAAGTCCCGTTATAGGTTCATTTCTTGGATAGCGCTCATTCTTGGAAGCTACAAGATAGCGGTGTTCCTGCTTGGCTTAAACGTGCAAACACTGGTTTATCAATGGACGTACACAGGTGGAAACATCTTCGCATCCTTCGTCGCCGCCCCGCTGATAACCTTCGACGGAATAATGACTTACATCGGTCCTTTCCTGTTCTTCTGGGGACTCACCAAAATCGTGATTCGCGACTCTTCAAAATTCCAGGTTGTAGCATCAAAAATTTCCTCTTTAATGGGTGATTTAGGTGCATTAGCTGCAAAGAACGTTCGAAGAAACCCCGCACGGTTAGCCGCCATAGCTTTCCTGATTGCCTTCATAATCGGCTTCAGTGTCCAAGTCACTGGGCAAGTTGCAAGCCAACAAGACTACATAGTCCGGAGTGTCCACACCCAAGTCGGAGCCGATGTTACAGTCGGCGTAGTTAACGCTTCAAAAGCCCAAGTTATCTTAAATGATATTTTAGGTAACGTTTCCGGGATTCAGAACGCAACCATACAGCGGTCACTGTCGGCGCCAGTTAGCGGAAGCCAAAGCTACAATCAGATTCAAATCAGAACAATAGACCCCGATACGTGGGCGTCAGCCGCTTACTATGAACCAGGATGGTTCACGGGAGCAAGCGTAAGCAAGATGATGCACGATTTGAAGGCGAGCAACAACACCATCATCATCGATCGAACCCTCGCTAGCCAATTAAACCTTAAACTCTACGATGAAGTAGGCATCGATTTCAACTCGGTTTCCCGTAAACTGCGCATAGTCGGGTTCTTCGGTCCTGAACCAACAACTACCAGCGTCACAGGCATCTTTACCAGCAGTGGTCCAGGCGGCTCTAATTACATTCCAACTTCAATCAACGTGTACTCTCAGTACTACTCGTATGTGCCAAGAGACCTCTTCAACATGGCCAACGGTAGCGACGTCTACACAGTAGAGTCGTTCCAAACCCAATTCCTAATCCATCTAAAACCTGGAGTTAACGGAACCGACGTTTCAAACCAAATACAAAACGTAGACCCTACAGAAATTTACTCTGTGGATTCTTTCGACCAGGAATGGCAGCAATCAGCCCAAAACAACAACGTCAACACGTTTAGCAACCTGCAAATCCTGGATATACAAGGCTTAGGACTCGTATTTGCAGTCATCTCAGCATCCGTTGGAACAGCCCTCATAGCTATAGTCAGCTTAAAAGAACGCACCCGAGAAGCCACATTGATGAGTGTTCGAGGCTTATCCTACAAGCAACTGGTCTGGATGTTCCTCACTGAGAGCATGGCAACCATAACTTTCTCAGTAATCCTTGGCTTAGTCGTGGGAGTGATAATCGTCTATGGCACCGTAGCCTCAGCCAACTCTTCCCTCTACACATCCCAGTTGGTGATGCAACGCCTGATTTATCCATCCAACGCCTTAGCCACAATAGGCACCTACATCGCCCTCATATACGCCTCCACGATAGGCGCAATCCTGGTAATGACAAGTCAATACGT
The DNA here is from genome assembly GCA_903901015.1 of Candidatus Bathyarchaeota archaeon. Taxonomy (GTDB): domain Archaea; phylum Thermoproteota; class Bathyarchaeia; order Bathyarchaeales; family Bathycorpusculaceae; genus Bathycorpusculum. The sequence goes on along the minus strand of CAIUPH010000082.1, from coordinate 35,015 downwards.
AACAAAACTTGAAAAGATGGTTAGAACAAGATGAGCGGACTTAACGTAAAAATCAGAGACCTAGTTAAAGTGCACCATACAGGCAAAATCGAAGTACAAGCCCTCCGCGGCTTAAACCTAGACATAACCTCGGGCGAATTAGTATCAATCATTGGACCCAGCGGAAGCGGCAAATCCACCCTGCTAAACATAATCGGCGGCATAGACAAAGCCACTGCAGGCAGCGTAGTGGTCGGAGAAAAAACCGTAACCAACCTCTCTGTTCGACAACTCGTCGATTACCGACGCAAAGTAGTTGGCCACATATTCCAAAACCTAAACTTGATCCCAACATTGTCCGCTCAGGAAAACATCGAGTTCGCCATGGTTGCCTCAGGAGTCTCACGCAGCAAAAGAAAACTGCGTGTTCAAGAACTCCTCTCAACCGTTGGCTTGCAAGACCGTGCTCACCATAAACCTGAAGAACTCAGCGGTGGAGAACAGCAGCGAATCGCTATAGCCTCAGCCTTAGCCAACGACGCGCCAATCCTGTTAGCGGACGAGCCGACGGGCGAGTTGGATACCGCGAACGCAAGACTCATTGCGGAGTACCTTGTCAAAATCAACCGTGAACTCGGAAAAACCATCATAATGGTTACCCACGACCCCAGTGTTGCCCGTGTATCAACCAGAATTTTGCGCATTGAAGACGGCATCATAAAAACCGCTTTGGCACCCTCCGAAGTTATTGTTAGGGAAAAAGCGGTTTCCTATGTGGATCAGATTAAAGCCCGAATCAACGAGATAAATGTGGAAATGGCGCAGTTGGAGAGTGATTTCCGTACTGAGAAAATCGAGTGCGAAGACTTCGTTCATAAACATCAGACGCTTAAAAACATCAGAGACAGCCTCAAAGAAGAACTCTCACGTATGGGCATAATACCATAACCATAGGTTGCGTAGGCAACAACTAATTTTCTTTTCTTCACTTTCACCTACCCCTCCGCTGCCCTCAAACTATGTTTACTCGCGTGTTTTAAATATCTCCCAATCATACATCATCCTAAAAGTGTGAAGTTAATGACTGAAGACTCCGACGTTGAAGAAGAAGCACAGGAAAACACCGAAGAACCAGAAGAATCCATACTGGAAACAAACAGAAAAAAATACCAGTTCATAGAAGACCTGCCGGGAGTTGGTCCAGCCACCGCTCAAAAACTCAAGGAACTCGGCTACCATACCGTGGAATCCTTAGCCATGGCAACCAGCCGCGAGCTTGAACCAGTCGGAGTGAGCGAGAAAAAAGCTTTCCAAGTTATCGAAGCAGCACGTTCATCCATCGGTATCTCATTTATCCGAGCAGACGAACTCTTCAAGATGCGCCAAACCGTCCTGCGAATCACAACAGGCAGCAAAGCCTTAGACAAAATTGTAGACGGCGGCTTAGAAACCCAAACCATCACAGAGTTCTACGGTGAATACGGCAGCGGCAAAAGCCAAATGTGTCATCAACTTTGCATCAACGTCCAGTTGCCGCCGGAAAGAGGAGGATTAAACGGCGCCGCATTATACATCGATACAGAGAACACTTTCAGGCTTGAACGCATAGTGCAGATGGCGAAGGGCGCAGGCATTGACCCTGCAGAAGCTGTTAAAAAAATCATTTACGCTGAAGCCTACACTTCAGATCATCAGATGTTCCTTTTGGAAAACGCTGATGAAATAATCAAGGCAAACAACATTAAACTAATCATAGTGGATTCTTTGACTGCCCACTTTAGGAGCGAGTACATTGGAAGAGAAATGCTTGCGCCAAGACAGCAGAAACTAAACAAACACATGCACAAGCTCATCGCATTGGCAAGGGCATTCAATGCTGTAGCAGTCGTAACTAACCAGGTTATGTCGAAACCCGACCAATTCTTCGGCGACGCCATCCACCCCATCGGCGGAAACATCGTTGGCCACACGAGCGCCACAAGAATCTACCTCAGACGCGCATCCCATGGACCAATCCGCATCGCACGGCTGGTTTCAAGTCCATATCTGCCAGAAGGCGAGGAAATCCTTAAAGTAACCGAGAACGGAATAGAAGATGTCTCTGAAGAGGAGAAAGCAACTAAACCTCGTGGACGCTAAAGTATGCCGATTTCACAAGCCTTAGTCACCCGGTACTTCCAGCTTCTAGTTACAAGGCAGTTCACAGAAGCTGAACGCGAGCTGGAACGAGTCAAACAGAAAATGCAGAAGACCGAATGGAACAGAGGATACTTCCGCGCACTCTACGGCATGTATCTTTCACGCAAAAACAGCGCCACAGACGACTACGCTTTCTTTTCTAAACTCGATTTAACCGACAAAGTCAACCTGCATAACTACCGTAAAGAATTCCTCGAGCACATGGGCAACGGTTTGCACGGTGATTTTGACCGCGGGTTCTTTTCAGCTTGGGCAGATTGCATGCGTATCATAGCCCGAATGGATGTTCCAAGTCCAACCGTTAATGGCAAGGCAGATGGCGAAGAAGAAAAAATCGAAACATTGCGCAGCGATAAGAGTCAAGCGACTATAGCTAATTTTCTAAAGACGCAGCCAGATAAAGAAGAAGAATAGTTTTTTTAAATTGTTCCGAGTGCTGCTCGGATTATTGTGTAGAAAAGCACAAAGAACGATAGCCACGAGAAGAAGTACATTCCGATGGCTGTGCTGAGGATTTTTGATTGTTTCTCTATTTTCTCTTTGTAATAGCTTCTTAGGATGTAGTATGTTATGAAGTAGATGAGTAAGGCTACTGTTATGCTGTTTACCAGAGTAGTTATGTCGCTTGTGCTTCCAAAGAAAGCTGCTAGTGCCGCTGTTATTGCTCCTGCAACAATGCCCAATACGACTCTTATCCAGTAAAGCTGAACTACAGGTGTCATGTAAACCGAATCCTTGTGAGTATATTTTGTCCTTACTTAAAAAAGATGCCTAAGTATTAATCGTTTCTGCCCCCTAAACCCACAGTTTTAGATTTTTTATTGGAAAACGGTTATGTTATAGCCAACTCCAATATAGATTCCAAACGACTGGTGGATGACTTGCGCAAGAAAGAGTTCTCAAGCTTCGACATTGTTGCAGCAATCAAAGAACTGAAAACAACGTTAGCTGACTGCCGAGTGAACAACATCTACCAGCTTGACGAGAAAACCGTGATTTTCAAACTTCACAAAACTGATATGTCGCCAATTCGCCTTGTGGTGGAGGCTGGCAGAAGGCTGCATGCAACCAGCTACGCAGAGGAGAACCCGGCGGAACCCCCAGCGTTCTGTATGGCGCTGAGAAAATACCTGCGTAACGCCTGGGTAGCGGGAATCGACCAGTACGAGTTTGAAAGAATCGTAACCGTCAGTTTCCGCACAAAAACTGGCGTGTTAAAATTGGTAGTGGAGCTCTTCGGCGACGGCAACATCATACTTACAAACGACAACAACGTAATCATCCATGCTTTAGCCTTCAAAAAAATGCGTGACCGCGACATCCTCCACAACGTGATTTTGGAGCTTCCGCCTTCAAGCGGCAAAAACCCTTTCAAAGTAATCTTGGAGGAGTTGGAGGAAGCGTTCAGGAACGCTGGCGAAACCGAAGTTGTCAGGTCAACAGTGCGGTTTTTGGGAGTCGGCGGCGTTTACGCTGAGGAAATCCTGCTTAGAGCCAATGTGGATAAAACCAAGCATTGCAGCGCGCTCACAGGCGACGAAGTTAAGGGGATTTTTGAAGCCTTGCAGACCTTGCTGGCGGCGGTTTCAGGGGGCAATTTGGAGCCTTGCATAGTTTTGGGTGAAGACGGTGAATTTTTGGATGTTGTATCCCTAAAGCTTAGGCGTTATGAAGGGTTCAAAACGCAGGCTTACCCTTCTTTCAATCAGGCTTTAGACGAATTTTACCTACGGGTCACAGTGGCTGAGCGGGCGATTAACCGCGTTGAAGTCGACAAGATAACGAAAGAAGCCGAACGCATGCGCCGTATGGTGGCGGAACAGGAAAAATCCATCAGTGAAGACGAAGCCAAAGCAGAACGCGACAAAATAGTCGGCAACACCATCTACGCCCACTTCAACGAACTCCAAACATTCCAAGAACAGCTGATCAAAGCCAACCAGCAGGGACACGAATGGGACGCAATCGTTACAGCGGTCTTGGATGCAAAGAAAACAGGAAAATACCCCGCTGCCTACGTTGAATCCTTCGACGGAAAAAACCTTGCCCTAAACCTCGGCATTGATAGTTTCCATTTCAGTTTTAACCTGCGCGATTCCCTCTTCGACAACGCCAACAGATACTACGAACACGGCAAACGCGCAAAAGAAAAATCTCAAGGTGCCCTCTCAGCCCTCCAGGATTCCAAACGGAAACTCGCAAGAATCGAACGTGAACTATCAGAAGCCGAAGCTCTCAAGAACCTTAAACCTGCAGAAATCATGGAAGCACTCTCCAAACGAAAAGTTGCGTTGGAGAACAAGGAGTGGTATGAGAAATTCCGGTGGTTCACCACATCCGACGGTTTCTTGGTGGTTGCGGGCAAAGATACAGTAAGCAACGAAGTGCTCGTAAAAAAGTATACGTCCCAGGAGGACGTGGTTTTTCACGCTGAAATCACTGGTTCACCCTTCGTCATTGTTAAAGCAGAGGGCAGAGTGATAAGTGAGCAGGCGCTGCGTGAAGCGGGCGAGTTTGCAGCTTCTTTTTCGAGGGCTTGGCGGGAAAACCTTGGGACGGCGGATGTTTACTGGGTTAAAGTGGATCAGTTAGCTAAGAGCGGTCCCAGCGGAGAGTCGGTTCCCCATGGCGCCTTCTTTGTAGTGGGCAAACGCAACTGGATGCGCAACACGCCTCTTCGGGTTGCAGTAGGCATAATCGTTGGGGAAGAAACCAGTTTCGTCGGCGGATCGGTGGATGCGGTGAAGGCAAAAACCAAAATATACCTCGTTATCCAGCCTGGCGATTCAGAGGGAAAAGAACTGCTTAAACAAATCCTCAAAGCCCTCATGCTGAAATTGAACAAGGAACAGCGGGAAAAAGCAGGCAAAACCTCGATTGAGCAGATTCGCGAGTTCGTGCCCTACACGAAGGGAATGCTAAACCTGAAAGCTGCCTGATTCAGAGTTGAATGATTCACTTAAAATGAAAAAAGAGTTGTTTACTGTGGACGCTGGAACAGCTCTGTCGAGTACACCCTATAATTCTCGAGTTTTGGCGGTTTATCGAGTACTTCTTGAACTTTTTGGGTTGCCCTTGCGAAAACGTCTTGCTCAGATTTTTTTAAGACGTCTTCATCCTGCCAAAGCGTCAGAATAGTTACTGCGTTCTGGTCGTCGTAAGAGAGTAGCGACATGTAACCGCGAAAACCCTTTACTTCCTGCGCTAAAGTATTGAGAATTTTGTCGAGTTCCGCAAAGCCCTCTTCGCGTTTTCCCTGTTTGAAACTCCAAAAAGTCATTCTGGCTAAAACCACACAATTCACCTAAAACAGATTGTGGCTTCTTTCATTTATAGCTTAACGTTGGCATTTTTAGGTGGTAAGCTGTTTGGTGATTGCTAGTTGGGATGCAACTAGTTTTTTATTCGGAAACTGCTGAGTAGATTATTGTGCAAGGTTGGGTTTAATGGATAAAATTGATTTAAAGAAAGAACTCAAGAACCTCTATAATCCTTCATCCGAAGAAGTGTCGGTTGTGGATGTTCCAGACATGAACTTCCTTTTGGTCGACGGAGAGGGGGCACCAACATCACCGCAGTACAGCGCGGCAATTGAAGCGTTATTCAGTATTGCTTACACTCTCAAATTCATGGTGAAAAAAAGCAAAGGCATCGACTACGCGGTTATGCCACTTGAGGGCTTATGGTGGATGGACGACATGACAAAGTTTGACGCGGACAAAAAAGACGGATGGAAATGGACCGCCATGATTATGCAGCCCAAATATGTCGCAGCTGAAGACTTCAAGATGGCGGTTGAAGCAGTGAAGAAGAAAAAAAATCCCGCTGCATTATCCAAAGTGCGGTTTGAAAGCTTCAAAGAAGGCGCAGCAGCCCAAATAATGTATGTTGGACCCTTTTCAGCTGAAGTAACAACCATACAGAAAATCCACGGGCAAATCCAAAGCAGCGGACACACACTGAGCGGAAAGCACCATGAAATCTACTTAAACAACCCCGCTACAACGGCACCAGAAAAACTGAAAACGGTCATAAGGCAACCCATAAAGTAATCCCACCATTCAATGGCATTAAGAATCGCCATTAGCGACCTACCCCTTAGGTTTCTGCAATGATATGATATTAGGATCCAAATATGTTCGTGAACGCAGCCTACCCTCCTATAGTTTCAACATAGAACCACTAATAGGATCCAAATATGCTTGTGTAATCCAAAAACGGTTTAGTTTTGCTGGATTCTCTTTGCCAATTCAGCGATTTGCACCCTGAATTTTAGTCGCATCTGCGTGAACCGCATCGCCGCCGAAGGATGAATGACTTGGATGTATTCAATGCCGTCTACCCTCGGAGTTTCCTTTGCAGAGGCGCCCAGAAGCACGATGATTTTTGGTTGGATAAATTTGATTTGGGCAGTCACATACGGCAAGCAAGATGCAAGTTCATCTGGGTACGGCGCGCGGTTTTTCGGCGAAATATGCTTGACAATGTTGGTTATGTAGATGTCTTCGCGTTTTATGCCGAATTCAGCGAGGGTTTTAGTTAGGTATTTTCCTGCTCTGCCCACAAACGGTCTGCCCGACTCGTCTTCGTCTGCCCCGGGGTTCTGTCCCACAAACATGACCTTGGCGTTTAGGGGTCCTTCGCCTGGCACGACGTGTTTAGCGTCCTTCCACAAGCGGCATTTCTTGCAGCCGTAGATTTGCATGTTCAACTCTTCCATTGCCATAGTGACCGCCTGTTGTTGGGTATTAACAGACACGCAACCTTAAAAAATGCCGCCTAACTAATACTCTATCATGTTTTGTCTGCTAAAAACAAGGGCAGACTCGATAGGTTTTAGGCTAATTTTATGAGGAAAACAAATGGCAAACGAAGAAACGGTTTCGGAATCTTTAGTCAGCAGCGCTGTGCGCGTGTTGATGAGGGTTGCTTTCGTTTTCGAACCCTTAGCGCCCACAGCTATCACGGCACTTATGAATCAGCAGTTGCACCGCTACAAGGAAGCAGGCAAAATCGGAAACTACAAAACCCACACCAAACGCCTCGGCAAATTCCACTACCGCATCACAATCGACTTAGACCTAACGGGTATGCAGGCAATCCATCTTCTGGGTAACATATTTCCTAAGCAATTAAGCAGGTACAGGAGGTGGTTCCATGAGTGATATGGCAGAGAAAAAAGGCAAGTTGAAGGTTACAGTTGAACTCGAAGTTAACGAGGAATTGATGGCGGTAATTAAAGACGCGATGTCTAAGGCTTCCACCAAGATTCCTGAGATGATGCGGCACAGCGGAGAAAACAAACAATAGAGTAAACCGTTTTTTCCAAAATTTTTTCTCTTATTTTTTTAGAGAACCCTATTCACTACTCGCTTTCTTGAGTACTTGAGCAATTAAATCTTCCCTTACCCGTTCTACTTCAGCTTCCGCAGTTTTAGGGTCCCTGATTTTTCGCTTATGCTCCTCAACGTGTGTTTCGATGACTTGGCTCATGAGCTTAACGTTGGGAACTAACATCAGCACTGCCCCGCAAGTGGAATATCTAATCATGGGCAAACCTTTGTCGCTTCCAATTTTTTCTTAAAACCCTGAACCATCAACATATTCAACATCCCTTTTTATCCCACGTACCATGTAAACGTTTTATAAAGGTTTATTTCCAAAGTCATACCTTTTGCCTTGAATCTCGCCAAATTTCTCTATTCAAAGAGCCGAAAAAAATGGTTAAGAAAGATTTTATACTTAAAACAAATAATCTCTAACAAGGATAACTATGAAATTTTTAATCATACAAAAAATCAAGCGGGAAGTCCACATAGAGCAATGGGCAAGGATGCTTCCGTTGCAATTCAAGTATTTTGAAAATCTGGAAAAAGAAAAAGCCCTCGAAGTCACCTACCACCTCATCGGGCAGCAGGGCAGCATGCTCATCGTTAACGTTGACTCAGACGAGAAACTCTCAAAAATCATCGGTCAAGACCCCATGTTCTTCGATTCAGAACGCGAAATCTACCCCTTAACCACACGCCAAACACACGAAAAACAAATCCGCGAACTCCTCCAGCCAAAGCAAGAAGCAGGTTTCTAACATGGGTTGCCACGGCGGTTTTAGCCTCGACGAAGCAACACGTCGGTCATGGTACAATCCAGACGCCATCCTCAAAGATTTGAGTGCGGGCATGGTTTTCATGGACATAGGCTGCGGAGACGGATTCTTCACTATTTTAGCAGCTAAAAAAGTCGGCGAAACAGGTAAAGTCTACGCCGTGGACATTGACGCTTCAGCAGTGGAGAAGGTCAAGCAGAAAGCCCAGGCTGAAGACTTAAAAAACATAACTGCGAAAGTTGGATCGGGTGAGGATACAGTTTTCTGCACAAAATGCGCCGATATAGTTTTCTTCAGTATGGATTTGCATGATTTCAACGACCCAGTTAAAGTGCTCAAGAACACCAAGCAAATGCTAAAGCCGACGGGGCAACTGATTGATTTGGACTGGAAAAAGCAAGCGGAACCGTTTGGTCCGCCCGTTGCCATCAGGTTCAGTGAAGAGAAAGCGTCGGAACTGATGGAGTCCGCGGGTTTTACTGTGGCAAAAGTTAAGGATGCTGGACCGCACCATTATGTGATAACGGCTAAACCATAATGGGTTTACTCGGCGTTTGCGTAGAGCTCAAGTAGGTCCCGCTTGAACTTTTCAGGTTCGTCTTTGTAAGCGGAGTGTCCTGCGCCATCGTAGACGACAAGTTTAGCGTCGGGCAGTTTGCTGGCTAAGGCGCGCATGTCTTCGTTTGCTATGATGTTGTCTTGGGAACCCCAAATTATAGTCGTGGAAAACTTGAGCTTGTCAAACAACGGCACTAAGTCTGGTTCCTGTGCTCTTGCGGGCGCAACCAACAAAAGCGCCTTCACGGGGAACCTGGCTGCATATCTTATCGCCATGTTTCCGCCTATGCTGGCGCCTACGACAACGGGCACCGCTGAACCGAAAACAGATTTAACAGCTTCATTGGCGTAAGCTATGTTTTTTTCTGGGTCGCGTGTTTTGGGTTGGCACACGCCTTTCAAGCCATAGGGCATATCTACAGCCAAGAATGGAATCCGTTTCTTCATCAATAAATCTGTAACGCCTATTTGCTGCCAAATTTCGCAGGTGTAAGATAAGCCATGCAGGAAAACAATCGGGACGCCAGAAGCAGTGTAGTACAATGCGTTGCATTTGTAACCTAAAACTTGAAGTGTTTTCTCCAAAACAAACTCTCCATATTTTCCTATGTACACAGCCCTTTATAATGGTTAATTTTTCAATGTGGTTGCATGATTGCGAAAAATATAATAGCCCACAAAAGCCACTAGTTCAAGGTGATTTTTTGACAATTAAAGTCGGCGATAAAGCCCCTGATTTCACGCTTCCATCTCAAATGGGCGACAACGTGACGCTCTCAGAATTCCTGGGCAAAAAGAACATTGTGCTCTATTTCTATCCGAAAGATGAAACAATCGGCTGCACAAAAGAAGCCTGCACATTCAGAGATAACTATGAAGAACTAACCAAGCTGGGCGCGGAAGTTTTGGGCGTTAGTGGGCAAAGCGTGGAATCACACATGTCCTTCGCTACCCATTATGGATTGCCGTTTATTCTTCTGAGCGACGAAGGCAATAAGCTCAGGGAACTGTATGGAGTGCCGTCAAGCATGGGTATCTTTCCGGGCAGAGTTACCTACATCATCGACAAGAAAGGCGTAGTGCGCCACATCTTCAATTCCCAAACCCAAACAAAGCGGCATATGGAAGAAGCAAAGATAACGCTCATGGAACTTGAAGAAGAAGAAAAAACCCCCGCATAAGGAGAACCTGAAATGCTCAACGTATACAACACGTTAACGCAAAAAACTGAGCTGTTCCAACCCGCAGAAGAAAAAACCGTCAAAATGTACACCTGTGGACCCTCAACCTACCAACCAGCCCACATCGGAAACTACCGCACCTTCCTCTTCGAAGACATCCTCCAACGCTACCTCGAATACTTGGGCTACAGCGTCAAGCGGGTGATGACTCTCACCGATGTGGAGGACAAAGCGCTTTCGCAGGCAAAAAAACAAAACCTCACCGTGGAAGAGTTAACGCAAAAGAACGAAGCGGTTTTCTTCGCGGATTTTGAGCTGTTGAAAATCAAGAAGCCCGATTACCCCGTTCGAGCTTCAGCGGCGGTGGATCAGGCGACAAAACTAATTCAGGCACTCACGGAGAAAGGCATCGCCTACAGGTTCACTTATGAAGGCGCAGACAACGTTTATTTTGACCCATTTAAATTCGAGGGTTTCGGCAAACTCGCCCACCTCGACATGAGTAAGTGGCCAAAGAAGAAGCGGCGTTTCCACAAAGACACCTATCCAGGCACGCCGTGGAACCGCGGGGATTTTGTGCTCTGGCATGGCTGCGAACAAGACGGCGTCTGCTACCAAACATCCATAGGTAAAGGTCGTCCAGCATGGAACATTCAGGATGCATCCATAGTAACCAAAACCCTCGGATTCACAGTTGACGTTGGATGCGGGGGAATCGACAATTTGGTGCGCCACCACGACTACACGCTTGCGGTTGCTGAGGCGGTTTCGGGGAAGCAGTTTTCGAAGTATTGGTTGCATGGCGGTCATTTGTTTGTGGAGGGTAAAAAAATGTCTAAGAGCAAGGGCAATGTGTACTATCCGCGAGACCTGTTGGCGAAGGGCTTTAGCGGTGCGCAGTTAAGGTTCTTCCTTGTCTATGGTCTGTACAGGAAAAAACTGGACTTCACCTTTGAAAAAATCAACCAGACCGCTCAAAAACTAGGTTCTTTCAAGCAAATGGTTGCAGAATTGCAGGAGACAAAACCGTCAAGTAAAGCCGAAAACCATCATGGGCTGATCAGCAAAATAACCGTGGCTTTTGAAGCCTGCATGAACAGCGATTTAGACGTGAAATCTGCCTTCGACAACTTAAACGATACAGTTGGGCAAATCCATGAAATGCGCCAGTCGCTTGGCGCTCAGGACATAAAACACACGTTAACCTGCCTGTGCAGGGTTGATAGCGTGCTGCAATTCATCTTTTAAGCGCTTAAACTAAGTCGCCCACAAACTTTACATGCTTAAAGTTTTCGTCCCGGTGAGGCGCCATCTCAAGCTCATCAGTTAAATCTTTCCCCGCATCATGCATGCCCATGTGGTCGCCTTCCATCCAGAAACTGCTGTCGGTGACATCGTAGACTTTGCCTTGGTAGGCTATGAACGCTGGTTTGCCGTTTTTTCCGTTGTTCTGGGTTAATTCTTGTTTTGTTACTTTTTTGGGTTGTGACAAAAAATTCACCTGTTCTTTGCTTTGTAAGAGTTTGAGGATGGTTTTAAACTTTTAGGGCGTGCTAATTTGGGTTAAAAAAGAAAATCCTCGTTAACCCATTGTGGGAGGACTGATTGCCGCGGTTTTGGCTGATGCGCCTTGAACTATGCCGTTTGCGTGTGTGTTGCTCCATTGCAAAATCTGGCTTATCTGGTTGAGGTTGCCGTTGTTCTGGCTTGAGCTAAAGTTAATCGGGTACAATATGGCGAAGACGGCAATTATGATTACCGCAACAACGACAACGGCGATTAGAATTCCGACGATTAATAAGGTAGGGTCTTTTCTCGAAGAATGTACTTGAGGCTGTGGAGCTGAAGGTGCAGGAGGAACATAAGCGTAAGGGGCGAATGATGCCACTGGCGTTCCGCATTTATGGCAGAAATGTGCGTCCACATCAAGCAGTGTTCCGCATCTATGACAGTAAGGCAAACTGAAACCTCATGGTACGAGGAATGCGTTAACAAAATTTAAGCATTACCGAAAAACAACAGAATCCAAAGTTCACAGACTAACGAGTAATTACGGTTTTTGTTGCGAATGGTTTTTGTCTGCCTGCAACTCATAATTGGAGTAGTGAATGTTCGGTGCTGCTGATTTCAAGCTTTGACCCTTGGCGTTCAGGCCTCTGCACATGCCCATCCAAACTCACGTTTAACCCTTACACGGGATGCGATCACCAATGCACCTACTGCTACGCATCCAGCTACATTCCCAACTTCAAGGATTGCCACCCCAAAAAAGACGCATTGACAATGCTCAAGCGGGAAGCCGCCAAACTCAACGGCGAAACCATTTCGATCTCCAACTCATCCGACCCATACCCCCGAATCGAAGCAACCGAGGGCTTAACGCGGCGCTGCCTCGAAATTCTTGCGGAAAGCAATTGCAGAATCCAAATAATCACCAAAAGCAACCTCGTAACCCGAGATGACGATTTGCTCAGCAGGATTCCAGCCACGGTTGCGTTAACCATCACAACCGAAGACGATAACCTCGCCAGAATCCTCGAGCCCAACGCGCCTTCACCCAGCCAACGCATAAGAGCCGCCCAAGACCTCACCAAAGCAGACATCCCCGTTTCCGTGCGCATCGACCCCATCATCCCAACCGTAAACGACCAACCCCAAAAACTCATAGCGACCCTCGCAAGCATCGGCGTGAAACATGTAACTTGCTCAACCTACAAGGCAAAAGCGGACAATTGGATGCGGCTCTCAAAAGCCCTGCCGAAGGTAATGGAGCAGCTTAAACCATTGTACTTTCAGGAGGGCGAGCGAATCGGCGGCAGCGCACTTTTGCCACGGGATTACCGCTTCAAAATCCTCAAGGGCGTGCGGGATGTGGCGGTGGCGCATGGGTTGCAGTTTGGGGTTTGCCGCGAAGGCTTAGCGCAACTCAACACTGCCGCATGCGACGGTTCATGGTTGATGCCTAAAGCAAAGGGAAGGTTGTGCTGATGCAGAACCGCATAGTTATGCTCGCCGACTTCGACTACTTCTACGCTCAATGCGAAGAACTGCGCGACCCAGCGATAAAAGACAAACCAATCGTGGTCGGCGTTTATTCAGGGCGCACCGAGGAAAGCGGAGCAGTATCCACCAGCAATTATGTAGCCCGCAAATACGCCGTCAAATCAGGCATGCCCCTTTTCTTGGCGAAGCGCAAACTCGAAGGTACCGACGCCGTCTTCTTCCACGTTGACCACGAATACTACGACCAAATCAGCGACCGCATAATGCAGATTTTCCGCGGATACGCCACCAGCCTCGAACAAGTCAGCGTGGACGAGGCCTACCTCGACGTAACCGAGCAGGTGGAGGGCAGCTTTGAAAAGGCAAGGGAATACGCGCAGAAAATCAAGGCAGACGTGAAAACACAGGTCGGAATCTCCTTCACCATCGGCGTGGGACCAAACAAACTCGTGGCAAAAATCGCTTGCGACAGCCAAAAACCAGACGGATTAACCATCGTTAGACCTGAAGAAGCACGGTTTTTCCTCGCGCCCCTTGATGTTGATCGACTGTTGGGTGTAGGCAAGAAAACCATGGTGCGGATGGAGCAGATGGGGATAAAAACAATCGGCGACCTCGCAAAGTATGATTGTCAAAGGCTCATCGAAGTCTTCGGCAAAGTTATAGGCATATACTTTCATAACGCTGCAAACGCAGTCGATAACGAAGCCGTGGTGGAGCAGGGCGAAGCCGAATCCATCAGCCGCATCGGCACCCTAAAGCAGGACACCCGCGACCTCGAGTTTATTCTGCAGAAAACCACCGAATTAACTGCGGACGTGTACAGGGAGGTTTCAGAGAAAAACCTTAGCTTCAAAACAGTCGCGATCTACATGGTTATGGTTGATTTAAGCAGCAAAACCCGCTCCATCACTCTCGAGCAACCCGCTAAAAGCAAAGCAGCAATCGAAACAAATGTCCGTTTGCTATTCGAAAAATACCTTGCTGAATCCACGCTTGAAATCCGAAGGGTCGGCGTCAAAGTTTCAGGGTTCAGCAGAGAGGAGCCTAAGCAGAAGCAACTGTCGAGTTTTTTCCAAAGCATCTAAACTATAAAGATGTTATGGTTTTTCAGTTAAGAAACCTTAAACCAATGGCGGAGGTTTTTTAAATGAAATAATCTTGAGCTGAGACTATGAAAAGAGAAGAAGCGTTGTCACTGCTGCAGGATTTGATGGTTGCATGTGAGTCTATGCGTTTTGCGACTGTTGTTTCTTTAACGCCGACTTTTAGTAATGGAGACTGGACGTTGAACGTTAAATGGGATAACACAGATTCTACAGGTTACCTGGAAAAGATTGTTCATGCTAGAGGTTTAAGGGCAACTGTAACAGCAGATGGGTACACAGTTTTTCGAACACTTGACTTATCTAGAACTGAGCATTAGCAACGTTTATTTCGACTGTTAACAAATTCTCTATAGGGTTCTTTTTGTCAGCTTCTAAACAAAAGAAACGATTGCCTCCTGACCAGCAGGCTACAGACCGTATCTTACGTTGGGGTACAGACCACCCGGGCATCGCATCAACCAATCCACAACTGAAGCTGGAAACCTACACGTTGACAGTCGGCGGCGAAGTCGAAAACTCCGTGAAACTCAGCTGGAACGATTTTATGGCTTTGCCCAAAACTGTTTCCGTTAGCGATTTTCACTGCGTGGAAGGCTGGAGCGTTCTGGATTGCAAGTGGGAAGGCGTCAAAATCAGAGACATCGAAAAACTCGTTAAACCTCGGGACGTCGCAAGAGCTGTGACGTTTGAGTGCGCTGACAGCTATACGACTTCGCTTTTTCATGAGGAACTCGAGGGTGACGATGTGCTTTTGGCGTATAAGCTTAACGGTGAAGCGTTGGATGAGGGGTTGGGGTTTCCTTTGCGCCTTATAGTGCCCAGCAAGTACGCGTACAAGAGCGCGTTGTGGGTGGTAGGTTTGCGGTTTACACGAAATAAGGAGTTGGGTTTCTGGGAACGGCGTGGCTACAGTGACAGCGCGGATGTATGGAGAAACGACCGTTACAGGCGCTGACTTCGGGGCTGTTTAGATTCAGTCATTCGCTTGGGTTTTTTGCATGTTATACATTGTATATAGTTTCTAAAGTGCAGTTTTAAAAGCGGGATAATGTTTATAAGTATAATCTAATATTTCATTGGCTCTTCAAGAGGTCGAAAAATATGTCACAGAAAAATGCAGTAAGGCACCGCGTAAACTGCCAGATAACCGCCAAAACAACGGTTTCCGCAGCACCAAAGATGCCTTCGCAGAACAGAAAAGAAGACGCAAACCAAACACTATACTTAAACAGAGTATAAACCGCAGAACGTTCTTCTTTCAAGAAGAAAATTTTTGCATCAATTCAACTCTTTTATATTTGTCATTCTCAATTTTACCTAAGAGGCAACTCCTTTGAATTTCACTGAAGCTAAACTTGGAAGAATCTTTATCCTAAGACTCCACCACGGCGAAACTCTCCATGAAGTCGTAGAGAAATTCGCAGCAGAAAAAAAAGTAAAAAGCGCGCTCTGCTTCTTCCTCGGCGGCGCTCAAGACAAGAGCAAAGTTATCGTTGGACCAAAAGACGGAAACGCCATGCCCCCCGAACCCATGATGACCCTTTTGAGGGGCGTCCATGAAGGCTGCGGCGTAGGAACAATCTTCACCGACGAAGAAGGCAAACCCAAACTGCATATGCATGCGAGTTTTGGAAGAAACGACAACGCGGTCACGGGGTGCGTGCGAGCGGGAGTTGAGGTTTGGCAGATTGGTGAAGTTGTCGTTTTGGAGTTGGCAGGCAGCTCAGCTAAACGAAAAAAGAATGAAGCAACTGGGTTTGAATTCTTAGAATGCTAACCTAAAAATCGAACCAAGAAAATTCTGTAGCCCATGTTGCCGTAGAAGTCGCCCCAGAACGGTTGGTCCTTGGGGTCACCGAATCTTCCAGTAGAGTAAATCATGGTTTCTACCTGTGTGTAGTCCAGGGTGGTGTTGAAGAACTGGGTGTGGATTCCGTAGTCGAAGAGTATGATGTATTTTACGTTGCGTTCTTGGCATAGACTCAGGAATTCTGTGATGTTAAAGTTGGGTGTGAAGGCGTCGACGGCTAATTCGGGGTACTGCCAGACTTGGTCCCTTGACATGTTAGAGGGCAGGTAGAACCTGAACATGTCTTCGCTGAGAAGGTTAAAACTGCAGACCAGCACGGCGGATTGGTTCTGGTCCAAGTGCGTCGCCAAGTAGTTTGTTGCTTCTTGGACGGGAATGTGGATTTGGTCGCGGGCAGTCATCTCATAAGTGTCATAGCTCGCGTAAGCAACCAACGACGCAATAATGAAGATGAAGAAGGCTGACGCAAGTTTCTTTTGGCGGTTCCCCTTGAATCCGATTTGTTTTGGTTTCCACATGCTGACTCTGCCGTAGAGGAACATGATGAAGCATGCCGCGGACATTGCTAAAATCGGGAAAAGAGGGGTCACATAACGCCATTGCCGGTTGGGGATGAACGTGAAGAAAACATAGATTACCATGAACCACGTGAGGAAAAATATGTCTTGTTTTTTTCTTCGGTAAGCAAACAATCCCAAGCCGCATAGGCCCAGAGCCAGAATCGGCAGCGAAACCGGGTTGACGGGGATGTCGTTGAAGGGCCAGGTCATTTCGATGAGGTAGAATATGGGGATGGGCTGGAATCGGTTGCTGTAGGCTGGTCGGTCTTGGCCGCCTTCGGTCATAACGTATTGGAGGGTTTGGAATTTGGTGGCTCCGTTGTACTGGTAAACCATAAAAAGCCATGGCACAACGATTAAAACCACGATTAAAATGATGACGAGGAACTTTGCGAGGCTGATCTTTAAGCGTTTTCTGCACAAAAACAGAATGCTCAAAAGCATCGCGATTGCGGCTACGATGATCTGATACTTTGCCAAAACACCAATCCCCAAGACTAAGCCGCTAAAAATCAGGGTTTTGTAAGTGTCCTTAGTTATCCACGAGTAAAACGCGAACATTACTAGGGTGAAGAAGAAGATGAGCATGGTTTCTATCATCGTTACTCTTGTGAGCCAAAAAAAGCCGGGCATGGTGCCCAAAAGGACACTTGCGATTAGTGCGTTCTTGGCTCCGTAGGTTTTCTTGGTTAACGCAAACAAAACCGCGATTGCCAAAAGCGAAAAAGTAACAGCGACTAGTCGCCCCGCAACTTGGGATGCCCCAAATATCTGAAAATACGCCGTAGTGATGAAGTCAAAGACCGGCGGGTAGTAGCCGTAGACCTTCATGTAATCCCATGTTTGCCCATGAGTCAGCATTACGCCGCCCATCAAATGGGGCATTTCATCCCACTGCACCGACATGTAACCCAAATTGTATAGGGCAGCCGCAGCGAAGATGATTAGGAAAACCATCAGAGCCAGTGTATACTGGTGTTTTTTGGCGAACCCAACTTTAATTTGCGTGGATTGTTCGCTGGTGCTGGATGTTTGGATTATAGTTAGCGCCCCTGTATGGAATGAGAATTAGCGGCGGCATCTAAAAAGAGTTTGCGAATCCCCACAAAATCCGCATCCACCGAATTTTTGGGGAAATACACAATTCATTTATGGCAATGCATCGTTTGTTTTCCCAGTTTGGGAACCAGTGAAATCGGCTTGAAGATTGGGGAATCTAACAGGGAAATTTCAATCTTGCTGCCAGCTTTCAACGAGGCAGAGCAGATTGAGAGGTGCGTGCGTGAAGTGGAAGCGGCTGTTAGGGTTTTCTCTAAGTCGTATGAGATAATTGTGTCTGAGGACGGCAGCACCGACGGCACAGACGTCATAGTTGCAAAAATGGCTAAAAAAAACCCGAACATTGTTCTGCTGCATTCCCCAACTCGGTTGGGTAAGGGTAAAGGCATCAAAAACGCCCTTCAAAATTCCAGAGGCAAAATCATAGCGTTCATGGATGTGGATTTAGCAACTAACCTCGAATGCCTACCCCAACTTCTAAAAATAGTTAAAGAAAACGGCGGAATGGCAATCGGCTCGCGGCATGTTGCGGGTTCACGGGTGCAACGCGGTATCTCAAGAACCCTATTCAGCTTAACCTACAACCTCGCCGTTAGGTTGCTTTTTCTCGATGGCATCCATGACCACCAATGCGGCTTCAAAACTATGAGCCGCCCAGTTGCAGAGGCAGTCCTCAACGTGTCCAAGTCAGACGGGTACTTCTTCGATACTGAAATGATTGTGCGGTGCAAAAAACTGGGTTTTCCAGTGGCTGAAGTGGCGGTTCAATGGACGGAACGGGGAAAGGGCGCCTCAAAAGTTAATCCCGTCAGGGACGCCAAGAAGATTGGGTTGGAACTGTTGGCTTTTAGGCTTAATGTTTAAGTGTGGCTGAATTTTTTAGCCATACGCTTCAACCTCAACATCTGCTGGGTTAAGTTTATGAAGGCTGGTACAGGCTGCCCGAAAGGTTGGCAGTGGCCATCAACTATGGCTTTTGCGATGGCTTCAACAGTGGGCTCAGCCGCTTCGATTGCGGTGTAGCCGTAGCCGATTTGGGGACCATAATGAGCGTCGGTTCCAGCGACACGTGAGAGTTTGAAATGCTCTGCGGCTTCCTCAGCCTTCTTCATGCTTCTTTTGTATGGGAAAGCCCGTGCATTTATGACTTCTATGGCGTCGAAGGTTGCGCAGACATTATCCCTGAGGCATCCCTTGAACAGCACGTAGGGGTGGCATGCGATTGCAACTCCGCCTGCCCTGTGGATGCGCTCCACAGTTTCAACCGCGCTGAGACCTCGGGGAATGAGTTCTTTTATGTTGAGTGCGGTGATGTGTCCGTCGGCGCTTGAGATTTCCATGCCTGGAATGACGAGGAAGTCGGTTTCTTTAGCGATTTTCCATGCGCCTTCAAGCTGGTTGTGGTCAGTGACAGCGACGGCGTTTAACCCGCGTTTCTTTGCGTAGTAGATGAGGTCTTTTGGGGTTATCAGTGAATCTTTGGAATAGGTCGTGTGAACGTGGAGGTCCGCTTTTATCTGCATCGACTAACCCCTATTTTGGAGGTGCCTTCGCTCTTATCTGAGCCAGCATTTCTTCGAGTTTTGCTTCGTCAGAATCGATTTTATGGAACAGCGGCGTTGGCTTGTTGATTTTGTGCCCTGCCTCTATGGGTTTTAATGCGTCGTTCCAGTTGCTTTTTTCGACGGTTTCGGGAAGGTTTAGTGTTTGCCAAAGTTGCTGTGCAGTCTGAGGCATGAAAGCCTCCGAAACCACCGCAATTGCCTTAACAACCTGCGCCGCCACGTAAAAGATGGTGCCTGCCTTCTCTTTGTCGGTTTTCATCAGGTTCCACGGCTCCTTCGTGTTCAGGTACTGGTTGCCTATGCGACTGATGGAGATGAGCGTGTTTGAGGCGGATTGCAGCCACGAATCCTCGATCTCTTTCGCCGCCTGCTCCACTTTCTCCTTTATTGCTTGCAGGACTGATTCGTCGTCTTTGTCGAGTTTGGTTGGCGGGGGTATTTGCCCGTCGAACTTGCTGTTTATGAAGGAGAGGGTTCGGTGGATGAAGTTGCCGAATGTGTCGTTTAAGTCGGCGTTGATTTTCTCCATGAACGCGGTCCACGTGAAGTTGGTGTCTTTGCTTTCGGGTCTTGTTGCGATGAGGAAGAAACGCCAGTAATCCACCGGGAACATCTCTAAAGCTTCGTCTATCCAGATGCCGACGCGTTGGCTTTTGGAGGCTTTTTGTCCTTTGAACTGGAGAAATTCTGTTGCTGAAACGTTCCATGGGAGGTTGTAGCCTTGACCCGATGCGAGCAGCAGGGCTGGCAGGATGATGGTGTGAAAGGGGATGTTGTCTTTGCCCACGAAGTAGAGCGTTTTAGCCTGTTTATCAAACCAGAATTCACGCCACTTCTCAGGCTGCCCCAAACGCTGGCACTGCTCGATGGTTGCCGAAACGTAGCCGAGCACCGCGTCCACCCAAACATAGATGGTTTTGCCCTCCGCGCCCACAAACGGCGCTGGGATTCCCCATTCTATGTCGCGTGTGACTGCTCGGGGTTTTAAGCCTTCTTTTATCCAGTTTAAACTAAAGTTTTTGACATTGGATGGCAACTGCGGGTTTTCTTTCAGGTACTCGGTTAGGGGGTCTGCGAGTTTGGAGAGGTCGATGTACCAGTGCCTTGTAGTTTTCACTGTTGGTTTGCTCTTGCAAATTACGCAGTAAGGTTCCACTAGCAAAGTTGGCTCCAGAAGCTTTCCGCAGGCGTCGCATTGGTCGCCGCGGGCTTTTTCGCAGCCGCAGTAGGGGCATTTGCCTTCGACGAATCGGTCGGGCAGGAAACGCTGGTCGTGTTCGCAGTAGAGCATCTGGGTGTCCTGCTCAAAGATGAAGCCGTTCTTCTGGATTTCCAAGAGGGTTTTTTGGACGAATTCTTTGTGGATGGGGCTTTCGGTGCTGGTGTAGTTGTCAAAAGAGGCGTCCCATCGGCGAAATAGCTCGGAAACTTTGGCGTGGTTGCGGTCAGTTAACTCTTTAGGCTTGATGCCCTGTCTGATGGCTTCCACCTCTATGGGTGTGCCATGTGTGTCGGAACCGCTCACCATCAAAACATCGCTGCCTTTCAACCTGTAATAGCGCGCTGTAACATCGGCGGATAAGACGGAGCCGACGAGATTGCCAAGGTGCGGGGTAACGTTGATGTATGGCCAAGCGGATGTAACTAAAACTTTTTCAGGCAAAGTAATCATCAACAAATCGTTTAGTAGCGTCCTTATTTAAAATTACTAAGGCGTGTAACAGGGTGCTTCCAGAATAAATATACCCCATACTTAGTATATTGCCTAAAGGCAATGCTTCAAAATTTTCGGGTTTTGGGAAAGACTCAAATCCGCAATAGAGACATAGAGGTTGACATGAGCCAGGACAATCTTGCTAAACTAAACGCCCTCTTAAAAGACCCCGTACGACGAAAAATACTGCTAAAACTCAGTAGCCATGAACACCTGAGCTTTGAAGACTTGAAAGGACAACTTAAAACTGTAAACGCAGAAGAACTCGAAAAGCAATTGAAGATTCTTGCGGATTTAGTCACACAATCTCGAGATGACGAGTTTTTGCTCACTGAGGCAGGGGTCTCTAAACGACCAGGTGGACAATACACGCTAACTGAAAAAGGCCGCGACGCTGTCGACGAGATGCTGGCTTTCCCAGAAATCACCGCTGAAAACTATACAGAAAAAGTAACCCAGCAATATTTTAGCAAAAACGCGCTTACTCGACGCAAATTAGCGTATATCCTTGGCGGAGCAGCGGCGGGATACTGCATCTGGTTATTTGGCGGGGGATTGCTTGGTATTATTTCTGTGGATTTGTTTCATGGTCATGGCTGGGGCAGCTTTATGGAGCCTTGGGTTTTCTTTGCCTTTGCTCTTTTTGTTGCGCCGGTAATCGGCGGTTTTGTGGGGTATTGGATTGGTGAAAGAAAAAACTTTAAGCGGTCAACGCCCGAATGGGATGCCTAAATTTCACCTTACGTTTGCCGCCTCTAAACGCACAATCTATTTGGAATCTTAGTATCCAATGTTGCGCTGAACCTATAGAGGAGGGCAAATTCGCGTTTTCAAATGGCAAAAACAACTTGAGATAAATCCTCTAAAGGTTGAAATATTCTTTGTAACATATTGCAGCCAAAGGTTAGTGCAGTTGGTTAAAAGAATTTCAAAGGATGACCCCTTAAAATCGGGCAAAGTTTCAAAAAGATTCAACCTATCCACCAACCGCGCTAAAGGCAACATTGCCAAAGACCGCTTCGCGTTTGACCAAGCCATGCAGGGACATGACTGCAAAAAAATCCGTGAAAACGGCGACTTTGTGGTTCAGAAACGCGATTTCTTCGGGAACAAAGTTGGCGAACCCACAACTTATGAGGTTAAGACGGGTAAAACGCAGTTGACTGAGGCTCAGGAGAAGAGGCAGCGGCAACTGGGAAGGAACCACTACAAAATCGCTAGGTATTAGTAACCATCTGTTTGCGCATATTTGGATCCTATTAGAAACTCATTGCAGAAACCTAAGGGGTAGGTCGGTATTGGCGTTCTTCTAAGCCATTAGCATGGTAAAATTCGGGCAAAGGCAAAAAAGAACCAAATTGGTAGGGAGGGTTATTTCGATAATAAACGTGTGCTCTTTAGTTCAGCATGTTTAGTCGACGTTATTTTATGCTGTTTACGTGTTAGGGGGCGATTTTTTCTTCTTTTCCTGTTTTGCTTTGTGCTACGCCGCATCCCAAAGTTTTTTTATACTGCGGACTCTAGTAACGTTTAATAGGCATTCAGTTTAGACTCTCTGGGCATAAAAATGTTTATATTCAAGCTATGCGGCTTGT
The DNA here is from genome assembly GCA_903901015.1 of Candidatus Bathyarchaeota archaeon. GTDB lineage: Archaea > Thermoproteota > Bathyarchaeia > Bathyarchaeales > Bathycorpusculaceae > Bathycorpusculum. The sequence continues at coordinate 12,577 of CAIUPH010000082.1, read as the reverse complement.
GTTTGTGCTCTTAGAAAAGTTAGTTGAACCCTTTTTCGAGTTGGACCTATCCAGCATCGGAGGAAATGAAAAAGTGAAAACACGCTTAACAAAAATTCATAGTTATCATTATATGTTAAATTTATGGGAGAACTGAAAACTTGACTAACGTACAAAAAGAAGATATTCATTATCTTTTGAAAACTTTCTTCAACGAAAAAGGCCTAGTTCGCCAGCACCTTGACAGCTACAACGAATTCATCGACCACGGACTCCAAGAAGTCGTGGATGAAGTAGCTGAAATCCCCATAGAAGTTCCTGAGAGCCCATACAAAGTTAAACTCGGACAAATCTGGGTAATCGACCCTCAATCCAGAATCACCGGTCCATATGCCACTGAAGTGGATGGAACAAAACATGAAATTTACCCGATGGAAGCACGCCTAAGAAACTTAGCGTACAGCGCCCCCATCGCCCTCGAAATGACCCCCGTCGTAGACGGACGAGAACAGGACACCGAACTGGTTTACATCGGCAATATCCCAGTTATGCTGAAGAGCAAACTTTGCTTCCTCAGCCAGCTTTCTAAAGAAGAACTAATTGCGGCAACAGAAGACCCAGATGACCCAGGCGGATACTTCGTCGTTAACGGATCCGAACGTGTCATCGTTGCCATGGAAGACTTGGCTCCAAACCGCGTCATCGTCGACATCGACGAGAAAGGAACATCTCCAGTTTACCAAGCAAAAATCTTCTCAACAACAGTTGGCTTCAGAGCCAGAATCGAACTTAAACTAAAATCAGACGACGCAATCTACGTCACCATGCCCGGCGTCCCAACAGAAATCCCATTCGTCGTCATCATGCGCGCATTAACCATGGAAAAAGACAAGGACATCGCAGAAGCAGTCTCCCTCGACAGCGACACCCAAACCCAACTGTCCGCATCATTCGAAAAAGCCATCGGCGTAGACACACCAGCAGACGCAATCCTATTCATCGGCAACCGCGTTGCCCACGGACAAGTCGAAGAATACCGACTTCAAAAAGCAGAAACTGCACTCGACAAAAACTTCCTCCCACATCTTGGAAGAAGCGACAAAAACCGCAAAGAAAAAGCCATTTTCCTAGGTGAAATGGCATACCGCGTTATCCAACTGAAAACAGGCAGACGTCAACCAGACGACAAAGACCACTTCAAGAACAAACGTCTGCGACTCGGCGGTCCACTGTTAGCAGACCTTTTCCGCGTTTCATTCCGCAACTTAACACGGGACATAAAATACCAGCTTGAACGCATCGGCGTTAAAGGCCCAATCATAACTGTCTCGGCAGCTGTTCGCCCGGGAATCATCACTGAACGTTTCCAGCATGCACTGGCAACGGGCAACTGGGGCAGAGGCAGAGTCGGAATCACACAGCTACTCGACCGCACCAACTACATCTCAACGCTCAGCCACCTACGCAGGCTCCAATCACCATTGAGCAGAAGTCAACCTAACTTCGAAGCCCGAGACTTACACCCAACCCACTGGGGACGATTATGCCCCAACGAAACCCCTGAAGGCTCAAACTGCGGGCTTGTCAAAAACCTCGCATTATCAGCCTCCATCGCCGTAGGAGTAAACCCAGACAAAATAAAGCAGCTCCTCTTCGAAATGGGAACCGTGCCAGCCTACGAAGCCTCGATTGAACTGCGCATTTCAGGCGCCAAAGTTTTCGTCGACGGCAACATCATCGGTTACTGCAACAACCCGCAGGATATGGTGCAATCGTTCCGCCAGAAACGAAGAGCAGGCGAAATCTCAACCGAAGTCAACGTAACCTACTTCTCCAAAGCCCAGACCGAAACCGAAGAAGTCCATGCAAACTGCGACGAAGGCAGAGTCAGACGCCCACTCATAATCGTTGAAAACGGCGTTGCAAAACTCGGCTCAAAACACTTCGAAAAAGTCGGTTCAGGCGAATGGACATGGGAAGACGTCGTCAAAAACGGCTTAGTCGAGTATTTGGATGCTGAAGAAGAAGAAAACGCATTCATTGCGTTAACCTATGACGCAATCGAACCCACCAATACCCACGTAGAAATCGCAACATTCACAATCCTTGGAATCTGCGCATCAACTATCCCCTATCCAGAACACAACCAGTCACCAAGAAACTCATACCAAGCAGCCATGGCTAAACAAGCCTTGGGCGTTTACAGCACAAACTTCCATCACCGCGTCGACTCACGCTCACACATCCTACACTATCCACAGGTACCTATGGTTCAAACCGAAAACATGGATGTCATGGGCTACAAACAACGCCCAACAGGACAAAACTGCGTCGTCGCCGTGCTCAGCTTCGAAGGCTACAACATGGAAGACGCAATCATATTCAACAAAGCATCCATCGAACGTGGCTTAGCTAGATCAACATTCTACCGCATCTACGAAGCAGAATGCAGACAATACTTAGGTGGCTTAAAAGACAAATTTACCGTTCCAGAACCAGGAACCCGCGGCTACCGAGGCGAACAATACTACAGGCTTCTTGAACCTGACGGAATAATCGGCTTAGAATCCCAAGTGGTCGGCGGAGACGTCTTAATCGGCAGAATCAGCCCTCCAAGATTCCTTGAAGAATACAAAGAATTCGAAGTTAAAGGACCCTCAATGCGCGACACATCCGTTGACATGCGCCCATCCGAAACAGGCATCGTAGATGGCATATTCGTTACGATGTCGGGCGAAGGAAGTCAACTCGTTAAAGTCCGCGTACGCGACCAAAGAGTACCTGAACTCGGAGACAAATTCGCTTCACGCCACGGACAGAAAGGAGTAATCGGCTTAATCGTTCCCCAAGAAGACCTGCCATTTACAGACGACGGCATGGTTCCAGACCTAATAATTAACCCGCACGCAATCCCCTCAAGAATGACCATCGGGCAGTTCATCGAATCACTCTCAGGCAAAGCCGCATGCGCAAGAGGCAAACCAGGAGACGGCACACCCTTCTCAAACGAAGGACCAGACGAAGTACGCAAGAACCTAGTCAAACTCGGATTCAGCCAAACAGGAAGCGAAGTCTTCTACAGTGGCGCTACAGGCGAAAAATTCATCGCAGACGTTTTCGTTGGCATAGTCTACTACCAGAAACTTCATCACATGGTTGCTGACAAAATACACGCCAGAGCCAGAGGTCAAGTGCAAATGCTCACACGCCAGCCAACTGAAGGACGCGCTCGTGGTGGTGGTCTCAGGTTCGGAGAAATGGAGCGAGACTGCCTCATTGGACACGGAGCCGCCATGCTGCTAAGAGACAGGCTGCTGGAAGAATCTGACAAGTACACGCTCTACATCTGCGAGAGCTGTGGACAAATCGCTTACTTCGACATGAAGCAAAGGCGCTATGTTTGCAAGATATGCGACGAGAAAGCCAAGATTTCACCCGTCATCGTGTCTTACGCTTTCAAGCTGTTGCTGCAAGAACTGCAGAGCTTATGCATCACACCAAAATTAAGACTAAAGGAGAAGGCATAACATGTCACAGGAAGAATTGATTCATAAAATAGTGGATGAAATCTCATTCGGACTAATCTCACCTAAAGACCTCCGCAAACAATCAGTCGTAGAAGTCCAGACACCAGATACATACGACGAAGACGGCGCTCCAATCACAGCAGGCTTAATGGACGGCAGACTAGGCACTCTTGAACCAAGACAAAGATGCAAAACATGCGGCAACACCGCCATCCGCTGCCCAGGACACTTCGGCCACATCGAACTCGCCGTACCAATCGTCCACATCGAATTCACCAAAATTATCTTCGATCTCCTAAAAGCAACATGCCGCACCTGCGGTCGCATTCTCCTCTCAGAAGACGCATCCAAAAAAGCACGCCAAAGACTCGAACGCTTCAACGAACTATTAGGAACCATCCCAGATGAAATTTACAAAGAAATCCTAACCGACATAAAAGCAAAACAATGCCCCTACTGCGCCGCTGCACAATTCAAAATAACCTTCGAGAAACCAACCAAGTTCATAGAGCAAACTGAAGCAGGCTCAGAACCCCTAACACCCAGCATGATACGAGAAAGACTCGAACGTGTCTCAGACGAAGACCTCGAAATTTTGGGTTTCAACCCCAAGGTCGCCCGCCCAGAATGGATGGTTCTCCAAGTACTGCCAGTTCCGCCAGTTTACGTTCGTCCCTCAATCACGCTTGAATCAGGTATCCGCTCCGAAGACGACTTAACCCACAAACTCGTAGACATCATCCGCATCAACCAGCGTCTCAAAGAAAACATGGAAGCAGGCGCACCAACCCTCATCATCCAAGACCTCTCTGAACTCTTGCAGTACCACGTTACCACTTACTTCAACAACGAAGCATCAGGCATTCCTCCGGCACGCCACCGCAGCGGCAGAGCACTCAAAACTCTCTCGCAGCGTTTGAAGGGCAAAGAAGGACGTTTCAGAAGCAACTTATCAGGCAAACGTGTCGACTTCTCCGCACGTACAGTCATTTCACCAGACCCTAACCTAGACATAAACGAAGTTGGTGTTCCGCAAGACGTCGCAATGCGCTTATCCGTCCCAGAAAAGGTTACGGCTTGGAACATTGAAGAGATGAAGAAATTCGTCATAAACGGACCCGAAAACTATCCAGGCGCACTCTACATCATTCGCCCCGACGGCAAACGTATCCGACTCGAATTCGTCGTTGACCGCACAAAAATCGCGGAAGCAGTCGAATTAGGATTCGTGGTTGAACGCCACCTCAAAAACGGCGACATCGCAATCTTCAACAGACAGCCTTCACTTCACCGCATGTCCATCATGGCTCACTACGTACGGGTTTTGCCATACAAAACTTTCAGATTACATCTCTGTGTTTGTCCACCCTACAACGCAGACTTTGACGGCGACGAAATGAACTTGCACGTTCCACAGAGCGAAGAAGCCCGAACCGAAGCACTATTACTCATGCAGGTTCAAGACCAGATTCTCTCACCCAGATTCGGCGGACCAATCATCGGCGCCATCAGAGACTTCGTTACAAGCGCATACTACTTTACAAGAACAGGTAACTACGTAAACAGAAGCCAAGTTAACAGGCTCTTAACGGCAACTAACTATACTGGTCCAGTTCCAGAACCAGAAAAAACAGACCCCGAACCCTTGTGGTCAGGCAAACAAATCTTCAGCTTATACCTGCCAAAAACACTCAACTACTCACTAAAAGCCAACATCTGTCAAGGCTGTACCAAATGCGAAGAAGAAGCATGCAAACACGACGCATACGTCGTCGTTAAGAACGGTCAACTTGTTTCAGGTGTAATCGACAGACGCTCAATCGGCTCTGAACAATCAGAAAGCTTACTTCACAGAATCATTAAAGACTACGGCACCCAGGCAGGAAGAGAATTCCTAAACAAAGTCACCCACCTGCTCAAACAATTTATCTCCATGCGCGGCTTCAGCTACACCTACGACGAACTCGTTCTCTCACCAAGAGCGCGCAACCGAATGGCAAAAACAATGGATCGCATCCAAAAGAAAATCGATGAACACATCGAAAACTTCCGCAACGGGACTCTGCCGCGTCTGCCAGGACAAACCCTAGAGGAATCATTCGAAATCTACGTTATGCATGAACTTGCAGTTGCCCGAGACGAATCAGGCAAAATAGCAGACGAAGACTTCACATTGGAAAACGCAGGCATCGTCATGACAAGAGCTGGTGCAAGAGGTTCAAGCTTAAACATCGGTCAAATGGCCGCTTGCGTTGGGCAGCAATCAGTCCGAGGTAAACGTATCCTTAGAGGCTACGCAGGAAGAGCACTACCGCACTTCGTTGATGGCGACCCACGCCCAAGAGCAAGAGGATTCGTCTACAACTCTTACCAGAGTGGACTTGACGCGATTGAATTCTTCTTCCATGCTATGGGAGGCAGAGAAGGTCTAGTCGACACAGCCGTCCGAACACAACAGAGCGGTTACATGCAAAGACGTTTAATCAACGCGTTAGAGCACATTCGCTTAGAATACGACAGCACAGTACGTGACTCAGCGGGTGATATCGTCCAATTCAGGTATGGAGAAGACGGCGTTGACCCAGCAAAGAGCGACCACGGCAAAGCAGTCAACGTCAACCGATTAATCGACCAGATAAAACTCGGCGACGAAAAAGGCGAAATGGCCTCTGCAGATCACATCAAAAAGCAACTCAAAGGCGTAGAAAACCAGTTAACACCCATCCTGCTAAGCCAGCTTAAAGCGAACTTTGCAAAGAATAAGCTCACAGCCAAAGGCGTAACTAAAGCCGCAACTCAAACAGCTGAACAGTACAAACGTGCCCTCATGGAGCCGGGAGAAGCAGTCGGCATAGTAGCCGCCCAATCAATCGGTGAACCAGGCACACAGATGACCCTTAGAACCTTCCACTACGCTGGTGTCAAAGAACAAAACGTCACCTTAGGCTTACCCAGACTAATCGAAATCGTCGATGCACGCAAAATTCCCTCAACTCCAATCATGACCATCTATCTCAAGGGCGACTATGCAAAGAGCAAAGAAGGCGCCGTTGAAGTAGCCCGCAACATCATCTACACTTCAGTTGAAAACTTGGCTTCAGCAATCTACGAGGATCCAGTCCGCGAAGAAATCATCGTCGAACTCAATAAACAGATGATGGATGACCGCGCCATAACGATGGATGAACTTAAAGAGCGCATGGAACTGCAGAACGCAACCGTCACAATCACCGATAACACAGTTGAGATTAAACCTAAGAAAGCTGAGCAGCTTAAACGAATGCTTGCCAAGGTTCCAGGATTCCAAGTTAAAGGTGTCCCAGACATCAAACGCGTCTTGGTTACTGAAGAGAACGGCGAATGGGTTATCCGCACTGACGGCTCAAACCTATCTAAAGTCCTCGAAGTCATAGGCGTCGACACCTCAAGAACAACCACCAACAACATCCATGAAATCGCTAAAACCCTCGGCGTCGAAGCCTCCAGAAACGCACTCATACACGAAGCAAAAGGAGTCTTGGAAGACCAAGGCTTAGACGTAGACGTACGCCACGTAATGCTCGTAGCAGACATGATGACCACCACAGGCGATGTCCAGCAAATCGGCAGACACGGAATCAGCGGCAAAAAAGCCAGTGTCCTCGCGCGCGCCGCATTCGAAATCACAGTTCCAAACATAGTTGAAGCAGCCGTGAAGGGTGAAAGTGATCCTTTAGCCGGTGTAACAGAAAACGTTATAGTTGGGCAATCAATACCAATCGGCACAGGCTTAGTTGAACTGTACATGTCAACATTCGAAACACAAGAAAAAGATGGAGGAAAAACAGAAGCATGATAGACATAGATAAATCGTTAGCGTCCGCAGTGAAAACAGGAAAGGTATCATTCGGAACCAATGTTGCATTGCAAAACGCCAAAACCGGTAAAGCTAAGATGATAGTTTTAGCCAGCAACTGTCCAAAAGACATAAAAGAACAAATCGAATACTATGGAGAACTCTCTAAAGTTCCCGTCATAACCTACAAAGGTGGCTCAATGGATTTAGCTGAAGTCTGCAAGAAACTCTTCATTATATCTGCTTTAAGCATCCGCGAAACAGGGGACTCAGACATTCTCAAAATAACTGAAGAAAACCCAAGTAAAGAATAAAAAATGGAGGAAAAAAAATAACAACCGGCATAAAAATTACCTGCGACGAAATGCGGTACATTGCATTGTTTGAAAGCGTCAGCGGCGCAAGCGTAAAAGACTGCATAGTCGACGAAGTAGAGCAGCGGGCAATATTCATCGTGAACCAAGGCCAAGTGGGCGTCGCCATAGGAAAAGGCGGACGAAACATCCACACACTCGAACGCATGACAGGCAAAAAACACGAAATCATCGAGTACAGCGAAGACCCAGTGACATTCATGAAAAACGCGTTGAAACCAGCTACAGTAAGAGAAATCCGCGTAACCGAACGCACTGATGGCAAAAAAATGGCAGTCATAACCGTCAACCCCAAAGATAAGGGCGTCGCGATAGGTAAAAACGGCAAGAACGCCGAACGTTTGCGCTTTTTGGCAAAACGTTACTTCGACATTCAGAACGTCAGCATCACCTAAGCAGTCCGCAAACAACGGCTATTAGGCGATGAAAAAGTCGTCTGGCTTGTAAACGAAGTCTATTGTTTAGAGAGTACTCTCTGGTTGGCAGCTTTTATGTTGGTTCGGGGCATTTTCATTTTTAAAAAATACTTAATGTGCCTAAATTAATCGAAGAAGAAGTTTTTTAAATTATAAGAAAAAACCCAAACAGGTAACTTGCGATTTACTGAGGTTTAGCCTGACCTAGTTTCGTAGACTATAACCGCATCACTTTTAATCTGCATCACCAAGTCATGTCCCTCAACAATTTTCCGCAAGTTACCCATGCTTTCTTTCGAAAGGTTGGCTTTAATGTTGATGTGGTATCCGTTGTAGAGTGGATACATGGCTTTCTGGGGTACCAACGTGATGGTGGCTCCGTCCAAACTTGGACACCTATCCACTATTTCTCTTAGCAAGATTGCGATTTCGGCGAACTTCATGAATTTAACCTATTACATATTTGTTGGTTTGAGCATAAAAAGCCTTCACTCTATTACCGTTTTTGTATGGTTAAATTTGCGATTTTGCGTTGGTTTTAGGCGCAAAAAGTGAAATTAGGCTGTCGGCACGTGTTGATTTGTGCGCACGACTGAAGTTCCCTACGGTTGGTACTGTTCTGGGCCTTTGTAGTGCCTCATTTTCCCTATTGAATCGCCGATTAACCCGCAAAGAACAAAGCATCCAATAAAAGTAAGAAGCACATAAACCTTGAACTCAGCAAATATTCTAGCCAAAAATACCCATGCCGCAATTGAAAACCAACACCCAAAGAATCCGCCAAACAAAACGATATACATTACTCTGTTTGTTTTCATGGAAGGCGTTTTAACTCGTGCATAAAAGCCAATCCCTTCAAGTAGTAAGGCGATAGCTAAGTAGAATATTGCTGTTTCAAATGGCTGATGACCAAAAACTGGAATTACAATTCCAATTATTACTAACGTTCAAGCGAATATGGATACCCAATATGGCGTAAACCATTTTGGCTTAAGCTTCTGCTTGTAATATTTAGATTTAAGTTCTGGGAAAGATATCATCGCATATAAAACATCATGACCTTTCTCAATCAGTACGTATTTTTCATTGTTTTTTTATAGGATGGCTTTGGAATCGGAAATTAGTCGGTATAGTGGATTTGCCAAGGTTTTGCGTAAGCCGGATCGGAAGCGTTTGATGATCTCATGGATATTTGCAGGAGTTATGCTTCGGAGGGCGGCAATGCGGCGAATCCTGAGGTCCTTGACCTCATGGTTATGTCTATTCTGCTCTTTCAGCAAAAGCGGATAAGCAGGCTGGAGGCGAAAGCGCAAGAAATCAAACTGGACATAACAGTTTCCAAAGAAAGCCAAGAGCATAACGATGCAGCTGAAGCTAAGCCGGAAAATAGCGTTCAAACAGCTCCAAGCAGAGGTGGGCAATCGCGGCTGTTCTGATTGTAAGAAGAACCCTGCGGAAGCCTGTTAAAGGAGCAAATTCGGATGAGTGGTTTACTCAGCTTGAAGACATAGAGTTTGCTTTGCCCAAAGAATGCAACAAAATAATACTCGTATTGGGCGCTATTTTTACTGTTCGTTTTGCGGCAGGCGCTTGTCTCAAGCGTCGGGTAATTTCCAGCCTTCCTTTTTCTTCCTGCGGATAAGGTTTTTTACGTCAGTTTGATCTAAGGCAAAGCGGATGTGTTCGCAGTTGCTTCCATCACATATTGGGCAGTAAATTCCTTCGGGGGTGATTTTGATGTCTGCTACTTGGCCTAGTTTTATGTCTCTGACTTTTACGCCATCACTGGTGCGATTTAGCATTTGAAAGTGTTTGTCTGCCCCGTAATGGTCGAGTAGCTCTCTGAGTGCTTCTTGAACGATTTCTGCCTTGCTTCGGAACCCTTTTTTGCCGATTAGTTTGTCTGCTTCTTCGGAGAGTTCTTTTGGTATTTTTACTGTGACGTAATCGTCTTCTTTGCTGCATTTTTCGTCTTTTGTTTTTTCGGACATATGTTGGCCTTCTTGGTTTGGATGTCGAGTAGTTTGCAGCCTTCTTTTCTGTCTTCGCGAGGGTGAAGATGGGCAAGCATAAACTAACGTATCTATTAGGAATTTAGGGGGCATATAAACGAAATGTCTATTAAACGCTGGATTAATCGCGCTGTTGCTATGCACAATGTTCTATGTTACAGCAACAGCTTGTGGCGCCACAAGCTTCGTCGATGTTATTAGTTCTGGCACAACTTGGAAAAAAGCCAACAGCCCCTATACGTCACTCACTTATTTTAATTAACAAATCTCGCTAATTGCATTAGTCTTACCTATTCTTAAAAAGAATGTGGTTTAACGGTTGCAGAATACACTGACTTAGCTGAGTCTGCTCTCGGGTTGCGGCTCAGGAGATGGTTGCGGTTCAGGTTCTGGCTCTGGATTTCGACCTGGCTCAGGGTTTGGCTGCGGATATGGAGGCGGCTCCTCAAATTGAAATAAAATTATGTCGTCGTTTAAACTCACGCTGATCAAAATAAACACCGCTATCTAGAATGTTCTTTAACTATATCTTGTTATTCTTTGTGTTGCTGTTTAACACTATTTTTGCTTCTTTTCCCTTTTACTATACCCTCTACTGCCCGCCAAAGTCGTTTATCCATTTGTTTTATATGTTATTTGAGCGATGCTTGAGCCCCAAGGGATTAGCTGTGGTTGAGATTTCAGATTGGCTGGGGGCTTAGCAGATTATGGAAAAGACTGTTGAATCTTTCAAGGTGCTTTAGAGGGTGAGATTTGCCGGTGGAGTGGTTTTGCGAGGGCTTTGCGTAGGCCTGATCGGGAAGCTTTTGATGCTAGGTTGTCTCCTCGAGGTCTCTTGTCAAGATTTTAATTTGGGTTTTATGAATTCAGAACATAGATTCTTAGTTTTTGGATATTAATAAGTTTTAAATCTGCATAGCTTAGAAATAGCCTAAAACTTGAAAGAGGAGAATTAGCACGTTAGATTGGCGCTAATTTAGTATAATCCAGATTATGCCAAAATGCTTTGAGTGTTCTGAAGATTTTAAAAGCTTTGTAAGTGAAGTCTATTTCTTTTTGTTGTGCAGAACTAAGCAAAAGCCAGGCAGCATTCCCCTGGAAACTTCACAGTAATGAGCAAAGATATTTACCGAAGATTCGATTAGGCGCCATTTTTGGAAAAGTGTTTTTATGTTGATTGTTTTTAAGACAAGTTTAATTGGTTTGGAATTGATTCAGTGTTATGCTTCGTTTGTGGTTTGACAAAGGCACCCTTCTCTTGAAGGGCGAAGCGGGAACTCCATACGGAAAATGGGACACAAGAGTGGGCTGCTACAGAATTAAGGCATACCATTACCGAGACGTTTTAGAGTACTTGGCTGAAAGTAAACTTCAAGTTGAAGATGATGTTCCGATGTTACCGCCACTTGAACACCTCAAAAGTAATGTTGAGCTAAGAGATTACCAAAACGAGGCTTTGAACAATTGGTGCAAAGCACGCAACAGGGGAGTTCTAGTATTGCCCACTGCCGCTGGAAAAACTTTCATCGCCCTAAAAGCAATTCAACAGTTGAAAGTTCAAACGCTCATTGTGGTTCCCACCTTAGACCTGATTGATCAATGGAAAAAACGCATCAAAGACTACCTCAACTTGGAAGCGGGCGCTGTAGGCGGGGGCGAAAATACTCTGCGCATGGTAACTGTTACAACTTATGATTCAGCCTACATACATGCAGAACAGCTTGGCAACAAATTCTTGCTAATAGTCTTCGACGAAGTACATCATTTAGCCTCCACAGGCTACATACAGATAGCAGAAATGTACACTGCGCCATACCGCATGGGTTTAACAGCAACTTACGAAAGAAGCGATCAAAGACACTCTTTGCTTTCGCAACTCGTCGGCGACCCAGTCTATTCCGTTGGCATCGAAGAAATTGCTGGGCATCTTTCGCCATACACATATGAAAAAATATCAGTTGAACTAACACCCCAAGAACAGCAAATATACAAATCTCAAATGAGCATTTTTAGAAGCTTTCTTCAGCAGCGAAAAATTACCCTGAAGAGTGCTGCTGACTTCCAAAAGTTCATAATGACTACAGGAAGAGACCCAAAAGCACGTGAAGCACTACTCGCAAGAAACCGAGCCATAAGAGTTGCAGTCAACTCAGAAGCAAAATTAAACGTGCTATCCCAACAGCTTGAAACTTACAAAAATGAGAAAATCCTCATTTTCACTCTCTACAATGACCTGGTCTACAGGATTAGTTTGCGTTTCCTAATTCCAGCCATAACGTATCAAACTTCAAGGGAGGAGCGCCGAGAAATACTATCAAACTTTGGGAACGACAAATACCCCGTTGTTGTTACCTCTCAGGTTCTGGACGAGGGGGTGGATGTGCCCGACGCTTCAGTTGGGTTAGTTCTGGGTGGAACTGGGAGCAATAGAGAG
>CAIUPH010000081.1 GCA_903901015.1 Candidatus Bathyarchaeota archaeon | reverse complement strand
TTTTGGTTAACCCGATTAACGCGAAGACAGTAGCAGAAATAGCGCAACAACATGAACTCTTGCCCGAGAAAAGCACAGATTTTTACCCCAAAATTGTATCGGGGCTAATGATGATGGATATTTCTGCTAGCGAAACACTCTGAACGCTCTTTCAGTTTTAGCGCATTCTTGATGGAAACCATTATAAGTGAATAATAGAAAACTGACAGGTAACTACAAAAACAGAGGAAAGAAAAAATGACTGAATCAGAAAAAATTACTTTATCCGCTCCAATTTCACCCATGAAAAAATATGCAGCTGAATTAATCGGAACAATGGTGCTCGTGCTAATGGGCTGCGGCAGTGCAGTGATTGCAGGCGGTAATCTTAGGAACATATTCGGTGACGGCACAGTGGGAATCTCTTTTGCTTTCGGGCTCGCAGTTTTAGCGATGGTTTACGCGATAGGAGCAATTTCCGGATGCCACATTAACCCTGCCATCTCTATTGCGATGTTCGTTGCTGGAAAACTAAGTGCTAAAGATACGGTGTTGTACGTTGTTTTTCAATGTGTAGGCGCAGTAATCGGTGCAGGCATATTGTACTCTATAGCCCTTGGAAACCCATTATACAGTTTGGCGGCAAACGGTTTGGGCCAAAACGGCTATGACCTCGCATCGCCAGGAGGCTACAACCTTGTATCTGCATTGATAGCTGAAATAGTCTTAACCTTCATATTCGTACTCGTCGTCTTCGGCTCAACCAGTGCGAACGCGCCTAAAGGATTCGCAGGCTTAGCAATCGGCTTAACACTCGTGCTTATTCACCTTGTAGCAATACCCATCGACGGCACATCCGTGAACCCGGCAAGAAGTCTTGGACCAGCAGTATTTGTTGGTGGCACAGCGTTAAGTCAGCTTTGGCTGTTCATCGTTGCACCGATAATCGGCGGCATCTTAGCTGCAGTCGTCTGGAAAACATTCAAGCAAAAATAAAACAAATTCTTTTCTTTAATTTTTTTTATTTTTTAAAAAAACTTATTTGACGAATTTTGTCGCGTGACGTTTGAAACGTTTCTTACAGACAAGGCTGCAGAAATAGAATGTTTCACCATCATAAGATATTTTAAATTTCGCTGTATTCTCGTCTAGAACCGTTCCGCAAACAGGATCTCTAAGTGACATTACTTGTAAATAACCCTCATCCAGAAGATTCTACTTTCTACCTATTATGGTTAGTGGTTGCATAAGCAAGAAGAAGCAATTTTATTGTCCCTGATTAGCCGCTCTTCCTTAAATGGGCAGTATTTAGGGGCAGAAAGTGTTGTTGATTAGTCGTCTTCGCTGTCTTCTTTCGCTAACTCCACTGATACTTGGTCGTCGTGGCTGACGGCGTTTTTGCGGGTTTCTTTCTTGCTTGGACCATCTTCTTCTCGTCCTTTCATGAAGCCTTCTTCAGCCGCAGTGATTTCGTCGTCGAGCATTTCTTCTCTTTCTTTAGAGTTGTGTATGTCGTCGGTTTCTTCTGTTTCATCGACTTTGGGGTCTCCAGTGTATAGGTAGGGTTGAGGCTTTTTTTGGCTTTACTTATTCTTTATTTCTCCATTAAGCGTTCAAGCATAAGCTCGTTATGATTCACTTGTGCTTTTGATGGTTTTTATGACTATGTGACTGAGTCTTTACGGTCACAAAAACAAAATCGGCATCTAAATCTTGTGTTTGAATGCAAAACAAGTGAAATTCTGGTTAAAACAGGCTTTTTCAGGCTTCAAACGGTCTTCTCTAAAGAAAAGCGCCCTTTAAACGTGCCCTTTACCAAAAAAACTGCTAAAGCTTTTTATACGCCGAACCAGCCTTCTTGGTTTGTCACATTAATCATGCTATCACCAAAGCTTTGCAGCTTTTAAGGACATCATGAAATACCCTGTGGCAGAAGAAACAAAATATGCAAATTCAATCATTTAAGGACTTGCCATTATCATGCGAAGTCCTAAAAAGTATAGCAGAACTCGGGTTTGATAGTCTTTTTCCAATTCAAGCTCAAGCAATAATTCCCTTACTCGAAGGCAAAGATGTCATCGGGCAAGCACAAACCGGAACAGGAAAAACAGCCGCTTTCGGCGTACCCATGGTTCAACGTTTAAACCGCGAAGTCCGTGGAGTTCAAGGATTGATTCTAGTACCAACCCGCGAATTAGCCGTGCAAGTAGCAGAGCAAATGGCGCTTTTTTCAAAGTACACTAAACTAAGAGTTTTAGCTGTTTACGGCGGAGAATCCATCAACAAGCAAATCCACGCGTTAGCCAGTGGAGTCCACATCGTTGTCGGAACCCCCGGCAGACTAATTGACCTTATGGAAAGGCGCGTGTTGAACCTTTCAACCGTGAAAGTCGTGGTTCTTGATGAAGCAGACCGCATGCTTGACATGGGATTTACTGAAGACGTCGAGTTCATTCTCTCAAAAACCCCAAAAGACAGGCAAACGAGCCTTTTCAGTGCAACAATCGAGCAAAACGTTATGCGCGTTTGCAACAGGTACATGAAGAACCCTGAGAAAATCCTTGTTAGCAAAGACGAAATCGCCTTGACATCGATGAAGCAGTTCTACACCGTCGTTAACCAAAACGGCAAATTCGGTGCACTCTGCGACATACTGCACGATGACCGTGTTGACAAAGCCATAATTTTCTGTCGAACACGCCGCGAAACCAGCCGCCTCTCAGACCAACTCTACCGCAAAGGCTGCCGTGTACAAGCGCTCCACGCAGGCTTCACACAAGCACAAAGAGACCGCGCAATCAACGATTTCAAAGCAGGCCGACTGAACCTACTCGTTGCAACTGACGTTGCCGCAAGAGGCTTAGACATCGAAGGCATCACACACATAATCAACTACGACGTACCAAACGACGCACCAGTCTACTTCCACCGCATAGGCAGAACCGCACGCAAAGGCGAAGCAGGCACCGCAATCACATTGGTAAGCTACGGCGAAATGTCAAACTTTAACCAGATTAAATCGCTGACTAAAACCAAAATCGAAGAAATCAAGCCGCAAACAACCGAACGCGGCACCGACGATTCACCGATACAAAGCTTCTACTAAGCTCTGTAAACCAATAGAATGGGCTTTTGCCTAATTCCTTTTTATTTTTGCGTACTTTAGGTAACCCGTCAGTTTCCTGTTTATCATCTTTGCTTCTACAAAAGTACCTGTGCATTTGCCTTTTTTTTCATTAAGCATAAAAAGAGAAAGCACTACTATGTGGGGGTATGAACAAACTCGCTTCAACCATTGCACGCGGCGTAGTTGGGTTTACTAACAAAAGTGTAATCAAAAACCTCATGGTCATCACCTTTGTATTCTATTTATTTTCGTCCAAATTTTTTATCCTTACCAGTACTATGCGTCAGCACAAAAGAATGCTAACACGCCGTTCCAGGTTGGAGTCCATTACGTTTACGAACAAGATGATCTCGACCAAATCTACGATCAAGTCACGCAAATCCATAATTTAGGCTTCAAAGCCATCCGCATAACTCTCAATTGCAACCCAGACCTTGACAACGACACGCAAAACCTGAAGCTTGACATGTTATTTTCAGCCACCGACAACTACGGCTTGAAAGTGGCGTTGGTAATTCCGAATTTGGACGCACCCGCCACAGTGGATTACTACCTTACCCGCTGGGGAAGCCGCCTTTCGTACATTCAAGTTATGAATGAACCTGAATTGTCGTCCACATGGTCGGTGGGCTCCATTTTCACGGACGATGAAATCATCACTAACTTCGATAACATGTACCAAATCATTGAATCTCACCATCTATCCGCTCAACTCTACACTAACTTCGGAGTCGGCTACGTTCTGCGTAGCAACGTGCCCATTGAAGCGAGCAAAAAACTCGATTTCGTAGGCTTAGACATATTCCAGGCTTCCTTCCTCGTTTTGTCACCCCACTTCATCCAGAACATGCAGCAGATAACCGGTAAACCCGTCGTGATAACTGAATTCGGCATGTCAACAGCTGACGGACAAGCCCAGAGCGACTACATAATTAAGGGACTTAACCTTTTCAAGAACATGGGGCTCCCAGGTTGCTGGCTGGTTTATTGGAACAGCGCACTCGACAATTATGAGATTCGCAGCAGACCCGCAGAACAAGCAGTAGGAGAGTGGATTGCACAAAATGTTGCTAAAAATGCTGTCTGAAAACCGAGTGTTTAACCATCTGCGGCACCTGCGTTTAGTGGAGAAACTCTTGATTCAAGGCATAATCTTAACCGTTGTGCTCAGCGTTATTCAATTGGTCTTGAACAATGCACGCATTGCATTTGTGAACTACATGCCACCCATAGGCTTTGTACTGTTAATATCCCTAACCTACATCGTTCAACCAATAATGGTCGGCATCCTAAACATCTTCATCATCAACACATTATTCAAGACCAAGGGTTGGCCAGTGGGGTTCTGGCTAAACGGCATATTCCTGCTGCTCGCCTTCTCCAGCGTCAACCTCGTACTGCAAACCCAACTCAACCTAACATTTACTTCGGCAGCCCTAATCGACATAATAGTGCTGGCGCTGCCCTTCGGATGCATTGCACGCTTCAGCAACGGCGGATGGAAAAAACCCATCGAATAAGTTCCTTCATCACGATGACCTACCCCTCTATAGTTTCAACAGAACCACTATTAGGCTCCAAATATGCTGGGTTGAACCCGTTTTTCTAAAATTTAATAGGCAGATGCAGTGAAAAGTTAAACCATGTTCGATTCCCAGTTGCTTCTGCATTTGCTCGCGGCGTTTGCAGTCGGCAACTTATGGGTAACCGCCATCACCGTTATCGCCGAAAAGAAGGGCAGCGTCGTGGGCGGAATCCTCGGCGGATTACCATCAACTTCGGCGTTTTCCTTCCTGTTCATAGGGCTAAACCAGTCTTCAGCCGCTGCCGTAGAGGCAACCGCTGTTTTTCCCTTAGCCTTCGCCGTCACCAGCGCGTACCTGCTGTTCTACGCGTTTTTCGCGCAGAAAAGCTTCCGTAGAGGCATCGTGTTTTCGCTTCTCATTTGGTTCGCGGTTTCCGCGTTGATTGTCGCCTCGGGATTTAGAGATTTCACGTTTTCCTTGGTTGGCGGCGTAGCGATTTCCGTCTTAACCTATTTTCTCTTCACAAAACTAAAACTCCAGAATCTGGAGGGACAAAAAAGGCTCTACCGACTCCACGAAATCGTGCTGCGCGGTGTCGGCGCGGGTTCACTTGTGGCTTTGTCGGTGGTTCTGAGCCAAATCGGCGGTCCAGTGCTCGGCGGCATAGCAGCTGCGTTTCCAGCGGTTTTCACTTCAACCCTTGTAATCCTCTACAAAAGCAAAGGAACTGAGTTCAGCCGCGCCATGACTAAGCCGCTGGTTTACTCGGGCATATTGACGATTATTCCTTTCTGCGTGGCGGTCAGGTACCTGTTTCCTGTTTTGGGGGTTTTAGCTGGAACTCTGGTTTCTTACTTGCTGGTGGTTCCGTTGGCTTTTCTTTCCTACTACATGGTAAAGCGCCAAGGAAACAACGTTGATGCCTCT
Organism: Candidatus Bathyarchaeota archaeon; assembly: GCA_903901015.1. Lineage (GTDB taxonomy): Archaea > Thermoproteota > Bathyarchaeia > Bathyarchaeales > Bathycorpusculaceae > Bathycorpusculum. Next base: position 657 of record CAIUPH010000081.1, on the reverse strand, counting down.
TCAACTTCGAAACTTGGCTGATATTTCGATTCTGGATATTTGCACGGCGAAATAAGCCAATTATGTACTCCTGAGGCATGACGCTTCGGTTGAAGTATGACGCAGAAAAACGACGCAATCTACCTGTTCATGATAAAAGAATCTTATTCACGCGGCAAGGTACAGCAAAATTTCAGCACAACTGCCTCCGCGCTCGAAGAAATCTTCGGAGCCGATTTTAAAACAAAATTATTTTAACTTTTGTTGTTCAAAAATAAAAAAGAAAAGCTTACCGCGTTGAAGCGGCTATTTTTTGGCGTTAGGGTACCATTGGCTAAGGTCTGCTTTGCAGAAGGGGCAGAGGCCTTGGGTGTGGAGTAGCTGGTTTCCGCAGTTGGGGCAGAAGACGCTTGCTGGGGTTGATGTTTTTGGGGTTTCGTTGGCGGTGGGCTGGACGGTGTTCTGTTTGCCCGTTTTTTGCTGGGTTACGCGGGGTTGTTTTGAGTGTTTTCTGCCGCGTACGGTTGCGAGCACTGCAGCAATCACTATGATTATGACGAAAAGGAGACCTCCAAGGAACACTGGTGAAGATAGAAGGTTTGAGCTGGTTTTGTCAGGGTTTGCTGTCGCCGTGGGTGCAGTAACTACTGCGCCAGGTGTAGCTGTTGGCGTTGCCGC
>CAIUPH010000080.1 GCA_903901015.1 Candidatus Bathyarchaeota archaeon | reverse complement strand
TGATTTCTGGTCGTGCAAGCCCCACTGAGTCGAAGAAAAAGAAGCCACTGCTTTTCGCGGTTGGGCTGTATTTTTCGAGGAAGTCTTCGTGTTTGCGCAGGTGTTTTAGGGCTGAAAGCAGTGCTGGGTGGGCGTGCATACGCATCTCTGTGTGTTCCCAGAGTCTGCCGTCACGTATGGCTTGTTTAATGCGTTTGAGTTCTGCGATGCAAACGTAGAGGTTATGTTCGGCTAAGAAAACTTCGCGTTCCTTGGGCGATTTCTTCTCTAAGTCTCTTGGGGTTTCCGCGGAGCATCGTGGACAGCAACATGGGAAATAGTCGAGTTCGTTTAATCGCCATGTGCCGTTTTCGGTCATGTAACGATTTTCGCGGGCGTACAATGCGTAAGCTGCAGAATCGAACAGGTCGCAGCCCAACGCCACTGCCAACGCGAACATGGATGGGTGTCCAGCGCCAAACAAGTGCAAAGGACGCTCGATGGGTAAGCCTTTTTTAGCGGTTAAAATCATGTCTGCGAGCACATCGTAGCGGTAGCTCTCCATGACTTCAGTGGGGCTGCCGAGCGCGTGGATCTGGAAAGGCAACTTACCCATTTCAATCGCTGAACTTGCGACAAGGTCAAGGTGTTTTCCGCCCTGCACGGGTCCAACCCACAAGATATCATCGCGGGTTTTAACTTCGAAGAAAGCTTTGGCGCGCTTGAGGGTTTCTGCCACAGTCACTTGGGCTTGTTCTTTAGTTACCTTCCAACCTGTAGGAATATCAAGGATAGTGGCGATGTCGCTGCCTATGCCCTCTTGGTAAGCTACGATTTCTTTCTGGGAAACATCGATGTCGCCGTAAACGAGGATTTGGTAGGCGCCTGAATCCGTCATGATGGAGCCGTCGAAATCGAGGAATTTATGCAAGCCCAACTCTATGGGTTTGTTGTCGTAGCGTTTTTTGATGATGTAAGAGTTCGTGATGACTGCTTGGAACCCGAATGTATCCTTGAGCTTTTGAGGCGGGATAGGCTGGATGCTGGGGTTGATGACTGGGAACAGGAGGGGTGTTTCCACTGTGCCGCTTTTGGTTTTCAGTTTGCCGATTCTGCCAAGCAAGTCTTTTTCTTTAATTTCAAAGCTCAAGGTGAAACCTAAACAAGAAGCATTGCTCGCTTATAAAAAACATTAGCTTAAACCCTCATGAAAACTCGGCGAACGAAACAGTTTTTCACTGGGCACTTTTCTTTTTGGGGAGACTCGTCTGGTTTGGTGTTTCGCGATTTTTAGGTGAACTGAATTTCCTGTTGAGGATGATTATCAAGATAGCTAACGCGATTGATAGAACGATGACAGCTACGTTTTCTACATCGGTTATGCTGAAGTACCCCGGTGCAGGTGGGGGAGAAATCGTGGAGTTATATGATGGCGTCGGACCAAGAGTTATTTTGGGCAGCGTATGGGCAATCGGAACTGGATTAATTATGCTCGTCAACGGCTCACTAATAGCTAGTTCATACGCAAAAACCACCACAATGAATTACGCAGGCTTCGGGTTGCTCCTTGCAGGCACTGGAGTTTTTGTCTACGGCATGTTTGAAACGGCTCGATTCTCAGCTATGGGTTACTTGAACTTTAGAAGGATAAAGAAGCCGAAAAAAGCCAAGAGAATCGAACAGAAAGAAACCCGTGCCACCCGAATTAAAGAACGGTGGCATAATCTGGTCAGAACAAACACCATCGTTAACCTCAAAGGCGTAATGGTCGCTATGGGCTTGCTCTTCTTTAGCCTGTGGCAACTTGACTTGATAGTGTCTGGTCCCGTGTGGTGGTCAGGCGGCGGACACGGTTGGAGCTGGCCTGGTCCAGGTCCTTATTCTGATGACTACTTCCAATGTTACCTTTGGAAAACAACAATAGGTCAGGCTTACGACACGTTGTTTATGCTTATTTTCATCTCGTTCATCATTGTGTTTGCAAGTGCATTCTTCTGGCCAAGAGGCGGGAAAGACAGCAGTATCACGTTTAAGCTAAGAGGCAAAGAAAACTCGGCAAAACCCAAGAGAAAACGCGTTAAACCAAGAAAGAAAACCCTGCCAACCGCACCCAGCACGTTGGAATCCGCCAAGCCAGCGGCTACCATCGCTGAAGAAGAAAACGTTAAAACTCAACAGCTAACTTCTGACTAAAAATTTAAGTCGGATTCCAATTTCGATTAGGCAGCCTTATATCGTTTTATTCGTCTAATACCCACCTGAAGTGCACAGTCATGGTTTGCTCAATCGACATAAGTGAAAAACCAACCTTAAACGACCCCATCTTAATCGAAGGGCTGCCGGGCATCGGCTTCGTAGCTAACATCGCAGCACTACATCTGATTAAAGAACTCAAGGCAACGCGTTTCGTCCAGATTTTCTCTTCATCTTTCCAGGATTTCGCCATAACCACAGGCGACGGCGGAGCACGCACACCCATAAACGAGCTCTACTATGCCAAGCGAGATGGCGAACGCGACTTGATTATCTGGTACGGTAACACTCAGGCATTAACCACCGTGGGACAGTATGAGCTTGTGGGTAAAGTGCTCGACATCGCTCAGCAGTTCGGCTGCCGCTTCGTAATATCCATCGGCGGCTTCAAAAAAGACGAGGCAATGCCCGTGCCCGGAATCTATAGTACAGCCACAGATTTGGATACGATGCAGCAGGCGCTTGATTTAGGCACAAAAGTCATGGTTGGCCACGTTTTTGGTATCGCAGGGTTATCCGTTGGCATGGCGAGGATACGTGATATGAAGGGTTTCTCGCTGCTCGTCGATACGCCTGGAATGAACCCGGACGTGAATGCGGCAAAGTATGCTTTGTTGACTCTTGGCAAATACCTGTATCTGGACGTTGACTTGTCGGGGTTGGAAGCCAGCGGTGACGAAATAAAGAAGATGTTAGAATCGTTTGGCGTCGTTCGAAGTATAACAGAAGAAAAGAAGAAAGAGGAGCAGCAACTGCGCTGGTTTATTTAGGCTTTAGCGTCGCTCATGAATGAGTCGTAGACTTTTTGGACGCGGTCAGCTGCTGGGCTGCCTGCACCGTCCATGACGCCTTTTTCTGTTAGTTTAACTTTGCGCATAACAACGATGTAGCCTGCTTGCTCGTTTAGTTCTACTAGAGTTGGGAAAACCTTTTCCAATCTATTTGCGAGTGATTTGAGGTCGAATGGTTTCTCTGCGCTCGAAATTGACATGACGACGGATCCGTTGATTACTAAGCGTATGAGGAGTTTTCCAGTTTCGTCTTTTACGTCGCCTAATACTAAACTCAGGTTGTCGGGGTTTATGCCGACTAATGTGCCGTTAAAGATTTTTCCGTTGTTAGTGATGACGGCTACGTTTTTGTCGGCTAACGTTGCCACTTCAGTAAAATACTTTCTTTGCGCTACAGACAACTTTTATTTCTCCTTGGTTGGTACATGAAATTGTATTTCAACTATTTATCTTTGATTTAAATATAAACCAAAAAAGGTAGACGCCAAAAGGTTTGGAGTCTACTGGAAAAGGAATTTAAGCCTATTTCCGTGTTTTTTCGGCTTTTTTAGTTTCCAACTATTTCCCGTTCTCGCAGGGCTTGTCCACCGCCGATGTTTGGTACAGATGCTTTGATGAAATCCAGCGGAAAACTGCTTGGAATACGGCGATGTTGAAAGCACGAATTTTGGTGTAATTCTTATAGCTATGATTATTGCATAGATAAGACGGGTTTACATGGCTGGCTCACACGAAGACGAAATCTACTCTATAATGTTCACTTCGCTAAAGCACCCGGTTAGACGCAAAATTCTAAGAATGCTCGGAAACAAATCCATGACTTTCACGGAGATGGTTGAGGAACTTGGAATTTCAAGCCCTAACCTGACCTACCACCTTGAAAGCCTCGGCGAACTGATATCTAAAATGGACAACGACCAATACAAACTGTCGTCTTTCGGATTAGCCACCATAAACGCGATGAAAAGCATCGAAGAAGTCCACGAAACTGAACCCAAACGACGCACAGCGACTTTTAAGTGGAGAGCAATCGCCTCCGTGATGCTGATCGTGGTTTTGGTTTTGTCGGGCATAGCTACACTTGAATTCATTCATATAAACGACCTTGCAAACACCCAGAATGCGCTTGCGGCTGAAAACCAGCAGTTGCTAAACTACGGCGGGGGCACGGATAAAGTGCTTAATTTTCTGCAGAACATAACCAAAATCAACACTAAGGCTTATACTATGTCTACGCTTAGCAACACTATGCAGTGGCGCGCGGATTTCGGCGGCGTATCTGAAGAGGTAATGCAGTACGCCCTTGCCAACAGCACGAGCAATTTAAACGTGGATTTTCGGTACAGAAACGGCCACTTCTCAAGGTATCAACTGGACATGATTGAAAGCTCGCCTATCTTCAGCCAGATACAACCCAACGATGTCGTTCAAAACGCAAAATTCACACTGTCAAGGTACAGAACCAACTCTGGCGACGATTACTTAACGAACATGACCAGAATCTTGGACACAGTCAGCACTTTAAGCAACACGAACATAACGCAGGGTAACATAAAGTTGCAGATTACTGTTTCATCAGGAACAGTTGTTTTCTTCTGGATGTACACTGAAAACGGCATAGATTACCAAGCTAAAGGGTTACAGATGACCTTCCAAAACAATGTGTTAACCTCCATGACAGATGGCTACTTCTTGTTCACGGTGGGAAGCACCAGATTGGATGTTTCCCAGGAACAGGCAGTAACTATCGCTGAAAACTATGTCAAAACCT
>CAIUPH010000079.1 GCA_903901015.1 Candidatus Bathyarchaeota archaeon | reverse complement strand
GTCTACGAGGGGACTTCTCAAAAGTTAAGCTATTAATCCGATTTATGGTATCCATTTTTCTGCTTGTGGCAGCTTGCACAAACAGTCTGAAGCCCGAAAACAAATACACGAAAAATACTGAAAAACGATTTAAATTCCGACAATTGCGAGCGGTTGTTGATTCTGCGTCTGTATTTGGGTTATCAAGGCTTATCTTTGCATGTGACAGAGTGACTGATGGGTTCAAAGTTGGTACATCAACGAACGACGCGTAAACGGAGCAGGGCAATTGTGATTATGCTTCTTCCAGTGCTAATTTTCCTGAGCATCGTGGGCTGATGCATGTACTCACTGGGCGACAGAAAACCTAAGCGGTAAAACAAGCCAACCCAAAAAGACGCTGTGACGTTGCTGCCCCTGTTTTTAGAAGAACACGACGAAATAAGAGCACACAATGAAACAGGCAACCGCTGATTCAAACTCATTTACAAGTTTTATGCACCATGCAATATGCGATACTGGACTGGTTGTTGTTACCAGAATACAGTCACAATTCCAAATATAGTTGGCGGCATCTTGTTATCTTGCAAGAAAATAGCCATCCAAGAGGTACACCCACGCTTGGCGGGTCAGCCGTTAGCCATCGCGCGAATCGCCGATGCCCCTAAAGAAGGATTAGGGGACTACTTTTGATTCGCGCCATGGAGTAACATGGGCGATCCGTCAAGCCTACTTTTAGGTCTAAAGCCCACTTATACTTCTATTTTGTTTCTAGTATATATCTTATTAAGGCTCAGATGCAATGTTAGTTTTCGTGAGCAGATTTGAGTTATAAAGAACGCATGCACCCAACGGTCAGCAGAGCAGAAATCGAAGTCTTCAAATCCTTAAGCGCAGCCGGATTAACCCGCGGCATGGTAACACAGCAACAAATCATCCTAAAATCCACCATCCCCGACTTCTGCTGGATGGAAAAACGCAAAATCATCTACTTAGACGGCATCCCAGTGCACAAAAAAGACAAAGCGATTGAACGCGACGAAGAAATCACAGACCTTCTGACCCATCAGGGCTGGGATGTACTGAGGATTCCCTATCAGCCGCCGCTGTCAGATAAGGGGTTGCAGGCGATTATGACAACCATAAAAAAGTTCCTCAACGCAAACGACGAAGACGAATAATTTTTTTTCTCAACTTTCAGAAAAAACTATCCAATCAGGTTCTTTAGATAGGGAATTTTCTTCAAAGGCACAATTATGGCTAAGCAAATCAACAGGGTCAACGCGGCGACTATGGGCACTCCAATGATGGAGTTGACCACGGAGCCATCGATTACGAATCCGAAGTACCCTCTTTGAATCGAGTAAAGCACCATCAGATGCAAAAGGAAAATGGGCAGGGTGTTTTCGCTTATCACATGCATGAGCTTTCGTAGTTTGGATGGCTCGCTCTGTTTGGGGGTCTCTTCTATTGGAGCCAACGGAGCTTTGCACGTCTTGAATGAAGGCATCTTTACCGTGTTCAAAAGCAAGTACGCCATGACTGAAGCAAGAATCATCGTTGGGCTCAGGTACTCTTGGAAATAATACGAGTTTGGTCCTCCATAACTGTAGGACATGAAGTAGGTGCCGATTGCAGCAAAAGTTAACCCAATAGCCATCAGTAGCACAAGGTATGAACGCGGAATCTTCACTTTCAAAAGGTAAATACCCAGAACATAGTAGCCCACCCAACCCATCACTATCAAGACGTTGCTGTTCAAGCTGTAGTTGGTGAAGAAAGAAATCGTTGGAACAATGGAGGCACCCAGAACCCATAGAACGAAAAGATACTTCAAAATCTTGTCATCCGCATGAGCTAAGAGTATGCGCAAAAACGGCGTGATTAGGTATAAGCCAATTAGCATGTAGAGGTACCAGAACTGCAGGTATGGCGAACTCAGGTAGCCTTGAATTACCGTGTTAACCGTTACCGCTTTGTTATCAGCGAAGTAAGTCCACACAAAGTACAAAGCGCCCCAGAAAATCAACGGCAAACCTACCCTTGCCCAGCGTTTCTTCAGAAAAACCCCGATACTCTCGTTTTTCGAGGGCTGCAGCAACAAAGCCCCAGTTAACATGACAAACAATGGAACACCGATTCGGGCAAGGCATTGGTAGACGTCAACCACTGCCCATCGAACGATTTCCAATTGGTCCATTCGGGTGGGGGTAAAGTCGTTTGTGGCATGAAGCAAGATGACTCCTATAATCGCTAACGTGCGAATCAGGTCAACGGGAATGTTGGATAATCCTTTTCCTAGCTGTGCCATCTATAGCCCTTTTGGTTTAACGTTAGCTTAAAAATGCAGCAGATGCACTAATAAAACTTACAATATTTACAGAAAAATAGCCCCAATGCCAACATTTAGATGAATAGCGAACTATTCGAGGTTAAAGCGGAATGTATAGTTTCAGCGATTGTGCGGGCACCATCAGAGCTTGGATGAACGCCATCAACGAAACGTTTAGGATGCTGAAGTAAAGGCGTATACACATCGATTAACGGCAGATTCATTTGGTTTGCAACTTGTTTAACATCAGGAATAATGTTTTGTACAAAATATTCTGAACTGAGGTTGGCGGTGTTGTTGAAGATTGGCGGAGGCACCACAATCCACACTTTGGGTTTGCTGACAAGCGACTGGAACTCCGTCACCAACTTAACGTAGTCAGCGACAAAAGCCTGGTCCGACTCGTTGTAGCCTGCGTTCGCATCGTTGGTTCCCAACATAATGATAACGATGTTGGGTTCAAAATGCTGGGCAACTTTGCAGGCAGGCTGATCTATGTACGAAACGTTTGAGTTACGCCAAATTGTTGTGCCGCCGATGCCAAAATCTCCCACGACATAATTTGGGCCAAGCAACTGCCACAGATCAACCGTGTATTCTGTTCCGCGAGTAATGCTGTCGCCGACGCAGGCAACACGGATGGAGCCGTCGGCTTGACTGCTTTTACTGCTTGACGTTGCAACCATATACGTTTCTAAGCTAACTAAAAGAATTAGAACAGCACATGCGAATGCTAACAGCTGTATTCTACGATTCAATTTTTCGCCAACTATCCCTATACAGCCACGGAGGTATTTAGTTGTTGATATATTCTTAAAATTTTTGCGACTAAACAAATTATCGATGAATAAAAAATGAGGCGTTAAAAGGGGAGATGGCGCCGAGAGGGGGATTTGAACCCCCGCGGCCCCGAAAGGCCACAAGCTAATTGGTTCCCCAAGGGGAATCTCCAGGCTTGCTCCCTGCCTGGCTAGGATACCTCGGCAACGAAAAACCAATCCTGAAAGGTTGGTTTGCACCTTTCCCTTGACCTTAGCACAATTTAAAGTTTTATCGTAAAAGCAGCCTTTACGCGTAGTTTACCCAAGATTTGTGTTGCAGCGTATTGAGCAGTTATTTATACTGCTGTCGATTTGATTGTTTTGTAAGGGGCAAGCAGCTTTTTCATGTTATCTTGGGATGATAAAGGCAAAATTAGAGTCGCATGCGTTGGTGACAGCATAACAGGAGGAACAAATTACCCATCGTACCTTGCGGGGCTTCTTGGCTCAAAATATGAGGTGGGCAACTTTGGTGTCGGCGGAACCACTGCTTCGATGGATTCTGGAGGCGCATACATGGAGCAGAGAGCTTTTCAGAGAGCAAAGAAGTTCCAGCCCAACATAGTAATTATCATGCTGGGCACAAACGACGCAAACCCATTCCTTTATTTGAATCTAAGTAAAGCAACCTTCGTTGAAGGATACATGAAGTTGATTGCGGAGTTCCAGGCGCTCTCGCCCAAACCGAAAATATACCTCGTGAAGCCGCCTCCTGTCTTTAACGAGGACACGGGCACAGATGCCAGATACTTTAGGGACATCGTGATTGGGGGTGTCGAGCAGGTTGCAGCAAAGACTAACTTGCCTGTAGTCGATGTTTACTCTGCGTTGGCTAATCAATCTGCTTTTTTTGCGGACGGTGTTCACCCAGATGGTGAAGGCGCCAAACTAATCGCCAACGTGATATATGCGGCAATACCCGAGCAAACCTAAGTTCAACCCCAAATTTTGTGTCAGATACTTTCTCCAATTATTGAGGAAAACATATTTTTCAAGTGTTAAAAGTCAAATTTTATTAGCCTTAACGCACTGTGAGGCTATTAACGCCGGGTGGACTGAACTGATTCAAGAGCGAATGCGGCCTATTCCAGTAGATTTGATTCGCACGTTAGCTATTGTAGGCGTTATTCTGCTTCATTCTGCAAACGAGATAATAACGGTTCAACATGCGAATCCGTATGAAGTAGCAGATTGGTGGATGGTGGATATTTACCAGAGTTTGGGGCGATTGGGTGTTCCATTATTTGTGATGTTGACTGGTGCGCTTCTGCTTCAGCCTTCCAAGGTTGAACCTGTGGGCGCGTTTTTCAAGAAGCGGTGGGCGCGGATTGGTTTGCCGTTCCTGTTCTGGGGCGCCATCTATTTTGCATGGGATTACTTCTTTGACCATTTAACGCTTACTTCAGGCTTCATTTTTCAAGGTGTACTTGTGGGTCCTTACTTTCATTTCTGGTACCTCTACATGCTAATTGGCTTGTACCTGTTAACGCCTATGTTTCGTTTAGTGGTGGCGCATGCAACCCCCGAGATTTTCAAGTACATATTCGCAGTGTGGCTTCTATGCGCCCTGTTTACTCCGATTCCAGGCATAATCGGAGCGTTCTACAACGATGCCAACCTGTTAACGTTTCCGTTGTGGGCAGGATACTTCCTGTTGGGCGCATACCTCGTGAACGTGAAGATGAACCACAAATTCCTCTTGGGCATCGTGGCTGCGGGATTAACGTTGACGGTAATCGGCACCTACCTGCTGCTTTTCCCCGTCGGCGGACAACACACCTACTACTTCCAAGACTACTTCAGCCCAACCATGATATTATCGTCAGCCGCGCTGTTTCTGCTCTTGACATCCATTAAAGTTCCTGCAAACCAGAAAGAAGCGTCGCATCCAAAAATCAATTGGCTACTAAAACAAATCAGCCAATGCACCCTGGGAATCTTTCTGTTCCACATAATCGTGCTTGAAACGCTCCAGCGGGGATACTTGGGCTTCACAATCAGCGGAAACTACTTGAACTCCATCGTTGAAATCCCCCTGATAACAATTGTTACCCTCGCCATTTGCCTTGCAGTGCTTGTTCCCCTCAAGAAAGTGCCGATTATAAAAAGGCTGATTGCCTAAAAAAAGGGTATTCAAAAAACTTAGTTCGTTGGCGGAGGCAAACGAACCGTAAAAGTAGTTCCTTTATCCACTTGGCTCTCAAACGCAACCGTGCCGCCCAACGCCTTAGTCATTCGTTTGATAACCACCAAACCGAAGCCTTGACCCTTCGATTTCGTGGTGAACATGGGCGTGAAAAGCTTGTCCTTCACGTTTTCGGGGATGCCCACACCCGTGTCTTTTACGCTTATGATTGCTTCGCGTGTTTCTGGGTCTTTGGAGATGTGGATGTGTAGTTTTCCGCCTTTAGGTATTGCTTGCACGGCGTTGTTGACGTGGTTGGACATGATGCGGTTTATGAAGGTGGAGTCAGCCACGACTTTTCTTGCGTCAGGTTCCACTTTAACCGTGACCTTCACGTTTTTGGGCAAACTGTTCTTCGCAATCAAATCGTCAATTATCTGTTTCAAGTCAGCTTCTTCCACATGAGGTTTAAGTGGTCTAGCGTAGTCCTGTAGGTCCGCCACAATTTTGTTGATGTAATCGATGTTCTTTTCTATCTCTTCTAAGCTTTCTAAGACGTTCCTTTTCTCTTCACTTTCTGAAATAGATGATAACTCTGTTTTCGCCAAGTACAAATCGCCCGTTATAGCCTGCAATGGGTTGCGGATGTCGTGGACAACCATGCCTGCGGTTGCGCCGATGGTTGCTAAACGCTCGGAATCTTTAAGCTGTTTAGTGCGTTCTTTAACTAACTCTTCCAAGTGCTTGTTGTATTCTTCAAGTTTATTCTGCAATTGCTTGCGTTCAGTAATGTCTGTCGCTAAAGCGGTGATTCCTTCTATAGGGGTAAGCAAGTATTGGCTCAAAAACAGCACTAACATGTTGAAAATCAGTGTTTAAGTGTCTTGGCGCGGGTGCTTTAAATGCCGAAGTCACCCCCAAGCATCTTTATGTGCCAACAGTTTTTAGGTGTTAAAAATGGGGTAATAGTGGCGTGAGAGCTAAAAAATTGTTTTGTGCCGAAAAAAAACCAAGATAAGCTTTTTTTATTTCTGATAGATTCATGCGAACTATTCCAAATGGCGCAAAATATGCCATTGTTGTTCTATACTGAACGACAATCTTATATTGCGGATAGTTGCTAGTAAGGTTCCCCACGTATGGAGCTTGGAAACAAGCAAATTGCGCGGGTAAGAATTGCATTGGAAGCTTAGAGGCACAAAAACCCCGACGGCAAACATCGCTGTGACTCAACGATACACTTATATTAACGGAATCTGCTTCTATTGCAATTCAGCAATATGGGTTATACCATAAAACTGAGATGCAACTCCCCACCTAAGCAGTGTGGAGTGAAGGGTGAGTTGAGTTCCTGATCACTGGGAATTCACAATGACACCATGCATAGGCCAAACAACAACAACGACGCAACACACTATACAATGAAATTATGTGTTTCACCAAACGCCAAACAGATACTACCATTGGCCCGAAACATGCCACGCTGTCTGGAGGATGGCTCGGCTTGAGAGCCGAAGAAGGGCGCGGCAAGCCGCGATACCGCCTCGGGTAAGCGCAAGCAGCCTTAGAACCGAGGATACCCGAATGAGACTTCTCGCCAGTCGCAAGATTGGCACTCCTTTATGGAGTGGGAACCCCCCGAACGGAAGCATCTTAGTAGGGGGAGGAAAAGAAACCAAACACGGGATTCCCTTAGTAGCAGCGAGCGAACTGGGAACAGTCCAAACCGAATCCCCCACAGAAATGTAGGGGAGATGTAGGGTTAAGGACCCGACTGCCTCTTCATTGGTTAAGCTGAAGTGACCTGAAATGGTCTGCCACAGAGGGTGATAGCCCCGTAAACATACACCAGAAAGAGTTGAGTTGGAGTTCCAGACTACCGTACCATGGTTTTGGTGCGGAAAGTTGGGAGTCACCAACTTCCAAGACTAAATACATCTCAAGACCGATAGCGCACTAGTACGGTGACGGAAAACTGAAAAGTACCCCGGAATGGGGGTGAAAAGTGCCTGAAACCAGACAGTTACAGACGTGTGCGGCCCAGAAGAGTAGAGACCTTCCATAGGAACCCGCTGTGAAGCGGCAGTACGAGGAAGGTGGATCAGGGTCGCACGTTCCGTCTAGAAACACGGGCCGGGGAGTTTATTGCTATGGCAAGCCTAAAAGCAATAAGCTTGTAAGCACAGGGAAACCAACAAGCGCGCAACTCGCAAGAGCCAGGCGCAAGGTCTGAAAGGGCCTGAAGTCATAGCGATACATACTAGAAACCAGACGATCTAGCCCTGGGCAGGGCGAAGCTAGGCGAAAGCCTAGTGGAGGCTCGAAAGGGTTCTGACGTGCAATTCGTTCCCCAGACCTGGGGCTAGGGGCTAAAGACCAATCTAGTCTGGTGATAGCTAGTTCCTTCCGAAGTGGGCCTGAGCCCAGTCCCGAACGAGGCGGCTGGTGGGGTAGAGCACTGACTGGAAAACAAGGATCCGAAAGGATCCACTTTCCTCTCAAACTACGAATCCACCCGCACCTAAGACTTTGGGAAACGGGTTAGTGGGGGTAAGCTCCACGACCGAGAGGGGGACAACCCAGACTGAGGTTAAGGTCCCCAAATGCTGGCTAAATGTCAAACCAAAGGGCGTCGTCAGCCTCAGACAGCGGGGAGGTAGGCTTAGAAGCAGCCATCCTTCAAAGAAAGCGTAACAGCTCACCCGCCGAGGCTGACGGCCCCGAAAATTGACGGGGCTAAGCCAGCTACCGATACCTCAGAACGCAGCGCACACTGCGCTGGTAGGAAGGCGTCCTAGTTGGGCAGAAGCTGGGCTGTGAGGTCCAGTGGACCGATTAGGATTGCGAATCCCGGTGGTAGTAACAGCAAAGAAAAGTGAGAATCTTTTCCGCCGAAGGGGCCAGGGTTCCCCGGCAACGATCGTCAGCCGGGGGTAAGTCGATCCTAAGGCATAACTTAACCGATTATGCCGAAAAAGGGAATCCGGCTAAAATTCCGGAACCATAGAGGTACATGCGGCAACGCAAGCTTAGTGTTGACGTTTCGGGGTAAGCTGAGCAAGGTCTTCGCCTTGTTTAACCGTATAAACCCAGGGAGTGCCGTAATGGCGAGAACTGGGCGAAAGTGGGAATAGCCTCCCGTTTTAGGGGGGTTCAGCTGATCCTTGGAGCCACTGAAAAACACACTAAGAAGGATCCTTTATGACCGTACCTAGAACCGACACAGGTGTCCCAAGGCGAGAAACCTAAGGCGTGTCGGGTATACACTAATGCGAGGGAACTCGGCAAATTAGCCCCGTACCTTTGGTATAAGGGGTGCCTGTTCTTTCAGCCTCGTGCTGAGAGAGCAGGTCGCAGTGACAAAGGGGTCTCGACTGTTTAATAAAAACACAGGAAGCCGCAAGAGCGAAAGCTTGTGAACGGCTTCTGAATCCTGGCCAGTACAGGTACCTGAAACCTGGGTCCAACTGGGCTAAGGGCCTGCAAACGCCGGGAGTAACTCTGACTCTCTCAAGGTAGCCAAATGCCTTGTCGGGTAAGTTCCGACGTGCATGAATGGATCAACGAGGGCCCCACTGTCCCCGCGTAGTACCCGGTGAAACCACATAACGTGGACGAACAGTCCACGATCTCCCAGCGGGAAAAGAAGTCCCTGTGGAGTTTTACTGCAGCCTGCCGCTGGAATACGGTTGCGGATGCAGAGCGTAGTCGGGAGCCGTCGATCTGGGATTCTCTGGGATCTCGGGGAGGCAACAATGGAACACCGACTTTCTGCAACCGTGTTTCTCACCGGCCCCTAGCGGGCCGGAACAACGGTAGGTGGGCAGTTCGGCTGGGGCGGCACGCCCTTGAAAAGATATCAAGGGCGCCCTAAGGTTGGCTCAGGAGGGACAGAAACCCTCCGTAGAGTGCAAGGGCAAAAGCCAGCCTGACTGAATCCCAAACAGTAAGGGATGCAGAGGAGAAATCCGGGCTTAGCGATCATCCATGTTCCCCCTTGGTGGGGGCTGGATGTGTCAGAAAAATTACCCTAGGGATAACAGGCTCGTCGCGGGCGAGAGTCCCCATCGACCCCGCGGCTTGGTACCTCGATGTCGGCTCTTCCTATCCTGGCCCTGCATAAGGGGCCAAGGGTGAGGCTGCTCGCCTATTAAAAGGGAACGTGAGCTGGGTTTAGACCGTCGTGAGACAGGTCGGACTTTATCTGCTGGGAGTGTTGGCTGCTTGAGGGGAAAGGGTCCCTAGTACGAGAGGAACGGGACGCTGTGGCCTCTAGTTAACCGGTTGTCTGATAAGGCAGTCGCCGGGCAGCCACGCCGTTGTGGATAAGAGCTGAAAGCATCTAAGCTCGAAGCCTCTCCCGAAAAGAGGCAGCCATTCCAGTTTCACTGGACGAAGGCTCCCATAGAAGATGGGTTTGATGGAGCCGGGGTGTAAGCTAGAAGACTTCGGTCGACTAGCTCAGCCTGCGGCCACCAATCGCCTGAGATGTCGAGTCAATGTAGTATCTGAGCGATATTTGGTTGAGACGCATGTTTCGGAGTAAGTGTGAAGTGAAGTGTTTGGCCTATGCATGGATTAACTGTCCCTATTGCTGAGGAAACAAAAAATTTTTATTTTTTTGTTTGATTTTTTTTTGAATTATTTCTTTATATGATGGGAATACAGTCGCCTAATTAATTGATGGCATTATTTTTTTGGTGTTGCTGTTGGGTTGTAGTGTCATTTTCTTTTATAGACGCAACCGGTACAGGCTAGTTATAGTTAGCTTTTAGTTCAAACAGTTTGAAGGTTTGTTGCTTTGTCAGGTAAGGTGAAAAATTTGAATAAACCCTTCTTGTCTGTGACACGTGTAATTTTAGTCGGGGGTTTAACTCTATTCATTCTGGGTTTACTTGTGATTCTTCGGTTAAACCCATTTTTTAGTCTGTTAACTCAAGTTGTCCCCAACACTGGGGTTGTTGAGGTAGTTGGTGTGGTTTCTCAATTTCTGGGGCAAGCGCTCGTTGTCTTTGGCGCTATGCGTTCAACTTCCCAAGCTTGATTTCTAATATGCTGACTGAACGTAGAATAACTCTGGAGGGTTTTGCTAAAAGTATTCAGCAGCTTCATAATATGATGTTAATTGGGTGGCGGGCATTGAAAAACGGTTACTCGCAAACGATGGCGAAGATAGATGCTTTGATCTTGAATCAGAAAGCACTTGAAGTTCCCAAAAAGCCCCGTTGCCGTTAAGCTGCAAGTTCTGCGGCTCAAAAATTGAGAAAGGCTACTTTTGCCCTCAATGCGGAAAAACCAATTAAAACTAAACAATAATTCTCTTAAAGAACCCCTCCCTCTATGGTTTCAACATAGAACCACTATTAGGGTCCAAATAGGTTCGTGACGTATCGACCCCCTCCTCGGTTTCTGCATAGATATGATATTTGGATCCTAATAGGCTCCTAATATGCCGCGGAAATTTCAATAGCTTTGGGGCTCAAAAGAATAACCCTTCAATACAACCGCGATAGGTCCATCTGTCACTCAAAACACCCCGCCCCCAAACCCTTGTGACCCCTCACGAAATCTAGCAATTCACAAATTTACAAACAAAAGCTAAACAAACAGGAAAAACACCTTCGTCAAGAAACCTTGACAACAAATTTTACTTTTTGTTACGATTGTTTTTTTGTCTGCAGGAAAAGTAACGGATTTTTTAGTAGTAACTTTTATTTGTGTAAGGTTTATTTGTTGGTATAATCTGGGTGTGTTTGATGGGTGCCTCGATAGCTCAGCCCAGTAGAGCGGCTGCCTTGTAAGCAGCAGGCCGCGGGAGCAAGGCCCGCTCGAGGCTCCATAAAAAAACAAAATTTTTTATTCTTTGGGTTCTGGTTTAGGTTCTTCTTCTTTAGCCGCGGGGTCTTTTCCCGTCAGCGAGTATTTGCGGGCTTTGGTCTCGATGATTTCGTGCTCGAAGAATTTTTTGAGTGATTTGAACACTTTCTTTAGGGGTTCACCGGTTTTGTCGGTTAGTTCCTGCAGAGTTAATTCTTTGCCTTCTGCTTTGAGAGTTTTATAGACTTTTTCGTCAACTTTGTTTAGTTTCATTTGTAGTCCACTGCCTAACACTGTTTTCTTTTGTTATGGCTGGGTGGCTTTTTCAAGTTTGTGGTTTAACACGGCTAAAACGACGAATGGAAACCTTGCTTAGTTAGTGTGGTTCCATTTGTCGTTGCAGAAACTGCTGAAATCGCATGTTGTGCATGAGCCTTTAACGTCTATGTCGCAACAATCGGCTATCTGTTGTTTCTCCATATCTGACCCTTCCCTGGTTCAGATAATATCGGGTTTAGTAATAAATCCGAATTCCAGAAAGGGTGATATATCGAAATCTGTAATATCGCATTATTTTTTGGCATTAGACGCTATTATTCGGACTTGTCGTTTAACGCAGATTTCTTTTCAGGCGACACTTTCAACCCATGGTACTCGTACATGATTCGCAGGGAATCTCGGATGGCTTCGTTGCGGCTGTTGTAGACACCTTTTTCGATTAGTAGGTTCAGGAGGTCTATGTAGCGTTTTGTTAGTCGAATCGTTATGCGTTCACGTTTGTTTCCATTGGACACTTTTTAGTCACCATATTGACACAGCAAGGAAACTTGCCATATAAGGTCTTGTCAGATAAGTGGGCACTCTTTGTCTGCCAAAAGCAAATTAAGAATAGAGGCGCAGAAAATAAAAACTGTTTAGTCATGTGCGCTACAGTTGACCCGTGAGTACTCGAAAACCGCTTTCTCGTGCGGTAACTTCACAGCTTCCAAAAGTCTGGGTGAACAATTCTGGGAGAAGTTTGGCTCCGATTTTGGAGCGGATAACCATCTGGAACGTTGCTTCAGTTGCCATTACGTTGGGGGCGCCTGTCACTATTGCTTTTACGGTTTGCATGCCTGCGCTAACGGGTGGGTTTGAGAGGATGCAGTTGAACTTCATATCTTCCACGGGTTCATAGAACAAGCCGCAGCGTACCTCGGCGTTGAATACTTTGTTTAAAGATATATTCTTTTTTGCTAAGCGCACGGCGCGGGCGTTCACGTCTGTCATGGCTACATGGAGTTTGGGGTTGAGTTTCGCTACTGTGATTCCGACGGTGCCGTATCCGCAGCCTATGTCGAGAACGCATCCTGATTTGGGTAAAAGCATTGATTCGATGAGTAATCGGGTGCCGCAGTCGACTTTTCGCTTTGAAAAAACGCTTGATGCAGTTAAAAACTCGAAGGGTTTGCCGCAGAGGCTGGTTCGGACAAGCCCGAAGGTTTCGTGGCTTTTGGGTGCAGCTGAAAAATAGTGTTCAGCGCTATTTTTTGGGTTTTTGCTCATGTGCGCTACCTGTTTTCCAAACTTTCGGGTACGTGCCTCTTGGCATCAACACTCGGGCAAGAGCTGCGACTGCACCATGGTTTAGAGTGAGGATTTCCTGTGTGGGAACGAGGGCTTTTGCAAGTGCGACTGCTTCGCCTTTCAAAGTGAAGATTGCGACGACTGAACCTTTCTCGATTCCGGTGTCAATCTGCAGCACACCTGGCGCGGTTAAGTTGGCGCCGTGGCAGAGTGCGTCGACGGCTGAGTCGCGAATGACGATTTTGGGTATCTGCGTGAGGGCGACTTCCATGGGTTCGATGAATTTGCTTAGATACGATTGGTCTTTTTTCTCTTCGTATTCTCCAAACCAGTAAGCAACATCGTGCAGGGTGACTTTTTTGGCGCTGGTTTCGATGAATGGACCCGCGCGTGAGCGGCGCAGTTCTTGCATGTGGCCGCCGACACCGAGGATTTCGCCGATGTCAAAGCAGAGTTTGCGGATGTAGGTGCCGCCTTCGCATCCTACTTTGAAGAGTACGTTGCGTCCATCCATCTCCATGTATTCGTTGTAGTAAATTCGTCTGGTTCGCAGCTGTCGTTTAACGGCTGAGCGTAATGGGGGGCGTTGGTAGATTTCGTCTTCGAACTCTGCGAGAACGCGTTTAACTTGGTCTTCTCGTACGTCGCCGTGCAGTTTTAGGACGCAGATGTATTCTTTGCCGCTGTAGAGCAGCGCTTGAACCATCTTAGTTGCGTCTTCCAAGGTGATTGGTAGGATGCCTGTGACTTTGGGGTCGAGGGTTCCGCCGTGTCCGATGGCTTCGAGGTGCATGATTCTTTTTACCCAGGCTGCAACTTCGTGGCTTGTGGGTCCAGCGGGTTTATCCAGGTTTATGGTGCCGTAGCGGATGTATTCTTTGGCTGGGCGCTCAGAAGGTTTACAACCGTATTTTGGGTCGGTGGAATCCTCTGCTTTCTTTAGTAATTCACGTTTGGTTTCCCATGGCGGGGTTGTTCTGGGCATCCCTGTTTATTTCTCCTGAATAGTGGTAAGAAAAAGAAAATTGAAGTAATTAAAGCTTAAAAAATTACGCGGCTTTAACGCTTTGAGCTTTTTCTGGAAGTTTACCTGCAGCTTCTAGGGCTTGAGCAACTTCATCGTCTGAGGCGCCTCTTTTGACTTCAATTTTGTCTTGCAGAGGCATGACATGGTTAATGTTGACTCTTCTTCGTTTTACGCCTGTAACTTTTTTTGGTCCTGTAACTAAGACAAAGCTTTTGTCCATGACGTCGATTATGACGCATTGTTTGCCGTTTTCTCGACCGATTTGTTTTACGCATATTCTGCCGACTTCAATGGCGGGCATGTTTTCTGTATCTCCTAAAAAACAAATAAACTCACAATCCATATTTAAGCATGACATTAACCAAATGCAGAATTGAAAATACCTCGCTTGTTTTCAAATGTCAATGGCTTCAAAAATCGTCAATACCGACCTACCCCTCTATCGTTTCTGCAATGATATGATATTAGGATCCAAATAGGCTCCAACTATGATGGTGATTCAGGTTTTCTCTTATGTCTCTTGAAGTAGAGAAGAGAAATCCCGGCGGAAGCTACAATAGCGCTAACTGCTAGCGCGATTGGCACTAATTGAAAATTGGCAATTTCGTAGGAAACTGTTTGTGAAGCAGTCCAGTATCCACCGGCGTCAACAGCGTAAAATGAGATGTTATGTGAACCGTTGGGCAAACCTGAGAGCGTTGTGTTGCCGGAAACCGTCACGTTATCCTGTCCATCTATGCTGTAGGTTACTTGAGAAACGTGCTCAGCATTGAAGTTTAATGGAATGTTTGCGGTTTGGTAAGTTGCGTTTTTAGGAGACTCCACTTTGATGATGGACAATCCGCCGACGACAAAATACAATGAGTCGACCCTGTGATAGCCGCCGCACCACAAAAGATGAGTCTCATCCGTGAATATGGCTTCCCCTAGGTAAACCGTAATTTTATGTCGCCCCTCAGGCAACTCACCAATATTTAATGTGACGGTATAGTTTGTCGTTTCATTCTGGGTCGGTCCTCCGAAATCGGATGTCACTGCGGTAATGTAACGCGAAACGATGCCTGGGTTAGCGGTCACGTTTTGATGGTTGTCGACACTGTAGAGAAACCAGTCGCCACTGGGGTAAAGAGCATAATATGAATCTGTGCTTGTGTATTTGCAAATGCTAAACTGGATTGGGATAATAACCGCTGAATTGGGCGTGTATATCTTGGAGATGTTTTGGGGGTCTATAGAAATTGTCAATGGGTCTGGCGATAGATTAACCACGGAAAAAGCAGCCATTCCCATCGAGAAAGGCATTGCTGAAGCGACTAGCAAACAGAGTAAAATTATTGTTACTGCTGATGTCTTTTTCTTCATACCACATCCCAAAAGCTCAGTGTTGAGGGCGATATATAGCTCTCCTTAGAGAACAGCCTGTTCCACAAAGAGAATACCCGTCCCTATTGACTCAGCTTCTTTATTGGCTAAACCACGCGCAATTTCCCAAAGTTTTAAAGCATCCACCCCGAACTATTTCTTTGCAACCTAAACAGTGGTCTAATTTGACTTTGAACTACCATTACATGCAGCTACCACGCGAGGTCATCGTTGGAAACGGCACCCTCAACCGCGTTCCCGAAGTCGTAAGGCGCCTAGGTCTTAAGGGTAAAGCGCTGGTTATTGTGGGGTCAAAGAGTTATGAACTCGCTGGAAAAACCGTCTGCGGACTCCTCGAACAGGCAGAACTGAAAGTGGATGTTCTCCAGATAAAAGCCATGAACATAAAAGATTTAACCACAGTCGAGGAACGGATTGTTTCTACAAGACCGCAGATTCTCTTCGGCGTCGGGGGCGGAACCATAATCGACGCAGCAAAAATCAGTTCATGCACCCAAAACATCCCTTTCATCAGCATCCCAACCACCGTCTCCCACGACGGCATCGCAAGCCCACTCGCATCCATCAAAGGCTCAGACAAACCCTATTCTATATTAGCCCAGGCACCGCTAGCGATAATTGCTGACACAGAAGTGATTTCTCAGGCTCCATGGCGGTTTATGATAAGCGGATGCGGAGACGTTATATCCAAATTCACCGCCGTCAAAGATTGGAAACTAGCCAGCATAGAAAACAAAGAGTACTATGGCGGCTACGCGGCAAGTTTAGCGTTGATGAGCGCGGAGTTGGTGACTGAGAACGCGGAGGTAATCCTAAGCAAGCAGGATGAAGGCTTACGGGTTTTGCTTGAAGCATTAATCAGTTGCGGCGTAGCCATGAGCATCGCGGGCAGCAGCAGACCATGTAGCGGCTCCGAACACTTATTCAGCCACGCCCTCGACCAAGTCAAACCAAGCCACGCCATGCACGGTGAACAATGCGGCGTTGGCGCCATACTATCCGCTTACCTCTACAGGGCAGATTGGAAGGGCATCAAAAAAACCCTCAAACAACTCGGTGCGCCAACAACAGCCGCGGAACTGGGCGTCAAAGACGCAGACGTGGTTAAAGCGCTAGAGATAGCGCCCAAGATTAGGCCTGAACGCTACACAATCCTGCACAAACTAAACCTCAACTTGGAAGCCTGCGAGAAAACAGCGAGGGCAACTGGAGTAATCAGTTAAACACGTATGGGCTGGATGAGCGCGAACAAGTTGCCTTCTGGGTCCTCTGCCGCGGCTATCCATCCGACTTCTAGGACTTCCTGTTTGGGCTGGGTTACTTTTCCACCTAATTTTACGATTTTTTCCAGAAAATCAGTGATGGATTCAACGGCGAAATAGTTTATGGGTTTGCTTTCAGGCACCTGTTTTTTGTACATGCCGCCGTTTACGCCTGGACAAAGTAGCATGTCGTCTTTGTCAACGGGCACAGTTTGGATTACCCAGTACTCTATGGGTCCTGAGGCTTGAACGATTTTCCAGCCGAAAACTTCTTCGTAGAAAAGTTCGAGTTTTTCCACGTCGTTTGCTGGGATTTCAAAATGCATCAAAGTGTGGTCCATTTTCGTTTTCCACCTCCTACACAGGAATTAAATGCTGTTAAGAACTGGAGAACGGGCATAGTACTATGAGTGGATGGAGAATTTATCTTTTATTTTCCAATCCAAAACAGAGGAACCTGCCTGCGTCTATCTAAATTTGAAAAAAATTAAAAATTATAAAGGAAAGGAAAGATTGGATGAACGCTGTTATGCCTTGGCAGCTTTTGCTGCTTTGGCGGTTTTCGCTTCTGCTTTAGGTTTAGCTTCTGGCTTTGCTTTTTCCTCGACTGCGGGTGCTGGTGTTGCTGGAGCGGCTGGCGCTGGTTTTGGCTCAGCTTTGAAGGTTTCAACGAATTTTGTCTCTGCCAGCTCTGGGAGGAACTTTTGTATGTCCATGGCTACGCCGCGTTTAGCAATCTGGATGCCTTCAACGTAGAATGTTTCTTCAGGCAGGTCTATGGTTAAGTCGAGGCCATTTATGGTTAGTTTAAACTTGTTTTCTTCGACAACTGGAACTCTGCGGTGGATTAACGCGCCGATTTTCTGTTCTGCTGTCTCAAGTTTTTTGGTTACTGTGACATCGTAGATGAGTGTTCTTCCTGCTAATGGAGGGTTGAAGTCAAGCAATACTCTGCCTGCGCCGACGGAGCGGATGGTTGCATTTTTGCCTTGGAATTCGATGCGTGCGCCCATCACGGGGTTGATTTCTTTTGCGTAGAGCTGTTTGATTGGGACGCGTTTGATTTTTTCGGGGTCTCTTTGTCCGAAGCCTTTTTCAGGTGAAATCTCAACTGTGCATGGCTTGCATATTTCCATCGTTGTTAATGCGTCGTCTAATGCTTTTAGGACCCAGCTTTCGCCTATGACGACGAGTTCGGGTTCGTGGATTTGTCCTTCTTTGTGAAGGTGCTCTTTTTTAGCGACGTCTTCTTTGGTTGTGTCGAAGACTTCGTTTGTTTCCTTAACTTTTGCTGTATAATCGATTAGTATGAAATCTCCTTTTTGTAGGGCCATCTTGAATCATCCTTTGTCTTAACGGGGGATTGTAAGAGTTTCAAACGCGCATAAAAACTTTGTCTAAGCAAAAAAACGTATTGCTTTCCTGAGACAAAAAGTTGTGTTTTACTATATAAAAAGCTGAAAGTTTAAGGGCAATCGGAGCATGCGTCGCTTATGCAGTGGATTTCGTAGAGGACAAAGAGCCGCTTCAAGGCGTCTTTCACTATTTCTGCTTGGTTTTCGTAGAGTCCATCTTTAATTAAAAGGTCCATGCCTTCGTGGAAGCGTTAGCTGCCGTATGTGTCGTGCGCAAATTCAAATACCCCTGCGCCTTCAACACAACATAAAGTTCAAGGGTCTTCGATAAATTCAAATTGTTAAACCACACAAGGCTCATAGGGCTTGTATGAGCGAGAAAAAACGCGTAATCTTCCATTTAGACATGGACCACTTCTACACGGCAGTTGAAGAGCGGGAACGCCCCGAAATCAAAGGGTACGCCGTCATCGTCGGCTCCGACCCAAAAGAAGGCAAAGGACGCGGTGTTGTCAGCACGAGCAATTATGAAGCCAGAAAATCAGGCGTACGCTCAGGCATGCCCATTTCCCAAGCATGGCGACTTTGCCCACGAGCGGTTTATCTGCCGCCGAATTTCCCATTGTACATCAAGATTTCAGGAGAAATCATGCAAATAGCGCGTAAGTACGCGGGGAAGTTTGAGCAATGGGGTATTGATGAGGCTTTTCTGGACGTTTCGGATAAAGTGGCGGATTGGGCTGGGGCGGAGGTGTTGGCGCGGCAGATTAAAGCCGAGATTAAAGAGACGGAGGGCATCACCGCTTCGATTGGTGTGGGACCCAACAAACTTGTGGCTAAAGTCGCCAGCGATTTTCAGAAGCCCGACGGCTTAACCATCGTTAAAGAAGAAGAAGTTGAAAAATTCCTCGCGTCATTGGCAGTGCGCAAGTTGCTGTGGGTGGGGCGCAAGACCGAAGCTAAACTCAAGGAACTGGGCGTAAACACCATCGGCGACCTTGCGCGCTACGACCCCACGGCTCTGTCTTCGATGTTTGGTGCAGCTGGTTTGCAGATGCATTTGATGGCGAAGGGCATTGACAAAAGCGAAGTCGAGGAACGCATGGGCGTTAAAAGCGTGAGCCACGAAACCACGTTTGAGGAAGACACCGCCGACTCCACCGCCATCTTTCAAGCGTTAGATGCACTCTGTGAAGAGGTTTTGAAGGAAACCGTCAACCAGCACCTCCTCTTCAAAACCGTAACCGTCAAAATCCGCTACCAAGGCTTCGAAACCCACACAAGAAGCAAAACATTGCCGTTTCTAACAAACCGATTGCGGGACCTGCAGAAAACCGCCAACGAATTGGTGTTCACTAACTTGCAGAAAGACCGAAAAGTCAGGTTGATTGGGGTGCGGGTTTCAAGTTTGGTTTCGGGCGAAAAACAGAAGACCCTGTTTTAGAGCTCCGTGATTTTTTTGGGCACTAAACGTTTCCCAAATTCTTCTTCGCTGGCGACTTCGCTGAGGGATTTTCTTGTGCGCACGATGTTTAGAAGTTTGCTTGATAAATCCAGTTTTCCGCTGGGGTAGCCGACTGCTATCATGACGAGGACCTCAAAGTTTTCAGGAACCTTAAGGGCTGCCTTAACGCCTTTTTCGTTGAAGCTTCCTACGCAGCAGGTGCCTAAGCCTTCGCTGACGGCGGTTAACACCATGTTCTCCACGGCTAAGGCTACGTCGATGGCGTACCAGTCGGGCGAAGCTTTCTTGTCGCCGCATGCAACGATTACCAGAGGCGACTGCGAAAGGAACTTTGCCCATGTGCCTCCCGACAGTGCTTTGCGTTTCTCGGCGTCAGTTACTGCGATGAAGTGCCAGGGCTCAAGGTTTTTAGCTGAAGGCGCCAATCGTCCAGCCTCCAGAATCTTCTCCATTTTCTCCCTTTCAACTGGTTTGTCTTGGTAGCTGCGGATTGACCGCCGCTCTTGTACCGCTTCAAAAACATCCATTTTCGGTCGCTTCTTAAACTAGCAAATAACCTCTTAGTCTAATATTGTTTTTTACCGCTTAGCTTTTAGTTACTGTTTTTCGACTTGTTTTTAGTGCTTTTCTATGTAAATACAGCTTAGCTTCTTTGGTTTCTTCAGATTTCTAATAGATTCGAAATATGCCTTGAGTCTACTTGTTGAAAAACAAGGTCATAGTTGACTTTTAGGAGCCGTACTTGAAGATTCTAGGCACGGTAATCGTAGCTACTTTGAAAGATGATGCTGTTGTGCAGAATGCAGTTGTATCATCATCAGTATCATCATCTTCTTTGGTTGTTTGAGTACTGCTATTATTCGTATTTTGTTGGGTCAGCTATGCCTGCTTCTTGGAAGGCTTTTTTGCGGTTGACGCAGGATTCGCATTTGCCGCAGTGTTTCTGAGCGTCGCGGTAGCAGGACCATGTCAAATTGAATGGGACGCCGAGTTCTGCGCCTGCCTTTATTACTTCGGATTTGCGTTTGCCGCTAAAAGGCGCTTGAATCGCGATGTCTTCACCCGTGCCCAAACACGCTGCTTTCTCGAATGCTTCGTAGAATTCGCGTCGGCAGTCGGGGTAGAAGGGTTCGTCTGAGCCGTGTGCACCGTAGAAAATCTTGTCGGCGCCGACAGAAACTGCGTAGGACACCGCTACGGAGAGGAAAATGGCGTTGCGGAAGGGGACGATTATGGGTTGACTGAACTCGGCTGTTAATGGGATGCTGCTGTTGCACAGTGAGGTTACGTCGCCGAAGACGTCTTTGAGGGCTGAGAGGTTGACGATTTTGGTTTTGGCACCCAGAGATTCAGCGATTTTTTGTGCACAAGTGGTTTCTTTCACTGCGATTTGCCCATAGTTAAAAGTTATAGAGTACAACTCGTAGCCATGTTTTTTTGCCCAGTAAGCCACTACTGCAGAGTCTGGACCGCCGCTGAGGACGATTACACATTTTCTTGCTTGTTTCATGATGATTCCTCATTATTTTCTGTTTTAGATGGATGATAGCTAGCTCCGTCATTTCCAAGCCATTTTTCAAAGACACCCGACTTCTTAAGCAGTTTAAACAGTGGCCATCCAATTAGAACGGTTGCGATGACGTTTCCGATGGCAACGTAAAATATGGTGATGAGTAATGGGTATCCGTACAGGAACGACAGCATCCATCCAACCGTCGTGCCCAACACCGCGGAGTAGGCTGTGCAGGTGGCGATTACGGTGTAGTCGTTTTTGCTGCGTTTGTAAATGTAGTGAACAACAAAAGACATGGCAAAAGACGGAATCGTGTTTAGCAGGTCAAGTGGTCCAGCTGAAGAGAAAATGTTGCCAACGAATACTCCCAGCGTGTGACCCAAAACCCCCGCTATACCCAGTAATGGAACAACTGCAACCAGTGAGTCTGCTACGCGGAGTTGAATTGGTCCATAAGAAGAAAATCCGAGGACAACAACTAGCGCTGCATAGAGCGCAGCGTAAATCGACATTACAGCTAAATCTTTTGTACGTATTTTCAATTGCATTTCTCCCTACACCCGGGTTTTATTTTGGTTGGCGGAACGGGTAGGAGAATCCACTCACCCGCCAATTGCCCTTAAAAGTTCTATTGCTGCCTAAAAACGTTTAGGAAAAATCCTCCTCCATTGATTGGGCACATGGCGAAATATTAATTAGGCGCTCGGAAAGATTAGATGTTGCTACTTCCTAGTGGATGGCATTCCGCGAATCGAAGTTTTAGGGAGCACAAAACCTATGTCACAAAACAATACAGCTAGCCAGTTAGTCCTCAAAGGTACAACTACAATCGGCGTCGTCTGCAAAGATGGCGTAATCCTCGCTTCAGATACACGCGTAACCATGGGCTACTATGTTGCGCACAAATTCGGCAAGAAAGTCTACAAAATCGACGACCACATGGGCATGACCATCGCCGGAACCGTGGCAGACGCACAAAGAGTTGTTGACATCTTAACCGCTAACGCTCACCTCTACAAGATTAACTTAAACCGCCCCATGCCGATTAGCTCCGCGGCAAGGCTGGTTGCAAACCTTTTGTTCTCAGCAAGGTACGTGCCATTGTCCACTCAGGTTTTGGTCGGCGGCGTAGACGAAACTGGACCACACGTCTACAACTTGGATCCGTACGGCAGCTTAACAGAAGAAAAATCTGTTTCCACAGGCTCAGGTTCACCTGTTGCTTATGGTATTCTTGAAGACAAATACCGCGAAGGCTTAACCATAGCCGAAGTACTGCCAACCATCGCTAAAGCAGTTAACGCAGCCATGAAACGCGATGTTGCAAGTGGCAACAACTACAACATAATCGTAATTGACGAGTTCGGTTACAAGGAATTATCTGAAGAAGAGAAAAGTAAACTTCTCAAAGCAGGAAGTTAAGGACTGTGGTCCGAACTCAAGAGAAAGAGAAAGATAAGATAGAAATTACTCAATATATTCTTCAAAAAGTTCCCCGTGAAGCAGAAGTCACCAGAATCGAATATGAAGGACCCATGCTTGCGGTTTACACTAAAAAACCAGAAATCTTAGTTGACCAAAGCAGCATCGTCGCTGAAATCGTCGGAGTCATCCGAAAAAGAATAGTTATACGACCAGACCCATCCGTGCGTATTCCCGAAGTGGAAGCAGAAAAAATCGCACGCGAACTTATCCCCGAAGAAGCAGAAATAACAGACATTAATTTTGATCCAAGCCTCGGCGAAATCATCATCGAAACCAAAAAGCCAGGCTTAGTCATCGGCAGAAATGGCGCAGTCTTACAAGAAATAATTAAGAAAACCAAGTGGCGCCCTCAAGTACTTCGCAGCCCGCCGATAAAATCCAAGATTGTAACTCACATGCGCCATTACATGCACTCTGAAAGCAAAGAGCGCGGAAGAGTTCTCCGCACCATCGGCGAAAGAATTTTCAGACCAAAAATATGGGATGTAAGCGACGTTCGCTTAACAGCTTTGGGTGGCGCGCAGGAAGTAGGTCGCTCTGCATGGTTGCTTAAAACCCGCGAGAGCAGTGTACTGTTAGACTGCGGAACCAAGCCGGGTTCCCAGAATCCCATGGATTCGTATCCGCGTCTTGATTCCCCAGAATTCCAAATTGACTCACTTGACGCAGTCGTAATCAGCCACGCGCACCTTGACCACTGTGGATTTGTTCCGTTTCTCTACAAGTATGGTTACGATGGACCAGTGTATTGTACTCCTCCAACTTCAAACCTCATGACTATGCTTCAACTCGATTACCTCGACGTTGCAAGGATGCAGGGCGTAACTCCTCTCTACGACCAAAAAGACGTTCGCGAATGTGTCCTCCACACCATACCTCTAAGGTACGGCGTAGTCACTGACATAGCTCCAGATATCAGGTTAACATTGCATAATGCTGGACATATTCTCGGTTCAGCCATGGCTCACTTACACATAGGTGAAGGCTTACACAACCTGGTCTACACTGGAGACTACAAGTTCATACGAACGATGCTGCTTGAAGCCGCTTCGATCGAGTTTCCACGCGTCGAAACCGTAGTTACCGAAAGCACCTACGGCGGAGCAAATAACGTGATGCCTGCAAGACTCGATGCAGATGAACGCATGGTCGCAGTCATAAACGAAACCATCGAAAAAAGAGGCAGAGTACTCATCCCAGTCGCTGCAGTAGGAAGAGCCCAAGAAATAATGCTGGTCTTAGACAGTTACATGCGCCGAGGCTTACTAAAAGAAGTCCCAGTGTTCATCGAAGGCATGATTTCAGAAGCCACAGCAATCCACACAGCCTACCCTGAATACTTAGGCAGAGAAGTCCGCCACAGAATCCTCAACGAAGGCGTAAACCCCTTCGCATCAGACTACTTCACGATAGTGGAGCATCCGAGCGAACGCCAAACCATCATTGAAGGCGAACCCTGTATCGTAATGACCACTTCAGGCATGCTTGAAGGTGGTCCAGTCATAGAATACTTCAAGAGCTGGGCACAAGACGAACGCAACACCATAATCTTCGTAACCTACCAAGTTGAAGGAACCATGGGTAAGAAAGTGCAGAAAGGCTTAAACGAAATCACAATGCTGGATACCACCGGCAAAATGCTCGTTGTACCCGTGAAAATGCGCATTGAAACAATTGAAGGCTTCTCAGGACACTCTGACCGAAGACAACTAGTTAACTACTTAACTCATCTTAATCCTAAACCTGAAAGAATTTTCATCTGCCACGGCGAAAAAGCAAGAACATATGATTTAGCGGATTATCTCAGCAAGAAAGACGGAATAAACACTGTAGTGCCAGATGTGCTGGAAACCTATAGGCTGCTTTAAGCACCTTCAAAACCCATTTTTACCAAAATTGGTCAGGGTTTAATTCTTTTTTCTCCTCTGTCTGAAATTATAAAAAACCAAGGTTTATTTTGAACGACAAGAAAGATAATATTAAGATTGCCAGAGCAAAAAATAACTAAACCGTTTTAAACATTCTAATTTTATGAATAAGTTAAAAAGTCGGATGAGATGAATTATTGTTTTGACTACCACTGAAAAACGGATTGATACGCTTTGCAGATAAAATTTTTGGGCGGCGCCCGCGAAGTCGGAAGAATGGGAATTACAGTAAAATCTGAGAAAACTCAGGTTCTGGTCGATTACGGAGTTATGTTGGGCGACGAAATAGGTTTCCCTATGCATGTGCCGCCGAAGGAGATCGACGCTATCCTGTTAACTCACAGTCACCTTGACCATTCAGGTGCAATTCCATTATTCTACGTTCAAGGAAAAAGACCGCTCTACACAAACATCTTGAACATGGAACTTACCCAGCTTCTGGTCCAAGACCTTATTCACCATTCCAGCTACATGTTGCCTTTCGAGTATCTCGAATTGAAAACAATGGTCAGCAACAACATCCATTTGAACTACCAAGCTAACGAGTCGTTGGGAGACATGAATTTTCAACTCCTAAACGCGGGACATACACCGGGAAGCTCCCAGGTTCTAATCGAAGCCGACGGAAAACGTTTCCTCTATACAGGCGACTTCAACACTTTCGACAGTAAACTCTTGAAGGGGGCTAAAATGGAGGAAGCCGGCGACCTCGATGCCATTGTAATCGAAAGCACATACGCAAAAGACGATCATCCTGAGCGGTCAATAGTTGAAAAAGAATTCATCGAAGCAGCAACCGAAGTTGTGGAGACTGGGGGAACTGTTTTGGTTCCTGCCTTCGGCGTTGGAAGAGCTCAAGAAATAGCGTCTGTATTGTATGATCACAAATTTAAGTACCCTGTCTACTTGGACGGCATGGCTCGGGAAGTCAGCAGGATAATGATGAACCACGGCGAATACTTGAAAAACCCCAAGTTGTTCGCAACCGCAATTAACTCAGCAGAATGGATTCAAGGTTGGAGGGATAGAAGACGCGCAGTCAGGAATCCAAGCGTAATCATTTCTCCATCAGGCATGCTAAAAGGCGGACCATCACAGTTCTTTGTTTCAAAAATCGGCAAAAAAACCAACAACGCGATTTTCCTCGTTAGCTTTCAGGTTCCAGGCACCCCTGGGCAGATACTGATGGATACAGGAATGTGCACAATCGACGGCGTAGCAACCAAAATAAAAGCATCCGTGAAAAAATTCGATTTCTCCCCACACTGCGGAGCAAGCCAACTTAGAGATGCCCTGCGTAAAGTCGGCGGGCACCCCAAAGTTTTCGCTGTCCACGGCGCGGAAGGCAACTGCGAACTGCTGGCTGAATGGGCTAAAACCGAGCTTGGTCTGGACGCGGTTGCTCCGAAAACTGGAGAATCCTTCCAAATCTAAGATTGCTAGTTTGGAAACCAGAAAAGTAGTGGATAGCCTCCAGCTAAACTGGCGCTTCTATGCTGTTGCAGGTAAAGGTTCACTCTTGCCGACTGGCGCAGGCGATTTTTCACGCCAAATCCTAATGGTCTTTGGGCAAATCACGACTCGTTCTTCACCCAAGCGAGCGATGTCGCCGCCTATGGATTCAGCAAACTGGTAGAGGTCGTTTACCGCGGTTTTTACGTCCTCGATGCTTTTTCCTGCAAGAGGTGTAACGCGTAAGATTATGATGTTGCCGTTTTTAACTTCTGTCTTGATGCCTTCAAGGTCGGATAATTCGCGCAGGGGCATGGCTTTGAGGTAGGTTTTGCTCGGGGGCTCTGGGACTGCGGTTTTCTGTTCTATGGGTGGCTGGGTGGCTTCGGGTTTTTGCTCGGTTGGCGCAGGTGCAGGTTCCTGAGGTGCTTCCTGGATAAGCTGGGCGATTTCTTGCGGTGGCTCCTTAGCGGGTACAGCTGGCGCTTCCACTGTTTCCTCTGTGGGCTGCGCGGGTTCTTCTTGAGGAGGCACGGCTGGTGTTTCCTGTTCGGGGTGTTTCTTCTTGCGGAATAGGTTGAACGGCATTTTTTTTCTCCTCTAAACCCCTTAATATCTAAACATCAACAGTTAAGCGTTTCTTTCCTTAACCTCTGATGTCTAGGGTATTTTAGATTTGTCGGACCCAGAATATTTGATTTGTGCTCTACCGCTAAACAATTTTGCGTTTTTAGGCGAGTTTGGTACCGTAAAAGTGGTTAGGCTAAGAGGACTAAGAGGTTGTTTACGACGACGATGATTAAGAACAGTATCAGTCCCGCGTAGGCTCCTTTCATGAGTTTGCTTGAGATTCTAAAGGACCTGCTTTCTTTGTTTGCCGCTTTATTCAGGGTTCTTTTCGCAAAAATATATGTTGTACCGATGAGGATTGTGGCTGAAATCTTCACGATTAAAAACGCTATGATGCTAGTGCTGACTATGCCCGTTAAAAATGGGTTAACTTCTGAGGCGCCAAAGAACAAGACGCCGATGGCTGTGGTTACGCAGTCTATGGATCCGAATAGTACGATTAGGAAACTTGGAAACAACTCGGACTTTAAAGTATAGGATTTAAACGTGTACATTGAAGCCTTCTCCTTCTCCCTGCTTCTCCTTCATTCTCAAAACACAGTTTGCTGTTAATGCTTAAGAACCAGATTGCGGAAATCGATATATTCCAATTTTTTATTGAAAAACGGCTAAAAACTCGTTTTTAACGAGCACTAACTAACTGACTGTTGATTATTAATAATGCATACACCAAATTTAAACGTTTTTCCTTCAAATAAAAGGCTATAGTCTTTTCTCACACTTCCATTTCTTCGAATTTAATGGGCATTAACGTTTGAAACACGCTGGTTTACGCGCATAAGCCTTATATTTTAAAGCCTTACCCTCTTTTGCTGAGGCTCTACGATGCACAAGAAACTCTTGATTCCTGGACCAACCGAAGTTGGCCAAGAAATCCTAAGTGAACAAACCCGCCCCATGATTGGTCACCGAGAAAAGGAGTTCGCGGAATTCTACGGCGGAATAACCAGCAAACTCGCCAAGTTCTTCGAGCTGCAACCCGACTGCAAACCCACAGTCACCACCTCATCAGGTACATTGTGGTTTGACATAATTGGTCGAAGCATCGTAAAACAGAAAGCCTTAGTTTGTGTTAACGGCGCGTTCTCGCAGCGGTGCGCCCAAACCATCGCTTCCTGCGGCAAAACAGCCGACGTCTTAGACGTTGAATGGGGCAAAGCCGTTAAACCCGAGGTAATTGCAGCGAAACTCGACGGCGGAAACTATGACACATTAACGGTTTGCCACAACGAAACCTCCACAGGTGTACGAAGCCCAATCGCTGAAATCGGCAAGATGATGCGCAAAGAATACCCCGAAGTCATTTTTGCGGTGGACGCGGTATCTTCGATGGCAGGCGACAGAACCTTGCCAAGCGAATTCGGCTGCGACATCGTTTTCGGCTCAACCCAAAAATGCTTCGCTCTGCCACCTGGCTTAGCGGTTGCACTCGTTAAAGACCGCGCAATCGAGCGGGCAAAGCAGGTTCCAAACCGCGGCGCCTACACCGACCTCGTCGACATCTTTGAGTTTGAAAAGAAACATCAAACCCCATTCACCCCAAACATCTCACTCCTCTACGCATTGGACAGGCGCATGGACCTGTTGCTCCAAGAAACCTACGCAAAAGTCTACCAGCGCCACTTGGACATGGCAAACTACACCCAGAAATGGGCAAAACAGCATTTCGCCATGTTCCCCGAAGCAGGCGCCGAATCCATAACCGTTAGCTGCATACATAACACGTTGGGCAAGAACGTTAAGGAACTAAACCAGAAACTAGCCGAAAAAGGCTACATGATATCTGGCGGCTACGGTAAACTAGCGGAGAAAACCTTCCGCATTGGACACATGGGCGAATGGAACCTTGCAGGCATCGAAGAAGTTATCGGCTTAATCGACCAGATTTGGGGATTGTAGTGACTGTTAGAATCCTAGTTAGCGATAAGATATTCGTTGAAGGCTTAAGGCTTCTGGAAGAAAAAGGCTACCATGTTACAAAAGCCTGGGATATGCCTAAAGCTGAATTGCCCAAAATCATCGGCGACTACGACGTTTTAATCGTACGGTCAGCCACCAAAGTCAAGGGTGAACTGCTCGAAAACGCCAAAAAACTGCGCCTAATCGGACGCGCAGGCGAAGGCTTAGACAACATTGACTTCGAAAGGGCAAAAGCCCTCGGAATCGCACTCGTGAACACACCCCACGTCTCGTACATGAGCGTTGCAGAATTAACCCTCGGCCACATGTTTGCGTTGGCGCGAAACATCGTGCAGGGAACCACCAGCCTGCGCGAGGGTCAATGGGAAAAAGAAAAATTAATCGGTCACGAACTCAACGGCAAAAACCTCGGAGTTATCGGCTGCGGTTATATCGGTAAAACGGTGGAGCGTTTCGCAGTGGCTCTTGGTATGAACGTGTTGCCCGTGGAAGAATGCGTTTACGACCGCTTTGTTCCGATGGGTGAAATGCTGCCGCAAGCCGACTTCATAACTATTCACGTGCCCCTAACGCTGCATACCCATCATATGATTTCCACAAAAGAATTCAACCTCATGAAAACCGGCGTAATGCTAATTGACTGTTCACGCGGCGGAGTCGTTGACCAGGAAGCGCTTTATCAAGCCCTCGTTTCGGGCAAAGTGGCTGGTGCGGCGCTGGATGTTTTTGAGGAGGAACCGCCCAAAAACAGTAAACTCTTAACCTTGCCCAACGTCATCGCGACGCCCCACATGGGTGCGCAGACGCAGGAAGCCCAACTTAAAGCAAGCATCCAAATAGCGAAAGCCGTCATTGAAGCGTTGGAAAAAAATGTGAGTTGACATTGTTGGTTGACATTAGACCCTTCAAAGCCATACGGTACACACAGAAAGTCGGGGACCCCGAGGATTTAATTACTCAGCCCTACGACAAAATCGACGTGGCAATGCAGAAAGAGTACTATGAGAAGTCGCCGTACAATTACTGCCGCTTGATTTTGCCACTTGAAGAGAACAAGTATCAAATCGCCAACGAACGCATCGTGCAATGGCTAAAGGAAGGAGTAATGGCTAAGGAAACTGAGCCTGCGATTTTTGTATCGCGTCAAGAATTCGAGCTTGACGGCAAAAAATACGCTCGCACAGGAATAATTGCTGCCCTTCGGCTTTACCCTTACAGCGAAAACATGGTTTTTCCCCATGAAGCCACCTATAAAGCGCCAAAAGCCGACAGGTTAAACATGCTGCGTACCGTGCAAAAGGACCTTGAACCAGTATTCTTAATCTATCAAGACCCCGAAAAGAAAACGATAGCGTTCCTCGAGGAGACCGCAAAGACCAAGCCAGCTGTCCAAGTGACTGATTCGCTTGGGGTTAAGCATACGGTTTGGGTTGTGACTGACCCGGAAAAAATCAAGCAGTGGCAGGCTGAATTAAGCGTTAAAACGATGGTGATAACCGATGGACACCACCGATACGAGAGCGCCTTGGCTTACCGCGACGAAATGCAAAGCAAAGGCAAATGGACGCAGGATTCAGCCTTCAATTTCCACATGAGCTACCTGGTGCCCGTCCAAGAAGAAGGACTCATCGTTCTGCCTACGCATCGGCTGCTTAAAGATTACAAGCTCACAGATGACTTAGTGCATGCTTTCAAGTTTTTCTTCGAAGTCGTAGACGTTGAGCCATCAGTTGATGGACTGGAAAATTTCCTGAAAAACCACTTTAACGAGCATGCATTCTGCGTTTACGATGGCAAAAAAGCCTACGGGTTACTGTTGAAGCATGATAAAGCCGTTTATGACTTTGTCAATGCAAACGTTTCCAAGGAAACCAAAATCTTCGATGTCGTAATCCTGCGAGATATAGTCTTCAAGTTTATCCTGCGGACGGGCGAGCTGAGCATGGATAAAAACATTCTCTACGTGCGATGGACCAAAGTCGCCGTGGAGAAAGTTAACCGCGGCGAAGCAGACATCGCTTTTTTGGTTAACCCGATTAACGCGAAGACAGTAGCAGAAATAGCGCAACAACATGAACTCTTGCCCGAGAAAAGCACAGATTTTTACCCCAAAATTGTATCGGGGCTAATGATGATGGATATTTCTGCTAGCGAAACACTCT
>CAIUPH010000078.1 GCA_903901015.1 Candidatus Bathyarchaeota archaeon | reverse complement strand
TCGCCGTGACTTTTTTTGCGCCCCCGCGTTTCGCTGAGTCAGCCATGAACGCCAACTGGAAAAGTCGTCCATCCTGCATGGGCGGACAAGTGGTTTGGATGATTGCGACATCTTCCCCTTTCACGTCGCCTTCTAAGCGGACGTAGGATTCGCCGTCAGGGAAAACTTTGGATACAACAGGAACGTTTTGGAAACCAGTTTGCCCTGAAACTGCTTCAGCGAGTTCTTTGGATGCTGGACCAGAGATAACCTTCAATGTAAATGCCTCTTGCCAACTTAGAGATGCAGATTCAGGTTTTAAGGCTTTATCTACAAGTTAGTTGTTAGGCATCCTTGAGTTCATCAAGCGATACAAAACCGTCATTTTTCATTTCTTGAATTGAGTGGTTAATTTCCTTTTCTTCCTCTTTGCTAACTGTCACTTCTGGTAACACTTTTATGATAACTTTGTGGATAGCGACTTTACTTTTAATTTTGTTTTCAAGCTTTGCTTTAGCTTCAAGATAGCCTTCGATGGCTTCTTTTATGTTGTTTAAGGCTTCTTCTTTGGTTTCGCCTTGTGTTGCAACTGGTAGCTCCACGGATTTGACTATGAAACCGCCTTCTTCTGCTGGTTCAAGTAAAACGGTGAATTTACGGGCAACCATGAATAATCCACGCTTACTTTACTTTAAAACAAGCATAAGTACATATCAACAAATTGACTGCGGCTTTAACTAGATTAAATTGCACAACAGTTTTAAGCTCACCTACGTTTTCCCCTAAGAAAAGGATGAGACTATGGATAACTGGCGTTTGCTTCCCTTAGAAACCAACAATGCCTTCATGAACATGGCAGTCGACGAGGTAATCTTGAATGCGCGAATCGCTGGGGAAGTGCCAAATACGTTGCGGTTTTACCGTTGGCACCCATCCGCGGTGAGCGTCGGCAGGAACCAAAATCCTGAAAACGAGGTTTACCTGGATGCTTGCAAACAATTGGGCGTTGATGTTGTGCGTCGTATCAGCGGCGGCGGAACAGTCTACCACGACTTCGAGGGCGAAGTTACCTACAGCGTCGTCGCCAAAACGTCAGACTTGGGTTCAAACGACATAACTGCTGTTTACGTGAAAATCTACGGGGCAATAACCGATGCGCTCCGTCTTTTGGGAGTTACAGCTGATTTCAGCGGCGGAGACTCAAAAAATTGCCCAAACCTGACCGTAAACGACAGAAAAATCTCGGGTAGCAGCCAAACCCTCACCCGCGGCGTCGTCCTTCAACATGGAACAATACTTCGCAGCGTGGATTTGCCCAAGATGTTTCAACTCCTAAAACTCAAAGACGCCAGCTGCACACAAGCAGCCGACATCGCCAAACGCAAAATCACCAGCATCCAAACCGAACTCGGACACAAAATCTCGCCAGACACCGTTGCCAACGCCCTTGCGCAGGGGTTCAGGGCAATTTTGAAAATCCAGCTTGAAGAAGGCAAATTAACGCCGACCGAACTGGAATTAGCAAATAAACTCTACAAAGAAAAATACATGACAAAAGAATGGAATTTAGATGGCAAAACCTAAGCTTTCTCTTTATGCCATCGAACGCCCTGCGCTGTATCCTCAAGCACAATGCCCAGGGCTTTAAGCTGGGCTCTGATGGCGTCGGCTTCTTTCCAGTTTTTGGTTTTGCGGGCTTCCTCACGTTTCTGCACCAGCATGTCGATGTCTGTGGGCAATGCTTCTTCAACTTCCACTTTCCCGATTACGCCTAAGACTGCATCGAACTTCATCATTAAACCGCCAATGTCAGCCGCTTCCGCTTTGCTTACCATGTTTGCGTCGAGGAGATTGTTGATTTCACGCACAAAGTCGAAAAGGGATGCCAATGCAATGCCAATGTTTAAGTCGTCATCCATGGAGCCGCCAAAGCATGCTTCGGCTTTAGCAGTGAAAGTCGCGACTTTTCCTTGGCTGTACTTGCCGTCAACATCGTGCAAGCGCCGAACAAAATTCCGCAGCCTATCCACCGCACCCTTAGCCGCCTCCAACCCCTCGAACGTAAAGTTGAATTGCTGGCGGTAATGCGTAGACATCAACAGGTAACGAATCGCAATCGGGTCATACCCCTTCGCC
>CAIUPH010000077.1 GCA_903901015.1 Candidatus Bathyarchaeota archaeon | reverse complement strand
GACGCAGACGTCTTTTGCGCCTTCCGCCAAAAGACGCTCGACGCAGTAACCGATTATTTCGCCTGAAACGTCATCGACGTTGGTTTCTAAAACTGCTATTTGATCCTCCTCCAAACCGTCCTCAATGGGTTTGCCCACTGTTATGC
The DNA here is from genome assembly GCA_903901015.1 of Candidatus Bathyarchaeota archaeon. Lineage (GTDB taxonomy): Archaea > Thermoproteota > Bathyarchaeia > Bathyarchaeales > Bathycorpusculaceae > Bathycorpusculum. The sequence goes on along the minus strand of CAIUPH010000077.1, from coordinate 6,154 downwards.
GGAGGAGATTGGCGATTTCGGGGAACTCTTTGTTGCCTGCGCCGTAACCCACCTTAACTGGAGCCATCAATGGATAGAAACTGCTGACTTCTGAAGCTAAATTAACGATAATCGATGCCCCCGTTGGAGTCGCAAGCTCCGATTCGACGGGTCCGCCTTTGATGGGGAAATTCTTGGATTGGAAAATAGCCAAAGCAGCAGGCGCGGGACTTGAAACGGTGCCATGCGAAAACTCGAACAATCCACCGCCAACCGAGACGGGCGTGGCATAGAGTTTAGCTTCGAAGAAGCCGAGGTCGTCCATGGCGACGGCGGAACCGATTATTTCTGCGGCGGTATCCACCAATCCGACTTCGTGCAAGTGTGCATCATGAAGGTGATGACCGTGAAGCTGGGTTTCAGCGTCAACCAGTGTGTGGATAACGTTTGAAGCGTACTTTTGCGCTTTTGGCGAGAGTTTTAGGTTTTTGGCGGTTTCCTCGACGATTCTGATGAGTTGGCTGGCGTCTTTTCGGGTTTTTCCCCGTGCGGTAACGTCGATTTTGGTGGCGCAAAAACCCCTACGCATAACCCGCTGGATATCCACCACCACATCTTTGTAGCCATATTCAGGCTTCTCGAGGCTTTTTATGGCAGAAGTAACCTTATCTTGGTCTGCACCCAAATCCAGCAATGCACCAAGAACCATATCTCCTGCAACACCCGCAACTTGACAATCAAACACAACAATCTTAGAAAACGTAGCCATCCAAATCGACCGCTTGCAACTATCTAAAAGGCAAAAACGATATATTACTTGTGGTTCTTGAAAGCAAGTAGTGAACCGACTTGTACACTGTGAAGGAAATTCTTGAGAAAACCGCTAAAAACGAGTTAACGGTTGAGGAAGCCGAGAAACTGGTACGTTTGCAGGCGATTGCGGAAATCGAGGGAATTGCAAAAATCGATTCTAACAGGGAAAACCGCAAGGGCATTCCCGAAATAATTTTGGCAGAGAATAAGACGGCGAAAGATGTGGTTGAAATAACTCTGTGTATGCTCGGGGAAAGCGGCAGGGTAATCGTTAGCAGAACCAGCCCAGAGCAGGTTGAAGCATTAAAAGCGGCTTTGCCCAAGGATACAGCGATTGAGGTTAACGAAAAAGCAAGAATGGTAATCATAAAAAAGAAAGGTTTCACGATTAAATCTACAGGCGGAAAAATCGGGCTTTTAACCGCTGGCACCTCAGATATTCCCGTGGCTGAAGAGGCAAAGGTGGTTGCGCAGGAAATGGGTTGCCAAGTTTTCAGTTCCTACGATTTGGGTGTGGCTGGAATCCACAGGGTTCTTGCGCCGCTCAAAGATTTAATCCTCAAAGATGTTGACGTAATCATCGTGGTTGCAGGCAGGGAAGGCGCCTTGTCCTCGGTGGTTGCAGGCATGGTTAACGTTCCAGTCATTGCGGTGCCGACCTCGAACAGCTACGGGTTTGGCGGAAAAGGCGTGGGCACATTGATGGCTATGCTTCAATCGTGTCCGCTGGGTTTGGCGGTTGTTAACATCGATTCGGGCGTTGCCGCTGGCGCTGTGGCTACGTTGATTGCTAACCGCGCTGCCAAATTCAGAACTCAGTAAGTTCTGTAGGCATTTAGTTGTCGGCTTAGGGTGCCAACAAACCATAATATACGATGAAAAGAAAATTGTATTGCCGGTTGAGGAACAAGCTTCACGGAGACACGCAGTATTGGCCGTTAAGCAGCTGCAAGATGACTCTGAGATAACGTCAAAGATGCATCTTGGCAAAGTGCTATCGACTAGGCGGTGTTTGCTGTGGGGTTTAGACCCAACCGCATCCTTTTTTCCAGATAAGCGGTTTTGTTTATGGCAAATCAAAGAACTATAGATGAAAGTCCAGGCAATCTCCCATCAGCCCAGAAAGAAACCATCCAATACTTGCGCATCCTAATCAAAAACAACGCCCCAGAAACCGTCGAATTCGTTAAGAACGAAAAAATCACCTACAAACAAGGCGACAAAGACTTCGTTTGGATAAGCCACTATCAAGACCACGTGGACCTGGAGTTTGCTATGGGAGCAAGCCTCTACTCGAACCTTCTTAAGACCCGCAGAGTAGCTGAAAAAAACGGTAACACCCGCCACATCTCAATAGGCAACATTGACAGGGCAAAACCTGAATTAACCAAACTCCTCAAACAAGCGACATCTGTAGGCTTGGAACACTGCCCTACATAATAAAAATCGTCAGGAAGGGGTTTGTATAGGTATCTGCTGTTTTGAAATAGCTAACGTAATTGTGTCTTCAAAGAATCAGCTATGAAGCCAATCAAGGTGAACCGAGCGCATCCTTAAATAAGCCCGGAAATTTTACAGTTACATCGCACAACAGAGGCAACGCTATGTCTGCATTTGCACAACCAGGAGCATATGACCGTAATAACACCGTTTTCTCACCTGACGGACGGCTCTACCAAGTTGAGTATGCACGGGAACTGGTGAATCGCGGAGGCACCATTCTGGGTATTCGATGTGGAGAAGGCGTGGTTCTTGGTTCAGAAGAAAACATTGAAGCCCTTGAAGAAGTGGGGCGTTCATGGAAGATTTTTCAAGTAGACCAACACGTTGGAGCAGCCATCATAGGTTTAGGTTCCGACGCAAGAGTGCTAATCGATCAAGCACGCATCGACGCGCAAAGCAACAAACTGACATTCGATGAACCCATCGATTTAGAAGAAGTAACCCAAAAAATATGCGACATACAGCAAAGGTACACGCAGAATGGCGGTGGACGACCCTTCGGAGTTGCCATGATTTTGGGCGGAGTCGACAAGTCAGGTCCACATGTCTTCGGAACTCATCCGAGCGGAAACTACACGGGATACAAAGCCACGGCGGTAGGTGCAGGAACAGAAACTGTGTTGCCGATGCTTAAAGAAGAGTACCGTGAAGATTTAACACTCGAAAAAAGCATAAAGCTTGCAGTGAAATGTTTAGTGAAAGCCCTACAGGCAAGGCAGTTGCCAGTCAGGATAAAGATTGCCGTGATTCCGATGGCGACAAAGAAGTTTGTTATGCTATCTGACGAAGCGGTGGAAGGCTACATCAAAGAGGCTTCTTAACTCTCCAAGCATTCTTAGTTTATTGGTTTCGCTTTTGCCCTTGCCGCCTAAATGTAGCAATAGTTTCTTGATTTTAGAAGGGTTTGTATAGGTATCTGCTGTTTTGAAGTAGCTATCAAGTTGGGCGAGTAGCTCAGTACGGATAGAGCACCAGCCTCCTAAGTTGGGGGTCGAGGGTTCAAATCCCTCCCCGCCCGCCACTAATCCTAGTTTAGACCTTAATTCATTGTTAGTTTGTTCAACGATATTGGTTTTAGATTCTTTATGCAGGTCAATAGTTGGGTCAATATTAGTTAATTCTCTAAGTCGTCTATTGGTATACTCTAGGCTTTGCTGATGATAATAGAACTTCTTATCTGCTCCATAATGCCTAGCCCTAGCATAGGATACCTCTCCATTCTTCCTAAAGAAAACTTGGATACTTGACACTATCTTATTTTCTCCACATACTTCACATGGGAATCTTACACATTTAATCTTCATACCAATTCCTTCTTGGAGCTGGCTGGAGAGCAAGAAGAGCTATTTAATGACCATTAAAACTTAAGTGTGGAGCGTTAGATGATAAAGATAAGTTTACTGCGCTTTTGAATTTAATTGGCTATTTTGCTTTTTGATATGGCTTTGTCTATAATACTGATAAAAAACGAATGCAAAAGCTATCACAAACGCTATAGGCATAAAAAGATTGAAATTAGCTTGGTAATTGGGTAATCTAAAAAGTGGATAAGCTATTGCTATGAATGCAAAAAATAATCCAACAATAAATAAAACCCAACCTATTCCATCTAATCTTGGTTTAAGAGTCAACTTAGATACCTGAACTCTATTTATCCTGATTTTCATTTAAGATATTCTATAAATGTTCAAATCAGTCAGGGCGGATTCCAATTCTTAAGAACTAATTTTGGAGCGTTTAGGCAAAACTAATTTAGTCAAGAAACTTTGACTAAAACAAGTCAAAGAACCTTTACGAGAATTCTTTTATTGACGATAATTCAATCAAATGTTGACTATTAAATGCAGAAAACAACTGTCGCAATCATAGTATTGGTGTTTGTTGCATCTCTCAGCATAGGAATCAATATTGGATTAACTTGGAATAATCAAACTCCAAACATTTTACCAACTATTCTCCCCCACTCAAGTTCACCACCTTCAAGCGGCGCATTAAATGTCAGCTATACCGAGTCTGGCAGAGAAGAAATAGGCAATAATTCTAAAGTAACTATAACTGTAAATGTCACATACCTCAGTGGAAACGACATAAGAATAGATTATTCTCAATTCTACCTACGGCTTTATGCACAAAGATTTATTGCTCAAATTCCAGGAGGAACAACCTATCCTCTAAATAATGGAACCTTCACTATAGGCATTTCTCATCAAACCCAAAGCTTTCAGCTAATTTTTGAATTCTCATCAGATAGCTTCAATGGAATGAATACTGTGGGGACATCCTATAATTTGGAGTATAATGGAACTGCATCAATTAATTGGGTAAATCAAAATTAGTTATAGAACAGTGTTCGTTTGCTTAGTAAAGAAACTTTGACTAACCCCAGTCAAGAGTCCTGTACGAGAAGCCTTATAATGAAAACCAGATCCAGATGTAAGCATGGACACAACAAACAAAGGTTTTGCAGTATTCATTATTCTAATCATAGCTATCTCAAGCCTGATGATGATTGAATCTGCATCTGCTCAGTCAATACCTAAACCATCTGTACCAGAATTTTCTGTTAGGTATATTGACAACTCATATTATGTTTCTACCCCTAACACAATCACTGACCAATATGGCAATAGCAGGGTTGTGCAGGGCTATGTTGAGAATAAAACTGTTGAGTTCTCTATTACAAATCAAGCCTTCACACCTTACACTATCCCATACAATTCAAGCGACCCATACAATTCTGGTCAAACAGTTGACCTGATGTTTAATATTCGCATGAAAAGCACTTTGGATAGTAATTGGACATACATTACTCATCTGTCTGATGGATACCTAAAACAATCGGATACCAATTTCACAACCGTAAGTTATCAGTTGGACTACCTTTTTCCATCAAATATACCATACGGAACAGGAGTTGATTTTCAAGTTCAAGAGTTAATAGGATATGTACACAGGTATCCAATAATTAACTCTGATACTTTTAATGGTACAGAAAGCGATTGGAGTTCAATACAAACATTAACAATACCAGCAAGTTCTGTTTCACCAACTCCAACACCTACTGTTTCAGAGTTTCCAGCCACATTAAGCATAACAGTCATAGCTATAACAGCATTTGCAGTTGTACTTGCATCAAGAAGAAAGCATCTGGCAGGGAGCTAAATCTATGGGAAACAAAGAAGGCAAACTTAGATGCAAGAACTGTGGGCACCTGATAATTGTTGAAGAAGGAAAACTAAAACATAAACAATCTAACCACAGCATGTATTGCCCATGCAGAAAACCAAAAACTTAAACTTAGCAAGTAAGCAAAGAATAAGCTCTAAATATGCAAATCAGCTTAGCCAGCTTTCCATCCGCTTTAGATGATTAGATTAAGAAATGATACTGGCTAAGATTATACAATGTAAAATGATTGGTTGACTGTAACTTTGAAGTTATGGTGGCATTTTCCACAAGTATAAGCTTGAATAGTGAAAGTATGATTTTTCAGTTCTCTTGAAGGTTTGTTAACTTCTTTACCGCAACTAGGACAGTGAGCCATTTTGCATCAATTATTCTCTTTAGATTCGTTGAGAATATGAGCATTATGAATTCAGAATATGCTCTAAGTTTGCTCCATCTTAATGTAGTAAGTGAATATAGTGAATATGCTTAAAGTATTCATCTGTTGACTCAAATATGCTTTATTTATGGCATTTGTCCCAGGTAAGTTTTGTTTAATACATAATATAAACAGTCAGTTAGGCTTGAGTATAGTACGCATCCTTACGTTACTTTCTTTCGTGAAATTGTATTCCTTTCTTTCTTAAGTGAAAGTTTCTTCTATAATGGATAATTTCTTTCTTGAAGGGCAACT
>CAIUPH010000076.1 GCA_903901015.1 Candidatus Bathyarchaeota archaeon | reverse complement strand
GACAACTTTTCCCGTTGAGGCGTTGAGCGCCATCTGCTGGTTCATGAAGGACCCGGGGAAAACCAAGCCGTCTCCATAGGTTGTTCCGATGCCGGTTTCGCCGCCGCCTGGAACATAAGTTTCCCAAGCCTTCACTGGCGGATGGGAGGGGTCAGCGAAACTCCAGCCCTGGATGTAGGAGCCGACTTTAATGTAGAACATCTTCTCTTCGGGGCTGTAAACGTTGCTGCTAAAGATGCCCGTGTCCTCGGTGAAGTTGGAGCTGGTCCACAGGATATTGCCTGTTTTGGGGTCAAGACACGTGCCTTCCACGACCATGTGGGAATCGTCGATTTTGTAGGCTATAGGCCAAGGTCTTGGCATTGGGATGTCGGTTTTCCAAGCTTGCTCGCCAGTTTGCCCGTTAAGCGCCACAACGGATGTGTTGGTTCCCACAAAAATCAAGCCGTCGAAGGCGGAGATGTAGGTTTGTATGCCTGAAACGTTGGCTTTCCAGAGAATGCTTGATGTGTCGGGGGCTGGTCCAGCGGAGAAACGCGAAAAAGATGAGTCACCCATGAATTGGGGCCACTCGTACTGGAGCAGGTTCGAATTAGCGGAGGTTATGCTGCCGCTGGTTTGCGCACCTACAACGTTAGAGTTTGACTGCAGGGTGAAGGCTGCGGAAACCAAAGAAATAAGTAATAATACCAAGATAAGTGCGACTTTGATTTTGATTTGCGTTGACCGTTGCCCCCAAGAATGATTGTCTAGGTGTCTATTTCACTATAAACTTTGCGGAAAACCCCATTTTCCAACGCGCCGCCTGAAAAGAACAGAAAAAATGCAAAACCCCCAAAACAATGGAATCGCACAATCTTTTTTAAGACGGATAGAACCCTTAAGGTAAACAATGAATTACCTAAGAGAACTTGAGGGTGGGTTTTACTTTGACAGATAAGAAAGGTCCTTTACTTATGACTTCTTGGCGCGCTACAGGCGCCTGCAACGCACGCTGCAAATACTGCAACGTCGACGCCACGGGCAAGCAGTCGCCAAGAGAAATGACAACTCAAGAAGCGTTCCACTTGGTCGATGAAGTCAGCGACTTCGGCGTCAGATGGTTCGGTATTAAAGGCGGCGAACCCTTAACGCGCCCAGACATCTTTGAAATCGTCACCTATGCCAAGAGCAAGGGCTTAAACGTTTGCCTCTTAACCAACGGGGTTTTCGTGGATGGAAAAATCTACGACAACTTGGTAAAAAACCAGGTTTGGACATCCGTGAGCATCGATGGACCCGAAGAAATAAACGACCAGTTACGAGGAAAAGGCAGCTACAAGAAAGCGTTGGCTGCCATCGAAAAGTTATCCGCGGGCAAAATCCTCAACGGCTTAGCCTGCGCCATAACCACAATAAACTATCAGCACCTCGACCATGTTGCAGAATTAGCTGACAAGTACCACGCGAATTTTGTCTGGTACAATCATCTGGTGCCCAGTGGAAGAGCAAGAGCAACCTTGGATTTAACTCCGACTCCTGAACAGTACGAGTGGGTACTCAACCATATCTGGGATATAACCACGAAATACGAGGGCAAATTCGAGGTTCATGTTCACTGTCCACATTTCGCACGAGTTGTGAAACAGCGGAACATACCTAACTTTGACGAATGGTACGAGAAACATTTCCACGGCAAATGCACCTACTT
>CAIUPH010000075.1 GCA_903901015.1 Candidatus Bathyarchaeota archaeon | reverse complement strand
AGTAAACCCACTATGACTTGGAGAATAGCCTGCATAAGAAACATGAAGAACTGGAGGCAGCCAGTAACCGTTCCTCTTAAGCCTCGTGGTACCAAGTCACCCATCAGAACCTGGTAACTGTTCAGCTGTAAAAGATTGCCAAGACCGAAGAAAAAAAACGCGAGCAACAGCATGTTGAAGTCGGCGTTGATGAACAATAGCATTCCGGGAACATAAAGCAAATAACCCAGAATGAGGAAGCGTTTTCTTCCCATGACATCCATGGTTAACCCTGCAATTATACCTGGAACAGCGATACTAAGATACCGAAAAGCCACGACGATTGCCCATTGACCCAGAGAAATTTTGAGAATCGACGTAGCATAAACTACAAAGTATGTTTGGCAGCTCACAACGAGCCCGTTTACGATTATGATAGCTAAGAAGAGGTTGAAAGCGGATTTTGGGACTTTGCGCCAAACGTAGATGCCTGCTTTCACCGATTTAGGGTAGTCGCGTAATGCGCCGATGAAGCTTGGGCGCCGGGTTTTTTCCGTCGGGGGCAGGGTTTCTTTTAGTTTCAACCTCAGTACGGCGATGATGAAGTAAGCTGCCGCAACAAAGGTGTAGGCAATTCGCATGCCCAAGTCAAAGTTGAAGGTAACCACAAGGTACTGGGCGATTAACGGAGCGGGCAACAAAACGAGCGTGGTTATAACCGATTGGAAACTGAAGCCTGCTCCGCGGTTTTCAGGCGGCAACGAATCGATAACCATAGACATCAACGCTGGACCGTAGATTGAGCAAACGTTCTGGATTAACAGCCCAATAAGCAAGAAAGGCCATGAAGGAGCAAAAATGAAAAATAAACTCCCAATGGCTAACCCGAAAGTCATGGAGACTATGAGTCCTCTTCTGCCATGCTTATCCGCCAAGTAGCCGCCGGGAAACTGCACCAATGCGACCGCGATGGAACCTGCGAAACCAATTATAGACAACAGAAGAGTGTTTGCGCCCAAATGAAGGTAGAAAAGGCTTGCGTAGGTGTCTGGGATTGGCTGCGCCGCAAACAGTATTACCCAGCTTACAGTGATGAGTAGAAAGTTGCCTCGAAGTACAGCTGAGTCGCCACGGAAAAGCGTTAACAACTTCATCGGGTTAAAATCAGTTAAGAATTATTTAAATTAGAAACCCCGAAAAAACGAGTTCATAAAGTCAATTAGGCATCAGGAACCCACAATTCTTAAATCGCCCCTACAATGAGCATAGTTAGACTAATACAATGCAGAACCCACTCGAAGGAAAAACCAAGCTAAAAGCCCTAAAGATTTCAGCCATTGCGATTTTCAGCGTCGTAATCATTGAAGTTACCATAGGCGCATTTGTCAACAGCTTAGCAATTATGAGCGACGGGTTACACGCCCTTTTGGATGCGGTGACAAGTGTGATGTTGTTTTTTGCTGTTCGAGCAGCAATGAAACCTGCAGATGAAGAACACACGTATGGTCACGAAAAATTCGAGACCATAGGCGGATTAATCGGCGGCATAGTCTTAATCGCAGTTGCAATCCTAATTTTCTACGAAGCCATAATGCGCATCATAATTCCTCAGCACCTTAAACCGAGCGTAGAATACGCTGGTTTCATCGCAATAGGCTACGCGCTCTTCATTGCTTCATTGCGAGTTACCGTATTCAAAAAGTTCCAGCATGTTCAAAGCACATCCATGAAAGCGGGTTTTTATGATGCTATCTCCGATTTAGGCTCCACTCTGTTAGCTCTGTTGGGTTTTGGCTTAGCCATCTTTGGCTTTGCCTATGGCGACGCTTTAGCCTCCATATTCCTCGGAGCCATGCTTACTTACCTCAGCTTTAAACTCGTAAAATTCAGTATCATGGAACTAAGTGACACCGCCTCGAGGGATTTGGTTGAGAAAACCAGAAAAGTCATTCTCTCATGCGAAGGCGTGGTTTTAACTGAGAACCTAAAAGTCCGAAAGGTAAGCTCAAAAATCTTTGTCGATGCGTCAGTTCAGGTTCCAAGTGTTATGAGTCTTCAGGATGCGCATTCCTTAGCCTCAAAGATTGAAGGCTGCTTGAAAGACAGCTTTGGCAACGTGGATGCCACAATTCACATTGAGCCCTCCGACAAAGAAAGAAAAATGGATCAGTTAGTCGAGAAGTTGGCGACGGTTGAGGGCGTGAAGGAAGTGCATGAAGTCTCCACCATATTCGTGGGCGGCAAACTGTACATTACACTGCATGCCTACGTTAACCCTGAACTGTCAGTTGAAGAGGCACATAAAATAACTGAAACCATCGAACGAAGGATGCAGGCAGAGATAAAATCGCTTGCAAACGTAACTGTACACATTGAACCTGCAGGCGTAGCTATTCCAGCGGCGGAGGTAAATGAGGTTCAGCTGCGAAAAGTAGTAAACGATGTTGCCAAGAGCATCGCTGGTAACCTGCGCATCAAACGAGTAGTAACTTACGCGGCGGCGGGTAAACGGTACATAAACATCGACTGCTGCTTCACCAAACAAATTCAAATTAAAGTCGCACATAGGCTTGCTTCTCAGGTTGAGAAAGAAACCAAGGAGCACTTTGCAGACGCCGTGGTCACGGTGCACATTGAACCGGAATGCGTTTAGAATCAGTCGCAGCATAACGTTCAAGAATGGAATTTTTAAAAGGGCAAACTTTCTAGAACGGCCATGCTTAACGTTAAAATATAGGGACACGCCTGAAAAAAATCGATTTTAAAAAAGAACTAAGAACAAAAAAAAGAAAAGGAGAATTATTTCTTCCTTCTCATCGCGAATACGCCGAAGGCAATCAGTATTATGATGATTACCACGGCTAATCCGATTTCAAGGCCGTTGTCAGTTGATAGTCCGTCACTTAATTTGGGTGTTGCTGAAGGTGCAGTTGTTGCTTCTCCGGTGGGTGTTGGCTCTGTGACGTCTGTTTTGGTAAATACTGCTTGATAACCGTATGTTGCCCCGTAGCCATGGTTGACGTTGCATGGATTATCGGTCGGTGTAGCTGTGAAGGGGTATCCGCCGTGGCTTAGGTTTGGTCCTGAAATTACCCAGTGTGAGAATACCCACCCGCTGCTATGCGTTGCTGTAAGATTGAGTGATGTAGCAGTAGCCATTGCGTACGTTCCTGGTGCAGGGACTGGTTGTTCCTGCCGCTGAGTCTGTAGTTTCGCCGACGGAATCTGCGACTATTACAGTAGCTGTGGATTGTACGTTGGCACTTACGCTGAATGCTGCAAAAACTAAAAGTGCTGTTAGCAAAGTCAAAGCAAATATTTTACTTTTCTTTGAGTTCATTGATATTTCTCCAAAAAGCATGCTTGCGTGTTTCAATTTAACCGAATGTAATTATATTTAACCTTGTGACTGCACCAGTACAGCAATAAGTTAACGCCTAATTACTTGCAAAGACAACTATTTATCGCCTATGAAACTGCAAACGATTAAAGCTGCAAATATTATTCGCATAAACTTGTCAATTACCATTTTTTCTGCAAAAAGCTCCTATCGCACAAACCTTTAATCCTCATATAGCAAGTAGATAGTTGGAGTGCGTGAGAAAATGTTATCTCGGTCAGCAGTGGTTAAGCTAAAAGCGATCTTAATAATAGATTTAATCATAATTGGCGCGGCTGCAGGAGCCTACTTTTACCTTCAAAATCAAGGGGTCTTAACGAACGCTGCCAAACCCGCCAAATTCACGATGATAAACCTGACTATCGACCCGCCCCAAACCCACGTGGGTGAAGCAATTCAAATTTCAGTTAACTTAACGAACATCGGAGATTTAGAAGGCAACCAAACCGTAAATCTGGACATTAACAACGCACTCAAAGACTCAACCAACGTTACTTTAGTAGGAAATTCATCACAAATAGTCGCGTTCACAGACGTCGAAACAACGGAAGGAACCTACAACGTCACAGTCGGCGCTTTAACAGGAACATTCCTCCTTAAACCAGCACCTCCAGAAACTAGTAGCATAATTCTATCTAACATCCTTGTTAACCCATATGAAATATGGGCTAATGAAAATTCAACCGTGACTGCAACGGCAGAAAACCACTCAACAGAACCTGACAAGTTGACTGTGCGAATGATGATAGACGACGTGTTGGTGGCTACACAAGTTATCTCTTTGAATGCTTCAGAAAGTCAAACTGTTACATTCGTCGTGAACGCATCGTCCGCTGCTTTAGGAAGACACACGTTAAAAATGAACACTCTCACGGGATCATTCACAATCGTTAAAACCGGTTACCACACGCTCACCATTAACCGCACGGGAAGCGGCTCCACATCCTTACCGTTCACCTTAGACGGAACAAACCATCAGACGCCTTACCAAGAGTTAATCCCCGTTGGAGAATACAGCATTTCCATGCCTGACCCGTTCAGCGTCGGAACAGGAGTGCTTGCGTTTACTACTTGGAATGATGGAGTTACGAGTGCCACGCGTACTTTCAATTTGGAAGGACGTATGATTTTGGTTGTAACTTACACTTTAATCAGCGGGTACGCTTCATGTCCATCCCTGTACATATGGAATGGCACAGGTTACTCCTACGTTACTGACGTTTCAAACCCTGGGTGGCTGGGATACATTGGCTACATAAACTCGGACGGCACGATTGTTAACAGCGGCGGAAACCCATGGGACTACGTGAAACTCGACAATAGCATAATAAAAACTAACAACGGCAACTTTGACATGACGCTTTCGCAGCAATGGGACGAACTTTACTATTTAGACTCGGCATACATGCTCGTGGTTGACCACCCAATTGGAACCGACGCGTACACATCCATGACTAACTACCTCAACAAAGGCTCAACGGGACAAATCTACACCGTAAGTAACGGCACACTTCTATCGCCAGTCAGCGCGATAAATGAAAAAGGACAAAACGTTCTGCCTCAAATCAGCCAAAAAGACGGCGTTTACACGCCTGGCATAAACGGCGTAGCCAGCACCCAATGGAATAACATATCTCTTAACAAGTTAACGCTGGACTTGGGCAATTTGTCCTCAGCGCCGCAGATAAAACTTGTAATAACGGGGATGGTTGATTGGGGTCCAGCCGATACTTACTACTCATGGATAAACATGTTTAAAGAAGCAGCTGCAAAAGGACTTGTACCCAACGGCACAGCGATAACGCCCGCGTCCACTATGGAAGTTAGGGATGCAAACGGACATTGGCTGCCAGTTTCACAGGACAAACAGATTCCGTTGCCCTCAGACTACAACGCCCGAACCTTCACTGTAAACATGACTGGGTTATTCCCAGCAAACGTGAGCGATTACCAAGTTAGATTCACAAACTTCTGGAACGTAACCTACGACTACATAGGAATAGACACAACAGCCCAGCAAACCACAAACATACAGAAGCTCACACCGTCATCAGCTACACTTAGCCAATTCTGGGATACAAAATCCACCTCTTCAGGAACCTTCACAAGGTACGGAGACGTCACACCACTACTGCAGAACGCGGATGACATGTTCGTGATAGGCCGACAGGGCGACCAAGTTAACATGCAGTTCTCAACCGCCAACCTCTCCGCGCCAGTAGCTGGAATGGAACGCGACTACTTCTTTGTGGTAGCCTGCTGGTTTAAAGATCCGCCGGGAGCATGGGGCTACGGATTCGGTTTCACCGTGAACCCGATGCCGTTCATGGCTATGAGTGGATTCCCGTATCCAACCTCAGAAAGCTACCCCTACGACGCAGCGCACTTAGCCTACATTGAACAATACAATACGCGGATAATTCCTCCGCCCTAAAATTTTTTCTTTTTTGGCTTCTGGTAAAACTTTTCAGTTGATGCACAGGGCAAAAGTTATGTAAGATTTAAATGGTTTCACCTCACTATTTGCTCTAATCAACACCCAACGAGATCTCCGCATGTCGTTGATACCTGAAATATCCAATCCGTATTTAGGAGCGTTTGCAGGCGGCTTGCTGTATGGACTGGTGGTTTGCACCGCATCATGCCTTCCAATCGTGACCAGCTACATTGCGGGTGTCGGCGCGGGTTTTGGCAGGGGCGTCAAGATAACGATGTTTTTTAATTCTGGAAGGGTGCTGGCTTACGCGTTGATTGGCGGCTTAATCGGTTTATTCAGCGGTTTGTTTAGGCTGTTTGTTTCGGACGCGGCTATTTCGCCGTTCCAAATTTATTCTTCAGTTGCCTTCGGGATAGTTACCATAATTATTGGCGTCAGTATCTTTCTGAAATCCAGAAAACCCTGCGACTGCAACATCCAAAACGCAAAGGACATGGCTGCGACGCATAAAACGGGCAGGTTCGGGTTCGATTTAGGTGCGTTCTCGCTTGGTTTAAGCAGGGGATTAATCGTGTGTCCACCTTTGATTGCGCTCCTGATTTATTCACTGCCCTTTGCCAGCCCATTGGGCAGCGTTGGAATAGCGGTGTTGTTTGGTTTAGGAACCACCCTCTCGCCGATTCTTCTTTTGGGCGGGGTTACTGGGTGGCTGCTGAACAAGGCGCCGCTGTTTCGCAAGTACATCGCCATAGCAGGGGGAACCGTGTTGATTGTGCTTGGATTAATCACGATGGTGAGTTCGTTAATTCAATTACCGAAATGACGTGAAAACATGGATTGGGGAATAGTCGGCGACATATTGCGGCTTACTGCGCTTGGAGGCCTTGGAGTAGCGGGAGTAATCGCTGTTCTAATCTGGAAAAAGAACCGCTCTACGCGAGTGACGTTTCTGCGGTTCGTTATTCAAGCTACCGCGTTAGCGGCAATATTCTACGTTCTCTCCTACACCGTTTCGCCTGCATCTGGCGGATTGCCCCCAATAATGTTTCTCTACGTTATGGTGGCTGTTTTTGCGATGACTATTGTTTTGGGAAGGGTTTTCTGCGGGTGGCTTTGCCCATTCGGCTTCATCATGGATTTAGAGAGCCAAATTAGAAGAGCCGCCAAAATCCGTTACCGAATCGTACCAGACAAATTCAACGTGGCACTGCATAAATCAAGGTACGTCATACTGCTGGTTTTCCTGCTTTTGCCCGTGGTGCTGTGGTTTTCGGATCCGCGGCCAATCATGGTTTCGCCACTGATGGCTCAGCTCTTAGCAGGGCACTATCGACCCTACAGTGTACTGCTTGACCCGTTAATTCCATTCATTGTCCCATGGAAAGGGCAGGTTATCGTTGACCAAGTTAACTTAACTTATCCCTACGCTTTAAGTATCATAACTTATGCGGGCACAAACATCGGGCAGATACTTGCCATCGCATTCGTGGGAACAACGTTGGCAGGTGCCTTCGCGGTTAGGCGTGTTTGGTGCCGTTTCTGCCCCACGGGCGCCTCGCTTGCGGTTGTGAACAGGTTTAAGGGTTTTAAGTGGGCACCCATTCTTCATATCAGCAAAGACGAAGAAAAATGCACCAAATGCGGCGTCTGCAAAAGAGTTTGCCCCGTGCAAGTTAACGAAGTTTACGAGCAGAAAAGCGGAAAAATCATAACTTCCCAATGCATGGTCTGCGCAAGATGCGTGGAAATGTGCCCATACGAAGACGTATTAATGGTAAAGTTGGGCAGCAAGACGTTGTTTAAGTCACGGAACTGGTTGGAACCATCAAGGAATGAATGAGGAAAACATGATGAATGAACCCGTTGAAAAAAGATACATGCCTGAAGTGTCCCGAAAAGAAATCGACGAACTCAAAACCACCATGAAAGCGGCTTCCCAAAAGGTAATGGCTGAAAACATTGAGCGCATGAAGAAAGCCGACCCCAAACGTCCAGAAGCCATGAAGTACTTTGACGAAATCTCAAATTTATTCGGTAAACGCCAAGAGGAAATTGCGGCGGAGAAAGCGAAGGGCAAGAAAGTTATTGGTTACATGTGCCTGTTCGCGCCAACAGAGTTGATTTTAGCAGCCGACGCCATTCCTGTGCGGGTAAACTCGGGTTGGTATGACACTTCGAAGCTGGGCGACAGGGTTGTTCCCGTTGAGGTTTGCCCAGTTATCCGCTCAACCATCGGCGCAAAAATGATTGAGCTCTCACCTTTCATGGAGCAAAGCGACGCACTCATATCCGTCTTGACATGTGACGGCATGACTAAACTTGGCGAAATCTTGAGCGATTACAAAACAATCTGGGGCATGAACGTGCCGCGCATAAAAGATTCCACTCAATCGCTGCGTTTCTGGAATGACGAAATAAAACAGATGAAAAACCAGATTGAAACCTTCACAGGCAACAAAATAACACGCAATAAACTCAAAGAAGCCATCGAACTGAGCCACAGAGCCACCAAAGCCTTCCGCCGACTCCAAGAACTACGCAAAGGCTCACCCGTCATAATGGGCAGGGACGCGATGCTGGTTAACCAAACGTTTCTGTGGGATGATAAACTGCGGTGGACACAGAAAACCGAGGCGTTATGTGATGAGCTTGAGAAACGTGCGCAGCGCAAAGATTGGGTTTGCTCCCCTGACACTCCACGTGTGATGATTACGGGCACACCGATGTTTTGGCCAGACAACTGGAAATTGCCAACGCTTGTCGAGGAATCTAACCCGCAGGGCATCATAGTTGCGGATGAACAGTGCAGTGGCGAACGCATCTTAAACGACCCCGTCGGCGTCGATGAATGGTCCATGGATGACATGTTAAACGCCATCGGCGAACGCTACCTGATGGCTTCCACATGTCCATGCTTCACCAGCAAAGACGGCAACGAAGACCGAATCAATTGGCTCCTAAACAAGGTTAAAGACTGGAAGGTTCAAGGCGTCGTCTACTACGTGGTCCGCGGCTGCATGCTCTACGCCATGGAGTACACCCGCGTCAAAAAAGCACTCGACAAAATCAATGTACCCGTCTACTACCTTGACACCGAATACACACGCGAAGACGTTGGACAGATGAAAACCCGAGTTGAAGCCTTCCTCGAAATGCTCACGGCAAGAGTGGACATGTAGAATGATAACCGTAGGAATGGACCTTGGCACCCAGCGGGTAAAAGCCGTTGTGTTAAAAGATGGAGCAGTTGCCTCGCGTGGACAGGCGCTCTCGAGTTTTGACCCCACAAAAGCCGCTGAACAAGCCGTGGAAGAAGCGCTCAAAGCAGCAGGCTTGAAACTCTCAGATGTGTCGTATTTTGCGGCGACGGGTTCAGCTATGGATATGGCGCCCTACGCCAACGGCACCGTAAGCATGATGGGTGCAGACGCAAAAGCAGGCGTCTATCTCTTCCCAAAAGCTCGAACAATCGTCGACGTGGGCGCGGAAGAAGCCAGAGCAGTGAAATGCAACGAAAAAGGCATCATGGTTGATTTCGTCGTTAACGAACGCTGCGCAGCTGGCGCGGGCGCATTCATCGAAGCCATGGCAAGAGCACTCGAAGTTAAACTGGAAGACTTGGGTCAATTGGCGCTTAAAGCCGAGCGGGCAAGCCCCATAAACGCTTCCTGCGTCATCTTCGGCGAATCCGACGTGGTCTCGCTTATCCACCGCCAAGAATCCAAGCCCGAGATTGCCAGGGCAGTTTTCGATGCGATGGCTGACCGAATCTCCTCTATGGTTCACAGGTTGGGCGTTAACCCCGATGTGGTTTTGGTCGGCGGAGTCGCTAAAGACGTAGGCTTCATTGATTCGTTGAACCGAAAGTTAGGTCTAACCGTATCAATTCCACAGTACCCTGATTATGCAGGCGCGTTGGGTGCAGCGTTAACGGCGGCATCAAGAGCTAAAGGAGCACAGAAATGACCGAGGCAGGCACTGTGAAAGGCCAAGAGTTCTGGCGCTGGCAAGAATACCACCGCATAATGCCCAAAAAATGGACAAACAAAGACCTAATCACCGCGGGCGTCGATGTGGGTTCAGTAGGCTCTAAAGCAGCCATCATGGTTAACGGCGAAGCCTATTCATGGGGAATCACCCGTACAGGCTCAAACAGCCCTGAAAGCGCCACAAAAGCCCTCTCCTACGCGCTTGAGGGAACAGGGCTTAAGGCAAGCGACATAAAATACATCGTCGGCACAGGCTACGGACGAGTCAACGTACCAATGGCAAACAAAGCCATAACTGAAATCGCCTGCCACGCCAAAGGCGCCAACTATATCTGGGGACCCACCGTCCGAACAGTACTCGATGTGGGCGGACAGGACATTAAAGCTATCCGCATCGACGAAACAGGCAGAGTCACCTCGTTTTTGATGAATGACAAATGCGCGGCTGGAACAGGCAGAGGCATGGAGGTCTTCGCGGACCTGTTGCAGATTCCAATCGAAGACATCGGTGGCATCTCCCTGAAAGTGGAGAAAGAGCCTGAACCAGTAAGCTGCACATGCGTTGCCTTCGCAAAGACCGAAGCCATGGGACTGCTGCGAAAAGGCTGGACTAAAGAGAAGGTTTTGGCGGCTTACACACGCGCGATGGCTGTTCGCATGGCTAACTTAATCAACAGGGTCGGCTTGGAGAAGGAACTCGTGGTTACGGGCGGGCAATCCAAGAACATCGGCATCGTGAGCAGAATCGAAGTAATCCTCGGCGTCAAGTGCCTACCCATGCCCAACTGGAGAGATGAAGGCAGCTTAGACCCCATGGTCGCAGGCGCATTAGGAGCAGCACTCTTCGCCAAAGCACTCTACGAAAAAGCACAAAAGGCGTAAGCAATGATTACGCACTACGGCTACATCGACGGCTCAGGCGAATACTACATCGTAGTGGACTCAGACAAATGCAGCGGCTGCGGCAAATGCGTACAAATCTGCCCCCAAAAGGCGGTTTTACTCGAAACCGAATTTATCGACTTGGAAGACAAAACCGTAGCGGCAATCGCCGAGGAGCACCGCAAAAAAATCCGCTACACCTGCGGCACCTGCAAACCCGAACAAAACCAAACACCATGCGTCTTAGCCTGCGACTCAAAAGCGATAAAATGCATCTGGAACCCCAAGTAAGAACCATTTAAAAAACCCCAAAAATGCCCAAAAAATGCAGAAAAACTCTATTTCCTGTTTCAACTGTCCCAGCAGAAGCCTTATCTGAGAATTAGATAGAAACTCACTATTTTATCCCTTTTTTGGCTTTAAAATTCTTTATTCTTGCTGGTCTGGCAAATACCTCATCTAGAAATTCACCTGTAAATTCCAGCACGTCAGTTGCATCGGAAGATGCAACTTCTTTCAGTGTGTCTTTTTGCGGATGAGCACCCCAGTTGCCAATCATCCTTATTGTATGTGCCATATCCTTTAGCGCAGGATTAATTATTCTTCGATTGTACAAATCATCTATTTGGTCAATCAGGTCAGCATTTGGGGCTCCATTTAAAGTACATGTATTTTGTAATGCTCTTCTACATTGCGTCACTACAGCTTTCGATGCCGAAACGCTTTGACATCTAATTGCTTCCAGATGGTCGTCAGCAACCTCTTTGGGGATTGCTTGATCTATAGAAGGCACATTTCGGGGGTAATAATCAACAACGTTTTGCCTATCTATTGGGATAGTCTGCTGATAATCATCAGGTATAACAAAAGTATCAGGTAGTTTGAAATAAACACCTTTTTCGCAACCATTACAGAACAAAACAAAATCGCGATTCATTCCTTTTCCAAAAAAAAGAACAATTTGTCTTGCAATACGGACACATAAAGGATTTAATGTATATTTTAGCCATTTCTTTATCCCTTATCAGCGATTGTTAGCTTATAGTAGAGCTTTTCTTAATGTCTTTTTTGGTATTGATATTCACTGCAAAAACAGAGTCCTTAGGTGAGAGGAGGGTGCCCTATAGGGAGGAGTACTCGCTACCTGAGGTGTCGATTGCCTGTAAGAACGCCTAAAGGAGTGTCTCTTACTCTCTTTTGTGTAGCTTGCGCTTTCTCACCATGAGCAGTAATCCGCGTTAAGTTTATCCTGCACTGGTTTATGCATTAATTTATAAATAGAAAACATGATAGAAGATAGGGACGCGGCATGAAAAATAAACTTGTCCCAGACAGTGTTCACGCAAGAAGCGATTACGCATTTACTCCAGCAATCACTACGGTGGCGTTTCCTTTGCTGTTGTTTGGGCGCGGAAAAAAAACAGGTGCCCCACAAGAAAAGCAGCCTAAACCTACTCGTAAAAAAAAGCCTAAAGGGCTTGCTGTTGCCAAATACGAGCTAACTGAGAATTCAGTAAAGTTTTTCGTTGCGAAAGGGGTCCCTAAAAAACGGTGGGTTATGCAAAAAGAAATACCGTTTGCAGAGATTACTAACGTTGAAAGTTTCGGCAATGAGTTAAGCTTAACTTGGAACAGTGCGGTTTACGAGTTTGCGCTTAAGAAGTCTGAGTCGTTTAATGTTCTGTGTGACCAGTTACGGGGCATACTTGACGACCAAAAGCATGAAACCCAAGAAAACACTGAAGCAGTAAAGCTGAGAAAGAGCGAGCTCGCAAGAGTAGTTAACGATTCAATAGACATCGTTGACTTGTCGTTCGACATTTTGATGGGGCTGCATGAAAAACGAGCCGACTGGATCCGCCTGAAAAAATGCGCCGCCGGGTTAGGGGGCGGCTGGAGTTTTTCTGGGCAGACGCTGGCGCCGCTGAGTCTGGACGTCACGGGGATTTTAGCCGCGGTCAAAAGACAGGCGCCTAAGGATACAGCTAAAGAAGCCTATGGCATCCTAAAGCAGGTTTACGTATACTTTGAAGGTTTAAAACCTAATGGCGACCAGAAGGAAAACGTCCGGAACTTTGAGAACGCGAAGGCTGCGGTACTGGCTTATTACACGCTGAATGATGTTTTGTTCGGCAAAATCGTGGGCGACGCCGATAACGATAGAGAAAATGCGGCTTTTGAGAGTGCTCTTATGCAGCTGGCTGACGATTCGAACGTTAAAGTTGACGCAGGGGAGCTTAAAGTCACCGTTGACAGGCTGGGATTGAGTGCGGATGGCGAGTTGGCGGTTGGGCAAGCAAGAGGGCTCTTAAGGGATCAGTTAAAGAATTTTTGAAGAGTTTTTGTTTCAGCCTCTAATCAAGGGTTTATTTGTTTTGGGCGAAAAAGTTTATGAGTATGACGCATGGCATAATATTTTACTGCAAGGCGAAAACAAACGAACAACAAAATCCTAACCACAATCATCCTTGCAACAGTCATCATATCCATGCTTCTCGCTCCAGTAGCAAAAGCACAAGACAACTCGCAATCCCTGAAAATAATTAACCTCTCAAACGCCACACTCGCGTTAAACTGCACTGAACTTCACGCAATGCCCAAAACCACCGTGAACGCGAATCTCTCCTGTTACGGCCTTCTGGTTGCAGATGGAGAGTGGGGTGGAATAAAACTATTGAGCCTTCTAAACCAGGCAGGATTAGACCCAACCGTTGCCTCAGTCTATTTTGTGGCTACTGACGGGTACGCAGTATCCATACCGATTGGAACGGCATTGCGGGATGACGTCATTGTGGCTTACGAGTTGAACGGTGAACCGCTGTCTGAAGGACTTCGATTAGTGATTCCAGACTCAAACGGAAACATCTGGATATCAATGATAACCTCAATCACCATGGACTTGGCGACGATAAACCAAGCCTCATCGCTCGACGCTCAGGTAACAATGCCAGAATACAAAACCTCCCCAAACCCAACAGAATCTCCAACCCAGCAGGCAACGCCTCAACCGACAGCGTCAACCAGCGCAGCCACCGTGGAGCCAACCGCAGCATCGACGAATGTTACCGAACGGCAGTCCAACCAAAAAGCCTCAATGCCTTCAACTGGACCCGTTTTCTTTGTGGCGGTTGGTTTGGTCGTAGCTATAGTCGCGGCAAGCTTTGTGCTTTATAGGTTCAAGAAAAGTCAAAGTTAGCTTTTTCCCACTATTTTTTTGGGGAACGGTGCTTGTTTGGTGGGTTTAAACCCACAATTCAATATAGAGTATTAATAATCAATACACCAACGCTGTTTTAACGATATTATTTAGCAATTCGCTAGGTTTATCTACCGATTGCGTCAATTGAGTTGTTCAGACAAGTGGGGTAGAAAACATTGGCAAAGAATCCGCAATCAAAAGACGACGCACTCGAAGCTTTAGACTTCATCGTCAACGTGCTAAAAGAACATGAAAAAGACTTAGACAGACTCATCAACGAGTTAGCCACAGTCACCGAGCAAATTGGCGACAACGGTGAATTAAGCGGCAAAGTCGAAAAAATAGAAGCAAAAATCGACACGCTCCAAAAAGAAGCAACGAACCTCATCGGTTACGTATCCGCAACTCCTAAAGAAGCACTGCCAGCGGCGCCTGCTAATCACCAACCAAACGAAGCAGCGCCCACAGCAGTCGCACCAGTCCAGGGCGGACCATCGGTGACTATGCGTTGCAAACAATGGGAAGACTTCCAGAATTTGGCTCAGAGGGCGCAAACACTGTCCTTCACCTACAAGGAAGAAGACAAAGTTTTCCAGGCAGACGCAATCAAAGGAAACCAGTTCATAACCTACAGCGGCGCACTCCCAAATTTCTCAAACATTCTGAAAATGTGGCTCTCAAAACAGCTGGATGTCCCCGACCGCAACATCGTCGAGGGCGTTATAGCTGTAGGTTAAATCCATATTTTTAATTTAGATTTTGTTTTCATAAATCATATAATCCTTTTTGACGCATCTTCATCATGTTAGTGATTGGAGGGAATGGTTAGGGTTGAAGGCTAAACCAATTTGCCAAACAAAGTTTCCGTTTTCGAAGCCTTCTCCTTTCTCCTCGATACGGATGGCTATTGGACGCCAACACACGTAACCACCCCTCCAAGAAACACTAACAAAAAATTCTCGACAAACCCATTTTCAGCGAAAAGAGATATAAAAAAAAGCCGCTGCCCTCGGCGATCTACCACTCTTTATTTAAAAGGAAAATCAAAAAGGGATGAAATGTTTTGTGGCTATGCTTTCAGCTGTTGCTTAACTGCTTCCTCAGCCGCCGCCACCGCATCCTTGAGTTTCTCGGGTTTCGTGCCACCGCCCTGCGCAAAACTCGGTCTTCCGCCGCCGCCTCCGCCAAAAATCGGAGCCGCCTCCTTAACTATGAGGCCTGCGTTTACGCCTTTTTGCACCGCGGTTTCTCCAGCCATTACCATGAGTTTGCAGCTTTTGCTGTCTGAACCGTAGAACAACGTGACAATTGCTTCGTTTTTCTTTGTGATTTCAGTGGCTGTTCGCAGCATGCGGTCTACGTCTACTTCTTCGCCGAAATCCCGTTTAACGATGGATATGCCTGCGATTTCGACTGCTGCTTCAGAGACGTCTGCTTGTCCGACTACACTTTCTTTCGCCGCCAACTCTTTGATTAACTTGCGTTTCTCGACGTTGGCTTCTTTAAGTTCCTTCACGACTTTCTCTGCAGTCTTGTCCAGTTTGTCGGTTGGCGCCGTTAAAACTTCGGAAACTTTCCAGAGCAAACTCTCCTGATCCTGCACTGCTTTGAGCGCTTTCAAACCGACTGCGTAACCCAAACGCTCAACGCCATCCTGCACTCGTTCCGTGTAAACGATTTTGACAAAGCCCACTTCTCCAGTGTGCCCCAAATGTGTCCCAGCGCATGCTTCAACATCCCAATCGCCCGTTTTCACGACGCGGATATCTTTACCTGGAACCGCTCCGCCCTGATAGAGCCTGAAACCGTAGCGGGATTCTGCTTCGTTGCGTGGGTACCATGTGGTTTCGACTTTCATGTTGGCGGCGATGGCTTGGTTTGCTAATGTTTCGATTTGGTGGATTTCCTCTGGGGTTAGCCGTCGGTAATGGGAGATGTCGAGGCGTGAGGTTTCAAGACTTTTTTGTGTGCCCGACTGCCAAACGTGCTCGCCAAGAACCCGTCTTGCCGCGCCGTTAATTAGGTGGGTGACGGTGTGAGCTTTCATGAGTGAATAACGTCTGTCCCAATCAACTATGCCGTGGACAATGCTGCCTTCTTGGAATGTTGCAGGCGTCTTGAGTTTGTGAACGATTACTTTGCCAATTTTCTGGACATCAACAACATCGAATTTCGCGCCGTCGCTAACAAGCCAGCCTTGGTCCGTTGGTTGTCCGCCGCCCTCAGGATACAGGCAGGTTTTATCCAGCACCACGTAGGTTCCGCCAATGATTTTTTGGACTTTAGCATCGAACTCTTTCATGTAAACATCCGCGTAGTAGAGTTGCTCGGTTGCGGGCAGTTGCTCAGCTACTTTTGCCAATGTCTGCTCAGCCTGTGCTTCTTCCTCTTCCACGGGTTTTGGCGCCTGCATGTGGCGGTTAGCGATTAACGCGTAAAAGTTTTCGGGAACCTCAACTTCGACACCTTCTTTCTCGGCGGCTTGCTTAACGATTTCGGGGGGGAGTCCATGGGAATCGTAGAGTTCCGCTAGCATATCGTTGGAAAGTTTGGTTGTGCCTTTGGTTTTGAGGTCCGCCGCGATTCGTTTCACCATGCCTTCGCCGCGTTTGAGGGTTTCCACGAACTTTTCTTCTTCAACCTTTAGCATTTCAACGATTTCTTTTTGCATTTCTTTGATGCGGGGGAAATCTTTGCCCCAGTAATCAGCTTGCAGCTCGATGATATCGTAGAGTTTAGATGATTCGATGTTGAGTGTGCGCATTAAACGGTAGACCCGTCGATATAGCAGCCTTGCCAAGTAGCCTTCTTGGATGTTGGATGGCACGACGCCTTCGCTGAGCATGAAGCTCAATGTTTTGGTGTGGTCGGTGACTGCCCAAGCGTTCTCGATTGGAACCAGAACCTTCTCGAGTGTCGGCAAGTCGATGCCTGTGAGTTCGGACACCCGTTTCCTCGCGACCATTCGGTTTGCGCGTTTATCCACGCTAACAAGCCCGCTGTACTTGGCGACGCGTGCTAAGAAGTCTTGGTCAATGTTAGTTATGCCCGCCATCGACATTACCTTATCGAGGAGGTTACCATAAATTGCTTGGAACAGGCTGGGTACGCCCTGGCTTATCCATGTAAAACGGTCAATCCCATATCCAGTATCTACCGTTCGTATAGGCAATTCGATAAAGTCGTCGCCAACCACTTTATACTGCATGAAAACAAGCGTCCCAACTTCTAAGCCGCCCACAATACATTCCACAGCTGGACCAGCGTTACCTCCACCAACCCAAACACTCTCTTTGTAGGTGACTGCGTCGGAGGGTATGCCCAAGACTTCGGTGCAGAAACGCTGGTGGAAGCGAACGGTGTCATCTTTCCAATAGATTTCTTTGTCAGGATAGTTGAATGCGTGGGCTCCGCCCATTTCAAATATGGTTAAGTGACGCCCAAAAGTGGGGCCAGTGTTAGAGATGTCTGTTAACCTAATGGATGGCTGCGAAATCACCAGTGGATTCGCCGGCGGAGGAGAAATGCCTTCGGTTACGTAGGGTTGGAAGTCGATGATGCTGGCGTGGGTGAGGTAGATGTCTTTTCGCCAACGCGCCACAACAGGATAAGGCTTAATGCGCGTATGACCGTTTTTCTCGAAGAACGATAGGAATGCTTCCCGCATCTGGGGGAGCGTAAACTTCTTTGTGGTAGGTGGGTTACCAAGGAAACTGTAGCATCCGCACTCATCGGATCCGGATTCGCCACAGGTTTCCTGCTGGGTGTTTTGGGTCCAGTAGTATTCTCCGCATTTTGGACAATGCTTCCTAACGAAGCCTTCCTGCTTGAAGAATGGAAGACTGTAATCTGCTTCGGTAAATGTCTTAGTCAAGGGTTTCAGGACTCCACTGTTGCGTTTAATGGGTTACGAGAATCATGCATTTAAATT
>CAIUPH010000074.1 GCA_903901015.1 Candidatus Bathyarchaeota archaeon | reverse complement strand
GGCACAGCCGCTTTGATTGCTATGGGCTGCACAGTTTGCCAGAAATGCTACACTGGTAAGTGTCCATGGGGCATCGCGACCAGTGACCCGTGGATTAGCAAACGCATCAACCCCGACATCGCATCCAAACGCCTCGCTAATTTGCTCAACAGCTGGAGCATAGAGATTAAAGACATGATGGGCGGCATGGGCATAAACGCCATCGAAAGCTTACGTGGCAACCGACTTGCACTGCGCGGCGTTGGCTTATCCAAGACTGAACTGAAGATACTTGGTGTTAAAATGGCAGGAGCCTAAACATGCAAACTCAAAACACATCCCCAACTGAAATCGACTTGAAATACCAATCCAGCATCACACGTGAAGGCAAAACCGTTAAAATTGACGCTGAAGGACTCTACTACCGCGAACTCAACGGAATCCTTCGCCAACTCATCAACGCTGACGGTATCGAACGCATGGAAATCCACAACGTCTGCGGACAACGCTACATCGGCACAGACCTTAACACAAAAATCCAAATCGACATCTATGGCACACCCGGCAACGACCTTGGTGCCTTCATGAGCGGACCCAAACTGCATGTTCACGGCAACGCGCAGGACGGCTGCGGCAACACCATGAACGACGGCGAAATCATCATCGAAGGCCACGCAGGCGACGTTACAGGCAACTCGATGCGGGGCGGCAAAATCTTCGTTCGCGACTACGTGGGTTACCGCGTCGGTATCCACATGAAAGAATACAAAAACAAGGTGGCACAAATCGTGGTTGGGCAAACTGCGGGTGATTTTCTCGCTGAGTACATGGCGGGAGGCGTTATGCTCATTTTAGGATTGGACCTTAAGGAAGGCGAAAAATGCATAGCACGCTTCGTCGGCACAGGTATGCATGGCGGCGTTATCTATGAACGCGGCGAAATACTCTGCCCAGTCAAAGGCACCAAAACCTTGCCAGTGGGCAAACGCGACATGAAAGTCATTGAAGGCTTAGTTAACGAGTATTGCAGACACTTCGGCGCTGACCCCAAACCAATCCTGTCAGGCAAATTCATGAAGATACTGCCACTGTCAAAGCGACCCTACGAGAAACTATTCTCGCACTAAACCCTTTTCTTTTGTTTTCTTTCTTTGTTTTGTTGATGCTTTCGTATACCAAAAACTGAAGTGACCGTATTTTCAACGTGTTAATCGCGGCTGAAAATGCCAATAGTGACCTGCCCCTTAGTGATTTGCCTACCCCCATAGGTTTGTGCATAGAGTTTCTATTAGGCTCCAAATAGGTTCGTACAACTGAATTGCGCGTTCATAAAATCTATCTATATCGTAAGCAAACGTGTTTTTGGATTCAAAATGAAGAGTAAGCAAAAGCTTGAAACATTCACTTTAGAGTTTCCAGTCACTATTGACTTTTTAGATTTGGCTGCTGTTGAACAGGTGGTTTCAGAGGTTTTCTTTAAGGAACCGAAGAAACGAAGAAAAAAAGCTTAACAATTTTACCATGTTTTTGCAGATTATTTATAAGAAAAGAAGAAAATTTTAATAAAAATATTGAAGTTTTGGCGGAGGCTTTTATTCGCCCCAGTCTTCGCCTTCGATGGTTAATTCTTGAAGATCTACGCATTCACCTCCGTTGGTTGGTTTTTTGACTTCTAGTTCGAGTCCGCAACCTGGACAGCTTAGGATTTCTCCTTTTTCTACGTCGGTGGGAACGGTTAGTTCGAATTGGCAGTCTGGACATTTGGTTTTGTTGCAGTTTTTTTGAAGTTTGGGGTTTACTGGGTTAATCATCATTGGTTTTTTCTCTGTTTGTTGTGATGAACTCTTTAGGAATGGGCAAACCTATTAAATATTGTGACTTTTATGTCACAAAAAATGCTATTGATGTTCTATTTGGAACAAAAGCGCTCAAGCGTATTAGTCGAATGACCATTCACCTCGTCACATATTGATTTCGCCGTGTACCCCTTAACACTCAGCAGCGTCTCAGCGGAAGCATAAAGCAACAGCAGATACTTTTTTGTGTCCGGAGTCATGTTTTTCTCCATTAGTTTTTCAGCTATTACCCTTCGGTGAAAGCGTTTGTTTTTTGAATCCGTGAAAAGAAAAGCCACATTGTTGCCCGCGTGGATTTCAGCACCCTGCTTTGCCAGTTGTTCAGCCGCTATAAGCTGACTAACATGTTGCCTGTACTGCTGGGGATCTTTGGACAGGTGCCTTGTCATGATTAAATCGCATGCTGGAACTTCGCCGGCGATTAGTCTTTTCCGATAAGCCTTCACCACGTTCAACGTCTCGGGAATTTTCTGTCCAAACTCTTCCTCGTTGTTGGCTATGGCTAAAGTGTTAACCATGTCCATTTGGGCATCGTAAATAAATTTTGGGGTGTCTCGGCGGCGGACTTCTAAGCCGCGAACCTTAACTTTGCCATAATCCATGACGCCGAAGTAACGGTTCAAAACGCTCGCTTTCGGGTGCATCTTGGAAGGCAAAAACGCTATCCATTTGTAGTGTCCCTCAAAATTTATGGGCACACCTATTCCTTTGGTAATTACTTTGCAGAGTTCATGGTACTCGTCTAAGCTGGCGTTTCTCTTCTTAAGCCACAGTGAATCCACGATTCCGTGAATAACCTCAAAACCGGCGTCTTCGGCGATGCGTGCGGCTTTGAGGAAGTTTTCTCGGGCGTAAGCGCAAACGCCGATGTGCCCATCTACAGTGCCGAATTTCGAGTTTTTAAATCCCAAGTAACCAAAACAGGTGACAAGTATCCATTTTAGCGCTGTTTGACGCCTATCGTAGACCTGTTTTAGGTGTTTATCCGCTGTTTCGTTCCTCAAACGCTTATATGTCAAGCGTTTTGTCAAGGCTAAAAGGACTGTTTTGGGAACTATACCCTGCCGTTTTGTGCAGATTTGATAGTTTAACCCTGGAATTCTAATGGGGGAATCGGGGCAGCATTTGCACAGCACGGTTTCCGCCGAAATATTGTATTTCTCCATTAAAGCGGGGTACATCGAAGAGAAATCCAGTTCTCCCACTGAATCATGCACCCCCACGATGGGTTCATAGACGAATCCTCCGCGGTCGCCCACGAGCAAATCCAACGCTGATTTGAAGGCTTCAGGAATTTTTTTGTTTCTTGGCAACAGAAAATCGTCTTTCATAGCTTGGTAGAACTGTATGGATGACATGCTGGAGCCAATCGAAAACCTTGCCGCGGTGTGTAAGGGTACTCTGCATGTTCGGGCTATCTCGATGAAGCCGTCGAAGCCTGACTCGGTTATGATGAAGGTGTTGTTTTCGTCGACGTGTATTCTGCCGTACAGCCGCATGGTGTCGGCTCTGTAGAAGGTGTGTCCATAAGAAAAATACGTCATGCCCGCAGACGATTTATTCTTGAACTGCACGTTGTCGCGGCTTAAGATGAACTCGTCCTGCACCTCGTTGACAGCGGCTCTTTGAAGCAGGTAGGGGAAAAGGTAGGAGTCGCCTGCAGATGTCACGATGAAGTCAGGATCCATCTCCCTGATGGCGTAGACCAGCTGCAGCAGTTTGGTGGCTTCGTCGCCGTAGTCAATCATGATTTCCTCTTCACCCATTGGTTTTAAACGGATCCTCTCTATGGCATCCTCAAAATTTGCAATCAACCCTTTTTTAGCAACGTCAACTTCCAAACGTACCGTCCGCAGTTTAGGGACAACATAGTCGATGCTTTCAACCGAATCCAAAAGCGTGTACACCAACCCAGATTTGGAAACCTCAACATCCAAAAAAGCCAGCGGAAACAAATCACGGCTAAACAAGTAGTAACGGTCGTTTTGAATGTCGCAGTTGTGGAGTTCATAGCGCAGGTAATCGCCCAATCTTAGGATTTCCAGTGTCAACGCATGGATTTGTCGGCAGTCTTTAACGGTGGTTTCCAAAACTCTGGTTTTTTCAAGGTCTGTTGGATGAGCGTATTTGTAGACGAATTTTAACGACGCGATTTTCTGGTTGTCAAAGAGGCTGCTGGCGAGGCGTTCAAGGTCATCTTGCTTTGCGGACACGTAGATGCAGGGTTGGAACCTGTCGGTTAACCTGATTCTTTCTCCATTTTCACATATTACCCAAACAGTGACCTTGCCAAAGTCTGATGGGTAAACATCCAGCAGCCAACCCCTAATTTTTCTTGGTTTGTTGAATTGCATCCAGCTTCTTCTCTAACCGAACGATTTTCTTTTGCTGGGAAACCAAAATCGAAAGTATCATGGGTTCGAACAGTATGGGCTGGGTTGCGTTGCTTCCTGCTGAGGCGTAGTTTCGGCAGGCATCCATCAGTGCTTCGAAGGCTTCGTGGTCTTCGGTTCGCAATGCTTTTTCAAACCCTCTCCACCTGCCTATTTCATCCTCTAACGCTATGCGGTATGATTCAACAGTCTTTCCCATTCGGCTGGTCTCCTCTGGTTTTTGTCATACGCTTTATTCTCCCATGTTGAAGGAACAGACAAAGCGTTTCTCGCGTTCTTAAACTGTCACCTGAAAAGATCTGCTGCAACAGTGGAGGGCACAGTGTAAGTGAACGAGCATTTGGCAGGCGGTACATGCTTGAACGCTTCGGACTGCGCAATCGTCCAAAAAAACATGGACAACCACAAACAATTAAAGCCGCCAACACCCATATATTAACAGGGCAAAACCAAAAGACCCGGTATAATGCACCAAAGCTATCCTCGAAGCTCAGTGCGGATAGAAACACTATCCACGTAAAGATCGAGGTAAACAATCTTCTCGCCAGCCATAGACAAACCCACAAGAAACAGTTTAAAGCGTACTAAATTTTTGCCCAAACATCAAAAAGTTGGTGGGTAAAATGGCGAAAAAAACTCGAATCCCTCAAATATTTAAAAGTGCGGCATCGTATTTTTTTACGAAGCCAGCGACCAACATGTACCCCTATGTTAAGCCCGAGTTAAACGACAATTTTCGCGGTCGAATGATATTTGATATTCGGCTCTGTGTCGGTTGCGGGTTATGTGGCAAAGAATGCCCTGCACGGGCGATTGAAATGGTTGATGTCGAAGGGAAAAAAAGGCCCCAGTTCAGACTTGACAAATGCATTTTCTGTTACCAATGCGCAGAAACCTGCCCAAGACACGCCATAACGAACTCAACTATCTTCGAGTTAGCCACGATGGATAAAGCGTCGCTGGTCATGAAGCCGCAGCCAATCCTCCAAGAGGTTGCTGCACCCTAACTTTCCAAATGCTCGATTGGCTCAGCAATGTCTGCTTTTCGAATAAAGCAAATGGCAGATGCCTCTTTAAAAGTCAGATTTTATAGGTTAAAAATACGTGTGTCATGCTTTTCTTTTGGGCGAAGGATTAACTCAATAATCATTTATTTACATGTTTACGGCAAAATTCACCATCAAGACACATTGCATCCCAAGTTTAGAGCAAAGATTTTCAGCGCCAAGTGCAGTTAACTTAAAGAACAAGCAGCAAATATACTAACCAACTGCAAACATAACACGGGGAAAGTGGTGTAGGCTACAAGTGGCTCAAGCAACCTTTGAAGAGATCAGCGCGTCGGACTTTTTCTACCGAAACCGAGACATTGCAGGTTTAACTAACCCTTCACGCGCCATCTTCGTTGCTATACGAGAAATCGTTGAGAACGCACTTGACGCAGCGGAAAGCCAGAGAATCCCTCCAGACGTCTACGTACGATTGTCCTATGAGGGAGAAGCCACCAAGGAAACTCAAATCTACAAGCTCCGCGTCGAAGACAACGGCTCTGGAATCCCGCCAAGGTTCATCCCCTCAGCCTTCGGTCAAGTGCTCTACGGCAGCAAATACAAGCTTAAACAGGCAAGAGGCACGTTTGGTCTTGGCGGCAAAATGGCAGTTCTATACGGACAAATCACCACTCACCAACCAGTTTTAGTGACTTCCAGCACTGGACAAGAAAAAATTTACAGTTTCAAATTAATGATTGACATCCAGCGGAACAAACCCATCATTTTAGACCGCAAAGTCCTCATCAACAAAGATCAATGGCGCGGCACCATCGTTGAATTCACGCTTGAAGGCGACTACCTAAGAGCCATGCCGAAAATCATAGAGTACTTCAAGCAAACCGCCATGGTTAATCCATATGCGAACATAACTTTTGTTGACCCTAAAGGCAGGCTCTACAAGTTCACGAGGGGAACCACCGTTATGCCGGAGTCGCCCAAAGAAACCATGCCCCACCCATACGGCGTCGACGTGGAACTTCTCCAGCGGCTTATCCAAATTACAACAGCCACGAACATGTCGGATTTTTTGAAGGGGCAATTCCACCGCGTGGGCGAAATCACAGCTCAAAAATTCCTCGAGTTCGCCGCCATTCCCCCAAG
>CAIUPH010000073.1 GCA_903901015.1 Candidatus Bathyarchaeota archaeon | reverse complement strand
TTAATTGATAATAATTACTTCATCTTCATCGGCATAGCTTTCCTCTTCGTATCTGGATTAGACGTTTTTCATACTTTAGCATACAATGGCAAGGGGGTTTTCCCAGTTTTGTTGGTTCCAACAGCGAATAATGGTAAACTTGATTCAGAACGCCGTGCAAGCTATGCCTAAAGGCGGAAACCTAACCTTAAGCGCATCGAACCAGAAACGCCAAGTTACAATTGTTATAGAGGACACGGGGGAAGGTATTCCTGAAGAAGTCCGCGGTAAATTGTTCACGCCTCTGATGATTACAAAATCTAAGGCAAGGCTTCGGGTTAGCAGTTGTTAAGCGAATGGTGGAAGCGTTGAATAGCACAGTAACGTTTGAAAGTGAACAGGGAAAAGGCACAAAATTCATCCTGAAGTTTCCAGCATAAACTATTTTTTGAAACTAACCGCGGCGTACCCAACCACACTTGAATGGTCACCTGTGATGTCTCCGCTGTTGTGGTAGCTTAAAAGTTCAGCCTTGGCGCATACGCCTACGCCGTAGGTGATGAGGGAAGTTATAGGCATGAAACCGCAGGCGGTGATGTTTTGGGTTTCGATTGTTTCGTAGAAACGTTTGGCATCCATGTCGGTTACGGCTTTAAGTGCGGCGTGGTCTTTGAGGGAGGCTTCTTTTGCGGGTTCGTAATGGGTCATGTCTGAGGAAGCGATGACCACCGAGTTTGTGTCGGCTAAGGCTTCCGTTAACGCTCGCCCAACCTCGACGGCTGAATCGTAATCTTGCAGTTGATAGCAAAGCGGCACAATCTTGAATTTGTTGCCGTAAAGGAACTGGAGAAATGGCAGCTGAACCTCGATTGAGTGTTCGTAGCGGTGTGCCAGCTCGTCTACGTCGATGAGGTTGGTTTCATGCAATATCGCATCGGCAACCTCAGAATCCACCTCGACATCGCCAAAGGGTGTGCGCCAAACGCCTTCACACATAATCGATAGGGCACTGCCGTATCCCGTGTGGTTGGGACCTAAAAGCACCACGGTGTCGGGTTTGCCGTCGAGTGCTAACTCGTAAAAAGCATGCGCCGCCACGGGACCAGAATACATGTAGCCTGCGTGCGGAGAAATCAACCCCACGATATTTCGCGGAGAATTAAGAAAATTGGTTTGGGGAAGTTTTTTTGGGCCAAGACTATGAAGAAAACAAGAGCTGATTTGTGCTCTTAGCGCTTCGGCGTCGCCCTCATAAAATTGAGAAGCAACATGTGGACGCCGAATCGTTGGCACCCATTTAGCCTTCTTCGTCGTCTTCTCGTGTTACTTTTGCTTCGAAGTCTTCGATGGTTGCTGGTGGGTCTTTGTCTGGGCCAAGTTCGCCGCGTTCACGGAGTACTTGTCTTGCAAGTAACCAGAATACGACTGCTAAGGCGCGTCTGCCTTTGTTGTTGGTTGGGATAACTAGGTCTACGCCTGCGAACTCGTTGTCTGTGCTGCATAGTGCAACGATTGGGATGCCGACTTTGGATGCTTCTTTGACTGCTTGTGCATCAGCTCTTGGGTCACATACCAATATGATTTCGGGGTCAATGCGGCTTGAGTACTGTGGGTTAGATAGTTGCCCTGGGATGAATCTGCCGATGAGTGGTGTTGCACCTGTTAGTTGGCAGAATTTCTTGACTGGTTCATGAGCGTAAAGACGTGTGGCTGCTACGGCTATTCTTGCTGGTTCGTAGCGTGAGAGGAATTTGCCTGTAGCTCTGATGCGGTCGTCTGTTTTTTTAACGTCTAAGACGAATAAGCCGTCTGGGCGTACTCGGTAGATGAATGGTTCCATGTCGAGGGTTTTCATCCTTGTGCCGATGTGGATGCCCGCGGAGAGCAGGGTGTCTCTTGGTAGTAGAAGGGTTTCTTCTGGAGCTTGAGCTTCTTTTGTTTCTTCTTCAGCTTCGGCTTCAGGCTCGGCAGTAACGGTTTCAGTTTCAGTTGTTTCTTCGATGGAAGCCTCTACTTCTTCGGCTTCCTCTTCTTGGTCTTCAACTGGTTGATTTTCTATTCCTTCATCTTCAGACATTATTTTTTCATCTTCTCTTTAGCGTATTTTTAGATCAGCCATTTTGGCCCTGTTACCGAGGAAATGCTCGATGCGAATGAGCTCGTTCAGTTTGGCTATGCGTGCACCTTCAACCACCCCTGTTTTGATGACGGGGCATTTGTACGCAACAGCCAAATGCGCTATGTGCCAATCGCACGTGTCGCCTGAGCGGTGGGACACGACAGCGTCGTAACCATGCCTTTGCGCCGTCTCGATTGTTTCAGTTGCATCGGTTAAGGTGCCTATCTGGTTAACTTTGATGATGATAGCGTTTCCAGCGTTAATCCTAATTCCATTATTTAACCTTTCAGTATTAGTTGTGAACAAATCGTCTCCGCAAATCATGCAATTCTTGGCTTTGCGGGTTAACTCGGCGAAGCTGTCGAAGTCGTCTTCGTTGAATGGGTCTTCAACGTAGGCAAGATGGTACTTTTCGATTAACTCCAGCATAAACTCCAATTGCTCGGCTGTGTCGCGTTTCTTGCCTTCGCTTTCATAATTGTATTTTTCTTCTTTCGGCTTCCAGAACGAGGATGCAGCCACGTCAATGCCAAAGCCGCATTCGAAATCCAGTTCGTTGCCGACTTCTTCGCAGGCTTTAGCGATAATTTCAAACGCGTCGATGGTGTCGATGTTAGCTATCCATGCGCCTTCGTCGCTTTTGCCGCCGTTAAAAGTGGTGCTTTTCTTCTTGAGTAAATCACCGATTTTCTTGTGAATTTGTGTGTTGGCGGTTTGGGCTTCCAAGAAGCTTTCTGCGCCAAAGGGCAAAGCCAGGTATTCTTGGATGTCTGGGGATTTGCCGCGTGCGTGTGCTCCACCGCTTATGCAGTTACCCAGTGGATAGGGCATGGTGTTTGCGGCGTTGCCTCCTAGAAACTGGAATAAGAGTAAACTGTGACTGTTCGCGGCGGCTTCAGCGTTTGCGAGGCTTATGGCGAACGCGGTGTTTCCGCCAATGTTTTTGAAGTCGGTTGTGCCGTCTATTTCGTGAAGGGTGTTGTCGATTTCCTCTTGGAAATCAGCGTTCAACCCCGCTAGTTCAGGAGCGATTAAATCATCAACTTTCTTGATGGCTGCTTCAACGCCGCCCTGAGGATAGTATTCTACCTCGGCTTTTCCGCGGCTTTTTCCCGCTGGAGCCGCTGCTCTTCCGAACCCCGAAGCAGTGATTACATCGACTTCTATGGTTTCTTCTCCGCGGTTGTTGAAAATTTTTCTAGCAATGAGGTCTTCAATGATGGATGACAAG
>CAIUPH010000072.1 GCA_903901015.1 Candidatus Bathyarchaeota archaeon | reverse complement strand
GTGTTTGTTAGCAATCACATAGCAAAAAAGCGTTGTTCTTCTTCTATTAAACAAAGAAAGACTTAGATTACCGTTTTTAACAAGCGGTTCATAAGTATAGACTTGTTATTGGTAAGCTTCGTCATGATGTTTATACTTTAAAACTCTCACTGTTTTGGGGTTTTCAAGCACTTCGTAAATAAGAACAAACGACCCAATGTGAACTCGTCGAAGTCCCTCCAATGGATGTTTTAAAGGTTTAAACTGGAACGGTTCAGTTAGTATTTGATCAATTTTCTTATTTATCGCTTCTACCTGTATTTTATCCTTTTTCGCCAACTTTTTAAATGCTCTAAAAACCTCTTCTTCGATCTCTAAGCTATACAAGGAATCACTTCATGTCAAACTCTTCAGCGAAGTCTTTTATCTTTACAAACTTGCCCTGCTTGCGAGCATCCTCTATCTCCTTGATAAATTCTGGCCTAAACTGAGGCTCAAGCTCACATTCTGCATAACGTTTAAGGATTAAGCCTAAAGCTTGACTTTTATCTTTGAGACCATATTTTGCTTTTACTATATTGATTATCCTGCTTTCGCGCTCATCTAAGTCTATTAAGCTTTTTACCATTTGTTGCAGCTCTCACATTATTCAATATTATATGATATTATGCCAAGTTATTTTAAACTTCTCCAACAAGAAATTTCAAGAAAATAAATCCTCACATAAGTGTGACCACAGCGTGCACAAGTTAACCCTACATTTATTATTGTTGCCCAACTTTTCTGACCGATTAGTGACTAATCCAGACGCAACCCGCAAGAACCCCAAACGCTAAACCAAAAAAGCAACCCAAAACAAAGCCCTCTACAAAACGCAAATTTTTTCTTCTTATAGAAAACTCAAAAAGCCTCCCAAAAAATGCAAAGGCTCAACACCAAAAAAAGCTTAAAAAAACGTATAAACAAACTAACAGAAATAATGGAACTAATAGTTTGATGGAATTAACAACTATTTTTGGGCGAACCATTTGATTGTTCTTTTTAATCCATCCTCAAAAGTTACGTTTGGTTTCCAGCCGACAAGTTTCTCCAATTTATCTGTGTTGGGGCACCGTCTTTTGGGGTCGTCCTTTGGCAAGGCACAGAATGTTACTGGAGACTTGGATTTAGTTAACTCTTTGATTTTGTTTGCAAGTTCTAAAATGGTTTTTTCCTGTGAATTTCCAATGTTTACAACTTCACATTTAGCTTCTTTACTTTTAGTTAAAAGTAATAGACCTGTAACTGTGTCAGTTATGTAGCAGAACGACCTTGTTTGTTTTCCATCACCATAGATTGTTATTGGTTGATTTGTTTGGGCTTGCAATATGAAACGGGACATTGCTCTGCCGTAAAGCCCATCTTCTCTTAAACGGGGACCATATGAGTTGAAGATTCTTGGAGCCCTCACATTCAACCCATATTGCTTGCCGTATGCCATAAGTAAGGCCTCAGCAAAACGTTTACCCTCGTCGTAACATGAGCGTGGACCTATGGGGTTTACTTTTCCCCAATAACTCTCAGGTGTGGGCACAACTTCAGCATCTCCATAAACCTCTGAAGTTGAGGCAAATAACAGCAAGGCATCGTTTTTTCTAGCTATCTCTGCCATGTTTTCCGTGCCTTTAGCACTGGTTCGCAGTGTCTCGATTGGATGCTGTTGATATTCATCTGGTGAAGCATGACCTGCCATGTGGAGAATAATTTCAAACTTGTCCGCGGTCTTAAACCTGCAAACATCTGATTTAATCAGTTTAAACTTGGAATTTTCAGTTAAATGGTCAATATTCTTGATTCTTCCCGTAGATAAATCGTCAATAACAGTTACTTCATTCCCAAAACCTATGAGTACATCACAGAGCCAACTGCCGATAAAACCAGCACCGCCCGTGACTAGCACTTTCTTTTCTGCGAGGGCATCGCTGGTAACAGCGTTCTTTATGGTTTCAAGGTCTTGGCTAATTATAGCATCTATCATGACGTTTTTCTCTTGCAAAATTGTTTATACGATAATTCTAAGGCTTCCCAATACCTCTCAGGGCTTCCAATATCTAGGTGTGAATAGCTTTTATCCAACTTTACAGCGTACACCTTTAATCCCCACTCAATGAGTTTCTGTATTGCATCAGTAAGTTGGATTTCTCCATCTTTTCCAGGTTTTGTCGCTTCTAGGGCTTTGAAGATGATGGGGTGAAAAACATACATAGCCATAATTGCCCAGTTTGTTTTAGGTTTCTCGGGTTTCTCGACTACTGAGTTCACTTTTATTATTCCAGATTCTATTTCCTCGCCTTCAACGATTCCATATTGCTTGGGATTCTCAATTTCTATTACAAGAAATGCCGCGTCGGCGCTAAACCGATTAAAAGTTTCTATGAGTTTTTTTAGGTAATCCATGTCTTTTGATATTAAGCAGCTGTCTCCTGCATGAACCAAACAACTCTCGTTCTGAACGAAAGGTTGAGCCATCAAAACTGCATTACCGAACCCCTTTGGAGCGGGCTGGTTAACCCACATAACCGTTGAAGACTCCAGTTTTTCATAGAAATCTCCCAGGTCACTGGCTTGCCCGTTTTTGCCTAAGCCTTCAAGAGTTTTAATACAATTAGAATCTGGTGTAAAATGATCTTCTATACCACGTTTTCCTCTGCCGACGATGAAACAGAATTCTCGTAATCCCGCATTATGTACTTGCTCAAAAACTAATTGAACTACGGGTTTGACCATAATGTCGCCATGTGCTGTTCGCGAAAAAATCGGAAGCATCTCTTTTGGTTGTTCTTTGGTCGCTGGAAATAGGCGTGTTCCCAAACCTGCTGCAGGAATTATGACTTTACGTATCATCAGATGCCCTCTTGCCCTGCTTTCCTTATGTTAACCAATATATATTTAATATGCTAATTGAATTCAAACTGACATTTAACTTGGGGTTTGACTTTGAAAAAACAACCTAAAATATCGGTTATCGGCGCGGGTTATGTGGGTTTATGTACGGCTGTTGGGTTTGCAAGCAAAGGTTACAGCGTAGTCGCCTGTGATGTAGATGAAGCTAAAATAACAAAAATTAACAGTGGGATTCCTACTTTTTATGAGCCGGGTCTGCAAGAAAAACTCTCCGAGAGCATCCAAAAAGGATGCCTGAAAGGGGTGGTTGGCCGGGTAGATCAGGTTGTTGAGGAAACGGATTTAACGTTTGTTGCTGTGGGCACACCCAGTAAACCCGACGGCAGCATAGACCTCACGTACATAGAGTCTGCCGCATGCAGCATCGGCAAAGCGCTAACGCACAAAGATTCTTACCATGTTACAATAATTAAAAGCACCGTTGTGCCGGGAACAACCCAGCATGTTGTTCAACCCGAGCTTGAGAGGGAATCAAAGAAGAAATGCGGCGTCGACTTCGGGTTATGCATGAACCCCGAGTTTCTGCGTCAAGGCTCCGCGTTTCAAGATACTGTAAACGCGGACCGCGTAGTCATCGGTTCATTTGACAAGCAATCAGGCGACAAATTAGAAGACCTCTACAAAGACTTCTACACAGGACACGTTCCACCAATAATCAGAACCACCCTATCGACCGCGGAGCTTATCAAGTACGCCAGCAACGCCATGCTTGCCACAAAAATCAGCTTCATAAACACCATCGCTAACATGTGCGAAAAAATCCCCGGCGCAGACGTGAAAGTCGTAGCAACCGCCATGGGGTTAGACAGGCGCATCGGTCCCCTGTTCCTCGACGCAGGCTTAGGATATGGCGGCTCATGTTTTCCCAAAGACGTCAAGGCATTGATTGCCTGCTCCAAAGCATTCGGCTACGAACCTGAACTCTTAGAATCCACAGAAGCCGTTAATAAAAAGCAGCCCCTAAAAGCAGTAGATTTCTGCAGACAACAACTCGGAAGTCTTGAAGGCAAAAAAGTTACAATTTTAGGTTTAGCATTTAAACCCGACACCGACGACATGAGAGAAGCACGAGTCATACCCATAATCAACCAACTGCTAAAGGAAGGCGCTCAAGTTTTTGCCTACGACCCCGTAGCGATTCCAGCTGCAAAATCCATCTTTAACACTAAAATCCAGTATGCTTCTTCAGCGCTTGAATGCATCAAGGACGCCGACGCCTGCATCATCGTAACCGAATGGGATGAATTCAAAAAACTAACCCCCGACGACTTCATAGCGAACATGAAGCAGCCAATACTCATCGACGGAAGAAGAATATACAACCCAGAAACCTACAAAACCAAACTAAAATACACCGCCATAGGCTTAGGACAAGAACCATAAACCCACACACCAAAAACAATCCCACCACCGCCCAAACAAACAATAAAAACAAACCATACAAACAACCCACACACCAAGCAAACCAAAACCGATAAACAGCACATCATCAACAACAGTTAACTCACAAAGACACCTACGACAGTGAATAAATGACCAAAGCAACACAAATGGCGAAGGTTTCAGCAAAAGGCGGCTTTCACCTACTATGGGGTCTAGTCATATCCACTGTCATCTCAGCCATCGGCACCATAGTTATTGCACGACTTCTCGGTCCAGCCAACATGGGATTATACGCAATCGCCCTCGCAGCCCCCAACTTGATTTCCACATTCAGAGACTGGGGCGTCACAACAGCCATGATAAAATACTCTGCCGAATACAACAGCGCAAACGACGTAGCAAAAATAAAAAGCGTATTCGTCTCAGGACTTGCCTTCGAAATCATTGTTGGTTTAGTACTTACAGTCCTATCTTTTGCCCTTTCAGGCTTTCTAGCAAACTTCTACGGACGTCCACAAATAGTTCAATTAATCCAAATAGCCTCATTGTTCATTTTAACAGGAGCATTAGTTAACACAGCCACAGCCGCCTTCACCGGCATGGAAAAAATGCATCTAAACAGCGTTATGTTAATCGTTCAATCCATAATCAAAACCATAGTGATAATTGGTCTCGTAGCTTTAGGCTTGGGCACTCTGGGCGCTGTCATCGGTTTCTCCGTTGGCATATTGTTTGCTGGGGTCGTTGGAGTGCTGTTGATGTACATCATGTATCGTTCTCTGCCTAAGCCAACTGCAGGCGGATTAGAGTTGATTAAAACGATTAAAACCATGCTCAAGTATGGACTCCCGCTCTCTATCGGCGCCATTTTATCAGGGTTCCTAACTCAATTCTACAGCACCATAATGGCTATTTTCGTCCTCGATAACGCTCTTATCGGCAACTATTCTGTGGCGCTTAACTTCGTGGTTTTAATAACTTTCTTCGCGACTCCCGTCACAACCATGCTATTTCCCGCCTTCTCCAAGTTGGATGCCCAAAAAGACAAGGAAACTCTTCAGAACGTTTATCAATATTCAGTTAAGTACGCATCACTAATCGTGGTGCCCGTTACAGTTTTAGTCATGGCTCTTGCCCAACCTGCAATCGACACTATCTTTGCAGATAAATATGTTCAAGCTCCTCTGTACCTTGCTTTGCTGTCCCTGATTTACCTTTTTTCTGCTTTTGGAAGCTTAAGCACTGGCAACCTTATAAACGGGCAAGGGCACACAAAATATAATTTAAAGTTGACAATTCTCACAGTTGCGATCGGTTTTCCTCTGAGTTTTGCCTTGGTTTATTTATTTGGTATTATTGGTTTAATAATTACTACCACCGTGGTTGGAGTGCCTAGCTTGTTTTTAAGCTTGAGGTTTATTAAAAAGAATTTTGGGGTGTCCCTTGACTGGGTTTCCTCGGCGAAGATAATGTTATCTTCAGCTGCCGCTGGAGTGATAACTTACGCTGTAATCCCTCAGTTACCCTTCAGTAGTTTAATACAATTAATCATAGGCGTATTCGTGTTCGTGGTTGCTTTTCTGCTCTTAGCAATAAGTACTCGAACCCTGAACAAATCTGACTTGGTGAACGTTCGAGAAATCGGGAATGCCCTTGGTCCTTTGCGAAAACCATTAACCATAGTGATTAATCTGCTTGAAAAATTGATGCTTATAGCGGGCAGCGACTAGAACCCTAACGTTAGAATTAATTTACTGACCGTTGCCTGCTGGGAAAATCGAAGAATCAGTTTTTTACTGCGGAATCTCTATCAGAGGTGTGTTTGGTTGCGCTCCAAAGTTTTCTTCATGCTGTTCCTTTAATTTTCTGTATTTTTCACAGTAGCTACCGCCAGTATGAGTGCATGGGTAACTAACGTTTGAGTACAGGTTGCACGCCGAAGTAAACTTGCATTTTGCTTTTCGGTTAATTAGAGAAAACAAAATTTTTCTTTAGATGTGTCCATAATATATCCCTTACAGCTGGCTGGTGAGGGTTCGGTGTATTGTATTAGTTTTTGTTCGTTAATAGAACTATGTGGTTGTGGCAGTACAACAACAATAGATTATAGAGAATATTTAGCGACGGGAACAGTAAGTAATAATACCCCGTTTTTCTTTACTGAGTTAGGGATAGACATGAAAGCGCTTGTTCTCAGCGGCGGAAAAGGAACCCGCCTTAGACCTTTAACTTTTACCTGTGCTAAACAACTTATACCTGTAGCTAACAAACCCATCTTAGGCTACGTTCTTGACCAAGTAGCATCTACCACCATTAAAAAAGTCGGCATTATCACCGCACACGAGACTGGTCAATTTGTCGAGGATTACGTTAAAGACGGCTCCAACTGGAACCTGCAGGTCTCATATATCCCTCAGGAACCACTTGGCTTAGCCCATGCAGTTAAGACTGCTAAGCGTTTTTTGGGCAATGATTCTTTTGTTATGTGCTTGGGCGATAACGTGACAGGCCAAAGTTTGGACACCTTTGTCAAAAAATTCAAGAACGAACACCTAGACGCCCTCATTATTCTCAAAGAAGTTGATAGCCCATCAAGCTTCGGAATAGCTCAACTTGACGAAAAAGGCAACATAATCAGGCTCGTGGAGAAACCAAAAACACCAATGGGCAACTTAGCCATTATCGGTACCTACCTGTTCTCCAACAAAGTCCATGAAGCCATCGAGCGAATCAAGCCTTCATGGCGCGGCGAACTCGAAATTACCGACGCTATCCAAGAAATGATTAACATGGGCTTTTCGGTCAAAGCTGAAATCTTGAATTCTTGGTGGCTCGATACAGGCAAAAAAGACGATATTTTATCCGCTAACGCAAGAATATTGGATGAGTACATCCGACTTGATGTTAAAGGAACCTTGACTAACAGCACTGTGGACGGCAGAGTTAAAGTGGAGCCCGAAGCGAAAATCATCAACAGCACGATTAGGGGACCCTGCGTCATCGGAAAGAACGTTCTTGTTGAAAACTCATTCATCGGGCCGTATTCAAGCATAGGCGATAACTCTAGAATTCTTAATTCGAACGTTGAATACTGCGTTATACAAGAAAACGTCACAGTGAAAGATATTGAGCGCTTGGAAGACTCATTAATGGGTAAAAATGCTAAGGTAACCCGTAACCAGAGAACCCGAACTATAAAGCTGCATGTTGGCGATTACTCAGAAATAGAAGTTTAAAACCCAAAAAAAAGCA
The DNA here is from genome assembly GCA_903901015.1 of Candidatus Bathyarchaeota archaeon. GTDB lineage: Archaea > Thermoproteota > Bathyarchaeia > Bathyarchaeales > Bathycorpusculaceae > Bathycorpusculum. The sequence continues at coordinate 27,195 of CAIUPH010000072.1, read as the reverse complement.
ACTGTTTATAAAGATTTTAAAACGATATGTCTGAGTAAACAAGGGATGACTTATGTTACAAGGGATACGGGTTAAGCCGATACGTCGATTTATTGACGAAAGAGGTTTCTTCACTGAAGTAATGCGTAAGGATTGGAAAGACCTATTTGGCGAAGACACGGTGGTTCAAGCAAACTTTTCATTTACATATCCCAATGTAATTCGTGCCTGGCACCGCCATGTTAGGGGGCAGGTGGATTATTTTTTGGCTCTCAAGGGACTGATAAAAATCTGTGCTTTCGACGACCAAACAAACGAGGCTGACGAGATTATATCCAGCGGTATGGACATGCAAGTGGTGCGGATGCCTGGCCAATACTGGCATGGCTTCAAAGCCTTGGGTAATGAACCCGTTATGCTGCTGTACTTCGCCACCAACATGTACGACCCCGCGAACCCTGACGAAGAACGCCGACCATGGAATGACCCGGCAATTATTCCGCAAATTATAAACGGCAAGAAAGACGATGAACGTGTAGGTAAACCCTGGGATTGGAACCTTCCACCCAACAAGTGATGACCCATGAAACTGTTAGTTACTGGCGGATTAGGATTCATAGGAAGCAACTTCTGCAGGCTCATACTTGCAAAGTACCCTGACTGCGAATTGATAAACGTAGATAAAATAGGGATGGGCGCTAACCCAGCGAATCTGCATGACATCGAGAACGATAAACGTTACACCTTCATCAAAGGCGATATTTGCAACCCGCAACTCATGAACCGCTTGATTCATCAGGTGGACGCGGTTGTTAACATAGCCGCGGAAACTCATGTTGACAGAAGCATCGCTGACCCCAACCTCTTCTTGCAGAACAACACCGTTGGCACATTTATCATCTTGGAAGCTATCCGAAAACACAACCATAAAGCCCGGTTGCTGCAGGTGTCCACAGACGAAGTCTATGGTGAAGCCCTCGAAGGTTCATTTACAGAAAACACCCCACCTAAACCCTCAAACCCATATTCAGCTGCGAAAGCCGCCGCAGACATGTTCGTGCTATCTTATCACAAAACCTTTGGTTTGAACGTTTCAATCACACGTTGCACCAACAACTTCGGTCCCTACCAACTGCCTGAAAAATTGATTCCTAAAACTGTAATTCGCGCGCTAAGGGATTTGCCCATTCCAATTTATGGTAAAGGAACTAACATCCGCGACTGGATTTACGTGCAGGACCATTGTGAAGCAATCCGTACGGTGCTCGAGAAGGGCAGAGCTGGCGAAATCTACAACGTTTCAGCTGGAAACGAGATTGCGAACATTGAAATTGTCAAAAAAATTATCTGTTTGCTCCATAAGCCCGAGAGCTTAATTACCTTCGTCGAAGACCGCCCTGGACATGACACCCGTTACAGCTTGGATTCGACCAAAACCCGAACTGAACTAGGCTGGAAACCAAAGTTTAGTTTCGAAAAATCCTTGGAATCCACGGTTCAATGGTACCTTGAGAACGAGCACTGGTGGAGTCCCTTCGCCACAGAAGTGATTCTGCATCCAACACCTTGGAAGCTTAGTGGACATTGAAGCTTTTAATCACGGGTGCAAGCGGTCTTTACGGTTCAAAACTGGCCCAGTTGGCGCTTGGCAAGAATATTGAGGTTTACTCTTCAGATATTCAGGGTCTGTCGGTTTACGGTAAGTGTGTTAAACTTGATATTTCCGGTAAAGAACAGGTTGAGGAAGCCTTCAAAACCATAAAGCCAGATGTGGTTGTTCACGCCGCCACATTGACCGATGTTGACAAATGCGAGACCAACAAAGAGCTCGCTTGGCAAGTAAACGTTGAAGGCACAAAAAACATCGTTGACGCCGCCAAGCGCGCAGGTTCATTTCTGATTTACATCTCCACAGACTACGTTTTCAGCGGCGACAAAGGAAACTACAAAGAAACCGATAAGCCCAATCCAATCAACTATTACGGGTTAACCAAGCTTAAAGCTGAAGAAATTGTCCAAACCCAACAAGAATACTTCATCGCGCGCCCAAGCGTCATCTACGGTTCCACTCCTGCAGCTGGAAAAGTCAACTTTGCACTCTGGCTAATCGAAACCCTGCGTAAAGCCGAGCGAGTCAAAATCGTTACTGACCAATGGAACACGCCCACGCTTAATACTAATTTAGCAGAGATGACCTTGGAAGTTATTGAGCGCAGGTTAACTGGAATTTACCATACATGCGGCGCCACACGGGTTAGCCGATTAGAGTTTGCTATGCAAATCGCAGATGTCTTCGGCTTGGATAAGGGTTTGATTGACAAGGTTTCATCTTCACAGTTCACGTGGCCAGCTAAGCGCCCAATGGATTCATCGCTCGACACCTCACAGGTCCAGAAAACGCTGAAAAAGAAGCCGCTTGAGATGGCGCAGGCGCTTAAGCAATTAAAGTTGGAGCTTTCCCAGAAAGGCACCTGATTGAGCACAAGTGTTATGTGTGAGGCGCATTATTTTCTGGTTGATTGGGAAGGCTAAATGAATCCGTCAAACGTTAAGCAAATCGCTATGCAGCGAATCCTGATCCTCTTTGAGCAAGCCAAGAAGGTCCGCAGAACAGACCCGAAGCTGGCGGCTCAATACGTGGAGTCCGCTAGAAAGATCGCCATGGCTGCGAGAACGCGTTTGCCCATCGAATTTCGGCGTGAAACCTGCAAAGAATGCAACAGCCTCTTCGTGCATGGCATTAACTGTCGTGTCAGGATAAAGCAGAAAAGGGAGCCCCACGTTGTAGTAACATGTTTAAACTGCGGCAACCAAACTCGTATGCTGTTAAAGAAGAAAATGGAGCACAAGGAACTTGAGCAAGATAACTACTCGAATGAAGCGCCACGTTAGGCATGTTTTGAAAGATGAGAATCCCACGATTTGGGTTGGAAAAGAAGGTTTGACGCCGCAGTTGGCTGCTGAAATCGAGAAGCAACTGCAAAGAACAAAGATGGTTAAAGTCAAGATTCTGCCCGCCGCGTTGCAAGATGAGGTCACGGCTCAAATTATCGGCGCTAAGGCTGCAGAGCAAACTAATTCAGCTTTGGTTGAAGTTAGAGGGCACGTATTCATTCTGTTTAGGAAGCGCAAAGCAGAAGAAGAGCCTTCTGAACCATAATTTTTCTAAACTACCTTTTCTGGTTTAACGAACCCTACTTGTCCAGAGAATATTTATATTAGGCTTCATTGTTTAACTCGGAAGGAAAAACAAAGGATTAGAGCAACTTGACGACTCCTCATGACGTTCCAGCTTCAAAATTCATTGATAGATTAGCAAAGTATCTTATGGAAAACGTTGACGAAATTCAGCCTCTTCCATGGGCAGCCTTCGCTAAAACAGGCATGCACGTTGAAAACCAGCCGCAAGACCCCAACTGGTGGTACACAAGAAGCGCATCAATTCTGCGTAAAGTCTACATTTACGGTCCAATTGGACTTGAAAAACTCCGCGCTGACTACGGCGGAAGAAAGAACAGAGGCAGCAAACCTGACCGCGTAAAGAAAGCAGGCGGCAGCGGTATACGTAAATCACTGCAACAGCTTGAAGCCGCAGGTTTAATCCAGGCTGCAAAGCCTAAAGGCAGAATCATGAGTCCTAAAGGACGCAAGCTTCTCCAAGAAGTTGCTGGGGACTTATCGAAAGAAATGGTTAAAACGATCCCTGAGCTCAAGAAGTATCAAGGCGAATAGGTACAATGTCGGATGATCAGCTTGAGCAAATCCGTAAACGAAAACTTTTGTCGATGCAGAATCGCGTAAGTGACGAGCAAAGACAAGCCCAAGCAGAACAACAGATGGATCAGCAGAAACAGGCGCTGATGAGCAAGATATTGGCGCCTGAAGCTCGGGAAAGGCTAAATAACCTGAAAATGGTTAAAAAAGACTTTGCTGAGAACATTGAGATGCAGTTGATTGAGATGGCGCAAACGGGAAAGTTGCCCATTCCGCTTTCAGATGCACAGCTCAAACAGATATTAGTTCAGCTTCAATCACGGAAGCGAGAGACAAAAATCAGAAGGATATAGAAATGGCAAGAGTTAAACCACCGGGAAAGAAACTCAGATTAGCTAAAGCTGGCAAAGAATCACAGTCTGTTCCAACATGGGTAATTGCCCGAACAGACGGTAAAGTTAGGAATAACCCTAAGCAGCGACGCAACTGGAGAACCAGGAAGATAAGAGCATAAGGGGATAAAGAGTAATGGCCCAAGAAACTAAAGTTAAGCAAGTACCAAAAGACGAAGAAATTGAAGAGTTAGCTGTGCCAGAAGAAGCTGGAACAGAACTTGCCGCTGAGCAGACTCCAGCAGAAGCGTCAGTTGAAGAAGCTGTCGTGGAAACTAAGCCTAAGAAAAAGAAGAAAGACGAAGAAATCGTCGAAGAACGATTCTACACTATTCCATTATCACGCGCGCTGGTTAGACCACCAAAGAAACGTGCCCCCCGCGCAATACAGCTCCTGAAAGAATTCGTTAACAGGCACATGAAAATGGCGTTGAAGGTTTCCGAAGAAGATGAAGAAGAGCTACCGCAGCTAATCATTAGCAAAGAAGTCAACGAGAAAATTTGGGACCGCGGCATAGAGAAGCCACCGCGTAAAATCAAGACGCGCATAACTAAAGACAAAGACGGGAACGTAACCGTTTACCTCGCAGAAACACAATAATAATTTTTTATTTTTTGTAGTTTTTTTGTTGTCGTTTATTGGCATGGTTTTTAGATTTTTCTGGTCTTTATGCGGGTGGGGCGGTTTTAAGGGTGACACAAGACTGCTTGGTACCTGCGTCCTGTTTTGTGTTCTGCACGTTTTCTAGCGCCTGTTTCAATGTGAGATATTCATTTTTCTTCACATGCTCTGGCATGGGTACATGTTGAAGCGGCTACGGTGTGATTGTGAAAGCATGTATCGCTTGTTTTTTTCTGTGCAAGAATCAATGAACAGCGTAATGCAGTCGGGGCACCAGCAAAGCACATTCGCCAAACCAAAACACAGAAATTCAAACACTATCGCGAAAACAGCCAATAGTACCTACCCCTTTTGGTTTGTGCAATGAATTTCTAATAGTGCCAAATATGCCGACGCTAAATATTTTGAAAGCCATCCGTTATGCCGAATCAGTATCAAAATATTTTTTTAACCCGTAGAAAGTACCGCAATCTAAAAAAAGGAGTATCGCGTGAGACTTTCGCTAACAACAAATTCATTAGGGGATTTAATTCTTGACTGTTTATTTATCAAGCATCGTGGGAAGCGCAAGCATAGGCGTGTATGCACTGGCAACTGAGAACATAGTGTTGATTCCACGGATGGTTCCGCTGGAGAAAGCCCAGGAATTCGCCGATTACCTGCAAGTGAAACTTGCCTACACATCCATCTCCGGCTCCGTTTTGGCTGGTTCACTGGTCTGCGCAAACTCCACTGGCATGCTGGTTTCACATGCCGTCCGCGAAGAAGAATTATCAGCGTTAAAAATGGTTTTTGAAGGCAACATCACAATTATGGATTCCAAGAAAACCGCTTACGGCAACCTGATTTTAGCCACCGACAAAGGCGCGGTGGTTGATCCACGCTTTAAAGAAACGGAAATCGCAAAGATTTCCAAAGCCCTAGGCGTAGAAGCGGTGCCCACCGAAATCGCTGGGTTGCCCTACGTTGGCTCCTTGGCAGCTGCAACAAACAAAGGCGTCTTGGCACATCCGCTGCTCAAGGACGAGGAAAGAAAAATCCTCGAATCCGTCTTCAAAGTCCCCGTTGACGTCGGCACAATAAACTGTGGAGTCCCATATGTCGGCACAGGTTTACTTGCGAATACCCACGGTGCTGTTGCTGGTTCTATGACAACTGGACCCGAGATGTTTATAATTGGGAATGCACTGGATGTTGTGCAGGAAGAAGAAAAATGAAAGCTTACAAAGTAACCGGCACAATCCACAAACCCAGGTTATCTACATCGTTTGCAAGAGAACTCTTAGCTGACAAGAGCGAACACGCAGTCGAAAGAGTCTATGCTGAAATAGGCAGCAGACACCGCGTGAAAAGATGCCATATAAAAATAATCAGTTCAGAAGAAATTTCCGGCGACCAAATCACTAACCCAATCCTGAAGAAGATTATCGCTGGAGAGTAAATGTTTTGGCGCACAGTAACAAAGCTGAAGAAGAACTCCGCAAGCTCAGCATGGAAATGCGTTATCTTGAGCAAACCGCAGAGGCACTTCAGCAGCGTATAAGCATGGTGAACGCCGCCTTAACCGACATCGGCTACGCCAACATGACGCTTGACGGCATCGAAAAAGAAAAAGAAAACACCGAGATGCTCGTTCCCATCGGCGGAAGCAGCTACGTCAAAGTGAAGCTTGCAGACTCAAACAAAATAATCATCGGTTTGGGCGCAGGCGTATCAGTCGAGAAAACCCTTCCAGAAGCAAAAGCAACCCTCAAAGAACGCTTAGATGAACTCGAAAAAACCATGCATTCAGCGCAGCAACAGTTCAGTCAAGTGGCTGAACGCGTCAACTCGGGCAGAAGCAGACTTGAAACCCTGCTTGCAGCAAGAGAAGGGAAACAATAATTCGATGTTTGAGAAGCTAAAGTCTGGTTTTAAAGGCTTAGTAACTAAGGTTACGACAACTGAGCTTAAAACCGAGAATTTATCTCCTATTTTAGCAGATTTTAAAATGAGCCTAGCCGAAAACGACGTGGCTTATCCAGTTGCAGATAAAATCTGTGATGAACTTGCAAAAAGGTTGTCGGGTGTTCAGGTTAAACGGTTGGAAGACCGCAAAAAAATTGTTGAAGACAACTTGCGGCAAGTGCTTTTGGATGTCATGTTAACCAACAAACGCATCGACCTGCTAACGATGGCGGAAGAGAAACGTAAAAAGAAAGAACCGTTTGTCTTGATGTTTGTTGGCATCAACGGCACAGGAAAAACCACAACCATCGCGAAGGTGGCGCATTTTCTTAGGGACAAAAGTTACAGTGTGGTGCTTGCCGCCGCCGACACTTACCGCGCTGGCTCGATTGAGCAGTTGGAGGAGCATGGCAAACGGCTTGGGATACGAGTTATCAAAAGCATCTACGGCGGCGACCCCGCAGCAGTTGCTTACGATGCGGTCAGCCACGCTAAAGCCCATGGGTTAAACATCGTTTTAATAGACACTGCGGGTAGGATGCAGACTAACCAGAACCTCATGAATGAACTCGTCAAAGTTAAACGTGTGGTGGGTCCTGACTTGACGGTTTTCGTGGTGGATTCGCTCATAGGCAACGACGCGGTTATGCAGGCGGAAGAATTCAACAAAGCCGTCGGCATCGACGCAACAATCCTTACCAAAGTGGACGCTGACGTGAAAGGCGGCTCAGCATTAAGCGTAACATACGTGACGCAAAAGCCAATCCTGTTCATTGGCGTTGGGCAAACCTACAAGGACCTTGAGTTGTTTAACCCAGAAAAATTCGTAGGAATGGTACTCCGATAAAAACCCTCCTTCTTGTTGGACGATGAACTTTTGATGATAAGGCAAGAAAAGCCTTCTGAATTTCGAGAAATTTATGATTTAGTTAAAGTTGCTTTTCAAACCGCCAAAGTATCTAATGGAAACGAACAAAACTACGTTAACCAACTGCGTGCCAGCGGCAATTACATCCCCGAACTTGCCATAGTCGCGGAAGAAGACGCAAAACTGGTCGGGCACATTATGCTGACTAAAACCTACGTCGAGATGGTGGACGCTAAATTTGAGGGGCTTCTAATAGCGCCGCTTTGTGTTGCGTTGGAGTATCGTAAACGTGGAATCGGTTCAAAACTCGTCAATGAAAGCTTCCGTTTAGCTAAACACATGGGGTACAAAGCCATTTTTGTGGTCGGCTCCCCCGAATACTACGGCAGGTTTGGTTTTAAATCGTCTGTTCTCTTCGGAGTTAAGCATGTTCCCCCAATTCCTGATCCATACGTTATGGCTTACGAGTTATCCACTGCTGCGTTATCTGGTGTTGCTGGAACAGTTACTTTCACTTAACTAACAATGGCTCAGGGTTCTTCAACCTCAGCTAACTCGAAGAGTATTTTGGTTGGGTAAACCCAGTACGCTTTAATAAAATCTTCCAGTGCTTGGTCAACATCTAATCCATCAAAAAACCCAACGAACTCCACGTCGATTCCCTCGAGGTCTTTTGACGTGTACACTTTCAACTGCGCCAAATACTCTTTTTCCTGCTCCAGGCTTTCCATAGGTATGCTTTCTGGAATGTTTATGGCAATTGGCAAGTTGGTTAAAACATCCAGCGCCGCCGCTTTGCGTACCTGTTCGTTCCTGGTTTTCAGTATGATTAGCCGCTGGTCCGTTTTTCGGTAGTTCCAATCGGTGTCTTGATCGAGTGTTGCAGACAAAAAAATCCCTATAAAATAAAGAGTAGAACGACTATTTTACGTTACTTCTTGAGTTCAACCACAAGCAAGTCAAGCGTGGTTTGCCCGATGTTTTCTGCTTCATGCGACTGAGCGTTTATGAAGATTGCGTCGCCAGCTTTAAGGTCTAAAACGTCGGTTTTGCCCATTGAAGTCAGTTTCATTTTTCCGGCTGCAAGCACATAGACAACGTGGTCGGGGTGATGGTGCATTACGGCTTTGTCGCCTGGCTTAAAAGTTGGGTTGAGCACGCGTACGCGGTCGTTTTCCATCTTGAACTTGTACACACTGCCTGCAACTTCCAAGGGGTTGAGCATATTTTCTTTCATAAAAACAATTCACCACTTGACTGGTGATGTTTTAAGGAATTAAGTATGTGTGATTGCACCCGAGTAGTCACAGGAGCTATAGTGCTCTCGGCGACCTCCCCTCGGTTCTGTCAACTCTTCTTCTGTTTGGGGGTTCATGTAAACTTTCGTGGGATACTCGTTTTTACTACAGAGAGACAAAAATAAAAAGTTAGGGAGATTAAGGTCTCAATGCTTCACCATATTCTCGGTCATAAAACACAACATTGCATTTAGGGTTAGGGCATATTCTTGCGTAAAGAACTTCTTGTTTTGCTATCTTTTCATTGGGCGCAGTAGATCAGAGGTGTATTTTTGATTCAGATTACCCGTTCATAAGTACTATACATCAATAGGTACAATCATTTTTGAGGAAAAACAACTTGGAGTATTCTTTGGAATCCGCAAAGTCACTGTATCAAATTCCCGTTTTTTGTGTAGATTGCAGCCATTTCAAAGGTTTTAGATGTAAATTGGGCTATAAAACTAATCCTCGAAATCGTGTGTGTTCTCAAGCTGTGAAGAGGGCCTAAATTGACAAAGCAAACAAGCTGGTTTATTTTCTTTGGTTAACTGCCTTCTGTTTATAAACAGGGTATTCAATTTTTCTTGACATAAGTTATTATTGTGTGAAATTATGTTTTATGTTTTTAGGTTAAAAGTTAAATTTTCATAATGATGTTAGAGAAAAGAAAAAAGAATAGAATACTAACTTTTTTTGCTTGCGTTCTGTATCAAAGTAACCCATTTGTTTTTTCCTTCAATGGTTAATCCGCCTGCTTCGCTCGGAGTTTCCTCAACCACTCGGTTCAAGCGCCAAACTCCAGCCAATCCGTTTTAGAAAACTGCACCCGTAGCCAAATCTTCGACTTCATCAGCCAGAACCCCGGCGTACAATTCAGAGCATTAAGTTCAGCGCTTTGCTTTCCCCTTGGGTTGGCAGAGTACCATTTGGGCGTTCTCGTCAGCTCGGGGCTGGTTTCGTTTGTCCGCGATGGCCGCTATAAACGGTTCTTTGCCGCTAAACGCTTCTAAAAACGCGAGACATCGGCGATTTGTCTGTTGCGGCATAAGACGGCGAAAAGAATCCTCGAAGCGCTCCTTTGCAAAGGGGAGTTGTCGCATGGAAAGTTAGCCGATGAAGTCGCGATATCTTCGCAGGCGTTGACATGGCAAATGAAGACATTGGGCAAGACCGAGTTTGTGCTGCAGGTAAACGAGGGCTTAAAAACCATTTACATGCTGGACGAATCCCGCGAGCCGCAGCTGAGAGCTTATCGGGAAATAGTCAATTGAACCTCAGTTTAGGGTTAACTTTTTTAAACCATAAAACATCAAGCCTTGTATGCCCAAGTACTATCTTTTGGGTGGAGAAAACACCCATAAACGAGACGCAGAAGAAATAAATCTATGTGCCTTCGACGATGCGGGAAAGACGCCGCGGGTCCTCGTGTTTGCTTGGGCAAGAGCATCGTTTGACAAAACCTACCCCAAAAGCAAACTCATGTTCGATTACTTCAGAAGCCTAGGCGCCCTCACAGTAAACACAGTTGACTACTCCTGTACATTTGATGAGATAAAAGAAAAACTCTCTGAATCCGACCTCGTTTACTTGACGGGTGGGGTTCCCACGGTTTTGGTTGAGCGCCTAAAAAAATCGGGCATCCGCAGTTTACTCAGGGATTTTGAAGGAGTCATCGTGGGCAGAAGCGCGGGTGCGTTGGCGCTTTGCAAAAAATGCCTGATAACTTGCCGAAGCACTTCGGAAGTCACCGTTATCGATGGGTTAGGGCTTGTGGATCTGACGTTTAAGGCGCATTACAAGTTGGGCAAGGACGAAAAACTGATAGCGTTGTCGAAGTCTGCGGATATTTTTGCTGTGCCGAAAGATTCAGCAATAATCTCTGACAACGGATCCTTATCCGTCATTAACAACGTCTACTTGTTCCATAAGGGCGAGCGGCAACTATTCAACGGAACGTGTTAAGAGAAGAATCTTCGAACGTAAACCCGCGACTTCATGATAATCGGCGTTAACGCAACTGTGAGTATCGTGCCAAGTGTTGCCAGCACTATAATGTCTCCGAAAACCCTTCCAGAAAAGGCCGTGGTGAAAGCTGACGCAGGAACAAAGCCGAACGCAACCAATGCGCCGACGCCGAACACTCCTGAAACCAAACTCGCCAGGAATACACCGACGATTAACCATGTTATCCATGTTTTGCGGTCTTCAACCGACGCCTGAACCACGAGAAGCAGGATGCCGACGATGAAGGTAGCCACGAAGATTGTGGTGTAAGACAGCATGAGAGCTGCGCCTGAGCCGACCAAGTCGACTGCGAGGAGCGCGTTTAAGCCGTAAGTCATTTTGGGGCGGTTGAGCTGCAGCGTTGGTTTAGCTTTGATTGACCGGTAAATCAGCAAGGGAATAAACCCTTCGAAGAAATCCGCCAGCGCCCAAACCATCACAAACGGAACTGAGTAGCCAAGGTACAACCCCATGAAGATGCAGCTAAGGTAACCTGCGAAGCAGCCCCAGACTCCAAACCAAAGCGCCAACGGCACATAGACTGCCGCGGCAATGTATAATCCCGAGACACCCGCAAACGACCCGACTGGCGCAGCGACAACCGCCCAAATAGCCAAAACAGTACAGACAAGCGTCGCCGCTGCAAAAACCGCGGGCTGCCTCCAAGTGATGCCCTTTGGAAATGACATAGAGACGTAATTGATTCGGTTGGGAATATAAGATTTAAGATTTACAATGCAAAATCAGATATTTTGAAACAGGAAAACTGCAAAACCCATAAATCGCCAGAGCCGCATAGCGACTTATCACAGGAGAAAACAATCGTTGGCACCTTCTTACAACATGACTGGTGGACAGGAAGCATGGGTTAATGTTTCCCAGGGCGGAACCACATCCGTTAGCGTCCGCAGCGCCTCACCCATCAAGCCCCGAGCGGTATACGTTGGCTCAGCCACCTTAGACTTCATGTGGGTATCAACGGGAAAGAGTACGCATTGGCAGTTTACCCCAAGACTCATCGACCCAACCCCAGCGCAGTACAACGAGACCAAAGCGGAGGCCGACCAAACACAAGTCATCAACGTGGACTTAGGTAACCGAATGTTTCCAGCCGCAGGCATCGTAAGAACCAACCTGACTGGGCAAATCAAGGCGCCCGCAATCCAGTTTGACCTGCCCTACGCAACCGACGTTTGGGTGTTTCTTCTGCGTTCACCATGGTTCCCCCTGAAAGTAGTTGTGGAAAAGACGCCGCTGTCGATAATGCATGGTTCAGCGCAAGCCGTGGCGCAGCTTGAAAGCGGCACAACCGGCTTCAACGACGCAAGCCTGTTAAAGGCGTATGTTTCAACGCATGGTGAAGGCTTCAAAAACGTGCAGGTTTCCCTTGAGCGTCAGCTGGGCAGAACCCATATAGAAGAGGTCATTGGCGTAGTGGGAGCCGCCGGAATGGATTCATTCACTTGGAAACCGTTTCTGAGAAACTTCGATGTTGCCCTAGTTGCTCCCTCAACCATGGGTCCGGGGCAATTCGTGGATTTCCTCAGGTATCTGGGTGCAGACGCGAAAGCCAGTTTCTTTTCTTTTGGCAACTACATGCCTAACGATTTTTTGCTCTGCGACGGACCAGCCATGGATTACACGTTGCGGCTTCGGGGCGAGAAGCATATTTTGGGGCATGAAGAAGACACAACACGAGTTAGCTTAACATCCTAAACGCTTTGGCGTCTGTTGTAAACCGACAATATAACTGTGGCTAACACCAGAATCAACAGGGCTGCCCCGATGATGGCGAGCGGAATTCTGAAAGCCGTTTCGATATGCAGCACATTGGTCGTGGGTAACCCGCCAAGATACGCGGCGAGGAAAACTGCTGCGAACAGGACTCCGACGCCTTGGACGGCGAACAGGAAACTATGCATTCGTTTTTCAGTCAACAACAGGATATCTCCACTAATTCTTAGTTAACTTTTGTATTTAACACTAACCATTCCTTTTTTCTGCGAAGCCGCCGACCGCAAGCATAATATACAAAACCAACCGATTAAACATTAAAACGCGCGCATATGGTTGGTTTTATGACAGAGCAGAAATTCATAACTCCGCTAAAAATAGGGTTACTGACAGTAGCCGCCGCATATTTCCTATTTACCCTTCACACCATGTTTACGCTTTCATGGATTGGCGAGTGGGTGCCGCTGCGTGAACCGTTGCGAACCACTATTTTTGTGGAAGATATGACTTCGGTGGTGTGTTTAGCATTCAGGTTTGCAGGCAGCATAATCGCTTTCTCCGCCATCCTCGCCTATTTTATGAAGAAAAAACTCGCCAAATCCACAGTGTATAAGGTTCTGCGGGTGGTCCTGGTTTTTGAGGGAATCTATTGGCTGGGTCTTATTACAACCGCATACTACAGCGTTCAAAACACTTGGCAGGTTCTTTTGCACGGTCACTCTTTATTGTTCTCGGCGGAAGCGCTTTTTTTGGGCGCAATCCCGACTGTTATGGAAGCAATCGTTCTTCCAATAATCCTGTTCATCTTCGCCTACAAACTGAATCATACCAAACCCTTCAAAACAACTGTTAAGTGGGCGTCAATCACGGGTACACTGTTCATCTTTGTGTTCTGGCTGACCAACACTAGCATTTGGGTGGGGGTTGTTCTGCAGAAGGGGATCAGTTACCTCTGGGTTGAAACTGCAACGGTTAACGGCGCACAACAAGTGATTTACCACCCTGAACACCTGGTAAGTTTTGTCACAACAGCGTTTGGTTTGTTGGCGCTGGTAATTTACTCCGCTTACTTTACCTTCAAATCCAGACAAACAGAAACACTAGACGACGTCAATTTTGGAGCCGTCGGCGCAATCACATTGGCGCTTGGACTGTATTTCCTGTGGAATTATCTAAGTTGGGTTATTTTTGCAGGCGCCACTTTCAACGATTGGTACCGGTGGTTCCTTGGGCACAATATGGATCTTTGGATGCTGACATTGCCGCTGGCTGCGTTGCCATTGCTTTTCTACAAATCCCGCAAACAAACATCCAGTAGCATCACTGACAGCGAAAAGGGCGCTTGCTAAAAAATATTATTTTACTATTCTCTAAAAAACAAAAGATGAGAAGGAAAATTTAGTCCTTCTTTTCCAACTTTACGATATAAATTTCTTTGTTGCGAACCCTGAGCGCTACGTTGAATTTTCTTTCGGGTTGTTTGTTGAATTTTTTTACCCTAAACGAGAATGGTGCATACATTGACCGTACGGTTTTGCCTTCGACTTCGATTTTGAACATTTTTTCGGGGCTTTCAACTATCTGTTTGAAGACTGCGTCGTACTCTGGGATTTTGGCGATTTTTCTTCCTTCGGGGATTTCTTTGACTGGGGTTGCTTTTGCGACTATGTGTTTGCTTTTGACTTTTTCTAGTTTAGACATCTATTTCACACTATAAGTGGAGTAGACGCACTTATAACACTATCATCGCTAATGTTAGAATAATAATGGTTAAGTCAAAATAATAATGGTTACTTAGACGCTCTAACTTTTAACGGCGCCTATTCGCCTCTGGTATCGTTGCGGTTGCATTCAGCTTTCGGGCGGTACTCAACTTTCTTATGCCGCTCCTTAAAATGCTTCTCACACTCTTTCACCCGCACAAGCATCCACTCGTTATCCTCGTAAACGCACCCGCACAGCAAAGTCTTAGTAGTCAAACCTGTCGCCTTCAAATCAAATATGTTTTTCCAGCAATACATAATCCATCGTTCGCTCATAACGATTTCTCTCGCGGCTAAATCCGCAAAGACTCACTTTTTAATCAGCTTTACCCAAAAGAAGCACTAATTGTCTTTGTTTGGAAACGTAACATTTTAGAGTATGTATTGGTTTCTTGTTTGCTTGCTAAGGTGAATATATGAGCGTTATGAGTAGAAAAAACAAGAATACACAGATTGAGCAGAAAAAGAAACTTGAACGAGAAAAAGGAGCAAAGAAAAAGGCTATGTTGAATCAGCTTCCTCCAAAAGGCAAAAAGAAATAGCGGCTTAAAAAAGCCTGCTTTTAAAACTACCAGCTGTCCCGTTTACTACTATTTTCTTTCTTCATTGTTTCTTCAAAATCACGGTAAACTTCCTTCTCAACTTCAGAAACAACCGCTAAATCAGTTCCAGCCACGCTTTTGACGGTTGGGACTTTAACGAATCTGGATTCTCGGGTCTGGGGCACGTAATCTACGGTTTCTTCTTTGGCGGTTTGGAGGAGTTTTTCGCCCGAAGACCACAACTCATACATTTCTACTCTTATGCTATGCGCGCCCGCGGGTACCCCTTTCATGTCCAAAACAAATGAATATTCAGATTCATCTGTCGCCAAAGCACCCTGTAGTATTCTGATTGGTACTGATTTGATTTTTTGGCTGTCAAACCATAAATCCGATTGAACCCTTGAAAATGCGGTCTTCGAAGGAAACAGTTTGAATCCGACTTTGAGTGCCAACTCATCCTCTTTAGTCAAAACAGCGATTTCAGTGATGACTATCTGTTTTTCCTGTTTTTGCAGATGCGCTTGTGTCTCTTCCTTCTTTGGCGCAGTTGGTATGCTATCCAGCGTTGACTGCTTGTAGGGTTTAGTGTTTTTCGGTATTTTCTTCGTTTATTTAATCAACCGCGCTGCTTTATTTTCTTCTTTGCCGCCCTCGTTTGATAGTTCCTCTTCTAAAACCTGAATTGCACTGCTTATCCGCTGTAGAGTACTTCTAAGTGATGCCTGCTTGTTTTCCAGTTCAGCAAGGGCTTTTTGCCCAGAAGCGTATTCGGCTCGGAGTTCTTTCAAACGTTGTTCAAGCTGCTGTTTCATAAAGTTCCCATTTAGGCAGATGCTTACACACCTAAATCTCTTACCCAACAACACCGTGGATAATAGAAAAATGCAAATGAGCCAGACAGGTTATCAACGTAGGTTTAACGGTTTCTTGAAAATCTCCGCCCGCCACCTGTTTTCCCAGCTTGCCCACCCCGTCTTCACCAAGCTCTCCCGTAGGTGAGGCTGCTCCCCAACCCACTCCAAAAACCTGTAAAAACGCCTCGTATCCTGCAGCATTTCTTCAGGCACGCCTTTTTCAACGCACCATCGGATGTAGGCTTTTTCAACTAGCGGCTTAAGCTCGCCTGTGGATTCGACTTTCTGAACTTTGAATCCCTGATTCTGCAAGTGCAACGCGAGGCTGGAGAGGACGTATTCTGAGCAGATTTTGATGCAGGTTTCTGAGTCAGGCTGCAGCACGGTTATGATTTCGTTGCCGATTTTTACTGCGTCTTCCAAGTATTTTTTGCTCTGAAAGTTTGGCGGTTGAAATGAAGCGGTGGGGATTCGCCGTTCCATCAACATGGGATGGGGGGGTTTGATGGCGCCGACTACGACGCCCAGCAACAGGTCGCTCCAGCCTGAAGCGTCTATAAGTATGGTTTTGTCGGGTAAGAAACAGTCCAGCGCCAACTTTATCACTCAACACTAAAGGTATGTGGGTTGGTTTTTTTATCTTTTGTTTTTGTGGTTCAAGATATTTGGAGAAGGTGGGCCCGTAGAACTTGGGCCCACATTTTGGAGAGGAGAAAAGGGGAATGCAAGCCCCTTAGCACTTGTTTCCAAGTGTCTCATGCGGAAACTTTCCGCTGATAATGCTATAGAGTGTTTCTTTGGATAACCCTGTGTGCGTCTTTCAAGGATACACACAGCGATTGCCGATTGAACAATGTATAATCATCTGAAACGCTCCATCAACGAAACCTCCCAGACTTATCCATAGCAAACGAAGCAGTGAATTAACGCCAAGGCATAAGTGCGCTTGCTAAAACCACGTTTTTGTTTAGTTCATCTTTTTATACTTAGGAAGTAAGTGACACCGCGATAATCTTGCCTGTAAACTTCAAAGCCAACTGCGGCGAGTGCCGGCAATCTTATTCATCAACAGACGATTCAAACGGTAATGTCATTGAAAAATGCGGTAACCAACCATCCGTCGTCAATGAACAAAAACCAACAATTGGAAAATCTAAGAAAAAAAACCCTAAAAAGACAAACGAAAAATTAATCGAGAAAACAGCATCGTGCGAGTTTGAAGAACAAACCCCTGCAGGAAAAAAAACCATGCACAAGTACACCTGCAGTTTTTCTGATCCCCACAACATAAAAGATTTGATTCAAACAAAAAAGTTTCAGCCCTTCACTAAATTTACGCTTAACTTAGAAGCGCAGCAAATTAAACACACGGGCAAAATCGACAGCTTAATCGCTTTGGATGCTATAAAAACAACTTTGGTTCCCTACAATTTTCAAATGCAGACTGCGCTCCAAGTAATAAACGACATGAACGGAAACGCTATTCTCGCCGATGAAGTGGGCTTGGGAAAAACAATCGAAGCCGGCATCATAATGAAAGAGATGCTTCTGAGAGAGGAAATTAACTCAATCCTCATCATTTCGCCTAAAAGCCTTTTAACTCAATGGAAAACTGAGATGTCTGAAAAATTCGGAGAAGTCTTTTCGATAGCTAATAACCCGCGAGAACACGTGGATTTCAAGACCGATAACCGAATAATCTGCTCACATAACCTTTTAGCCCGAAAATACAGTGAGCTTGCAAATCGAACTTGGGATTTAATTGTAGTTGATGAGGCGCACGCATTCAGAAATACCCATAGCAAAGGCAGAGGTTACCTTTCTAACCTTAGAAAAAACCATTTCCTTCTGCTCACGGCTACGCCTCTTTGCAATAAGCTAACTGACCTCTACAGTATTGTTGATTTAATCCAGCCGGGGCTTCTTGACAGTGAACGCTCATTTGTTGACCGATTTGCTGAAGATGCAAAAAGCCGGGTTGTTAGATCTGAAGAGGTATTTCAACTACGGCAGACTCTTCGTGATGTAATGTGCCGTACACGCAGAGAACAAACAGGCATCCCATTTACAAAGCGGTGTGTAGACTCAAGAACACTTGAAGCAAACGCAGACGAACGTGAATTCATTGACCAAGCAACCGAGTACCTGCGAGACATGAGTAACAACCATTACAAGACAATAGAAACTTTGATGGCGGAGAACCCGAACAGAAGAATCAGTGCATCCCAAAGCAACGCAATTTTGGTATTTCAAGCTATTACTCTTCAGCAGTCCTTCTCAAGTTCACCGTTTGCCGCCATCGAATCGTTAAAGAAAAG
The DNA here is from genome assembly GCA_903901015.1 of Candidatus Bathyarchaeota archaeon. Taxonomy (GTDB): domain Archaea; phylum Thermoproteota; class Bathyarchaeia; order Bathyarchaeales; family Bathycorpusculaceae; genus Bathycorpusculum. The sequence continues at coordinate 9,175 of CAIUPH010000072.1, read as the reverse complement.
ACAGCAGCGGTTCCCGATGGAGGCTGAAGTCGCAAACAACTTAATCGCAATGGCGGAGAAAGTTAAGGGTGCAAAACTGGATTTGCTAAGAAACGTTCTTCACGAAATTCCAAATGAGCAAGCGTTGATATTTTGCCTACGCAAGATTACAGCGCATAAAATCAAAGAAATTTTGGAGGCGGAATTCGGGAAAGCCGCTGTCTATTTGGGTGATATGAATCAAGCGGAAAGAGACCAAGTTATTGCAGACTTCAAAAGTGGCGAAATAAAATATTTAGTCGCAACCGACGCGGCAGCTGAAGGTTTGAACCTGCAGAACTGCTGCATAATGTTCAATTATGATTTGCATTGGAACCCCATGAAAATTGAACAGCGAATAGGCAGAATCCACAGGTTTAAACAAGACCGCGATGTCACAATCTTCAACTTAAGCGTCAAAGACACCATCGACGACTACGTTCTCCACATTCTCTACCAAAAAATCGAGTTATTCACGATGACAATCGGCAAAATGGAAACGGTCTTAGCCGAATTAAAAGAAGGATCCCAAGACATACAGAAAACCATCGTTGAAATTTTGCTCAGAAGCAACTCCCGTCTGGACATGAAAAAGGAACTTGAAAAACTAGCCAATGACTTGAATGTTTCAAGGAAAAATCAGGAGTTATCAGAAAAATTCACGCAAGGGGTCCTTGATTGAGTACGAAATATTCTGACACAAAAATTCACCAGTTCATCAAATCCTACGTCAAATCAAGGGATGGAGCGTTAACTGAAGAATCAGACGAGGTTTTCACAGTAACCTATCCAGGCAAAACAGATGCAGTAGAATACACTTATCTGCCTGCTTTGTCCCGAGAAAAGAAAATACCCCTCATCACACCAGGGAGTCCAACGTTCCAGCAAATACTCAAAGAATGCCTGGAAAAGGGTGTTTTGTGTCAGGTTTCGTTTAACCCAAAGGAAAGTTTTGAAGCAGTGGCGAAAAGATACTTTAGAGATTCGCCTTTTGCCTGTGACGACTGCGACAAAATAACCCTTGGGGAAGAAACGTTTAGTGTATGCTTGAAATCTCCGCCCTGCCGCCATAAAATAAACAATGGAAAAATCACTTCAGTGAAGGTTATCAAAAAAGAATCTGTTCGATTCTTCCAATTCTTCTACTCCATAGTTTTCCAGAATAAACTGCGACCCAAAAACGAAGAAACACTCACAATCATAGTGGGCGAGGATGGCAGTGTTGTCAGGGTTGGAGAATTAAATGAAGATAATGGAATAAGCAATGAAGAGATAGCGATTCAAGATTTTAAGGCAAAGCTCGAAGCTGAAGTTTTTGATAACCTCAAAAAGGTTGCCGAAGAAAAATTGGGCGGTATTCTCAAGGAAAAACTGGTTCTTTTTGATTTACAGCTTGCTAAAGAGAAAAAATCTAAGCTGAGGAGCTTCGATAAGAGACTTAGAAAGGAGCGCCGCGAAAAAGTAATTTCGAGAAAACACGATTTTGACGTTCAACAATGGCATGTTAACCATGAGGCGCTTCTTAAACGGGAAGAAGAATCCTTCACAACCAACGTAGCTGTAAAACTAGTCAACCTGCTCGTAATTAACACTTCTAGGGTTAAACTGGAATTAACACTTGACAACAACTCAACCATGCATTCCTCTTTGGTCTTAGGCATAAGTTACCCTTCAGAAGTCACTTGCCCCATATGCCGAAAAGCCTTCTCTGAGGGTTACGCAACGCAGGATTCGCTCTATGTTTGCAAAAACTGCGTCAGGCAATCCATCGATACCGGAAAATTCTACTCAAAGAAAGCTGCTTTAACTTTTGATGAAACTTTGCATGAATACTTTGCACATGACTCAGGTTTTACGTGTGCAGTCTGCGGAAAAAGGCACAGTCGGCTGCTGGAATTCAAATGTAGCCATGACAACTCAAGCGTATGTATCAGCCATTATGGACTCTGCGACGTATGCGGAAAAGTCTTCTCAAAACTTAACCTCTCATACACCGACGAGTTTAAACGGCAATTATGCCCCAAACACGCCGCCAAAAACAAAGGTAAAGGAGCAGTAAAATGAGCCACCACAAGTTTAGCGGCTTCTTTAAAGAAATCATTGAACAGTATCCGCAAATCGACATAGCTGGGTTCCTATCGGAGAAACTGCAGATTCCACTGGATAAAGCAGAGGAATTAGCTGCAAGGATAGAAAAAGAATTTGATTTAAAAGAAATCAAAGCAGAACCAAATTTAGAAAAAACCGAAGAATTGGAAACGTCTCCAAAAACGAGTGTTTATTCAGTTGAGAGCCTTTCGGAAATGGAACTTGAACATTTTACAAAATGGCTGCTTGAAGAATTAAACTATGAAATCCTCCCAGAAAAATACCCTGTTGATTTAGGCGTTAACTTTGTGGTTGCTAAGGACGGCGAGAAAATTGCAATTTACGTCAAAAGTTATCCGACGACCAACAGAGCCCCAAACTCCATCGTTTTAAAATCGTCGGAGTCAAAGCGTGCCTGCGAATGTCAAAGAGCGCTCGTTGTATCGTCAGCGTATTTTTCTCAGCAAGCAAGGCTCGATGCCGAGGCGTTAGGTGTTGAACTCTTGGATAGAGATACCTTAGCCTCGAAGATTGTAGAGGTGATAAGGAAAGCTGAGTGCGAGGTTCAATCGTGTTTTCCCCTCTACAAAGGTTCGCTTTTGCAGAGTCTTCTTGGGCTTGAAGAAACAAAAGACTTTATCATTGAAGCCCGAGCTGACGAAAAATACGATTTGCATTTGCCAGGGGTGAAATATCCTTTGTTGACTTTTCAATCTTGTAGCGGCGAAGTGGTTCGATGTGTTTTCAGGATTAAGTTCAATGAACCTGTTGGAGAATTTGGCGGAGAAGTTCTAATTGGGTGTGACCGAGCAAACAACAGGTTTGGCCCCGATGGCGCTGAGGCTTATGGCTTGATAATTCAGTATCTTGAGCAGTTTGTGGAATAAGCGCTAACTGAATTCTCACCCATCCAACTGTATATTATAGTGTATATCATACTGTATAAACAGCAACCTGCCTGAGGAGTTGCCGAGCGTTGATGAGGAAAAGTAGCTTCGCGCGATGGTGCAGGAGCATAAAAGGCTTAGTGAGATCGCGGGGTTTTTCGGTAAATCTTCTGCAAGGCTCAAGATGAAAATTAATCGTCTCAAGCTGGTAGTTGTTGTGCGGCAAATTCACACCACAACAACTTCTAATAAACAACGGAAAAAAGAGTTCTTTTTTTTGTTCATGCCTTACAAGGGGTTCTATGTCTTAGAGCGCATTGCTACTTGATGATAACCAGCCGAATTCGGAGCGGTCATTATCAACTTGCAAGGGGTTTAGGTTGCATTTGGTAGTAGTTGACCAGCCGCAAACGGCGCGGACTACTACTTGCGTTGCATTGGCTTCTAGGCCTATCTACCCCTTGCAACTCTTAGGCATAATTAACTCAGAAGAAGATGAACACGCATTTTTTTCTCTGTTCTTCTTCTACTACTAATCCAAGACGGCGGATATTCGCACGCGCCGACTCCTCAGAAACACCCAACTTTTTAGCAACAACAGATAGCGGAGTTTTCGCTTCAACAAGATCCTTAAGCGCCTCCTCAACAATAGGCAACTCCTCAGGCATAACCAAAGAAGTAGTAGTCGAAGCGTTTTTTTCTCTTCGTCGACTACTTCTAATCTGAGACGCATAATCTTTTGACGCATAGCTTCCTTCTGGCAAAGTGAAGATAGAAGTTGTTGTTCACCCTAAAATTTCACCTAGAACAACTACTTCTATTTGGAAGAAGAACGGGTTTTCCTTAAAATCCAAGTTCTTTTTTTCTCAGGCAAAGAGCGTAACCATTTTCTGAGCAGCCAATTAACTAAAAGAAGAAGATAGAAAAAAACACTCTTCTTCTTTTCAACTTTTAAGCCAAACCCTGCAAACACTTACGAGAAGAACATCAACAGCGGCAACACACGTGTTGTTGTTCTTTCAGTTTTGGCAAGCTTTGGTAGTAGTCGTCGGTGCTAACAGCGTTGAGACTACTACTTCTTGATGAGAACTTGAAAAAAGTAGGGGATAGGAGCTCCCAAAATACAGGGCCAGACAAGTTTTTCATAAAGACAAGAGAGACATTAATCTTAACGCGTTAGTTTCAACAATTGGCTTGAGGTTATAGCGATTTCTTGAGGGTTGTTACGAAGACTTGTTCTTTGTGTACTTTGGAGTCTTTAACGATTTTACATAGATCACTGTCTAGGTTTTTCAGAAAGGAGTACTCTGAAACTACTTTTTCTATGATTGTGGTTGATGGAGGCAGTTTCTTTCTTCTGACCAGGCGTTCAAGGTCTTCCCAGTCATATTCGGCTTTAGATATTTTTTCAAAAAGCACATCAGGGTTAAAAGGCTCATGAACATTCCAACACTTGAGTACAACAAGCTTCTTCAATTTAGCCTTGTCAATGTTTTTTTCTGAAAATAGATAAAGATCATATAAATCACGGCTTCGAATCCTCTGAAAAGCCGCCCTTATTTTTTCCGCCAACATTTCTTCTTTTTGTAAACAATTTATCGGAAAAGTCGAAAATTCCAGATACTTAAAATACATTTCCTCAATTTGGAACAATGCAGCTTGAGGTAAAATTGGGCTTTCTCTATAGCTAACCTCTAACATAAAATCTGAAGAATTCCATTGATGAACGTAGCTAATGTCGGCCACATAAGACTCGTTTTCCTTACCAAACCCTTCTCTAATGTTATCTTCCTCAATCTTGAATTTTATACCATAAAATTCTTTATCGTTCAATGTTTCCATAAGCTTCTTCTTGAGGTCTTCAACAGAAATACCGGCGCTGGTAAAATCAAGATCCATAGAAAATCTACCACTAACGCTCCCTCCGAAAAACAGCTTTTTCAAACAGGTCCCTCCTTTAAAGGAAAGCTTCGCTAAGACGCCTTCGGAAAGAATTTTCAAAACATAAGTTAGAACAACATCTCTTTCTGCAACTTCCAAAGGAACTATAGAAGATCTTGCATAGAAATCAACAAATTTTCTCTCCAACAATGCTCTCACCGAACCTCAATTTCACTTAGTAATTGTTCTATAGAAACGTTATTCATAATTTTCCAGTCCGAAGAAAATGTCCCTTTCTTCGGTTTTCGCTTATCAAGATAAACTACAGTGTTTCCAACATAACTAGCCAGCAATGTTCTAAGATCTTGGGAAAACGGTTCTACAAGACCTTCTTTTGCAAGAAAATCAATAACAAAACCCAGACGCTGAACCAAAGAATGAGACTTCATCCTCAACGCATAATTCACCAATCGCTCATGATTAATCTGGGGAAGCCCCCTCCAAACAATCCTGACGAGTTGCTCAATGCCCCCTGCATAATGCGGCTTATCAAAAGAGTCAACAATCGATTTTTCAGGCTCAGCCATACAAACGTCAACATCAAAAACTTTTGTAGTGCGATAACCGAAAAACTTCTGCTTGGATAGTGTGACAAAATCAAATACTACGCTTTGCCATTCAACATTCGCCTTCTTTTTAGTTGTGGCCACAAAATAAGTAAAAGGCATTTGAGTGGTAAAACTATAATGGCTATTTGATGTATGATAGCTAAAGTAGTAAGGACTAACAAAAGCAGCTCCCACAGCAAAAGCATTAGCGGGCGCAACCTTGTTTGGATACACACCATACCCTGCCGGTACAAACTGGTAGGTACCCTTTTTTATTCTTTCAAGCCATCGTTTTTTCTCTAAGCTGTGCAGAAGAACATATGCGTAATCAAGGCTGCGATTTAGAGCGTTTTGAACATCAGCTGCACGAATAATGGTTTTCTTCTCTGTTTCCCACTTAACTACCAATCTTGCTTCATTCGGAGATAGACTGCGAATTTGCATCTGCTTGCGATCTTCTTGAATCCTGCCGAGTCTTCTTTGGGTTATGCCCAGGTCTTTAAAAGTTAGAAGTCTAATGGAAAGCCGCTCAAGCTCCCTTCTCGTAGACAAAGAAACACCAGGGCCTACTATTACGAGCTCAAATTTTTTCAAGCTTGGATAGATATTGGAGATCGAAGAATAAAGATCAAGAATGTTACTTAACTTGGAGCGATCTATTTTGCTAGACAATACTTCAACAAAAACGTCCATGCCGTTATTGTCTTTGAAATGAAAGTCAATTTCTACACGCCCTGGAAGAGTTTCATTCGTGGCAACAAGAGTGTGGCCCTTAAAGACTCTCATGAGCTCTCTAGAAATATATGCTTCTAAGCTTGTTTCCACAGCTACCACATGTAACCGTAATATCGCTAGCCATAATTATATCTGTTTCTCTTTTCCTTAGCAACAAACACCAACCATACTAATAATGATGGAAATAAAAATAATGAATTTACTAACCCGCGTACCTCGCTTCGCGACGCAACAACAGCATCATTAAGCTGCCTACACGCTTAATGACCTCACCCAAAGCCTTAGTGTTGTTATTAGTGGCCTCCAGTTACAGTTCGAAACAAATTATTGGCCTCACCAACACTCAAATCCCATTCATCAAAGCAATCATCTGATCCAATACTCGGTAACTCCTTGGGCATGGCTATAGAAGTAGTCGTCCTATACCCCTTAGCGCCGACTACTTCTAATCTGAGGCACCTAATCTTTTGGTGCATAACTTCCTTTTGGCAAAGTCAAGTTAGAAGTACTAGTTGTTCACCCTAAAATTTTCACCTAGAACAACAACTTCTTCTATTTGGAAGAAGAACGGGTTTTTCCCTAAAACCAAGTTCTTTTTTTCTCAGACAAAGCGCTTAAGTATTTTCTGAGCCGCCAATTAACTAAAAGAAGAAGAAGATAGAAAAAAACACTCTTCTTCTTCTTCTTTCCAACTCTTAAGCCAAACCGCTGCAAACACTTACGAATAGAACCATCAACAGCTGCAACACACGTGCTGTTCTTCTTTAAGTAATACTTTAATCGGGTTCCGGTAGTAGTAGTCGTTGCTGCAAATTTCAACTAGACGACTACTTCTTGTACGCGAAGAAACTTGGTTTGCATAGCGTGTTGTGTAGGTTATAGTTTAGTGGTTTGGGTGGTTTTGTAGAATATGTTTTTGAGGGTTTGCGTGTTGGAGCCTGCTGTTGCTGTGCTTTCTTTGGTTCATATTTTTCCAAATTCTTATTTTCAAACCTGAATCCAAGCAAGCGCTAGGGTTGAAAGGATTCAGTAACGTGCGCTCATTGGGGTACAGGGGTGGAAGCCCTCCTCAGAGTATGGTTTGTGAGAGTTCAAACTCCTGGTTACACAAACACTAATCAGCATATACACTTAACCTCTTTAGAGGAGTCAGAGTTCATATTCTTCCAGGTATGCTGGAGCGGTCACTTCCCATCCGCCCTTTGAATGCAGATAGTTCTCTAAGCTCAACATCGATCCTTCTTCGCCGTGAGTTAGGAAAATATGTTTCGGCGGGGATTTGAAGTTGTTTAGCCAGCGATGCAGATCGCTCATGCCAGCATGGGCAGATAAACCTTCGATATTCTCGATCTTTATCCGCACCGGATAGACCTGTCCTAGGATTCGCACGGGAGATGAGCCGTCTAAGATCTGTCGTCCCAGTGTCCCGACTGCCTGGTATCCCACAAAAAGAAGTGTGGATTCCTTGCGAGTTATCTCTCTGACCAGATGATGCTTAATTCGCCCTCCCGAAATCATCCCCGAACCAGCCATAATGATTGTTGACCCTTTGATCAGGTTAATTGCTTTGGACCCTTCAATGGATTCGACGAGTTTCAACCCTGGAAAGTCAAAGGGGGATTGACCATTCTTGAAGAGCTCCAGAGTTTCTTTGTCAAAATACTTCTTGCTTTGTTCAAAGACCTTCGTGACTTCGACGGCCATGGGGCTATCGAGAAAGGTCACGATATAAGGAATTCTTTTTGCACGCGCCAATGAGCTAAAGTAGTATAAGAGTTCTTGGGCACGCTCAATCGCAAAGGTGGGGATAATGACGTTCCCCCTTGTCTGTATGGCTTCATTAACAATCTTGCTGAGTTTATTATCAACATCTTGTGGACTATCGTGATCGCGGTCTCCGTACGTGGACTCCATGACTACGTAATCTGCTTTGTCAAAGACAGAGGGATTGTTGAGAAGCGGCTTGTCCCATTGACCGATATCGCCAGAGAAGATTATGTTTTGCGGCCCGTTCTTATCTTGGAAGATGACTTCAATCATGGCTGAGCCAAGGATGTGGCCGGCATCGTGGAAGCAAACCTTGACTTGGTCATTTAGAGGAAAAAACTCTTCGTATGGAACAGCTTTCAGGAGGGGAAAGCACTTTTCTGCATCTTGGACTGTATATAAAGGGATTTCAGGGTATGGTCCCTTTCGGTCTTCCTTATCATGGCGTTTTTTCTTGAAGGCAGCATCTTCTTCCTGAATTCGAGCAGAATCCAAAATCACTATCGGGAACAACTCTTTAGATGCAGGGGTCAGCAGGATTTCTCCAGCAAATCCTTCCTTGACAAGCTTGGGAATAAGTCCGGAGTGGTCTTGGTGAACATGGGTGAGGAGGATATATTGGATTTGGTTTGGAGGAACAGGGAAGGCCGCCCAGTTTCTGTAGGAATAGTCTCGTTCCTGAAATAGTCCGCAATCGACGAGGATCTTCATTCCAGCAGCTTCCAGTAAGTAGCTTGATCCTGTCACTTGATGTGTTGCGCCTAAGAATTTTATTTTCATGAACCTTCCACTTATTGTTATTTCGCATTTCTACTCTATCAATCTTCTTGTTCTCGCAAAAAGGATGTGTCTGGTTGAGTCAAGAATGATTGCAAACACTTACGAGAAGAAGAACAACAACGGCAAAAATCTGGAAAACACATTGTTTTTGTTCTACCGATTGCAATGCAATGTTGTAGCAAGAAGCAACCAGATAACTAAAGAAGAAGCGCAAATTTTTCAACCTTCTTCTTCTTTCCAACTTTTAAGCCAAACCCTGCAAACACTTACGAGAACACCTATGTGAAGTTTGACTATTTGGGTCTTTCTTCTCTTCAAACTCTCCTAATTTCATGCCTATTCTTTCACCAAGTTGACGACAAAGGCAAACACCTATCCGCCCACACCAAAGAGGCAATATGGCAACGCATT
>CAIUPH010000071.1 GCA_903901015.1 Candidatus Bathyarchaeota archaeon | reverse complement strand
GTGGGGTTCGCGAGCGTTAAGCCAGCGAAGCTTATGCTTAGGGGGTTGGTTTCCAAATAAATTCACCGTTAATCTAGGTTACGCTTTTGTGTAGATAAAGGTTTTTTTCGGATTGCACTCGCAAGAAGCCGCTTTTATGTCTAATTTGCCCAACCAAAACAGGAAAGACTGGATGCACCTTAAAAAAAGAAAAGTGAGGGGTTAGCCCAACCTCAGAGAGGTTTATTTCTTCTTTTTAGCTTTTTTATCGTCTTTCTTTGGAGCTTTCGCCACGCTAATAACCTCAAACCATTATTTGGCGTCAATTTGTATTTAAAATTTGCTAACCACCAAATCCCCCGCCCCAACCAACAAAACGACTTAAATGTAGGCGCTGTACATAAAATAAGCCTAAAAATAGGCGAATAATTTAGGCGTTTTATACGTGCTTTTTTGGTTGTACAGTTTTGACATTTTTCTGTCAATATCAGGGGCTTGGTCGGCATGGAGCGGCTGGCGCGGAAACTCTTTTATAGCAGTCCGATGTAAAAAATTACACAGCAATGCAAAAAATTCCACGGTGACTCGATATGACCACGAGTATCTATAGTCAAAGAAGCCAAAGAACTAAACAAATCGCTTTAATGATTGTTTTCACTGCCCTCTACGTTATCCTGCGAACTATTCCGTATACTGCATTGATCGGCAGCGCAGGAGGATTTCTCTGGCTGTCAGACTTCCTCATCGGCATATACGGCATAGTTTTGGGACCTTACTTTGGCGGTCTAAGCATAATTATCGGAAACTTTGCATCAATAGGCTTTGGGCACCAAGCAACCTTCTTAGGCTTAGATTTCCTGCCAGATTTTGTCGCGGTCGTTTCGATTGGATTCCTCTTTAGGCGCAAGTGGCTTCCAGTTGTAGTTTTAAACGGAGCATTATTAGCAATATTCGCTCTAAATCCGCTCACGCCTCTGACAGTCTTTTCTGTTCCCTTTGTTTGGCTACACTTAATCGCGTTTGTTGTGCTTCTTTCACCTCTTAGCCGCTGGGCTGGCAAATGGATAGAAGAGTCAAAAACCAAAATGATCGTTTTCAGCATGATAATTTTCAGTTTCATAGGCGCTATGATCCAGCACTTAGTGGGCAGCATACTCTATGAAGTAGAGCTGAACCAATTCTTTATCGCCATAGGCCAGCCTCCCATCGTGCCTACTGCCGTCTATTCAGGGATGTGGCCTGCTGTATTCGTTGCTTACCCTCTAGAGCGGCTGTTCCTGGTGATTTCAGCGGTCTTAGTGGGAACACCGATCTTAATCGCAGTTCTAAGAAACCGTTTCCTTCCTCTTGCAAAAGCGCAGACCGCAGCTCAGCCCGCTGCTGAGGACAAGAAGACGCAAGACAGCAAGAGCATCTAAAACAAGGGTTTGTCTTGGATGAATTCTTTACCCGTTTTTAGGGCAATTTCTGCTTTCACCAACTCACTGCCTAAATAAGCCGCGTGATCCAGCCGCGAAACCAAACCCAACTCCACAATCTTCGCGTAAACGCCGTCAGCGGTTTCGCCCTTGACTATGTTAACGGGGTTTACCATGTCAAGCGAATTGTAGTGGACTGCAACTAAAACCCCTTGGGCCCGGTCGATAGATATTTTGAACATGCCAACGCAATCCAAGATGGCGGGCTCCAACGTCTCAGCTACTTTTACAACTTTGGCGTTGGCTTCAAGTTTTTTGTCATAGAGCTCTTCGTGGTTGCGTTTGTCCTTGAGGATTAACAGGTCGATTCCGAGGTCTTTTGGGACTGAACCGCGCTTCTTGGCGAGGAACATCATCTTCGCCGCCGCAACCTCCTCCGCCACCGTACCCTTCGCCTTAGTGCTTTTCTCAGTCGCCAGCAGGATGCTGGCGTCGACTTCAGAGGATAAACGGGCAAGCAAAGCATTAACTCCCACCGAGTCCGCATCCATAAGTTCAGTGACGTTTGAAACCCCCACGAACAGCGGAACGTCGGGGTTTCTTGTGGCAAATTTCTTGAATGCGATAAACGACTCCAAAATGTTGGTGGGCTCCAAAATCAAGTCTGCAAGGCAGTGGGTTACTCCGAGTTTTTTGGCTGTGGCTATTGTTTTTTCGAGGTATTTGACTCGGTCTTGGGCTTTCTTGGGGAAGTAGCCTTGACTTTGGTTAGTGGGAATGACAACGACAGCAACTTTTGAGGTGAATGGAGCAATTTGCTCGATGTTTCCTGCGTCTCCGCTCAAGACGAGGTCTGCGCCTGCCTGAACTGCGGCTTTAATCTCGGCTACGTCAAGAGTGTCAATGCTAACGGGCACGTCGACAACCTGTTTAACCCATTCAACGATGCGTTTCGCCTTTTGGGGTTGGGATTCGCCTGCCACCATGCCCACATCGATAATGTCCGCTCCTGCCGCAGCGAAGCGTTTGGCAGTTTGCTGAATCGTTTCCTTATCCATCAAAGCAGCATCGACGATTTCCGCGAGGACACGCATAGGAAAATCTTTGCCCACCGCCAGGCCACCGATGAGCATGCTGCCGGGTTTCTTGAGCAGTTCCGCACG
>CAIUPH010000070.1 GCA_903901015.1 Candidatus Bathyarchaeota archaeon | reverse complement strand
ATTAATGAAGTATTTATTAATCAACAACCATATCATCAACCCAACCGTTAATTGTGGATAGGAGAAAAAGAAGATGCCAACGCGCCAACCAATCGTTTGTGTTCTCGGACATGTAGATGCAGGCAAAACCTCGCTTCTCGACGAACTGCGAAAAACTAATGTTCAACTTCGCGAAGCGGGCGGAATGACTCAGCACATAGGCGCGAGCTTTTTCCCAGTTGAAACCCTCAAACAACTCATTGGACCCTACATGGGTACCTTTAAAACCGGAATCGAAATTCCCGGTTTACTAATCGTGGACACTCCTGGGCATGAAGCTTTCACGAACCTTCGGCGCAGAGGCGGCAGTGTCGCCGACATAGCAATCCTCGTCGTAGATGTGCTGCGTGGTTTTGAAGCACAGACTTTTGAATGCATCGAAATTCTAAAAGCAAGAAAAACCCCCTTCATCGTGGCAGTAAACAAAATCGACCGCATCCCCGGCTGGAAAGCCCAGCAAGGCGCCCCCTTCTTGAAGTCATACGCAGACCAATCGAGTTTCGTACGCGAAGCACTCGACAACCGTTTGTACGCGGTCATGGGGGATTTCAGCCGTTTAAGCTTCAAAACAGACCGGTTCGACCACATCCGCGACTTCACTATTAACATCGCACTTGTGCCCACCAGCGCCAAAACAGGCGAAGGCTTATCCGAACTCGTCATGGTTCTCGTCGGGTTAACTCAGCAGTTCCTAAAGAAGCGCCTGCAAACCACGGATGGCGCGGCAAAAGGCTCTATCCTTGAAGTTAAGGAGGAACCAGGTTTAGGCTTAACACTTAATGCAATTGTTTACGACGGTACCCTGCACAGAGACGACCTGATTGTTGTCGGCGGAAAAAACGGACCCATCTCCGCGCATGTGCGAACGATTCTTGTTCCCAAACCCCTCGATGAGATGCGTGATCCACGCGACAAATTCACAAGCGTCGAATGCGTCTATGCGAGTGCAGGTGTCAAGATTGTTGCGCCCGATTTGGATGGGGCACTGGCTGGTGCACCATTGTTTTCTGTTCCCGCAGGGGAAGACGTTGCCAAATACTGTAACCTCATAACTGAAGAAATCGGCAGAATCCGAATTACCAAGGAAATCGACGGTCTCATAGTGAAAGCGGACACACTGGGTTCACTTGAAGCTATAGCGGAAATTTTGAAAGCCAACAACATCCAAGTCCGCATAGCTGACATCGGCGACATCAGCAAACGCGACGTCATCGAGGCGTCTGTGGTGAAGACACGCCAGCCGTTGGTAGGCGTAATCTTGGCGTTCGGTGTAAAAGTACTTCCTGACGCAGAAATTGAGGCTGAGGCAGACGGCGTTAAAATCTTCAAAGACCCAATCATCTACAACTTAATCGACAGCTACATTGCTTGGGCAAAGAACAAGCGGGAAACCAAAAGCGAAGAAGAGTTTGATTCACTCGTTAAACCGGGAAAACTTACAGTGTTGCCTAATTGCATTTTCCGACGTGCCAAACCAGCGGTTCTTGGCGTGGAAATTTTGGGCGGAAGAATACAAGCCAAAGTTTCGCTTCTACGTGCAGAAGACAGCGCGGATTTAGGCGAGATAGACCAGGTTCAAGACCAAGGCAAACCAATCGGTAAAGCTAAAGCGGGCATGCAAGTGGCTATTTCCATGGATAAACCCGTCGCGGGCAGGCATGTGTTTGAACGGGATGTTTT
>CAIUPH010000069.1 GCA_903901015.1 Candidatus Bathyarchaeota archaeon | reverse complement strand
CTTATGCTGCTCATACTTCCTCTTAGAAGCTGTTTGCGATAAAAGCTTATTCGTAAAGGTTTCTTGACCTGGTTTAGTCAAGGTTTATTGACGGAAGGTTCCGCATTTAAACCTGTCCAGCTTGTGGTAGCCTCCACAACCAGCCAGCAACCCAAACTTGCCTATGCTGTCAAAAAACAATAAACAACTCAATCTGATGGAAGTTGTTGTGTATAGCAACCTCAATTCAACAACTACTAATAAAGAAAAAATAAAAGCACAAAAAACATCGAAAATAGACTTAAATTCCATTTCAGCATGTCACCAAGCCCAAAAACCATCAATATCCCCCAGAAAACCATGGTTTAACTCAACCTAACCAAGTGCCAAAGTGCATTTTTCGCTTTGCAATAAATTTTGTGCTTAATATGCAAAACTTTATAACCGCGCCGAACGTTTTGTGTCTAAAAAGGTAGACGCAAAATGAAATTCGGCACATACATGTTTGAAGCAAAGAAAGTTCCAGGCTTCGACTATGACCTTTTCCGAGTAAAACCCGAAGTAGGCAGACGAATGCCCCCAAAAGCTGACATGCACAGCAACATCGCGATTTTCGGAGACAACGTAACCGCCCGCATCCACCCAGACTGGATCAGCCAATCAGACTTAGGACCCGCATGGAGAACCAACGACAACTTTAACGTTCGCTGGGAAGTCCTATGCGCAACACAACCTGAACACCGCGCAGAACAACTCGACTACATCGAAGACGTAGCACGCAAAAGCCAAGGAATCTGGCTAAACAGCATCCACTTCGCAGAACACGGCCACTGCACATGCCCACGATGCAAAGACTTATGGAAGAAAAGCGGATTAAGCTGGTATGAATGGAGACGAAAAGAAATCACTGAATACATGGCACAGGTAAGCGACCGCGTACGCAACAAAGCAAAGAAAAAATTCGTCATCGGTGTCCTTCCAGACCCAGTTACAAACTACGAACGCTTCGGAGTATGCTTCGACGACCTCGCACCATTAACCGACGAATTCCTCGTCGTCATGTTCAACAAAAACTACGCTACACCATGGTACAACGAAATGCTTACACGCAACTTCAAGAAACTCTTCAAAGACGTACCACTCAACATAGCTCTATACGTTCTAGGCCCCGGCGACGATCCAAAAGAATGCCCAACCCCAGCTGAACTCTTAACAGTCTCAGTACGCATGGCACGCGCAGGAGTAGACGGACTACTATACCTCACAGACAAAGCAGCACAAATGCAAGAATTCCAGAAAGCAGCAATCGCCCAAAAAGACGTTCGCGAACGCTTAGTTAGCTACGGCGGAAAACAAGGTCAAGAAGTCCTCGACTTAGTCACAAGTTGGGAAAAACTATTCTAAAATAAGCCCAAAAGGTGGTTTAAAGCCACCAAGGCTGCCCTTTTTATCATTATTTTTTATTGAATGTATCCGAGGTTCTTGTTCTGAGTTTCGTTTATTTCCTTCATCGACTCGTAATGTGCTTCAATTAAGATTTTTAGTGCGTCGATGTTCTTAGTTATGTCTTCGACTTCGCCGCTTTTCTGCAGAACCCCCGCTTTCACTAGTTGCTCGTTTATTTTGCTGACGGAAACTTCAATCACTTTAACTTTGAACGCGAAAATCTGCAGCGTATAGAGCAATGTAAGCTGCGAATTCAACCGTTCTAAACGTTCCAACTCTAGCGTTTTTCCGATAAACGCCCTTAACCTCTGCTCCTGAGACGCCAGTGGCGACGCTAGAAGTCCCTCGTAGAGGGCTGTTTGTTTCACAGTGGCTTCTTTTGTTTCATCTGCAACTTTCTGTACCCGCTTCGCGGTTTTATCCAACATTTCTAAGACTTCATCCAACTCGATGTTCCCCCAAATCAACAGTTAACATGTTTGCTGAGTTTGTCTGACCCATTATATATAGCTTAAACCTCATCTGCGTTTGTTTTTTCAGGTTTTTAATAGGTAAGCTTTTAGGCACTTTCATACATAATAGTTAAACTATAATTACCTAAGAGGAATAATATTATGCCTTCATTAGCAAAAAAGAACCTAGCAAAAAAGAAAAAGCATGAAGAAAAAACCGGAAAACAATAATTTTCCGACTTTAAATAACCATCCTAAAATCGATAATTTTTTTCTTTCATTTTAATTAGGCAAAAGGATGCATGAAGAAAAATCTAAACATACCTTTTTTCGTTGTCGCAGTACCATCTTTGATATTGCTGGATGTAGCGGATTGGGCTTTTGCAGTAGGGGCATGTAGGCGTTGTCGGCGGCGGTGGAGGTGGCGAAGGAAAAGTTGCCTGCGTTTGGAGCTGCTCAAAAGGTGCACCGCATGAAGTGCAGAATTTTGATCCAAGGCTGTCGGGTTTGCCGCATCGCTGGCAGGTTCTCACATAAGATGTTCGCTGTGGTTGTTGAGGACCAAAACCTGCCGTCGGCGTGAATTGTAATGCGGCTTTAGCTTGATTTATGGTGGCAGCCCACTGTTGATTGTTGGTTCCTCCTCCAACGACGTAGGCATGAACCGGTTTCATTGAACCAACGCTACCCACACTAACGAAAGTTTGCCCCATTTTCTTTCCAGCTTCAGCCCTAGTAATGTTCTGCAGGAGCGTAAAGTAGCTGCCTTCCTGGCTCGAAAGTTCATCTATTTCGGCTTTAGAGACGCTGTTTTCAATGGCTTGAGCTGCGAAAACTCCGCCTAACGCCCACGCAGCCGCTCGGGCGCCTCCTCCCTTTGAAATGTAAATGAGGCGTTTGTTTGTTAGTATTAGGGTGCCAAGTTCTGCGAAGGCGCCTGCTTTGAGCCCGACGGTCGGCGGCGTTTCTGACTCGTGATCTTTAACGCCTGCTTCCTGCCTTAGTATTACCTCGACTTCAGACATGACTTTTCCTCTTTCTTTATTTGATTCGTTTGTATTTTAAGTGTATCTATCTGCAGGTTGGGGGTTCAGTTGCATCCAATTTTTTTGTTGTGATGTTTGAGATCCCTCGATTAGGTTAGTCAAAGTTTCTTGACTAAACCATTTGTCTGCCGTGGTGAGTTAGTCAAGGTTTCTTGACGAAAAACCTCTTAAGGTAACAGCTTCACGACATTAATTGATGAAATATGAAATCCCTCGTTGCTTTAGTCCTAGTCTGCATAATGGTTTCTGTTTCAATTTTGGCTTCACCCGCAGGCGCTTCTGAACAGCTTTCGGTTGGCGTCAAAGCGGGCGACTGGATGGAATACACCGTCTCCATAACAGGTCCAACCGATTCTCCAGCACACAACATTACCTGGTTTAGAATAGAAATTTTGGAGATACAAGACACGGCTTTTCATGCAAATGTAACTGTTAGAAACGTTAATGGCAGTGTTTCAAGCTCAATTTGGGATTTCAACTTAACTAAAGGACAAATTGAAGGATGGGTAATCATTCCAGCGAACCTTGGTACAGGCGCCACTTTTTATGATTCTGCAACACCAGGCAATATAGCGATTGAGGAGCAAGAACAAAAAAATGTGGCAGGCGCAACCAGAACCATAACCCACGCAAGCGACTCCGAACGCATCGTAAAGGAATGGGACAAAGCAACGGGCGTCTACACGTATTCTTTGGAAAAACCCAAAAACTTCACCGTCATCTCAACCGCCACTGCCACAAACATGTGGAGCCCCGACCCCATCACAAACCAAAACCAGAACCAGTCGCAGCTTTACGCTCTGGTTGGAGCTGGCGTGGTGGGCGCGGTTTTGCTTGTTTTTTCTTTGGTGGTTGCGGTGAATAGGAAAAGCCCGAAAATGGCAGGTTTATTGTCTGTTTTGCTGCGGAGAATCAAAGCGCTCACCATTATACTGGTTATTGTGGTGATGGGTATTGCCTTAATTTTATTCGGTGCTTTCCAAAGCAAAATCACTATGAGCTTTCACGAAATCAACCTTTTTATGCAGACAATTTGGTGTGGACTGCTCGTTGCAAGCATGTGGTTTAGGGCGAAGGGCAGGTACCGTCTGCATGGAATCTTTTGGATAGTGGCAGTCACCATAACGCTGCTCAACTTCGCGTTGGTGCTGCTTCTGACTCCTCCGAGCAGTTTCACTATGGTAGTTTTTTTCACTTCGCCCGCATACGCTGCCGAATTCATATCGCATTCGATTCTGTCTTTTCCAGCATTAGTTTTAGCGGTGTGGTTTATCGTGCTTTGGAGTCCCACTTCAACTGTGTTTGTCGCCAAAACCAGACTGATAGCGCCTGCAACCGTGATTCTGTGGGTTCTCTCCTACATCGCAGGCGTCTTAGGCTACATTGCCCTATACACGAACTACTTCGGTTAAAATCGCGCTGGACGCACTCCGACCAATGCAGGTATTATGAGCTTCTCGTTTGAAGTTGGGCTAATAATAAGTACTACATTCTCAACAGTTTATTGCCTTAAGGTGCCTGTGGATTTGAGCGGGTGGTCGAAGAAAGGATGACTGAAACAGAGGTTCAAACGCAAACAAATCCTGAGCTCTCAAAACCCGTTCTTTTGCTTTCAGTTATCGGGCTTGTTGTTTTCGCTTTGTACCTCTACTATTACGTGGGCATTTCCAGCTTCATCTCTGCTTTGGAGCAGCTGAATCCATGGTTCTACTCGTTAGCTTTCGTTCTGGTTGTTGTTAGTGTTTTTTTCCACTCTATTGTTTGGCGTGGTCTCCTGAGCAACTTATCCTGCCCTATTAGCGTCAAATCTGCCTTTTTGCTCGGTTGGATCGGGATTTTCGTGGACAACATTCTCCCAGGCGGCGTAACCGGCGATTTATTCAAAGCATACTGGTTTTGTAAAACTGAGGTTCGTGACACGGGCAAAGTCGTTGCGTCCGTTATTGCCCATAAAATCCTGATAATTACCGTGATTTTGGCAAACACCATCGTTGGTTTGGTGTTGTGGGTTTGGGGCTATGGAAACGTGAGCTCGGTAGTCTTTGGGATAATTGTGGGAATTTCCTTGGTGCTTATTTTTACTTTAGTGATAATATTCTACTTGAGCAGTAATTCGCGAGTAACTGGCAAGTTGCTGGATTGGCTTATTCGGTTAATCAGTTTTTTCCGCAGAAACAAATGGGACCCTGCTGATTTTAGAAGCAAAATGGAGAAAAATCTGAGTGATTTCCACACGGGCTTCGTTACCCTTAGGGCGAATCCACGCAAGTTGTTGTTGCCCGCTGTTTTTGTTGTCCTCGCTTGGGCTGCAGATTTAACTGTCTTTATCTTGTGTTTCATCGCTTTAGGGTACAATCTGCCACCCTTCCAAGCTTTAATCGCATACGCTTTAACAGCGACTTTGCTCGTTGAAGGTGTGTCCTTCTTGGGTTTCAACGAGATAATCCGCAGTTCCCTTTTCATAGCTTTAGGGATTCCAGCAGCCGTAGGCGTAACCTCGATTCTCCTAAATAGGCTTGCAACTTTCTGGTTTAGAATGGTTGTATCCTACGGTGTTTTTCATTGGAAAGTAATCGGGCACTATACTGTGAGACCTCCTAAGCCTGAAACTGATATCCTATGATTGTTCAGGAACTTCCTAAAACGGCAAAAAGAACCCGCAAAACATGTTGGTGGACTGGGCGATTTGAACTCCCTACCTTTTGAGTGCAAGTCAAGCGTTCATACCGGCTGAACTACCAGCCTTTTGTTCCAAAAAGTTTTAAGTACTACGCCTGCACTACTTTTTAATTGGCGATTGCCTTGACTGAAACGGTGAAAGTAACCCGCAAATATCAAGTCACCATACCTGAAAGCATCCGATCTAAGCTTGGAGTTAAAATTGGCGACACACTCACCGTAAAATCTGAAGATAACCACATAATCATGGAATCCAGCAAGCACATTTCCAACCCTTCTGATGCGCTCTGGAACCTTTTTGGAAAATCTCTCGATATCGATGCAACCAAGCTTGTTGAAGAATCTTGGATAACCACAGACAATTCCGAACCAAAAAAACAAGCGCGAAAAAAATAGGCGGATGTCTAGATGAGTTACTACGTTGACACAAACATTTTCGATTACTCAGCTTTGGCGCATCCAACTTATGGCAAGGCATGCAAACGCATAATAGATGACATCCAAAATGGAAAGTTCAAAGCGTACTGTGGTTTTTTGGTTCCGATAGAGCTCCTCGGTTCTCTTGCTCGAATAGACGCAGAAAAAGCTGGAATTGCCGTCGCTGCCTTTTTCTCGTTGCCGATAAGTATGATACAGGTGGACGAGGAGATTCTTCAAGATGCGGCAGGAATATTGCTTGATTCAAATGTGAGCTATGATTCAATACACGCCGCGTGCATGAGAAGAAAAGATTTGGGCACCATAATAACTGAAGATGTTACTGACTGGAAGAAAATCAAGAACACCACAATTATCAGGCCTCTCGAATACGAAAAGACAGTTAAAAAATAGAATTTGTTGGTGGACTGGGGGGGATTTGAACCCCCGACCTCTTGAGTGCAAGTCAAGCGTTCATACCGGCTGAACTACCAGCCCCTTCGCCTAAGTCACTGTTTACTTGTTCTGGTATGTTTTTCAATTCTAATCACTCTCTGAGTTTTATGGTTTATGGCTAGTTGTAAGTCTTATTTCCACAATGTTCCATAAGTTTGCTGTTTCACTGGGTTACACTTTTTATATTTTGAGTTTTTGCCCTAGCTGATTTAGTTTCATCGGCTGCGAAAAAGAATACAACAGCTGCTGAGGCTACGCCTGCTCCCCCAAACATCGCATACAGTATTTGAAAGTTGTTAGCGTAAAGATCGAGCAGCAAACCGCTAATCATCAACCCTGCAATGAAGCCAATACTTCGAAACGATGAATTCAAAGACATCATTGTCCCCCGAAAACCTGGAACCTGCTCAAGAGTCAAACTGTTAAAACCAACAATCGATGCCAAACCAAAACCCGCTGACACCATCCACATTACAGCAGAAGCCCACATATTAGGCATAAAGGCAATCAACACAGCAAAAAAACCTGAAATCACACCCGCTCCAACCGTAACAGACTTACGCCCTAACCGGTTAATCGATCGCCCCGCTAATATAACACCTAAAACTCCAATTGCAGAAACGATTGAATAGAAAACCGCGCCCTCGCTCAAAGATGCATTAAAATGCAGTCTGTAATAGGACACTGCGAAGACTGGTGCTAAAAATGAAATGTTGGCAAGTGTTCCTCCAAAAAGGCAGGCGAGAGCGGATTTGTTTGTTAATATTTGTTTGAAAGCGTCAAAATATCGAATTTGTTTTGGTTTCTCTTCTGTTGGGGGTCTTGAGGGTATAAAGAAATAGCCGCTGAATAAACAAATCATTGATAATGGAATGATAAACCACAGGAGAACAACTCTCCATCATGAAGCATTGGTTAAAACACTAGTTACTTGAGGGACAACTAAATTCGCGATAATTGAGCCGCCCGTTGCTAACCCCATTGCTATCCCTTTTTTTTCCAGCGGTAAAAAATCGCCAATTAACGAGAGGACCACAATGCTTCCCATTGCTCCGCCTATTCCAAGAAAAAGACTGAAAAATAGAATCGAAGGAAAATCTTGAGCAAAGAACGTTCCGAGTGCTCCTAAGCCGAAAAGTGCTATTCCGAGCAGGAATAAAGATTTGTGCTTGAATCTTACTGTTAAAAAGCCCATGATGAGGCCTACGATGAGACCCACAAAAGAGCCGACTGTTAAAATCTGGCTTGCTGTTCCCACTGGAACGTTGAGTGATGAGGCTACGTTTACCATGGCGTTGCTTAAAAAAACCTCAAATGTAGCCATCAAGAACATGCTCAGGAGCAATAATAGCATAAAGAACCTGTTTCTGAATCTAGTCTCCTGATAAGTCATGCTCTCTATGGTCTGCGTAACCATTATATTAAATGATATCTTGTTCGTGTCAATCGATTTAGTTTTTGCCTGCAAAGGCAGATGCTTAAACGTTATATCCCCAAAACGACAAACATTAACTTGGACTGATTTAAGTGGAAATAAAAACAGTGAAAATCGACCCGCCCAAATACTGCAACACCATAATAGGTCAAGCACACTTCATAAAAACCGCCGAAGACCTCTACGAAGCACTCGTAAACTCAGTGCCTAACATCCAGTTTGGCTTGGGTTTCTGCGAAAGCTCAGGTCCATGCCTTGTCCGCCACGAAGGAAACGACACGGAACTGAGGCGGCTGGCATCAGAGAAAGCGTTTGAAATCGGTTGCGGACACAGCTTTTTGATATTCATAAGGAACGCTTACCCGCTCAACGTTCTCGACAAGATTAAGAAGGTTCCCGAAGTATGCACTGTTTACGCGGCGACGGCGAATCCATTGGAGGTTTTAATTGCCGAAACCAGTCAGGGAAGAGGCATCATCGGCGTCGTTGATGGATTGAAGAGTAAGGGCATAGAAACCGACAAAGACATCGCAGAACGGCGCATGTTTCTTCGAAAAATCGGTTACAAACTCGGCTAAGCATCACCATAAACTATTTTAGTTCACTTCCGAATCAAACCTTAAACGGACCAAGCGATGTGTTTTTATGGCTTTAGAACGGAACATGGCTCAACTTGAAGCTTACAAAAAGCAGCAATCAACTGAACAGCAGAACCTGAAAGAGAAAATGGATAAAATCAAATATAAAATCGCCATCATAAGCGGCAAAGGCGGCGTTGGCAAAAGCACCGTTACAGTGAACCTTGCCACAGCATTCGCGATGATGGGGAAACATGTTGGGGTTTTAGACGCGGACATTCACGGTCCCAGCGTTCCACGGCTTCTTGGTTTAGAGGGGCAACAAGTCAAGACCACTGACTCAGGTATTCTTCCTGTAGCTGGACCACTTGGAATGGAAGTTATGTCTATTGACTTCTTTTTGCCCGAGCAGGCACCCACGATTTGGCGCGGACCATTAAAGATGCGTGCTATCCGCCAGTTTCTCTCCGACGTGGTTTGGGGCGAACTCGATTTTCTCTTCATCGATTTGCCCCCTGGCACAGGCGATGAACCTTTGAGCATAGCGCAGCTTTTACCCGACATGGACGGCGTAGTAATTGTCACCATGCCTTCGGAACTGGCGAGCACAATCGTTAAGAAAGCCATAACCTTCGCTGAAAGACTCAACATGCCCATCATCGGCGTGGTAGAGAACATGAGTGGCTTCATCTGCCCGCACTGCGGGGTAAAAACAGAGATTTTCAGGTCGGGCGGCGGCAAAAAAATGTCTCAGCAAGCTGGCGTGCCGTTTCTGGGCAGCATCCCCATTGACCCTGAGGTTGGCGTGGATTCTGATAAGGGAACGCCGTTTGTGTCTTCGCATAAGGATTCGGCCGCAGCTAAGGCTTTCATGAAAATTGTAGAGAACGTTGAAGGATACTTAGCTAAGGATAAACAAAGGTAAAAAATTTGGAGAGAGATTTAAACTCCCAGGTTCAACTTTTTTATAGTAACTACTCTTTTGTAAGAGTAATTTCTATTGTTGAAACCATCCTGGATCTAGTCTCGCCTTCGCGTGGTGGCATCTCAGCAGTTCCGATTGCAATCTTTGTCACTTTGAGGTCTTTTATGAATCGGCTTCTTGTGATTTCTGCAACGTCAACTGCTGTGGTGATTGCTTGTCCTCGGGCTTTTAGAGTTATTTCTTTGCCTATGCCTGAAGAGAACGCGGTTATGATGGCGAGTACATAGCTCATTGGTGGTTTATTTCCGACGAATATTACGTCATTAGGTTTTTCTGTCATTTCATATCACACTCCTTTTTATGTTGTTTTTTGCGATGATAGTACATTCTTTGCCTTTTCAAGCAAAGAACGTTAGCTCATATAACTCGAAACTTCCTAATAAACCACATTCAGCAGCTCGACACATGGACAAGCGGTAACTTCAACAGGAAAAAAGCCTACCGATGCTTCACCGCTAATTTGCCGGGTATTTTTCACGTATTTTTTAGGTTTTACCTTTTTGATTCAGGGAAAAACGCTATAGTTTTATACCTCAACTTTGAAGGGAGAGTACAAGTAGAGAGGATAACTTCATGTCTGTGTCGCCTGGGTTGAGGGAGGTTTTAGCGAGAAGAATCGCTGGAGAAATAATTCTTTCAAGCAAACCAGGCTCAACCATGCGTAAATGGCGGGAACTCTTCGCGGTTTCCCAAATCAGCCTCTCAGAAACCATGGGCGTATCCTCTTCAGTTATCAGCGATTATGAGAGCGGCAGAAGAAAAAGCCCCGGCGCCAAATTCATAAGGCGTTTCGTGCTCTCGCTTCTACACATCGACGAGGGCAAAGGCAGCCGCTTCATCCGTGAATTCGCTAAACTAACCAGTTCCCCAAGCATGGCGGTCGTGGACCTGCGTGAATTTCCCATACCTGTCAGGGTTGAATACTTGTGCAAAGCCATCGGAGGCGAAGTGGTGGCTTGCAAAGAAAAATTCATTAAAGAAATCAACGGCTACACCGTAATCGACAGCAGAAAAGCGATTGAAGTGTATTCTGGGGCGGAGTACACGCAGCTTTTCGGTGCCTCAACTGAGCGGGCACTGATTTTCACGAACATCGAGGCTGGATGTTTGCCCATGATGATTGTGCGGGTCAGCAGCCTTAAACCAAGGATTGTTGTTTTCCACAAAACCGTTCCCGACGAAGAAGCCATACGGATAGCTGAATACGAGCAGATACCGCTCATCTTCTCAACTGCCCCCACTGTTGAAGCGCTGGTGAAGTCGCTTCGTAAACTCTATCGCATAGCGCTTCGCGTAAAGCTGGGCAGGCGAAAAGTGCGTACCCCACCGCAGATAAGCGCATAGAACAACTGATTATTGGCTAGAAAAAACGCCAATAGCGACTACCCCTCAAAGGTTTTTGCAATGATATGATATTAGGCTCCAAATATGCCCTCTCACTCAAAGCCCTTATAACCCAGAAACCTATTTTTCCCTAATGGGAAGAAAAATGTGTGAATTCAACGTAATCGTAAACGGGAAAATCCAGTTCAGAGACGTTATCTACGCTAAAGTGGACGGCGACAATGTAATCGTTAAGAACATTCTGGGTGAAGCCAAGGAATACAAGGGTTACAAAATCGTTGAAGTTGACGTTAACACTGCAAGGCTCGTTCTCTCACCAGTAAAATAGTGGAAAGCCCCGCCTAGTTTTTTCGGCTTTAAATATTAAATTCACCTAGTTAAGATACAGGCAAATTTGCAGCCCTGATTTGGCAGGAAACAAAATGAGCAACCGAGAAAAATTCGAGCGTGACTTAACTCTTCTTTTATCCAACTTAACAGTTGAGGTATCTCCTGAAGTGGAGAATAAAATCAACATGCTCAAGGACTGGTTACTTAAGCTCGAGAAAGAAAACGTGGTGAAAATCAACCACACCGTGATGGAGTTTGTTTGCGCCAAATTTCTACTCCAGAAAGGCATAGTTTACGACCATCTTCAACCCATGGTTAAGGAGCTTTAACGCATTCATGTCGTTTTACGTTTATATTTTGCTCTGTATGGACGGAAGCTTCTACACTGGGTACACGGGAGATTTGAATGAACGGATAAGGCAGCATGAGAATGGGAAGGGGGCAAAATACACTAAATCTCACCGACCTCAAAAGGTGGCGTACGTGGAGCTTTTTGGTTCTCGCAGTGCCGCAATGAAGCGGGAGCGGGCAATAAAGAAGCTGAGTCACCAGCAAAAACAAGCTTTAATCATTTCTCAGGACAAGAAATAATTTTTCAGAACAAGCTCATCAGATAAGCAGCGTTAATGCGGCACCCGTAATCACAGGTATCAGTACGTTATCGTTTATGGGCAGCGGCAAAACCTCAACGGTCATGGCAATCGCTGCTCCAGCCAAAGCCAACCACGGCGACACAAAGAATGAACCCGCCAGAAACGCGAAGAAGAAACCTGCCAACGAGCCCTCCCAAGTTTTGCCCTTGTTAAAAGGCAGAGAAGTGGAGATTAATCCGCCGAAAAGCGAAGCTGCGCTGTCACCGAAGCAGAACATGGCGATGGCTGCTCCAGCTGCGTGAAATGGAAACAGAAGTAGCGTCGCCACTATTCCCGTGGCAAAGTAGATTGGTGCCGCAGCAAACCCATACAGTTCAGACTGGGAAGCCGCGTGCCGCGTAATCGCTGAAACCAATGGCAGTTCGCGTCCCTCAAGCCTTGAAAGCTCAGACACCGTGTAGACGATGGCGATGAAAATGATTATTGACGCCACAATCGGAACCCCAATTAATGCTGCGATGAGGGGCATGAAGAATCCTGAGGCATGGATATCTTCTCGCACTAAATCGTTGGCTGAGGGAAAAGAGCGTTTATGCGGTTTTCCATCGATGATGGGCAGGATGCCTGTGAGTTTGCCGTTTACTACTCTGTCAGCTTTAACGCGCAGGAAAACGTCGGGGTTAAAACCGATTTTCAGCATTCCAGGCATGAAGATGCAGCGGTTGTTTCGGTCGTCAGCTACGATGATGCAGTCGCTGGGTGCCAATTTTTCCTTGTCTAAGATTTCGCAGAGAATTTTGCGTTTTCCGTTTTTTGTGATGGCGTCGCCGCTGATTTCACCCGTTAATTTTCCATCTTTGGTTTTAACTTCGACTCCGAATGCGTAGTCTGCGCCCAATGACGTTGCTAATTTCTCAACGATGACTGTGGGTAAACCTGAGCTTATGAGAGCGATTTTGCAGTTGCGGGATTTTAGCTGGCAGAATAAGCTGTGCAGGTAGGGGGTAGCTGGAATTTTGCTGAAAATGTCCATTAACGTTTCAAGTTCGATTCCTTTTAAGTCCTTGAAAATGTGTTTTAAGGCTGTTTGTAGCTTCAAAATGCCTGCTTCATACAAAAAACCTAAGAATAGAAGCCTGATGAGTCTTGTGAACCCTAAGGTTTTGCCCACTTCAAAGATGAAGCGGTTCTTAGGAATTAGTACTCCTTCCACGTCGAAAACGATGAGCCTGCATTTTTCTGTTGAAGCCATAGCTGTGAACTCACAAACGGCGTTGCTGCCTTGCAAGAGAATGGCGGCTTGCTAAAGATAAATTATCCTGTCTGAGTGCACTCGTGGGTTTTATTCTGGAGTTCCAGGGGGCATCCGCCGCCGCAAACCTGCAGCTGCGTGCAATCTTTGCATTTTTCTTCCACGTAGCTTCGGCTGCGCAGTTTTTCTGCTAGTGGGTGGTGCCAAATCTTCTGCCACGGTTCGGTGAGGATGTTTCCGAGGCTTTCAAAGTAGCTTTGGCAGGGGTAAACGTCGCCGTTGGGTCCAACACACGCGTTTATCATGGCGGCGGTGCAGGATTTGACTCCCAAGCCCAACTGGACGGGGTCAAATTGGCAGTACTGTGTGGGCGTGTACCAGAGGAACTTTAAGCCGAGCATGTGGGCTTTGTCGCGGATTTTCGGCAACAGCATGTTCAACTCTTCGATGGATAATGCGAATTCCTGGCTTGCGTCGGGTGCCCTGCCCGAGTAGATGAGGCTGTTGCAGCCAAACGCATCCACACCCAATCCCTTGATGTAGTCGATGGTGGTTAAGAAGTCGGCTGAGTTGTTTTTGCTAAGCGTGGTATTGGTTGAAACGTAGATTTTGGATTGCACCGCGTTCTGGATTCCCGCGACGGTTTCTTTCCAGCTGCCCTTCGCACCCGTCATTTTGTCGTGGAATGCTGGTTTGTGGGATTCAAGGGTTACCTGAACGAAGTCTAAGCCTGACTTCTCCAGCACCTCGACGTAGGCTTTGTCTTTGAGGTTTCGCCCGTTACTGATGAGTCCCGTTACCATACCCACGGTTTGAGCGTAAATTAACAGTTCAGGCAAATCCTCCCGCAGCGTCGGCTCGCCGCCCGTGAAGGTTAAGATGAAAACGCCGATTTCGCTGAGTTTATCAATTACTTTTTTCCACTGCTCAGTCGAAAGCTCAGGCGTTTCATGTGGTCCTCCAGCGTAGCAGTGGACGCAGTCGTTCTGGCACCTAAACGTCAAAGCCATATCCATGCGTAGGGGCGCTGAGTACTGGTGGCTGAAGGGCTCCTCTTTTTGAATCTCCAAGTATGTGACGGGGTCTATTTTTTCGGTCTGCGCCAGTGTGCTAATGGTGTAGACGAGTTTTTCGTAGTCGGTTTTGGCTGTGTCGGCGTTCACATGGTACATTCGGTGGATTTTTGATATGGCGTCTTTTTGGGGTAAGCCCTGCATGAAGTAGAATGCGTAGGCGGCTGCCGTGTGGTTTAGGTGCAGCACGTTGTTGGCGTTGATAACCATGACGCCCTGCCCCGACGGCTCAATGCGCAGTTGCAGCGACATCCCAGCAAACTTGTCCGCACCGCGGTACATGAAACGTCCCACGGGCACCTTTTGTTTACCCACGATTTTCTTTAGAAAACTCATTTAGCGTCCTCCTCCACCTGCACAAGCGCAAGCGCATGAAACGCAAGCGCACGCGCAGGCACATGTCGCACACGCGCAGACACAATCGGCTTTTGGATGGGCTGGGTCGTGGGAGACTTTGGGGGGCGGCGGAACGATGGCATTAGCGAATTTCTCTATGTTGACAACTACGCTGTTCGAGGTTTTCTCCACTGATGTGGCTATGGTGTTGGCGAAGTCTGGTCCTGGAATCGCTGGCGGTTTGCCCGACTGCGTAGGCACGTTAACGTTCGGAGCGTAAGTGGGGTTTGGATGGTATGCGCCGTAGCCGTACCACCACCAGAACCACAATGGATTAGGCTGAATGATCCCGCCGCGGAACACGGTTTCCGTGCGGGTGCGCTGGTTGGGGTCAAGAAGCAGCCAGAGCAGTTGTTCATCGTAAGCGTTCGCCGCCAAGTCCACGGTGCCCGCCTTCTCTACCTGCGCCCACGCATCAGCCGCAACCTTCCGATAGTAATCCACTGTGTCTTTGCGGCTGTAACCCTGCAGCTTCTGCTCGGTTGTGTCGCGAAGGAACATGATTGTGTGGGCGAGTTTTTCTTCGTCCAGTGACCCGTCTGCTTTGAGTGAGTTTAGGAAGTCAATCTCGTAGTAACGTAGCGGGTTGTCTTTGGTGCCTGTTTTGTTCTCGTAGGGCGCCAGCAATTTTAGTTTGAGCGCGGGTTTGGTTTCCTGCGCCCAAACCGCTCGTTTCTGGAGGAGGCTGTAGAGGATTTCGGTGACAATCTGCGTCGGCTTCAAGTCGAGCAGGTATGAGGCTTCGACGGCGGTTAAGCCGCGTTTGACCCCCAAAGATTCCATGCTGACTTTCGGCGACGCATATGTGCTCTTGCGAACCTTAAAAATGATGAACCCGAAAACGAGCAGCGCAAACAACACCCCGACAACCCCGAGGATTGTTCCAAATCCGCCAAGGTCGAGTCCGCCTCCGCCTGAAGGAGGATTATAACCTGGCATGTATTTGGCTGGGAAAGAAACGCCCACCTGGAACTGTTCGTTGGCTTGTATGGCGGGTTTTTCCCAGTAAACCGCCAGCTGACCCGCAACGGTTGAGGTGCCGTTGTAGAAGTTCGCGGTGGTTTTTACATCGCTTGTTGCAACGCCCGGCGGCAGAACAATCTGCACCCGAACGTCACTGATCGGCACATTAGGGTCCCACTGAGGGATGAACTGCATGCCAAAGTTGCCGGGGTTATCTGTGTCGTTGCTTATCATGCCTGCAACGTTGGTTATTATCGTATACCAGATGCTTTGCCCCGCAGTTAGGGGCGTCTTGAAGTCCACTGATGCCACATCAGATGTGTACTTGTAGGTGTGAAGTTGATTGCCGTACTGGTCAACGGCTGAGCCAATGGTGAAATCCTGCTTCGGTTGGCCAGCATCATAAGAGTGCAGGGTGCCCGAAGTCACCGTTAGGGTTATGTTGTAGGTTAAGTCGATGGTGCCATCCTGGTTAATGAAGACCTGCGCCCACTCATGGTCCACGCTGTAAACCAAGCTCTGGGCGCTGGCAACGCTTGCCGCTAAAGCCACAACGATGCACAAAGCAAGCAACGCAGCAAACAGGGCTGAGCGGTTTACCATTTCGGTTCCTCAGTAACCTCAAACGTGGTACCGCAGTACGGACACTTAACGTATGGAACGCCCTCGGTAATTTTGATTTGGTCAGCGTTGATTAATCCGCCGCAGTTGGGGCACTTAATCTGCGCCGCCTTCATTTCGCCTGAAACCTCCAAACGCTGAATAACCGTTTTGGGTTTGCGGGTGGTATAGTAGATGCCAACGATTACTGATAAGCCCACTATGAAGAGGATTGCGCTGGTGATGAGTCTGCCCTGCGCCGCCTGAGCAGTAAGCCCACTGTAAGAAGAGGCAAGCGCAAAAATCACTGCAAAAAAGAACAAAACCGTCGCCGCAACACCGCCAAGAATAGGAAGGATTCTCATGATTAGTTGCTGTGTAGGGCTTGGAGATTTAAACTTAGTCCCGCATAAGAATTAGCGGATGAAGAGTGAATAAAATTTAACAAGGAAAGGATGCAATATTTATTTAAACTTGGAACACCACAAGTAGCCGTTATATTAATTAATATATAACATGGCGCGCAACAAGTTATCGAGGATGGCAACGTTTGGTTTGGTATGATGACCCTGTAACAGTCACTTTGGTCTTGTTAGTGGTAATAATCGCCGTGGGAACCTTAATGTTTGTCATGAGACGGTACGGGGACAAAAAACCATCCCTGCCCAAAAGAGCCCCGCAGAAAACCGAACCCGACCACGAATACAGCAACGTGCCATTCAAAATTTCTAAAAGCGTCCAAACCACGATGGCTTCAAGCGCAAAAGACGAATTGCGTACACTTGATTTAGAACGCGACATCCTCGGCGACGCCATCCGAAAACTCTACGAAGCCCACGCAGAAGGCAAAATCACCGAGCAAGAACGAGACAAAATGGCAATAACCTACAAAAACAGGATGAACACCATCAAAGAATCCATCCAAAAAGACGAAGGAATAGTCGCACTCCACGAGCTTGAAGGCATGCAGGAAGACCTCATGAAACTCTTCAGCGAACGATTCGGCGAATTAACCAGCAAAGTCGAGGAGCTTCGAACCCGAATTGACGTGAAGCCCATCCGTGAAATCCCAATAAAAATGCCCTCGCAAACTCCCCAACAGATGGAGGGCGACGATGGCGAAGAAGAGGAAGAAGAAACCGCGGCGCCAACAGCAAGCGGCGAAGAGAAACCGCGAAAGAAACGCAAGCCGCCAGAAGAGAAACCAGACGCAAAAACCGAGGCGGAAAGGCGCATAGAATCGATCCGTAGCGAAGTTGAGAAAGTTTTAGATAAGCTGGGGCAGATGGAAATTGAAAGTTAACCTTGACCCGATTCAAATTGCAAAACAGAAAGCAGCGCTTGAGGCTGTTAAGCATGTTAAAGACGGCTTCGTAGTAGGGCTTGGAAGCGGTAGTACAGCGGCGTTCGCCATTGAAGCCTTGGGCGAGCAAGTCAAAAACGGAAGCCTCCACATTCTGGGCGTTCCCACCTCGTCGCAGGCATTCCAGCTTGCGGTCGAAAACAAAATCCCCGTAACAACCCTTGACGAGCACCCCGTCATCGACGTCACCATCGACGGCGCAGACCAACTAACCCCCGAACTTTTCCTCATCAAAGGCGGCGGCGCAGCACTCGCACGAGAAAAAATCGTGGCGTCAGCATCCAAACTCAACATAATCATCGCCGATCAACCCAAAAAAACCGCGTTGATAGGAGAAAACAACCAGTTCGTCCCCATCGAAGTTTTGCCATTCGCGTTGGCAATCGTTAAAGAAACAATCATCGCCATGGGCGGACGACCTGTCGTGCGCGAATGCAAAGGTAAACTCGGACCCGTAATCACAGACAACGGCAACGCAGTCATAGACGCATACTTCGGCGAAATCGTCAACCCCGCAGAACTCGCGGTCAAAGTGAAGATGGTTCCAGGCGTGGTGGAAACGGGCTTCTTCATCGGCTTAACCGATATTGCCTACCTTGGCTATGCGGGCGGCGTGGAGAAAATCGAGAAACTGCGCAAGTAGCCAGCGGTCAGATACAGTTTTCAACATGCTAATGCACTGATTCCCAGCCAATACAGACCTACCCCCTTAGTGAATGCCTACCTCTCTATCGTTTCAACATAGAACCACTAATAGGCTCCAAATATGCTGAGGCACAATCGACCTCCCTCCTCGGTTTCTGCAATGATTAACTATTTGGATTCTAATAGACTCTAATAGACCACAAATAGTCTGGTAAGACACTCAAAAACAATGAACATCGCATTTTTTGGTAAAACGTTAACCTACCAGCTTCTTAGTACTATCATGGTGTTGGTTTTCATGATGCCTTCGACTCGGCGGATTTTTTCGATGCATTCGTTGACTTCGGTTACGTTCATGCCGCTGATGACGACGACTATGTCGTATTCGCCTGTGACTTCGTAGATGGTTTCGACGAGGGGGATTTCCTGGATTTTTTTGCTGACTTCTTGGGTTGGGTGGGTTGGGTTTGTGGCGAGTAAGGTTACGGCTTGGGCGCCTTCTGCTGCGCCGATTTTGACGGTGAATTTGCGGATGACGGCTTCGTCGGTTAACGTTTTGATTCTTTTGCGTACTGCGCCTTCGGATAATTGGACTTTGCTGCCGATGTCGCCGTAGCCTGCTCGTGCGTCGTCTTTGAGGATTTTTATGATTTGCCGGTCTTTTTCATCCATTTTCTGCGCCGAGGACCTAGTGGCGTGAATAAATTTAACGTTTTCCATCCTTTGCCCCCGTGGGAACTGCGGTTTTCGTTGTGTAAGCGCCCTTAAACTGCATTTTTTTCCTGTTTAAGCAAGCGAAAAGGCTGCACCAAATGAGACATTAACACTCCAAGTTGTAACAAATAAGTCAAAATGTTTAAAAACAACTGGAAATAATCTGAATGACATTTCCAATAAAATAAAAAGTGACGAATAAAAAATGATTACACCCGTACACTCAAATCTTCAAGAAGCAAAGGTTATGAATAAGGCGAAATGCCCCGACTGCGACGCAGAACTCGATGTTCCAGCAGACACAGAGAAAGGCGAAATCGTTAGTTGCCCTGGCTGTGGTCTTGAACTTGAGGTTAAAGCGATTAAATGCGGATGCGTTGACCTTCAAGAGTTGACGATTGAAGGGGAAGACTGGGGCGAATAAACAGTTTTCCACTGTCCATTTTCACACAGTAAATCAGTTTTTTAATACATATCAAATTTGAGGATGCCAAAAGCGATGAGCATTGCACTTTTGTATGAGCGCTCGGAAAACGACGAGAACGGCATCAAACTCACTGCTCAGCAACTCGGCATCGACTTAACGTTTATTCCCTTCCGAAAAATCGCCCTATCCATCTCTAAAGACGGCTTCAGCGCTAAAACGAAGGGCAAAGACTACACCCAAACCTTCCACGACACCAAAGTCGTGTTGAACCGCGCCCAAAGCAAAAACCGTCGCCTCCAAGCCTCGTACCTCATGGAGATGCTTGGAAAAAAAACATTAAACACATCCCAATCCGAATTCATCTGCTACAGCAAACTCCGCACCCTTCTGCACCTCTTCAAGGAGGGGCTTCCGATTCCCAAGACTGTTTTCGTGCCCTGCGACTCCACAGACACCCTTAAGAACGGCAAGGAAATTCACAACGAAAAAGACATCGCTGACCTCTTTGAAGCAGAAATTCCCCTTAAAGAAGGCATTGTTATCAAGGCTGATGCGGGCACCCATGGCAAAATGATTATGCTTTCCAAGAACCGTGAGGAACTCGAGGCCAGCATCAAAGAGACAAAGTCGTCGATAATCAACCCGATCGGTGTCGTCGCCCAAGAACTGGTGCAGAAATGGTTCTATGATTTACGCATCATTGTTTCGCAGGAGCGGGGCAAAGAACCTGTCTGCTACCACACAGCTATGGCTCGGGCTGGCTTCAAAGATTTCCGCACCAACACCTTCCTTGGCAACCTGGTTTTCCATGCCAAACTGCCCTTGAGCATTCAGGATTTGGCGGTGAAATGCGGCAAAACACTTGGTAAAGGCAGTGACGCATGGATATTCGCTTTGGATGCCATGGTGAACGTGGGAGAAAACAAGAATGCAGACGACACCTACCTGAAGGGCGAGTTGGATACGGCTGCGCAGGCATGGGTGCCCGTGCAGAAAGTCAAACAGGACGAAACCCGCTTAACCAACTTTCCAACTTGGACAGGCAAATTGGAAGCGGCATTTAAAACCTACAAGAGCACAGACGCGTATGGAAACGTCACTGATATAATCGAGGAAAGCATAAGAAAAAACGTGGATGCGTTGGTGTTTCATGAGTCGAATTCGTGCCCGGAGTTCTGGGAGAACACGCGTTTGGCAACGGGGCTCAACGTGGCGATTCCACTGCTGCGGGGCGCTCAGAGCTTAATTGACCATTAATCAAAAAGGAGAAAAAACAAGATGCGAGTTGGAATAATCGGCGGTTCAGGATACGTTGGCAGCGAACTTTTGCGTTTGCTACTCATGCATCCGCAGACAGAGGTCACCATGGTGACTTCACGTCAGAGCGTTGGCGAATACGTTTTCAACGTGCACCCAAACCTCAGAGGCTTAACACAGCTCAAATTTGTGCCCCAGGACTTAGCGGAGCTGCAGAAGAACTGCGACCTGGTCTTCACGGCGACTCCGCATGGCGGCTCAGTGAACCTCGTTCCCAAACTCTTGGAGACAGGGCTGAAAGTCATCGACATGAGCGCAGATTTTCGCCTCAAAAACCCAGCCGACTACGACACCTACTACGGCTGGACACACGCCCACCCTGAAATGCTAAAAGACGCCGCGTACGGCCTGCCCGAGTTGCACCGTGAAGAAATCAAGAAAGCTAAACTTGTGGCTTGCCCAGGCTGTATGGCAACAACCGCTATCCTTGGCTTAGCGCCCATCGTGCATGCGGGTTTAATTGACAAAGACAAAATCGTTGTCGACCTCAAAGTTGGTTCCTCAGGCGGCGGCAGCAAACCCACCCAGTCATCGCATCATCCTGAACGCTTCGGCGGAGTGCGCCCCTACCAGGTTGTCGGGCACCGCCACATAGCCGAGGTTGAACAGGAACTAAACGCGCTTTCAACTGAACCAGTCAAAGTTTCCTTCACTCCACATGCCGTCAACATGGTGCGCGGCATCCTTGCAACTATCCACGTGTTCCCAAAGCAGCCCATAGCCAGCAAAGACATCTGGAAAGCCCTGCGCGGAATGTACGGCTCCGAACCCTTCATCCGCCTCGTAAAATACCAAAAGGGACCCTACCAGCTGCCCGACCCAAAAATCACGTTGGGAACAAACTACTGCGATGTCGGCTTCGAAATCGACGAACACGCCAACCGCTTAATCATGTTCTCGGCGCTTGACAACATGTGTAAGGGCGCATCTGGGCAGGGCGTTCAATGCATGAACCTGCTCATGGGTATAGATGAAACCACAGGTCTTGTGAGCACTGGGTTCCACCCGATGTGACCGCCATGCTGCTCGTAATTAAGATGGGTGGAAGCATCCTCAAAGAAGGCGCCTCAACAGACTTAATCAGCGACCTTAAAGAAGTCGTTAAAACCCACAAAGTCGTCTTAGTCCACGGCGGCGGCGTTGAAGTCACCGAAATCGCCGCGAAACTGGGCAAAGAACAAAAATTCATCATCTCCCCCGAGGGATTCCGCAGCC
Source organism: Candidatus Bathyarchaeota archaeon (assembly GCA_903901015.1). Lineage (GTDB taxonomy): Archaea > Thermoproteota > Bathyarchaeia > Bathyarchaeales > Bathycorpusculaceae > Bathycorpusculum. The sequence goes on along the minus strand of CAIUPH010000069.1, from coordinate 22,351 downwards.
GCTACACCGACAAAGAAACCATCGAAATCTACACGATGGTTATGGCGGGAAAAATCAACAAACAAATCGTCCTCGCACTCGAAGCCCAAGGCGTCCAAGCCGTCGGCTTGTGCGGTCTCGACGCAGCTATCCTGTCGGGTGAACGAAAAACCAAGTTAATCGCCGTTGACGAGCGTGGCAGAAAAAAAGTGATGGACGGCGGCTACACGGGCAAAATCACCCATGTCAATACTGACTTGCTTAACCTGCTGCTCGAGAAAGGGTACGTGCCGATTGTTACGCCCATTGCGTTGAGTCAGGATTTTGAGCCCCTTAACGTTGATGGCGACAGAACCGCAGCTGCAATCGCAGGAGCGTTGAAAGCCGACAGACTAATCTTGCTAACGGACGTGGAGGGTTTGATGCTTAAGGGTGAGCGGGTTCCAAAAATCGCGGCGACCGAAGTCAAAGAAGTCCTCAGTAGCATCGGTGGTGGCATGAGCACCAAAGTCCACGCGGGTCTGGACGCGCTAAACCAGGGTGTCAAAGAAGTGCTCGTTACCTCGGGCAAAATTAAGCAGCCCATTACGTGTGTTCTTAATCATCAGGTTGGTACAGTGATAACTAGTGAATGAAAAAACCATAATGGAAACTGAAAACCGCTACTTAGCCAACGTTTTCAGCAAAAAATCAGTCGTCATCACGAAGGGCAAAGGCGCGCTTCTCTGGGACATTAACGGCAGAGAATACGTGGATTGCGCAAGCAGCTACGGCGTCGCTGCGTTGGGTCACTGCCACCCCAAAGTTGTGGAGGCTATAAAAGCCCAAGCGGAGCAGCTTATCACCTGCCACAGCTGCTACTACAACGATAAACGAGCTAAATTCATAGAGAAACTAGTCAAAATAACACCTAAAGGCTTAGACAAAGCGTTTCTCTCAAACAGCGGTGCCGAATCCGTTGAATGCGCCATAAAACTCGCCCGCAAATACACGGGCAAACCAGAAATCATTGCTTTGATGGGTGCGTTCCACGGCAAAACAATGGGTGCCCTCTCGGCTACATGGGACAAGAAATACCGCGAACCCTTCATGCCCCTCATCCCCGAAATCAAACATGTAGCGCCAGATAACGCCGATAAAATCCGCGAAGCCATAACTGACAAAACCGCCGCAGTCCTCATGGAGCCAATTCGCGGAGAAGGCGGCGTACGGGTTCCCCCAGACGGCTATTTGCAGGCGGTTCGGGAAATCTGCGACGAAAAAGGCGTTTTGTTAATTTTTGATGAGGTTCAAACGAGTTTCGGTCGGACGGGCAAACTATTTGGCTGCCAAAACTGGGGCGTCATTCCAGACGTTATGTGTTTGGCGAAGCCTTTTGCAGGCGGATTACCTATCGGCATAACCGTGGCTAAAGAAAACATCATGTCCTCGCTTAAAGTTGGTGAGCACTCCACGACTTTCAGTGGAAGCCCTCTGGTTTGTGCTGCTGGATGCGCCGCTATCGATGCGCTTTTGGAAGAGAAACTCGCCGACAAAGCCGCCGTCAACGGGAAATACTTCAAATCGGCGCTGGAAGGGCTGCAGGAGAAGCATAAAATCGTCAAGGAAGTCCGCGGCTTAGGCTTAATGCTGGGCATGGAACTACGTTTCGATGTTCACAATGTCATCTTGAAGGCACTCGACAAAGGCGTTTTGGTGCTGGATGCAGGCAGAACCGTCGTCCGCTTGCTGCCGCCGCTGGTTATCGAGAAAAAGCAAATTGACAAAGCCATCGCAGTTTTAGATACAGTGTTGGGAGAAGAAGAGAATGAGCGAGCAAGCAGTACGGTTCCTAACTAACCTTCTGGGCATATATAGTCCGTCGGGAAAAGAAGCCGACGCAGCCAACTACATAGCTGTCGAAATGAAGAAACTGGGCTTCGAAGTTGGAATAGACGCAATTGGAAACGTCATAGGCGTCGTGGGCGAAGGTGAACCAGTTATTCTATTGTGCGGTCACATGGATACGGTGGCTGGGCTGTTGTCGCTTCGCATTGAAGAAGGCAAAATTTATGCTCGGGGTGCTGTGGATGCGAAGGGTCCTCTCGCAGCCATGATTATGGCAGCTGTTGCTGCTGCTAAAGAGCCTGGGTTTAAAGGAAAAATTCTGGTTGCCGCCGTCGTTGAGGAAGAAGCTACCAGCCGAGGTGTAAAACACCTAATCACCCAAGGCATAACTGCTGACTACGCAATTTTCGGTGAACCCAGCGGCGTCGAAAACGTAACCATCGGCTACAAAGGGCAAATCCAGCTTAAAGTTGTTCTCAAAACCGAAACGGGACATGCCTCTACCCCCTGGCTATACGATAACTCTCTTGAGAAAGCGTATGAGCTTTGGGAACAAATCAAAAACGCGTCTTCTTACCCTTCGCTTGACCCTTCAGCGAGCCCATATAACGCTGTAACGGCATGCCTCGTTAAAGTCGTGGGCGGCAGAGCCACTTCGGTGGTTCCTTTCGAAGCTGAAATGAACCTTGATGTCCGAGTGCCCATCCAGTTCTCCACGAGTCAGGTGTTTGAGCAACTGCAGAAGATTATCACGAAGTACCAAGCTGCCAACCTCAAAGTGTCGGTGAAGGCGACTGTTCTTGATACTGTTGAACCCTTCGAAGTTAACAAAGCTTCACCGCTCGTTCATGTGCTCTCGTCTTCTGTGCGTAAAGTGCTCAACAAACCCGCAACGCTCCTTCACAAGACTGGAACGGGCGACATGAACATCCTGGGCAAAGCCATGAACCTGCCCATAGTCACCTATGGACCCGGCGACTCACACCTCGACCACACCTTAGATGAGCACATCGAAATAAAAGAGTACTTGGAAGCGATTGCAGTTTACAAAGAGACATTGCTACGCTTAGGTGAGTTACACAACAGCAAGTCCGACGCCCAGAAAGCAACTTAACCCTTAAGGGAGTCCCCCATAGGTCGCTTGCTTATACAGTTTGACATACACAATGATATACAGTTAAGCTGGACGAGGGCAATCCTCTATTGTTTTAGCATTTGGATAGGCAAGTTTTTGAGGTTAAGCAAGAATGATATTTATGGCGAAAGCATGAACAAAGACGGTTTTGAATCATCCATAAAAGAAGATGAGCTTAAAGAAGGACAAATGAGGGCTGTACGCGTCAAGGGCAAGCCGATTCTGCTTGTGAGGGTTGGCGGCGAAGTTTTTGGGTTATCAAACCGCTGTCCGCACGCGGGTTGCACGTTTGAAGGCGGAATTCTCAGAGAATACATCGTCATGTGTCCATGTCACGGATGGAAATTTGACGTGCGAAACGGGCAGTACACTGAGAACCCATTAACCGTGTTGCAGACTTACCGATGCAAAATCATGTTCAGCACTATTTTTATAGAAATAGAAAAACCAAAACAGCAAAAATGAGAATTCAGGCAACCGCACAATTTTTTTCTTTCAGGCTTTTAGGGTAAACTTTGGATAAAAACTTCGGGACAAAGTTCTTTTCGACATTTTCGTGTCCAAGACCAACGAGAAAAAACTAAAAGCCTCTAGCGGAAAATGCCGCCGTGCAGTTGACACTGCCTATAAGCGGGGTGTTCTCTATGTGTGGTTTCCCGAGATTGAGAGTATGTATGCCCAAATAGTGTTGGATTGCCAAACCCAGAAAGAAACTGTAAGTTGTGAGTACTGTATTGTAAAAGAGAATTGTCATCTACGGCTTGAATTAGAAGAAAACATGAGACCGCATGAACCGCTGAAACTGCTGGTTCCTCTTTTGCAAATTGCAACTTGAACGTTTTTGGGTAATGTCTTTAAGCGTAAGTCAAGGTAAATACAATAATTCATGGCGGGTTAAGCCAGAACGTTTGCATAGAGAGGCAGTCTATTGAGCAGTGACGACCAAAATTTAGAGTATTCGCATAAAAAGAAGCGAAGCAAAGATTCCTTAACTGCCTCAGGAATAGCAGAGTACATCCGCTTCAACTGCTGCCCCCGATTCTTCAAATTAAGATTAGAAGATGATGAAGAAACAGATGGCCGCAAGTGGCCAGCATTTAAGCCCATCAGCCCCCTGCTCTACGGCGTTGGAAAAGCGCTTGAAGAGAAAAAAGTAGCTGAACTCACAGCTAAAGCAGCCCAGTACCACGACTTTAACAAGTACACTGAAAACGAGCAGACTTCTTTCAACAAATTACGCGAAGTCATCGAGGAACAGATCTCGAGCAAAGAAAGCCACGACGGTAAACCTGTTCTGCTCTACCAAGTTCCAATGATGGGCAAGATAGGCGTTTGGAAAGTTAAGGGCATCGCCGATTTAATTGCTATTTGGCGCGTTAGAGACGGAAAAGTGAAGGTTAGAATTTTCGAGCTCAAGTCCTCTTGGCTGGAGCAAACCGCTCACAGAATACAAGTAGCCATCTACGTGCTGTTGTTTTCAAAAGAAATGGAGAGTTTACTGCCTAAAATCGAAATTGAAGGCGGAGTGATTAACAGGGAAACGAACTTGGAAAATCTCACTCCAGAAACACTTCCCAAATTCAAGCTCAGCCCACTAATTCAGGATGTTGAACGTCTACTTGCTGAAAACGGCGAGTTAAACCGCATCCACCACACTCCGCTGTCAAAAGTTGAGTATCAGCTTTGCTCAAGATGCGACACCTGCGGATTCAACGAATACTGCATCGTTCGCTCCGTTGAGAACGAAACTATTGCGCTGCTTAATTTGAGCAGGGGTGAGCAGCGGTCGCTTGGGCATTATGGTATTGAACGGCTCGAGGACTTGGCGAAGCTCAAGGTTGTACGGGACACCTATGATCTGCGTCCCTACGATTTCACAAGTATCCCCGCAAGAGATGCTGAGAAGGCGCGTTTGATAGCCACTGACCGCGTTGTCGGCGCCAAGATTGATTGGCTGGTGCAGCGTGCGCAGTACATGCTCGGCGGAATCCGCCCCGCCAGCCCATACGCCAGCAAAAGCAAGTATATGCCTTGGTTGACTGGAACAGGCTACGGCGGTTTGCCCGAGGATGGTCCGTCAAACGGCGTGGATTCAGCGCTCCTGTTCAGCCCTGACAGTATGGTCCGTGTTTACCTGTTTGTTGAACGCGACTATATGCTTGATGTTGTTTCGATTATTAGCGCACGGGTGGATTGCTCACGTCTCAAAGGTGAACCGCTGAATGTTTCGCATGTCATCAAATCTCTCCCAGACGATCGAAAGGTATGTTTAGATGAAGAAAAACTGCTGCTGGAAGCTTTTTTCAAAGACCTCACTGAAGCCATAACCAAAATTGCTGTGGAAGTCGGTAGCCCCGCGGAGGTTCCAATCCACCTGTACTTTTTCAGCCGAGGCGAACGCGACGTTCTTATGGAAGCCGTTCGCCGTCAACCCACATTGATGAGCGCCATGGCGATTAGGGACCTTTTGGGGCTAAGGCAAGCCATCGACCAACCAATGTTCTCGATAGTTCAAGACGAGGTTCTGAATAGAAAAGCGCTTAAATTTCACAGCACAGGGCTTTTGCCCATCCTTGAACAAGCATGCTTTTTTGACAACAACAAAGCTTGGTTGGCAACGCGCAAAGACGGCTCAACGGTTGATTTACGGATAGTTTTCCGCGATGGACTGTTTAATTATTATCTTTCTTTCCAAAGAAACCCCGATGGAACAATCCGTTTTCTCCAAGATGGCTACGGACACAAAGACGGCTACTACCCCGCGCGGGCAAGGTTTGGCAACCAAATACCCATCGAGTACCTCTGGGCAGCAAAAGGACGTTTAGAAAATTATGAAACAAAGGTCTTGCTCGAAAAACACAAATGGTGTGACTACCCACAAAAGACAAAGCGAATCACCGATGAAGAACTAAACCTCATGGCTCTCAAACTCTGCATGGCTCTCGAATTCATAGAGCGTTCATTAACGATTCGTAACAGGCGGCTTGGCAAAAAACCCATCGCTGTTCCCACAATCGCGCAGTTCTCTTTGGGCGCATCGACTCTGGAGCGCGGCTGCAGAGAATTCTTGGATTTGGAGTATTTTAGCAAGCGCCAAGAAATGTATCAACACTACGCGTTGCTTCCCTACCAGCGGGTGGCTTCGGGGCGGTCGCTGATTTTTGAGTGCACTGGCGTGGAGGAGTTTGAGAAGGATTTCGTGGTCCGTGGAAAACTCGTCTACAAAGACATCGGTTTGCCTGAAGCTGACTGCATCGCTAACGCTTGCAGAGTTAAGGGCGCAGACGGGTCAAGTTCAGGCGACTGGATGGTTGTGACTGAGCTTCGGCGTGGCGAGCAGGGGCAGTTTGAGGAAACCCAGAAACGTTCGCCCTCCGAAGTGGAGAAATCCGCACGCGCAATCGTTGACAAAGTCGATGTCCGCAAGGGCGAGATAGCTATCAACGTGGTTACTTGGCCAAGCGGCAAGGGCAGAAAATACAGCGCCTGGCACAACCTCCCGACAACCAACCCTGAAAAAGCTAAAAGCAAATACATGCAGCTCTTCGAAGCCGGGCGCATCTACATCTTGGACGAGTTGGCAGACGACATAATTTCGGATAGGGCAGCAAAATGCCTCGATTACGCTGCCAATAATGTGCTCTATGGATTGCTGGCAGGATTATTAGCAGGCAAATCTGAAACTTCCATGCATAAAGCTCTGTCAAGAGATGCGGCGGCTCCGTTTTTGCGCTGGGTCGAACAACGGCGGTTTCCTCCCAAGGCTGAGCAGCAGCGTTTCATCGACCGCGTTTTTGGGGCGGAGCAGATTGTTATGTTGCAGGGTCCGCCTGGAACGGGGAAGACTGAGACTTTGCAGTTGGCGGTTTTAGCCCACATCGCTGCCCACCGAGTCAAGGGAAGGTGCAGGGTGCTCATGGTTGCTCCCACCCACAAAGCCATCCATGAGTTCGTGTGCAAACTTGCCCGCTGTTGGCAAGAGTATTGCCGTGAAGGCGGTAACGACTTAAAAGACCTCCAAATCTACCGTGTTTTGAGCAGTTCCACTTCGTCGGCTAAGCCCATCGACGGCGTCACCTACGTTAACTACAACGAGGACGAAGAAGCCGTCAAGGAACTAACAGACTGTCTCATGAATCAGGTAACGCTGACGCCCAGTGCTTCGGGCGCGGACCCCGTGGTTCTATGTCTCACCCCGCCAGGTTTATACGGTTTAATGAAGAAAATCGGCGACTCCGAACCCCCATGGGGCGAAGGCTTCTTTGACTTGCTCGTAGTCGACGAAGCAAGCATGATGCGTCTGCCCGAACTAATCCTCTCAGGCAGCTTCCTATCCAAAAGCAGCCAAATCCTCGTCGCAGGAGACCACCGCCAACTGCCCCCCATTCAAGCGCACAACTGGGAAAAAGAAGACCGGCGAACCCTCGAAGAAATGGCGTCATTCCTCTCAGCAATGGATTTCTTACGGTTGCTGCGTCAAGAAGACCTCGGAATCGAACGCATCAGCTGCAAACACCCCGCAGACATCCCTGCCGAGCGCCTATGCGAAAGCCACAGATGCCACTCAATCGTCGCAGAATTTCTACGCGAATGGGTGTATGAAAAGGATAAGATTGATTTCCGCTCCGACCAGAAACAAACATTGGCGCCGTCGAACCCAAAGACCGACGGTTTAGGGGTTGCTCTGGCGCCCGAAAACGTTTTCGTGTTGATTGTCCACGATGAAGCCGAAAGTTTCCAATCAAACCTCATCGAAGCCTCAATCGTGGAAGCGCTGGTGCGCAACGTCAAATCCGAAGGCATAGGCGTAATTACCCCGCATAACGCCCAGAAAGGCTTGCTCAAGAACATGCTTGCGGAAGGCTGCGAAAACGCCCGAATCGACACTGTCGAGCGTTATCAGGGCGGAGAAGCAGACTTCATCATAATCTCATCCACCGTCAGCGACCCCGACTACGTCCGAAGCGAAAGCGACTTCCTGCTAAACCTGAACCGAATCAACGTCGCCATCTCCCGCATGAAGAAAAAAATCGTTATCATCGCCAGCCGCTCCATCTTCGAGTTCATGCCCCAAGACGCCAAAGACTACGACAAAGCCCTGCTGTGGCGCGGCATTTCGCAGACGGTCGGGTTTACGGCGGACTCCACAGCGCAGTGGACTGGGGCTCTATCGGAATTTCTCGGGCAGGCCGCTTCACAAGTAAAGCTCGAAGTCTATGTCAAATCGGAGGATCTTGAAAAATAGTTTCTCTACTTTCCTATTTATGCAAATAATGACTGAATAATGCCTAAAAAACAAATCATGTATAATAACTACCTCCATTCCTCTAATTAGATTGCGCGGATCGCATTATTACTTTTTTAACCTTGAATCGGGATTTTACGATTTAGTGACGCTCTGGGCAAAATAAATGGAGTAGATAAAAAATGAGTATAACCCAAGTTAATGTAACTAAGGATGCCCCGAAAGCGCATCAGCGTTTAGCTGAAGTTTGCCCTGAATGTTCAAGCAAAAATCTCGTCCACGACTACGATTCAGGCGAAACCATCTGTGGCGACTGCGGCCTTGTCTTATACGAGCAGATGCTAGATAAGGGTCCAGAATGGCGCGCGTTTACTCAGCAGGAGAAGGCTTCTAGAAGCCGCGTCGGCATGCCAACATCGTATTCAATTCATGATAAAGGATTATCTACAACCATCAGCCAAGTGGACAGAGACGCGTTCGGAAGAAAGCTGCCATTATCCACTAGACTTCAAATGTGGCGTCTGCGCAAGTGGCAAATTCGAAGCCGCGTTCACTCATCCAGCGACCGAAACCTCGCTCAAGCCATGAGTGAACTTGACCGCTTGTCAGGTAAAGTAAACATTTCACCGCCAATCAAAGAAAAAGCCGCCGTCGTCTACCGAAAAGCACTCGACAAAGGATTGGTCCGCGGAAGATCAATCGCCGCCATCGCTGCTGCTGCGTTGTATGCTGCTTGCCGTGGAAGCGGGACACCTCGTACGCTGCGTGAAATCGCTGAAGCCAGTTTAGTCGACAAGAAAGATGTTGCAAGGTGCTACAGGCTGCTGCTAAGAGAACTCGATTTTCACATGCCGATTGCCGATCCGTTGACGTATGTTTCAAAAATTGCAGAGAAAAACGGAGTGTCAGGCAAAACACAGGGCACAGCCATCCAAATCCTAAGGGAAGCTAGGCAAAAACGGTTTGCAGCGGGAAAAGACCCCATGGGCATGGCGGCAGCTGCACTCTACATAGCTTGTCTGCAGAACAGCGAGAAGATAACGCAAAAAGACATCGCGGAAGCAGCTGGAGTCACAGAAGTCACGGTTAGAAACAGGTACAAAGCATTAAAGAAGCAGTTAAAACTCGAAATCCCCGATCAAAGAGCCTCTTTTTAGTTTTCTTTTCTTCGCCCTTTGGCATCGTGATTTTGGGGAAATCTGTTTGAAATGTGTATAAGTCTGTTATGACACGTGTCATATTAAGGTGAAATAATAAAAATATTATCCCGTGATTATGACTGATGCGAAAGACAGCTTCACGATTGCAAATACTGCTTTGCATAAGTCTCGCTAGGCGAAAAAGTCTTCTGCCCAGACGGCACAGCCCATCTAGTAGACAGCTAATAACAAAATGAACCAGTAAACCGCTATCTAAAGCGGACCTTTTTTAATGAAAATCTTTTTCTCACTTTAAACCAGTCAGTTTCAACAATTTTTTCCCTAATTTGAGGCATGGGAGAGCGTAAACGCTCATTTTACATTCAATTCTGGGATTCGTTGAATAATCAGATCCCAGTTTTCAGCAACAGTAGTTTCTATCAGCGGTTTGACCTTTGCAAACACTTGCGGAGGCATAAGCGTCATCCAGCCCTTCGTAACGACCAACTGGTCACTGAGACTAAGCAGAGGAAACAACCACTTAACCGCTGCAGGAAACCGGTCAGGAGGGATTTTACTCGACATGACTCCGACGATTGTCACCTGCTGGCTGACCGTTGTTTTCTCCCTTAGAATAGGGTAAAGATGAGCGTCTTCTTTGTCAAGGTGAATCCGCAGGTGCGAGTTTAGAACCGCCGTGGCTCTTGCTGCGAGAAGAGGGTCGGGTGATTTTTGCAGGTGCATCGTTTCCAAGGTGTCAACCATCCTGTCGAGTTCCCGATGATCCATCAAGTATGCCCTGGTTACAAGGGGCGCAAGGCGGTCGACGGCGGGAAAGACTGCTGCTTCCTCACCCTGAGCGTGGTAATCCAAAATTTCATCCATAACATGCAGCCGATCCAAAACAGGTGACATGTCACCACCGCTTCGTGCAATGTCCAGGGCTGAGGAATCAATCTCAGATATGTCCCGCCGAAACGCATTATGGAAACAAAGAACGATATCGATTGGACTTGACAGAAAGATAACTCCACTATCAATAAACGGTAAAATGGGTTATTAACGTTTCTATGTTAACCCTCTGCCTCCGTTGATTCGCAAAAACATAAAATACTGTTATTTCTGAGCAAGAATCGCATTCCAATCAGATTTTCTCTTCTTACAAATCTCTACGTTTCTATAGTCTGCAGAAAGCAAAGTCTTCCGTAACTCCTCTAAAGCCATAAGATGCACCTGCGTTTTAGCAATTAACTCAGCGTTCTCCACTTCGTACGACCCATCTTTGACCATTTCATTTATGATAAGCAGGTAACCTCCCTTCTTTAGGACACGTTTTATCTCTCGGAAGCTATCTGCAAGGTTTGGCCAGAAATAGTAAGTTTCAACTGCTGTTACCAAATCAAAGAATTCGCTTTTGAAACCCGTTTTTTCAACTGAGCCGTGGACAATTTCCACACGGTTTTTGGCGACGAGTTTTCTGTTGATTTGTCTTGAATAATCAACCATATCCAAAGATTGATCTAAACCATACACTTTGCCGTGACCTGCCCGCCGTGCGAGGCGGCTTATGGTTTTGCCTCCTCCACAACCAACATCCAAAATTATAAAATCAGTTTTGACGTTGACCTGTTTTAGTCCCCAAGTAGTCAGGTTCCAATGTCCCTTGTTCATGCTTAAAGCAACTTCTCTGCCCAAAACACCGGTGGGGCATCTATATTGGCTCCAGTGGTCGTTTGCAGGTGTGTTTTTGTCTTGGGGGTGCATTCTGAGAATTCACGAACACAATTTAATAAACTATATGTGACGGTTGACTTTTAGTCTCAATACAGGTTTACTGAAAATTGGCGACTGCCTTCCATTCAAGAACGCAACTTAGCTTTTAGGTTTCTTAGCTTTGTTTTTCCTTTTCCGCTTGATCGAAGAAACAACGTCAACAACCTGCTTTAGTTGCTCATCGTTAAGTACCGCTTCAGCTTTAGATTTGATATTCGCGTTCTTTAGCAATTCATAAAATCGTTCCCTATCCAGCGAATAAGTTTTTTCTGCTTCATAGGCGCAGTGAAGGTCTCCCTCGTCAGTTTCCACTTTAGCCTTATCAGTTATGCGGACCAATGAAACCTCGATTTTGCCACGCTTGCTAAAGTCAGCTAAATACACATAGTCGCCAAGTTTAAGATGCATGAACGCTTGGTAGCCGACATCCCCCAGCACCGAGAGGTCACTTCGCCAACTCGTTTCCTTCTTTATTTTGTGTATAGATTTTTTAGATATCCATTTGAAAACCCCGATGTACCACGTGTTGATGTAGGTGTTGGTCCAATCTTTGATTTCTGTGTGGGGCTTAATTTTTTTTGGGGTAACTTTTTTTGTGTTTTTCTGGGCTAAATTCCACATCAGCTTATACTTTTTTAATTCACTCAACGGCTTTGCGGTGTTCCAAAGGTTTTGAATAAAGAAGTTTTTTACGTTTTCTGCATCGGGTTCTTCGAGCAGAACTCCCACTTCAACGTTGCTTTCAAACGCGGCTTCTGTTAGGGTGGCCGACGTTATTAACGCGGAGTTATCGAAAATGTAGATGTTTGAATGAAAATTCTCGTGAGATTTGATGCTGATACCCTTGAAATGCTCCAGGAGGTACTGGATTTCAAAAGGATTGACTTCACCCGCTTTTACTGCAAAATCATTTAATCCAAAGATAAAGCGGATGTCAGCTGGAGGTTTTTTTAGGATTTCTTGAGAAAAAACTTTGTGGGCGCCTAAAGCAACGGCTGGCGAACATACCCACAGCATCTCTTTTGCACCCAGTGATTTCTGAAGGATAGTTTCGTATAACTCTGGACCGCTGAGAACTCTTACCATACTGAGATGTTGATTGGTATCGAATAAAAGTTTTCCCAAAGTATTGCCTGTGATACCCGTTTAGAGTACAGATAAGGATCAGTTAGACCTGACAAAGTTTTAAGCAATCCCTACTTGTTGCTGTGTTTAGCCAGCCACATACCTTTAAAATGTATCTGTGAGAATTTTTCTTGATGCGATTATCGAGAAATCTAACAGATTTTCTTGGTGGTTAAGTTAATTTCTTGTTTTATGTTTGGAGTTCTTGAGTTTGCAATTTCCAGTGGTCTACCGTAAAGCACATTTTTTGAATCTGCAATCTTCTATTGGAGGAGTTAGATGAGCCCGGGCAAAACACGGATTCTTGTAGTGGATGACGACGTAACTATTTTGAGGGGTTTTAAAGGTATTCTAGAGCGGGAAGGCTACAAGGTTGAAACGGCTGAGACGGGAAAGTCTGCCCTTGAAAAATTTAAAAAAGGAAAATTCGAAGTGTGTTTGGTTGATTTCAGGTTTCCAGATATGGATGGAACCGAGGTTCTTCTCAAGATGGCAGATGACCCTGAAACCATCAAGATTATCGTCACAGGATTCTCCAGTGAAGAAGTCGGGAAAAAAGCCGCTGACTTCGGCGCAGACGACTTTTTAGTTAAACCTGTCCAGCCAGCAGAACTCATAGCTGCCGTGCGAGAAAGGATAATTTTAAAAAATGAAGCTGGAAACTGAACCGCTGAGTTAATCATTTTTGAGAGTTGGCTGTTGATAGATTCGAAGCCACGACCTCTGTGCCTACAGCAACAAAAAGCCTGAAAGTGTTCCATAATTTCTTGGGACTTAAATTATTTTTGAATAAGTAGGCGGGTGTCTTAATCCAGTTTGAAGCAGAGGGTTTAGCTAGCCAGTTCAGGTCTACGTCCAAGTTGATTGTAGAATCCTCTTCTCTTCCATACTTGACGCTTATGTAATTAACGCTCTTGCTGGTTGTTTTGAACACGAAACTAATGGTGGTGTCGTCAAGTTTTAATGTGCATTGAATCTTTTGTGAGCCAAGAACTCGCAGAAACTTTGTAATCTCTATTGCCTCGTGGACTCCCACTTTTCTAGTATAGGCTTCCACTCGGGGGTCTACGTAAGCTTCAAGAAAAGTCTTTATATGCTGATCAAAGTTGCCTTTCTGCAGTTCATTTCCGTTATTTGCCATAAACCCCAAGTTTAATGAGCGCTCTTTAATGAACTCCATCACTGGCTTCTTTCTCAGAGTTCTCTTTTGGGCGACCATTTCATGGTCTATGAACGTGTCTATATTCCAGAACTTTGCCATGCAATAAGTCGCTAATTCTTCAATGGTTTTTTTTGTTAAATGATTAGTCTTGAAGACAGAGTGCATCTCGTCAAAGTTGTCCCAGTTGCTTTCAAAAATTAAACCTTGCTCATCGAGTTCTGCATAAAATTCTGTTCCTGGAAACGGGGTAGCTACTCCAAAAGCTGCACCCGTTAAACCAATCTCTTTAGCGTAGACAGGAAACTCTTTGATTTCCTCTTCGGTTTGATCGGGGAGACCGATGACGAAGGTGCCTCCCGCTCTGCCGCCGTTTTCACGAATGTTTTTAACTGCCTGTCTATGGAATTTGGTTGCAACGCCTTTTCTGGTGGATTGTAAATCTTTAACGTTGGGGCTTTCAATTCCCATTTCAAATTTAGCGATGCCTGCCTTGCACATTTTCCGTACTATGCGAGGGTTATTCGCCATCATGTCGGCTCTGACTAACGCGCCGAATTCTATGTTCAGGTCCTTTTCAATCAACAAGTCGCAGAGGCGCTCAACTTGTCTTGCGTTACCGATAAAGTTGGGGTCGGCAAACATGACGCTTACAGGTTTGTTTGCGTGAAATTGAGCCATTTCCAGTATTTCTTTCAATACGTTTTCTGGTGACCGGCACCTGGAGCAACCATTGCTCATGCTGGGTTCGCAGCAGAAACTGCAAAGACCGCTGCAGCCTCTTGACATCATGATTACGTCGCAGTTTGTTTTGCGGTCTGCACTTTTGTAGGGGTACTGCCTTAGGTGGCGCGCTGGAAAAGGAATCGCATCTAAATCCATGATTCTTGGTCTATCTTCATTACGGATTATTTTTCCATTTTTAATGTATGAAGTGCCTAACACGTTTTCAGCGGAGCCATGTTCTACAAGTTCACGCATGGTCTGTTCGCCTTCACCGCGGACGACAACATCTATTTGGCGGTGAGAAAGCATCAAATCCGGTACACTTGTGGGGTGATAGCCGCCTATAACCGTGACTGCCCCGCTTTGCTTGGCGAGTTTTGCTAAACCCAGAGTTTCGTTGTGTTCAGTTGCGGATAACGAAATTCCAACTAAGTCCGGATGGTAAAAATCTAAGCATTCCTGGAATCTTCTCCGATCCAGTTCCATGTCGACAATGTGGACTTGTTCAACGATGTCTTCGATGCTTGCCGCAAGGTACTCAAGACCGATAGGTATCAAATCGAAAGCAAAGCTCAAACCTTTCCTGCCCGAAGGCTTCACAAGCAAGACTCTTTTGAAGGGCACTTGAACACACCGAATTAATCATTCGGCTACGTGGATGGCAATAAAAACCAATCGCCGCCAAGCATACTTACTCTATGGAGCGAATGGTGAAAACCAACAACAAACCCAAAATGTATCAACCCTGACAAAAGGCAAGTTAAAACTAAGGGACCATCTATTCACAAATCTTAAAAGGGTCGCCCTCGAATAATCGGTTCATTACATGCATGGGTGGTAATATGGGGTTTCTTAAAAAATTCACAAACAAACTAACTACCCCGAGGCTTCGGTGCGGTTGCAATTTACAAATTACTCCGTCGCGTTGGGCGACAATTTACAGGGAACCCTCAACGTAGCCTCGAAAGAGGATTTTGAAACCACGGAAATCCGTTGTGAAATTGAATGCGTCGAGCGGGCTAAAGTTATTGAACAAGTCTACGATGCCGCCCTCAAAAGGTCAATACCTCAAGTCGTCGAGAAAACCATTGTTGTTTACAGTGCAAAACCAGCGCTTACTGGTCCTTCACACTTTTCAAACGGCGAAGTCCGAAGCATACCAATCAACATTAACATTCCAGCAGGTGCAAGACCAACATATTCGGGCGTGGACAGCAAAGTTACATGGACAATTAAGGGCGTGCTTGCCGTGGATGGTCGACCAGATAAGACGACTGAAACGGTCGAACTCCAAGTTATAGCGCCAACTGTTCAAGCGGCGGCTGTGCAAAGGGAAGTCATCCGCACAGTCGTGATGATTCCCTGCAGGTACTGCCAAGGACTCATGGACCAAACTTTGACGGTGTGCCCCAACTGCGGAGCAAAAAGAACAATATAGTCCTCCCTCTCAACGGGCTCTTTGATTCAGCCTTCCTCAAATGAATGCAATTGGTGAACTAACATTCGCATTCAGCTTGGATTAAGCGCATTGTGGTCAATTCGCCAAGAACCGCTAGATCCTCGGTTGGAAGATAGTTGCTTGCCGACTGGTCGTAGAGTATGCTGGCTGACCCTCCAAACTCGTCTGATCCCCAAACAATGTAGGTTAAAGGGATGCCTTTTAAAGCGGAAATTTCAACTGATGCATCTCCAAGTTCAAGCTGAAATCCACCCAAAAGTTTTGCGGCTTTCGTTATTCCATTTGGTTTTTCGCCGAAAACCTCAGCGATAGGCTGAATAGCTCTTTGGTTAAATGCACCCTCGTAGGCGCATCCGCTTGGAAGGTCCCTGAACTTGATGAGTTTGCCCGCAAGAATGGTTGATTTGGCAGATGCATAGTGTTCGAGAAGGGTGGTGACGATTTGTATGTTCCCTTCGTTTATTTCCAAGACTGATTCGCCGTGTAATTTGTCAGTTAACCCGCCTGCTTCTAAATCGAGTGTAAAACCTAAAAAGTCGCATGCGCCGCCGCTGAATAGCTGCTTAAGTTTTTGTAATGTTTGGTCTTGAAGGTTTAATTTAATCAATGAACCCACCTGCCGAAAAATGGAGGAGCAGGAACTTAGTTTTTGTCGAGGTTGAATTCTTCATGTATCGCCCTAACGACTGCAGCACCATCTTTCTCTTTAACCACGAATGAAATGTTGAGTTCTGAGCTGCCCTGTGCTATCATGCGGATGTTGATGCCTTTCTTCGCGACTGTAGAAAAGATTTTTGATGCAACGCCCAACGTGCCTTTCATGTTAGCGCCCATGACCGCGATGACGGCAACGTCGTCTTCTGTGGTGACTTCGCTGACTATGCCGCCTCGTTCCTGCAACGCGATTTCAAGGTTACTAACAGCTCTGCCTAAGAGCCCTCTTTTAATCACCATTGAAATGTTGGCTTCTGAAGCAGCGGCAGATATCATCATGACGTTTATGCTGTTCTTGCCCAAGACATCGAAGACTTTGGCGTAGCTGCCTGGTGCACCAACCATTGCGGCTCCGTAGACGTTGAGCATGGCGACGTCTTTTATCATGGCTACTGCTTTAACGGCTTCTTTGGCGTTTGCGATGGGTTCTTTGGTGATGAGTGTGCCGGGGTTTTCTGGGTGAGCGGTGTTTCGGATTCTTACTGGAATGTTTTCTTTGCTGACGGGTCCCAAAGCTCGGGGATGCATGGCTTTGGCGCCGAAAATCGCCATTTCCGCGGCTTCCTGATAGCTTAGCTGCGGTAGCATTCGGGCGGACGGGACGATTTTGGGGTCTGTTGTCATTATGCCGTCGACGTCTGTCCATATCCAGACCTCGTCCACCTGCAACGCGACGCCAAGGATGGTTGCAGTGTAGTCTGAGCCTCCTCGTCCAACAGTGGTGACTACTCCGTCCTGGTCAGCGGCAATAAAACCTGTAACCACTGGAATAATGTTTTTTTCAAGCAGCGGGCTTAATCGTTCGCGTATGAGGTGAGCGGTGAAGTTCATCAGCGGGTCTGCTTCGCCAAAGTTCGAGTTGGTAACGATGCCCGCGTCTTTGCCCGTGAAGCACTGTGACTCGGCTTTATGGTCTTTTATGGCTCCCCACACAATGGGCGCCGAAAGCCGCTCGCCAAACGACATAACGTAGTCTTTGGATTTAGGTGTAATCTCGCCTACGTAGCAGATGCCTGTTAAGACTTTTTCGAGTTCAGCTATGGTGTTCTCTGTGATTTGGGCGACTTCTTTCTGGATTGCTTTACTGGTTATGGCTGTGGAGATGGCGTCTGTGTGTTTTTTGCGCAGTTCCGCCGTGAAGGTTTGGATGTGTTTTTCATCGCTTTTTTTGGCTTGGCAACCAGTCTCGATGAGGCTGTTTGTGACACCTGCCAACGCCGAAACCACAACTGCTACTTTGTTGTCTTTAGCGTATTTAGTAACTAAGTCAGCTACGTGACGTATGTTTTCGCCCGTGCCAACGCTTGTTCCACCGAACTTCATCACTATCTTCTTCATTTTTATCGCCTATGTTAGTAGTTTGGTTGCTAACTTACGTCTAATATCTAAAAGGTCCCTTAAAACTGCACTGGCAGTCTCGATGCCGCCTGCTCCTCTTCCGATGAGCGTTTGCTCTGCCGCGTATTCGGTTGAGAATGTTATGGCATTGAGGACTCCGCTGACGCACAGGGGGTTGGTTAATGGAATCTCCGTTGGTTTGACCATTGCTTTGTCGCCTTCTATTGACCCGATAAGTTTGATGGTGCTGTTTCTTTTGGCGGCGTCTTGAAGCTGCTGGAGTGTTACTTCGCGGATGCCCGTTCTGTCAACGTCTTTTAATGTGATTTTCTTGTTCATAATCCAGTTTGCCAAGATAACTACTTTGCACGCGGTGTCGAATCCATCGATGTCCATGGATGGCTCCTTCTCGGCGTAACCCAGTTTCTGCGCGTTTGCTAATGCGTCTTGGAAGGTTACGTGGTTTTGGGACATTTCGGTTAGTATGTAGTTGGTTGTGCCGTTGAGTATGCCGCGGATAGCGAGGATTCTGTCTCCTGCGAGGCATCTTTTAGCAAATTCAAGCATGGGTGTTCCGCCGCCTACTGTGCCGCTGAACCGCAAGTAAACGTTGTTGTATTCGGCTAGTTCCGTCAGCGCTGGCATGGCTAGTGCTAAGGGTCCCTTGTTGGTTGTGACGACGTGTTTGCCCGTTTTGAAAGCTTCAGTTATGTGGGATATGGCTGGTTCGCCGTTTTTGATGTTGACGGGTGTGACTTCAACGACTATTTCCGCTTCCACCGTTTTGATGACTTCTAAAGCAGAGATTCCTTTTTTGCCAAAGTCGGGGTCTGCAGAAATGGGGTAGCCGCGTTTCTTGATTTCCTCAAGTTTCTCGGGACTTAAGCCTCTTGGGTTAATGACTGCGCCGTCCACGTCTGCTATAGCTACGATTTTTGGGTTAAACCCGTAGTCACTCACTTTCTCCATGGCTCTGCGTGCAAGAATAGTAGTTACGCCCTTCCCGACTACGCCGTATCCGACCAGAATAATCCTCATTCATTTTCACCGTGCCAAAATCGCCGCTTTACGGTTCAAACCTAAAGCGCCCTCTATAGCTGCTATATCTGCTTCAACCTCGATTGGTTTCTCACTCATCTTAACCGCTGTATCTGGATCTTTGAGCCCATGTCCCGTGGTAACGCAGACAACCCGCTCATCCTTCGCTATGACGCCGCTTTGGACGAGTTTCTTTAAGCCCGCGATGGATGAAGCGCTCGCAGGTTCCACGAAGATGCCTTCGATTCTTGCGAGGATTTTTTGTGCATCCAAGATTTCTTCGTCTGTGACGGTTTCGGCTGTGCCTTGTGATTCGTGGATGGCGTTGACGGCTTTCTTCCAGCTGACTGGTGCGCCTATTCGTATGGCTGTAGCGACGGTTTCAGGGTGCTCGACGGGGATGATTTTGTCGCTGTTAGTTTTAATCGCTTGCACGATGGGTGCGGAGCCAGCGGCTTGTATACCCGTCATTTTGGGCAATGTTTTGATGTAGCCGAGGCGGTGGAATTCAGTTAAGCCCTTCCAGATGGCGCTGATGTTTCCCGCGTTGCCCACTGGAACGATGATGCGGTCTGGGGCATCGTTGTTTAGTTGCTCGCAGATTTCGTAGCCAAGCGATTTTTGTCCTTCGATACGGAACGGGTTAATCGAGTTTAACAGGTAAATGCTCTTGTGTTTCTCAGCGAGTTTGAGGACGAATTCGAGTGCTTCATCAAAGTTTCCTTTAACTTGGAGCACTTTGGCGCCGTGAATCATGGCTTGGCTGAGTTTGCCATAAGCGATTTTGCCCGAGGGAATCAGGACGGTGCATTTTATGCCTGCTCTTGCAGCGTAAGCGGCAAGGCTTGCGGAGGTGTTGCCTGTGGATGCGCAGATGACGTGTCTTGTGCCAAGCTCCAATGCTTTGGTGACGCCGACGGTCATGCCTCGGTCTTTGAAGCTGCCTGTGGGGTTTTCGCCCTCGTTTTTTATGTAGAGGTTTTTGAGTCCCAGCTCAGCACCTAAACGTTCTGAACGGTGAAGTCCTGTGCCGCCTTCGTTGAGAGTAATTATTTTGCTGGTTTCATGGATGGGCATGAAGTCGCGGTACCGCCAAACCGACAGCGGCTTACTCATCCAGCCGCTTTCTTTGAGAGTCTCAGCTAACTCTTTGAAATCGAATTTAATCTCCAAGATGTCTCCGCATTTCCTGCAGAAATAAACAATCTCATCTATGCCGTAGGTTGTTTTGCAGTTTATGCATTCTTGATGTGTCATCTTTTTGTGTCTCCAATTTGGTAAGCGACTTGTGCGCTTATAGTTGATTGTAAGATTATTAATTTTGCTGGTGCCCTGCGGGGTTTAACCCACCAAATTCGACAGAACCTCATAGGTTTTGAGGCTGTCTTTCTTCTCAACCACCATGATGGTTTCTGTCCAGCAGGAAATGAACTCGATTATGTTCACATTCTGCTCCGCCAGCAGTGTCGCCAAAAAAGCGACGACTCCTGGGGTGGCTTCGAGTTCTTCGGGTGAATGCACAACGATCATGGTGCAGTTGTCATGTTTAACCAGTGTAGATATGCGTTCGGGCATGTCGCTTCGGTCGAGCAGGTAAACGAATTTGCCCAGCAAATCCACCTTCATACCCGTCTGCGAGGGCAGTTCTTTGCCTGTTATCATGACGGATTTTCGGTCGAAAACCGCAATGTTGCTTCGTTTGAGCAGCGCCAAAACTTTTTCTTCTCTTTTCTGCTTATGCTTTTGCAGTTCTTCCGAGTATCGGCGTAATGCGGCTTTTATGGCGCTGGTGTCGTCGGTTTTGAGTTCTTTCTGAATTTGCCGTGACAGCTCGCTTAGGTTAACTATGCCTTTTTCGAGGGCTTCAAGTAGGTAGGGTTTGTTTCGCAGGTGGCTTCGCACGTTTTGAGCTACTGTCATGTCATTTGTGAATGTACCAAATGGGACATTTAAAGCTTGTTTAGGTACTGGACTGAGCAACTTAAAAACGGCTTGTCTTGCACCCCATTTGAGACACTTAAAACCAATATCCAAGATTCATAAGGCTTTAATTTTTGAGGGGGGAATCGCTTAATGAGCAAATTGACAGACACAACTAAAGAATGGCTTTTATCATTCGTTTCTGGACAGAACTTCTTTGATAAGAAATGCAAGAACAGCAAGGACACGGAACAAATCTATATTGGTAGAGTTTTTACCTATTGCTTTAATGTTGGCAAGAATCCAGACGAATTAATTCAGCTAAAACTTACGGGTTTACAGAATCCAGCAACAGAAAAAGAATTTTTAGCAGAGGAAACTTTAGAGAATTTCCTAAGGCAAAACACATATTTAAAACCAGATAAAGAAGGCAATAAAGTAAAAGCTGAATTTACAGAAAGTACCAAAGTTGGATTGCTTGCGGCAGTCAAAAGCTTTTATGATTCTACCAGAGGCAGAAGTTTAGTTCAAGATGTAGGCGAATTCATCGAAGTTCCAGAGGCAAAAAAGAGAACTCCGAAAGTTGAAGATTGCCTTAAGCTTGAAGAAGCGATGACTACAGACAGAGACAAGTTTCTCGTTTGGTTCTTAGAATCTTGTCCAGTTAGAAAAAATACACTTAAACAGCTAAAGTTTAGTGACTTAAAACCTCTAAATGATAAAGATGTGCCTTTCTGGTTAAGAGTTGATGCTAAAAGGTTGAAAGGTGGCGGTAAAGGCAAATACAAAAAAGCTAAACACATAGGATTCTTGCACTATTATGCAGTTCAGAAATTTGAAGCATACAAAGCAGAACTAAAGCAAAAAGGCATAGAATACAATGACAACACACCGCTATTTGTAAGCTATAAATCAACAAAATTAGGCAGTAAGAAAGGCGGTACTTTAACTAACATTTTTGCTGTATTTGTCGATGCATCAGATAAAGCATTCAAGGGCGAAAAACGCTTTAGTCCTCACGACTTTAGGGATGTACTTTCTACGGTATTGATGAATCCAAAAGTGAAAGCCAACACTAACTTAACTAAACCGCTAACGTCACATTGCCCTCAAGGAATCGAAGCAACCTATGAGAACCCCGAAGATTCAGAGTATAACCCCAACAGTGACTTATTAGCAGTCTTCAAATCGTGCATTCCTTACTTAATACCTGAAACGATTCCAGAGTTAAAGATAGAGCTTAACCAACAGAAAGCACTGTTAACCGACACTGAAAGCAAATTTAAAACTCAACAATCACAGATTGAAGAGTTAAAAGCCTTAGTTACTCAGATATTAAACCATGAAAAAGACATGAACTTTAGCCCGATTGAAACGCCTGAATACAAACAAGAATCTAAAGAAATTCTTGATAAACGTGAGCAACAATTTAAGAAGATAGACCCTTCATATACGCATGAAGCACAAAAAACAAAGTTTAGCACTGAGTCATTTAAGATAATTGATAAGAAATCTGAAGCCAAGAAAGACCAGAAAGAATACACGAAAGGTGAAGACAATGAGCAATAAGGAACAAATCCATTGCGAACATTGCGACAGAGAACTAAGCGAAGATGAAATCTATGAACGTGATGGCTTAGTATTGTGTATAGGTTGTTTCAACGAAGAGGAAGACCTAAACGGCATTTTATTCATCTAATTTTTTTTGAAACGCAAAAACTAAAAGCTGAAATATAGATAATGACTTGTGGACGAATAGACATGGGTAACTGTG
>CAIUPH010000068.1 GCA_903901015.1 Candidatus Bathyarchaeota archaeon | reverse complement strand
TGCTCATGCATGGTTCTCCAAGCGGCTTGGTAGTTAATTGGGTATGTGGGTATGTTAAATATTTCTCTAAAACACCCAACTAACAAGCCATGTGACGGTCTTTCACTTTGAGCCTTAGCAAACATTCAGTCTTTAAATAATTAGGGGTCGCGTTTGGTGTAAGCACTATATCTTTCTGGCCTTTTTCATTATTTCTTGCGCTATTTCCAAATCTTTGGTCGTGTTCACATTAAGGAGCACTTCGGTTTCCTCGGTGATTATCGCAGCTGTTTCGATTTTGCCTTCGCCCATGACTTTTGCGCCGTTTATCACGTTGATTCCTGAAACCGCATACCATATACCTTTGTACTCGTCAGTGCTGGAAATCGACAAGCCCAAGTCCTGACGCGATTTGATGGGAACAAAAACCGCCATAAAGTCTTTTCCGCAGACCTCAAACTCGCAGATGACCCTGTCGAGGAACTTTCCCGTTATCGCTGGCACATCTGAAGGCATGGTCAGGATTGGTCCTGTCAAGTTGGCTTTTGCGACGGCTTGTTTTAGGTCGTTGTGGTAGCCTTTGGCGTCTGTGTGCAGAATCATCCAGCCCCGCTCCAAGCAGTGCTTCTCGGTTTTAGGTGCATTCGAACTCGTGATAACGTGGAACTCGGAAACGTTCTTTGCATTCATAACTGCATCTGCAACCCAGTCAATCAGCGGCTTACCCAGAAACGGCATCAGGGGCTTCTCTGTGGGTAAACCCATTCGGCTTCCTTTTCCGCCAGCCATAATCAAAGCGGGAACCTTCATAGCATCACCATCAACACAACCGCGAACATAACCAGCGCCACCGCTCTTGCAACTTCGTTGGTGGCTCCAATCATGTCGCCTGAAACTCCGCCGAAAACATTCTCAGAAACCTTCTTCATGACAAACGCAACGGGAACGCTGACTAAAACTATACCAACGCCCACCAACCCCAACAGCGGGTTACCGATGTACGCGAAGAGTGGGAAGACAACTAAAACCGCAATCAAGTAAGCGGCGGCGTTGAGGTTTTTTTTGGCTTTGGAGAGAAAAATCGAGCCCAGTCCCTTGTGACTGGGTTTTCCCACCCAGACAATCGTAACCATCGCTAACTTCGCAGAAACCTCAGCCGCAAACACCGCGGCGAAAGCCCACAACGGATTAACAACGAAGAACAAGCCAAGGACAGCCGCGAACTCCACAGCCAACGCTAAAACAGCCCCCGAATAAGTCACTGTCCACGCATGCGCAACCATCTTGCGGTCATGCACGTTGCCAAGTCCGACTGCGTTGCCTAAATCGATTAAGCCGTCGAAGTGTTGCAGCCCAGTTAACACCGAAAGAAACGCCACGGTCATTGCAGCCGCGAAAACCTTCACCAGAAAATCTGTAGGCAAAGCTACAACCGCGTTGACTAAGCCCAGCAAAAACCCAGCTATAGCGCTTGAGCCCACAAAGTAGGCGGCGCCAAGCAACCCGATGAACGCGCCAATAACGGGAAAAAGCCACATGTTCTCAGCCGTCGTGAAAATGAAATCTTCTTTTCCGCCCACTGGGATAATCGTGAGGAAAGACAGCAAATCCCTAAAAGTTTTTATAGTTTTCACAGGCGACATATACCTACAACCTGACTAATAGAGAATATAGGCTTTGTCGTGACTTGTATGGCTGATTTGAAAGGGAAAAAAGTGATGGTTACTGGCGGCGCAGGGTTCATAGGTTATCACCTGTGCCATAAACTTTCGCAGTTAACTGGTGACTTGACGATTTACGATAATTTGTCGAGCGGCAAACTCGAAAACGTTAAGGATAACCCTAAAGCAAAATTCGTTGAAGGCGACATATTAGACACTAAGAAACTCTGCAGCCAACCAAAAGCAGATTTGATTTATCATTTAGCCGCCCAAGTTGTAGTCGGTTACTCCATGGAGAATCCAATGGTTGATTTTGAAACAAACGCCAAGGGCACCCTCTGCGTGCTCGAGAAAGCCCGCAAAGACGACGCTAAAGTGGTGTTTGCTTCAAGCGCCGCAGTCTATGGGAACCCAACAGTGTTTCCCACACCCGAAGAATACGGTTTTCACCCGTTCTCATGCTATGGCTTATCCAAAGTGGTTGGGGAAGAATACTGTCAGATGTACCGTGAACAATACGGATTAGACATCGTAATCACACGTTTCGCAAACGTCTACGGACTGCGATGTCACGGTGTCATTCACGATTTTCTCGATAAAATCGCTAAAGACCCAAACAAACTCGTGATAATAGGCACAGGCATGCAAACACGCGACTTTGTACATGTCTCCGACGTCATGAACGCTTTAGTCACAGTTGGCTCTGAAGACCGATTTAATGGGCAAGTTTACAATTTAGGCATAGGCAAAACCACATCCATAATAGAATTAGCCAAGCTGATACTTACAATCCTCCATCTGCAAGACAAAACAGTAGTAACAACTACAGGCGCCTCTTGGCAGGGAGACGTCACCAAAATCTGGTTCGACAACTCAAAAGCCAGAAAAGAACTCAACTGGACTCCGAAAGTCACCTTAGAAGAAAGCATAAAAGAAGTCATCGCCGCGAGGAAAATAGTAAAATGACCGCTGCCGCGCCAGCGAAGGGATTAATCGCGCTTCTGCGGCTGCCCTACTGGCTGATGACAGGCGGCTTGTCCGTTCTAACAGCTTTCGCAATCACCAAAACTATGATTGCACCCCAAACAATCCTACTCATCTTCTTCTCCATGGCGTTTATCACTTCCGCGGGTTTTGCCATAAACGATTACTTCGACCGTGAAAGCGACGCAGTAATCAAGCCAAAACGCCCAATCCCCTCGGGTGCGCTGTCGCTCAAGCAAGTTATGGCGATTTCAAGCGTGCTCTTCGCGTTGGGTTTGGTTATGGCGGCTTTGATTAACTGGCTCAGCTTCGCCATAATCGCGGTGGATTCGCTGTTGCTGCTGGTTTACTCTTACTTGGTGAAGCGCAAATCTGGCTTTGCCGCCAACATCCTGGTCGGAGTTCTAACAGGCACCGCCTTCATGTACGGACAAGCAACCATCACTTCACCAGCTATAGTTAACCTAATTTCCCTGAGCCTATATCCCATCGCATTCGGCACCATCGGCGGCAACGTACTGCGCGACATACTCAGCGTAGATGGCGACTCAAAAGTTGGGTACCCAACGCTCCCCCAGAAAATCGGCAGCGTAAGCGCAGCTAAAGTCGGCGCAGTGTTCTTTCTTCTAACGGGTTTACTTGCGCCTCTACCCTTTTTCATAGGAAACTTTACTATGTACTACTTGCCGCTAATTCTCCTCTGGAGTGTCCTGCTCATCTACGCTTCAATACGTTTGGTGACCTCGGCTTCAACCGTGCAGAACGTACGTAAATACGAACGCATAGTTACAATGTCGATGATTCTTCTTCCTTTAGCGTTGATTGTTGAAGCTGTCCTTGGAGGGTTAATATGAGCGAAACCAAAAGCATCTGCCCCGAATGCCAAAAAAAAATCGACGCCCAGCTCTCGCAATCTAACGGCAAAATCCAAATAACCAAGCAATGCCCCGAACACGGCGAATTCAAAGCCACCCACTGGCAAAGCGTACCCATCTACAATCACATGCAAAAATACGACCAGTTCCAGTACCTAGGCGACCTCAATGCACCCAAAAACCCTGAGGGCTGCCCCTACAAATGCGAAACCTGCACTGAACACGCCTCGGGCACCGTTATAGGCGTAATTGACGTTACTAAACGCTGCAACTTTAGATGTGCAGTGTGCTTCTCAACTTTTCCCGATCAAGAGGGCGATTATGAACCTACCAAAGAAGCCCTCATAAACATGCTCGAGTTCGCAGCCAAAGCAAACCCTAAACCTCCAGCAATCCTCTTTTCAGGGGGAGAACCCCTCGAACGGGAAGACATGCCTGAAATCATCGCTGCCGCCCACAAACTAAAATTCATGACTATTCTGGCGACCAACGGTACCCATTTGGTTGACACGCCAGGGTTGGCGAAGAAACTAAAGGACAGTGGCTTAAACATCGTCTATTTGTCGTTTGACAGCTTCCATGAAGAATTCAACCGCAAGATTAGGGGACGAGATCTTCTGGACATGAAGATGAAAGCCATCGAGGTCTGCCGCAAATACGACATGGAAATCATCCTCGTCAACACACTCATGAAAAGCCTCAACGACAACGAAGTCGGCGACATGATACGGTTTGCATCCCAAAACACCGACATCGTCCGCGGCTTAATCTTCCAGCCCATCGCATTCACTGGCAGAGCCACAGAGAACCCGTTCCGCGAAAACTTCCGCGAATGGAGTTTTGCCGAGGACGTGGAGAAACAAACCAACGGCGAAATAAAATCAACCGACCTGTACCCCATGTCAGTGATGACTTCGCCCATCAAGATAATGCGCAAGTTCATGCAGAAACCCTGGCCGCTGTTTAGCTGCAGCCCACAATGCGGCATAGTCAACTGGGTCTATGTTTCAAAGAGCGGCAAAATGTTTCCAATCAACCGTTTCGTAAACTTCGACCGATTCTTTAACAGCATCCGCAAAACCGCCGAAAACGCCGAATCTAAGGGTAAAATATCCCTGCTCTCGTCGCTGTTTATGGCGTCGATGCTGTCAATGGACATGTTCATAGTCACAAAAGAAGTCGGCATGCTAACCCTGATGAAGTCAATCATGAAAATGCATCTCTCGCCATCGTATCAGTCTCTTGGCAAAATCCGCAGAAGAATCTTCCTCTTGGGATGCATGGCATTCATGGACAGCTACAACTTCGACGTCAACCGCGTCCGCCGATGCGTAGTCCACTACATCACACCAGACTTGAAAATCATTCCGTTCTGCGCCTACAACAACGTCCACCGCGTCGCCATCGAAAAAGCCTATGCTGAAAGGCACCGAAAAGCCTAATCTGCCGAAATGGAATTTAAGCATAAAAAACACTAAAAAACCGTTTTTTCCCTTTTTGTCTATCGAATCACCTTTGCCACATTGCAATCACCAATTATTATTTGCCCAGGCAGAAAATAGCAGGAGAAAAACAAGGAAACCACAGCAGCGTCTGCATGTTTGCTTAGGCAGATTGATAAAGAGCCTCAAGAATTAGAAGCACAAACTTGGGGTTGATTGGATGCCCAGCATAGAACTTGCAGTAGCAGTGTTTCTGACAATCGCGTTCTTAGCGGCAGTCCTATCTAATAAACTAAAAATACCCTACACACTGGTCCTTGTCCTCTCGGGCGTAACGATAACTGTAATTGCGTTCCTGTTTGCGGCGCAGGGAGGTTCAGATTTTTCGGCTCAACTCAGAGCAATCTACAGTCAACTTCTCTATGGCGGCGGAGGCGGTCTCTTCGTGGGATTAGTTGTGCCGCCGCTG
>CAIUPH010000067.1 GCA_903901015.1 Candidatus Bathyarchaeota archaeon | reverse complement strand
GTTGAAACATCCAAAGCCTGAAGTGTTATTCCAGTAACCACTTCACCCGCCAAATTTGTTGTTTGAACTTGAACGTTGTATCCAACGACGGAGAAGGTTTCTGAGTCAGGAATTGCTTTCGAAGTAGGTTGGGAAGATATTTTTATGGTGTAATCGCCTATGGCGGTGTTCGCTGGAACCACCCAGTTTGCGCTGATGACTCCGTCGGCAGACGCAGTTACCGATTGCGTATCGAGGTTTGAGTTGGTTTTGACGTTGGTTACAATTAAGGATGCCACTTCACTAGCTGCGTAGCCTGCCGCTCGAACTACCACTGTGTCGCCCCTATGGTAGGTGGTGGAATCGATGATATTTACGGTGAACGTAGTCTGCGCTTGGGAGCTAGATTGGTTAAAGTAAGCAGTATAAGTTCCAGCGTAAGTGGTTAGTGAACCACTGGGTTGAAAACTGCTGTCGGGAAAAGTAACCGATGCGCTCGCGGTTCCTTTCACATTGGGAGTTCCTAAAGCAATCGTTTTTGAATATGTGGTGCCAAGCGGACTGGGAAGCACAACAGAAATGGTTGCGCCGTAGGAAGCGCCCGGTTGACTTCCTGTGACTGCAGCCGTCAATGTTACGCCGCTACCTTCCTGCAACGAAGCAGGAGCCGCAGTTAACGCGTACCCTGTTGTAACTGCCCATTGCTGTGTTGAGTTAACGTTGATAGTGACATCTCTAAGCGTCAAGGCGTAGTTGCCGACGAAAGTTTCTGGAGTTGTAAAGTTCGAATTAACGTAGTATCCGTCGGCTATGCCGCTGTCAACGATGGTGTTTCCAAGCAAAACTTGGTAGGAGCCGTTACTTGAGTAGATGGTGCCTTGAAGGTTTACGCTAGTTCCCACAGGTCCAGTTGCTTCCTTCGGAGTTAATTGGATGATGGTAACTCCAAGGTTTGTGTTCTGCGCGTAAACTTCAAGAGGCGTAACTACTGCGGCAAACGCCATGAGGAATAAAATGATTACTGTAATAATTTTCTTGTTCAAACCCTTTGCGCTCCTAAACAGATAGCCATCAATGCTTGATGCTCATGATTTAACCTGTAGATGATTTTAAACTTTACCTTTAAAACACTGAGCGCGGCAATTTGAAACTTATAATAGGGTATTCGCAGTTTCAAGGCGAAACCCTTTCGGTTGCATAGGGATTTTTAAATGCCCGCTTTCTTAGGTGTTAGAGAATTCGGTGTGTACCTTGGAAAACCGTGCTGCGTCTCCGCTTGTAAGTGCTTTGAAGAAACAGAAATACCATTTAATCGGCAGCCACTCTGCAGTTAAGCGGTGCAAGTGGCTCTACGAATCCATAGTTAACGGCAGGGTATGTTACAAGCAGAAGTTCTACGGCATCCAATCTCACAGGTGCATCCAAATGAGCCCCTCGCTGTATTCCTGCACGCAGCATTGCCTTTTCTGCTGGAGAGCGCAGAGCGGGGATTTGGAGGTTAATTGGGATGAGATGAAGAACGCCAGCAAAGACACGCCCGAAGAAATCGTCGAGGGATGTTTCAGGGCGCAAGAGAAAATCTTGACGGGGTACAAGGGCAACGAGAAAGCGGATTGGCGCAAGCTGCAGGAAGCGCACAGACCCGGGCAGGTAGCCATAAGCTTAACGGGGGAACCCACACTCTACGAGCCGCTCGGAGAACTTATCCGCACTTTTCACCAGAAGGGCTTAACCACTTTTCTTGTCTCAAACGGCACCTTACCCTCCAAACTGTCCAAGCTAAGCCAAGAACCCACCCAACTCTACATTTCCCTGTGCGCACCTAACGAAGAAGTTTACAAAAAGGTTTGCCGACCCCTATTCCCGGGGGCATGGACAAAACTCAACGAAACACTGGGACTTCTGCAGAGTTTCAAGTGCCCAACAGTGCTACGCATGACATTGGTTAAAGAACACAACATGAGCTTAATCGATGGATACGCCAAACTCGTCGAGAAGGCTAACCCAACCTACATCGAAGCTAAAGCCTACATGCACATTGGCTTTTCAAACTTGCGCTTAGGCTTTGACCGCATGCCCATGCATGGAGAAGTCAAGGATTTTGCCGCGCAGTTGGCGGAGAAGACGGGGTACAAAGTTATCAATGAGGCGCCTGAGAGCCGCGTGGTGCTGCTGAGCAGGTTAGAGAAACCCATTCAGTTTGGAGTCAATTAAGGCGCACTCCAGAAAGTTCTTCGCCCCGATTTTAAAGTGTTATTCGCCACTGAAAACGCCAATAACGACCTACCCCTCTATAGTTTCTGCATAGATACTCTATTAGGCTCCAAATATGCCTGGTGAACGAATCAGATGCCGCCTTCTTCGTATTGGATAAACTTCAATACTAATTTTTGCGCTTATGCTTAACTGTTCAATCAAGCGGTTACTGGCTTATGGTTAGCGAAGGAAAAGGAAGACTGTTTCGAAGAAAAGACGGCAAATACCTAGTTTACTTGCCCAAAGACCTCGCGGAAGACAGCATGTTCCCGTTCAAGGGCGGCGACACCGTTTTTGTCAAAGTAAGCTTTGTTTTGGGCGACAGCAAACTGCTCGTCGAGAAATGGGCAGGCGCACAACAGCCATAGAACCAACACAATTTTTAGATAAATCGAAATATAAGCAGCCCGAACAATCATTCCTTAGTGGTGCACTTTGTCTTCCTTAGAAACTGTCCTACAAGAAGTAAAAATCGAGCTTATGGCGAAAAACCAAGTTCGCGAAGAAACCCATGAGAGCATGCGCAAAGCCACAAGCCTATCTAAACAGGCGATTCTGCTCATTCACCAAAAACGATTCGGCGACGCCCAAGAAATGGTTGCCAGCGCCAGAGAAAAAATCGTGAACCTACAAACCCAAGCAAAACAATACCCCGAAATCATCTACGGCGGCATGCTAAGCGCCGCGTTCCAGGAGTATTCTGAAGCCAACATTTTCTTGGTGCTGGTTAAGGAAGGCCGTTTTGTGACCCCATCCGAAATAAATGTGCCATCAGTGGATTATGTGCTGGGTTTAGCCGACGTCATAGGCGAATACAGGCGCCTCGCCCTCGACAACCTGCGTGAAGGCGAAGTAGCGAAGGGAGAGAAATGCCTCGAAGTCATGGATCAAATCTTCATCCAGCTACTCGCTCTTGACGAAGCATACATGCTCGTTCCAGGCCTCAGACACAAATCCGACACCGCTAGAAGAATCATCGAATCCACACGCGGCGACATCACTCTTGAAGTGCGCAGAAAATCCCTCGAAGACCAACTCAAACGCTTCGACCCCATCAAACAAGTCGCCAAACGTAAACCCAGAAAGGTCAAACAATAGAATTGCCAAAACTCGGCTTGAACTGGCAGAGAAGGCAAAGTAAATATCCCAAAAAGCAAATACCTACGTTAAGCGTGAAAAAAATGACAGAGGAAAATAAGCCGACAGAAGAAATATCCTTTGACTACTTCGAAAAAATCGATTTACGAGTCGGAAAAATCATCGAGGCATCAGCAGTTCCCGAATCCAAGAAGCTCCTCAAAATCCAAGTTGACTTCGGGTCCGAGAAACGCCAATGCATCGCTGGATTGCTCAAATTCTACAAGCCTGAAGATTTAGTCGGCAAAAAATGTGTTTTTCTGCTCAATCTCCAGCGTCGTATGATAGCGGGGCTCGAATCCCAAGCTATGATATTGGCGGCTGAAGACAGCGCAGGCATCGTGTCTGTGTTGCAGCCTGAGAAGGATATTGTTGAAGGCAGCAGAATCGGCTAACCTCTCCAAATTCTTGCTAGGGAAAGATAAAATAGTAATTAGAGCAAGTTACTGTATGATTTGTTGTGGAAGGTTAACTTATGGCTGTTAATGAAGAAGCACTCATGTGGGTCGAGAAGTACCGCCCCAAAACCCTCGACGAAGTCGTCGGGTTAAAAGACGTAGTCGAGAGCCTCAAAGCTTTTATGAGAAACCCAAAGACCATGCCGCATTTGATGCTGGCTGGGATTCCAGGCACAGGAAAAACCACCATCGCCCTCTGCATCGCCCATGAACTGTACGGTGCAAACTGGAGAAACTTCACATTGGAACTCAACGCCTCAGACGAGCGAGGCATAGACACCGTGCGTGACCGAATAAAGGATTTTTCGCGTTACAGCCGCTCGGGCTTTGGCGAAATCCCCTTTGCATTAATCATCCTAGATGAATGCGACCAGATGACAGGCCCAGCCCAAACAGCGCTAAGACGCATAATGGAAACCAGCTCCAGAACATCAAGGTTCATTTTAATCTGCAACCAATCCAGCAAAATCATCGAGCCAATCCAGAGCCGCTGCGCCATCTTCCGCTTCTCACGCCTCGACAAACAAGCCATGAAAGAACAACTGCAATACATCGCCAAAAAAGAAGGCGTTACTCTACAGTATGAAGCCGCGGAGAGAATCGTGGATTACTCTGAAGGCGACTTGAGACATGCAATAAACGCGCTTCAAACTGCCTCTGCTTACCAGAAAGACTGTGTTGACGAGAAAACGGTTTCGCTGGTCATCGGCGAAGCAAGCCCCATGCAAGTCCAAAAGATGATTCGCAAAGCACTCTACGGCGACTTCATCGAAGCACGGAAAACCATGTATGAAATAATGGGGTCGTTTGGCTTCTCAGGCAACGAAATCATCCGCCAAGTGCAACGGGAAATCTTCAAAATGTCCGATTTAACACCCGAGCAGAAAGCGGAAATATCCAACATCATCGGTGAATACGACTACCGCCTAACACAGGGCGCAAACAGCGATATCCAACTAAGCGCGTTATTGGCTCAGTTTGCAAAGTTTGGGAAACATGTAGAGGAGAATTATGCTGCGAAATGATCTTTTATGGGTTGAAAAGTACCGCCCAAAAAAGATAGAGGACATCGTTGGCAACGAAGAAGCTAAATCGGCTTTCGTCGAGTGGCTTAAGAGCAAACGCAAAGGCAAGAAAGCCGTGCTGATGTATGGTCCGCCTGGCGTGGGAAAAACCGCGTTGGCAAACGCTGCCGCAAGAGAATTCGGCTTCACCATCATCGAGATGAACGCCAGCGACACCCGCTCAGAAAAAGCCATAAATGCCGTCGCTAAACCCGCCACATCGTATGTAGCTCTGGATAATTTTTCGAGCCCAACTCAAGTCAAGGGCAAAGGAAACATCCTGTTCCTCGACGAAGTCGACGGCATCGCAGGCAACGAAGACCGCGGCGGCGTAGGCGCAATCATCAAAATCATCGAGGAAGCACGCACCCCAGTCATAATGGCCGCCAACGACCCCGACGTAGAAAAACTGCGTCCGCTAAAAAAAGTATGCCTGCTCATCCGTTTCCAGCAAATACGCATCCCACTCGTAATTACGCTTCTGCAGAAAATCTGCCTGCTGGAACACGTGAAAGCTGAGTTTGAGGCGCTGGAGAGAATTGCCGAGAACAGCCGAGGCGACATACGCTCAGCCATTAACGATTTGCAGAGCCTAAGCGAAGGAACACACACTTTGACATTGCAGAACACGGTGCTACTGAGTTCACGAAACAAGGACATCAGCATGGATGATACATTACGGGGGTACTTCACGGCAAAATCCATCGCCGAAGTGTCCAGTTTGCTCAGTTACTCGAGCATCGACTACGATGATTTCCTGCTCTCCGTAAGCGACAACCTCCCCAAACGGTACACTGACCCAGCGGAGCTTGCAGCCGCATACGATTTTGTTTCGCAAGCCGACGTTTTCCGCGGCAGAATCGGCACAGAAAACTGGCACCTGCTAAAATACTTCTTCAATAGCCTATCGCAAGCGGCTGCGGTAAACCCTGAGTCCGCCAAGCCCTTCACGCTGATTACGCCGCCAATCCGCATCATCACCCTATTCTGGACCAAGGGCAAAAGAACAATGCTTGACGGTATCTGCGGAAAAATCGGCGTGCAATGCCACGTTTCGCATGGAAAAGCTAAACACGAATTTGTTCCCTTCGTCAAAGAGCTTCTGCAAAAACAAAACTCGGCTCCGTTGGCGGCTTGGTTCAAGTTTACGCCCGAAGAGGTCGATTTCTTAGTTAAAATGAACAGGTTTTGAGCGCTGTGGTTGCGGTTCTAAACAAGAAATCGTTCAAGCTTCCGCGGGTTGAAAAAGAAAAGTTCATGGCTCTGATAAATGCGGGGTTGAACTACAATCGCGAGCAATGCACGTACTCCATCAAGAGCTGCAACGACATCGAAAACCTCATGGACCAAATCCGCGGCATCCTCAACACGGATGTAGTTTTTCTCCAAACCTGCAGCCGATGCGGCAAAGACTTTGCATGCGGCGACTGCAAATACGACGAAGCCTGCGCCACAAAGGACCTGCCGTTTAGCTGCGTTTGCCCGCAATGCCTTAAGGATAGGAAGAATTTTGAAAGTTACCTTGAAAAATCATAACCCATTCTAATACTTTAGCTATTTTCGATAAACGATTCTGTTTTACAATCAAAACATTATATAGCTAATGTTTTAACTCTAAAACATTGCTTTCAATACAATCATGCCCAATTTACTGGTTTGTCGCTTCTTCCAAACAAAGGGGAGAGGTCACCGTGGAGAACAGGCGTTTTCTGTATACAAAAGCATCACCCAAACCCACAAAAACAGGACAACGGCAACTCTTATCTAGCCTTTCTGGATTAGATTTTAGCTGATGAAGGCTCGTTTTATGTCCGAAGAACACACACCATTAACCGTCGCACAATCACAGTTAAAGTTAGCATCCAAAAAACTGGGTTTGGATTCAGGCATGCACAAAATGCTCAGCCAACCCAAACGCTCCATCTCCGTTAGCATCGACATCCGAATGGACAACGGGACAGTTGACGTTTTCAACGGCCTCCGAGTGCAACATTGGGATGCCCGCGGACCCTTCAAAGGCGGAATCCGCTACTACCCAAACATCACGCTTGAAGAAGTCACCGCACTCGCCATGCTGATGACGTGGAAATGCGCCATCGCCAACATACCGTTCGGCGGAGCCAAAGGCGGCATCTGCGTAGACAGCAAAAAACTAAGCCAACACGAACTCGAACGCTTAACCCGACGCTACGTCAGCTTAATCGTTGAGTACCTTGGACCGCACCGTGACATTCCAGCGCCAGACATGTACACCGACGCCCAAACCATGGCGTGGATAATGGACACCTACAGCCAACTCAAGGGCTACAGAATCCCTGAAAGCGCAACGGGCAAACCCGTTGAGATTGGCGGTTCATGGGGCAGAATCGAAGCCACAGGCAGAGGCGTAATCCACTGTGTAAAGCAGGCATCAGTGAACAACGGGTTAAAACTCAAGGGTGCCTCAGTGGCGATTCAGGGGTTTGGTAACGTGGGTTACCAGGCGGCGGTGGCGGCTCAGGAAATCGGCTGCAAAGTCGTGGCGGTAAGCGACTCCACAGGCGGAATCTACTGCATAGACGGCTTAAACATCCCGGATGTTTTGGCGCATAAGGAAAAAACCCAAACCGTCCAAGGCTACAAAGACTGCAAGAACATAACCAACGAGGAACTTCTCGAACTGCCCTGCGACGTGCTCATCCCCGCGGCACTACAAAACCAGATAACCTACAAAAACGCTGACAAAATCAAGGCGCGGATGGTTGCGGAAGGAGCCAACGGACCAACCACCCCCGAAGCCGACAAAATCCTATACGAAAAAGAAATCTGCCTCATCCCCGACATCCTTGCCAACAGCGGCGGCGTAACGGTGAGCTACTTTGAATGGGTACAGAACCTCACGCGGGAACAGTGGCCGCTGGAAATGGTCAACCGCAAACTCGAGGAGAAGATGACTAAAGCCTTCAACGATGTGGAGGCAATTGTTGCGAAGGAAGAGAGCGACATGCGCACAGGCGCATTGATGCTGGGCGTAGGCAGAGTGGCGAATGCGATAAAAGTACTAGGACTATGGCCATAAGAAATTAGAAGGCACCATGCCTATCTCTTCGGAAGTAACATACTCTATTGCAATTTCATTGTAAACATTTGAAAGTTCAGCCTTCAACCTCTTTACAAGCTTTCTCAGGTCTTGGTCTTGATCCACGAGATCTTTGTTTAGAACGGCTACCCATTGATTGTTGTATTGTTTTTTCAACTCTTCGAAGTTTTCTATTATCCATCTGTTGTTGGCTTCGAAGGCTCCAAGAACATCGGTTTCCGACTCTGTCATAGTGACCCTTGAAAGAAATTGTGGGTGATGAAGACTTAAAACATTTTCCTGAAACCCTAACGGAAGAAAGAAGCCGTTTAAGTTAGAGGTGGGCGAAAAACAGATGGAATTAACTGGGTTAAAGAAGCCTCAGTATGCGCTTAATTGTGTAGTTACATGTTGGTTTGAGTCCTTTTCGAATCTAATTGCAGGCTTTAGTACTGCGTGTACAACCAGAAAGCAGCCCAACCGTAGCTTTGATGACAAAAAACAAATGGCTGCGGTGCCTGTTGGTTGTTGTTGTGGTAATAGGGAGTTTTCTGTTACAACTACTAATTGAAAAAACAAGCACCGAATAATTGCTGAGGCTTTAAAAATTGGGGTATAGCCGCCAAAAACACTATCCCTTAACAGTATAAAAAAAAGAAAAAAGGCTAAAAAAAGCCGTTTTTCCTGTAAAATATGCTTAAATTCCATTTCCAATAGAGCAGCGATTCTAGTGCAAACCCTTAAAACTCCATTTGTCGTATGTGTTGAATCCCGTTAAAGGGCAAATAGATTGAGAGGGATAGAGCTTGGCAGCGAAAATATGCACTTTGGACTTTTGCTATGAGAACTCGATGGTTAAAATCGTAGCGAACCGCAACTGTCCAGAAATCAAGCTTGCCGGCTTAACTGTAGGTCCCTTCGACGAGGGCAACGAGTACGAGGTTTATTTTTGGGTAGCTAAGCAGCTTGCATCTGAGGGCATGGTGCATTTCCGCGAAGACGACGTCTTAGACGCCACCAAACTGTTTAAGGTGCAGTGGAAGGAAGGCGTGCAGATTCCAGGACAAATCAGCGAGTTGCCAGGAGACTTCTACCCTAAACTGCGCAGGTTCATTGCCGACCTCAAAGACCAAACATCAAAACAACCCGACTCCATTAAATTCCAAGAATACGACCGAGCAAGACAACTGGCACGCGACATCGTCAATTCACGTCTCAAAAAAATCGTCGCCATATCCGCAGCTCCAGCCCAAAGCGACCAAGTTCTCAAAAAATTCACAAGCGAAGAAAGAATCGTATACGAGCAGCTAGTAAAAATTATTTCTGAGTGGAAAGCAAGAATCTTAGAGAACGCGGGAGAGAAGTAGGATGGCTAAGCTTGAAACCATCGATCCTCAGCAGCGTTTTCAAGAGTTTTTCAAAAAAGAAAAGTACCGCCAAAGAATCGCCCAGTTAGCCATCACGGGCAAAGGCTCTTTAACCATCGATTTTGAGGAGCTATACGGGTTCGACCAAGCCTTAGCTGAGCTGATACTCAACAGGCCCGAAGAATATCTGGTGCATGCGGGCAAAGGAGCCTACGAGCAACTTCGCATCGAAGACGCAGAATACGCCGAGAAAATAGAGAAAGTCATCGTTAGAATCGTAAAGCTGCTCGGCAAAGAAGTGCTTCGCAAACTCGGCTCACGGCAAATGAGCAAGCTGGTCATGATTGAAGGAATCGTTGTGCGAGCTACACCCGTGCGTCCAATGGTTCAGGTTGGAGCTTTCAAATGCAAACGATGCGGCACCGTGAACCAGGTTGACCAGACAGGCCAGTTTCTGAAGGCGCCATCGGTTTGTGTGGCTCCAGACTGCGGCAGAGATGGACCCTTCGAGTTCAGCCAGGAAGAATCCACATTCATCGATTCACAAGACCTAAGATTGCAAGAGAAACCCGAGGATTTGCCACCAGGACAACTGCCGCGTGTGTTAGCTGTGAAACTTGTGGGCGACGAAATAGTCGACGTGGCAAGACCAGGAGACCACGTCTCAATAGTCGGCACTGTACGCGCGTTCGCGCCATCCCTGATGGGCATGGGCAAACTCCGCACATTCATCCTCCAATTAGACGCCAACTCCATCGAGGTCTTGGGCAAAGAACCTGAAACTTCACCGCCCACCCCCGAAGAAGAAGCCAAAATGATAGCGCTCTCCAAAGACCCCGATGTACACCGCAAAATCTTAACCTCCATCGCACCCTCAATCTTCGGCTTAGAACACATCAAAGAAGCCATCATGTACCTGCTCTTCGGTGGAGTCTCC
>CAIUPH010000066.1 GCA_903901015.1 Candidatus Bathyarchaeota archaeon | reverse complement strand
CTGCTTTAGCATGCTAGCTTAAGCTGACTGAAAGCACAAAAAGAGGTTCAGAATCATATAATCCTTTCTCTCTATTTTTTGTAATAAGGTCGTTTGATGTAACTGTAGGCTTCCAGCGCCGCGGTGATTCCCTGACCTACCGCGGTTCCCACTTGCTTGATTGGATGGTTGGTTACATCGCCTGCAGCGAAGAATCCGGGCACATTGGTTTGCTGGCGGATGTCGATTTTGATGTATCCGTGCTCGTCGGTTTCTACGCCGCTTGCCTGCGCGATTTGGCTGTTGGGTGCTTCGCCGACCTGCACAAAAACTGCGTCAACTGGGATTTCGCTTGTTTTTCCAGTCGAGTTATCGATGAAAACGACTGTTCTTACTTGTTTATCGCCCTTGATTTCCTGGAGTTCCGTGTTCCACAGCACGTTCACGTTGCCCTTAGCCGCTATGTCAGACACCAAGGATTCTTCCGCCCTAAAAGCCGCTCGCCTATGAATCACCGTAACCTGACCCGCAAGACCCGAAAGATAAAGCGTAGTGATGCAAGCAGAGTTTCCACCTCCAACCACGACGACTCTTTTGCCCTTAAAAAAGGGTCCATCACAGACGCCACAGTAACTTACGCCTCTTCCACGAAATTCTTTTTCGCCCTTAACGCCGATTTCCTTGTAATGTGAACCCGTAGACACTATGACGGCTTTTGCTTCATAGATGGCTTTTGAGGTTGTGATTATTTTCTTTTCATCCTTAAGGTTCAACTCAGTAACGGGCTCTAACTCATGGATTATTACTCCGAGTTTTCTTGCGTGGGCAGTCATTTTCTCCGCGAGTTCCCCACCGCTAATCTCATCGAAACCAGGGTAATTTACCACGGTTGGGGCATCAGCGATTGTTCCGCCAGGCAGCTTTTCATCTAAAATCAAAGTTTTCAATCCGCTGCGCACAGTGTAGATTCCAGCTGATAATCCAGCTGAGCCTGCGCCGATGATTATGACATCCCAGTTCTCCATAAACATGTAACTCTTAAAGAATAGTTGGTCGGAGAAGTTTATGAATTGTTCGATTATTTCCAACCAGTTAATCCAAAGTTGGGTGTTGAACAACAATTATAGTAATTCTACTTACTTCTTGGACAAATGAAACTACATATCCAGTGTTTTGCATAACTGTATCTTCTCTGACCAAACAAGTTTAGCGCAGTATCCTTAGCTAAACACACTGCATCATCAAAATTAAGATACGCGCTAAGCTCTCTCTTCAAATCTTTCCACCCAAACTCTATGGGCATAAGATCCGGAGAATAAGGCGGCAGAAAAACCCGAGTAATATGAAGCATCTTCGCCTTCTCCCCAACCAACCCTGCTATGTGAACCCTAGCATTATCTAACACCACAAGTATAGGCCGCTCACCCCATTCTCCGCTCGCACAAGCTCCAGAAACTCAACCATATCCGCCGCCTTCGCCCTCTCCGACACCAACACAACGTTTTTGCCGTTAAGAGACAAAAACCCAAACATCGTCCAAGAACGTTTCTGCCCCACCCCTTCAGCGTACCTCACAACCGGAGTGCTAAATACCCGTCTCCTAGACGGATCAGACCTCAACGAGCTCTCATCAAGAAAACCAACTATGGGCTCCAAATCACTCTTGAAAGTCTGACCCATTTCCAAGAAGGCTTCTTTTAACCTTTTTTTAAAATTGCATCCGCGTCCTGTGGCCTTTTCCCATTTATCTTGTAGGGTTTACCATAACGCAGATGTCTTTGCTTTCGAAGTATTTTCCAAGCAGCTTTGTAGGTGTAGTTGACCCCTCGTGTATCCTTTACGTATATGGCTACGTCTTTGATGGTCATGGCTTTGTTCTCTATTTCCTCAACTATTTTGTCCCACTCAGTTTTTGGCAGTTTTGGCTTGGGTCCTCCGCTGAAGTGTGGTTTTAGTCCCTCGATGCCGTGCAAATTATAGTTTCTTATCCAGAGCTCAAGCGTACTTCTGCCCCGTCTCAGCGTGGCTGCTGCGTCATGCACTTTTGCTCCGCTGTAGAGCAGAAGAATGGCTAAAAGCTTCTCTTTTGTCCTGGGATCCTTTTCTGATTTGTAGGTCGTCTCAAGTTCACTTTCAGAGAGGTGCTTTACCAGAGTAAGTATTCTCGACATACATGAAACCTATATCCCAACAATCAAAAGCACCCTAAAAAACATTGTCCAATAAGTTAGGCGACTAACTATAAATAAACAAAAAAACATTATTTCCTTGTAGAAAAATGACGGTTGACGCTGAACTGACAAAAATAAAGGCATTGCTCGTAGAAGCTAACAAAAAACTCGATTACATGCTTGGGAAAGAAACAGACATTTATTCACTTAAAGACATTAAAACAAAAAAAGTTTTGTTCGGATTTAATTTTATTCCAATAAGCTGATAAGCCCGAAATCGATTAAATTTCTAACAGCGTTTTGAAGGTTTTTGTTATGGCGAAATACAGGTGTACGGTTTGCAATTGGGTTTACGATGACGCAAAAGAAAAAGTAAAGTTTACTGATTTGCCCAAAGAGTGGGTTTGCCCCGTTTGTGGCGCACCCAAATCGGCGTTTGTGCTACTAGCTGAGGGCGGACACGGGGAAGAGAAAAAACCCGAGCACACAGTTTCAGACGTTCTTATCAACCAGATTGCCGAGTGGGGCGTCAAATACGTCTTCGGAATTCCAGGCACCTCAACGCTGGGCATAGTGGATGCGGTGCGCAAGAGCAACGGCAAAGTCAGGTACATTCAGGTGCGCCACGAGGAGACTGCGGCATTTATGGCGTCGGCTTACGGCAAGTTAACTGGGCATGTGGCGGCTTGCGTGGGCATTTCGGGTCCAGGCGCAACCAACCTTGTAACAGGCTTGTACGATGCCCAGTTGGATCACTCACCCGTTTTAGCGTTAACAGGCATGGTTCCCCGCAGACTGATGGGGCAGGGCGCAATACAGGAAATCGACCAGCAAGCATTCTTTGAGCCTTTAACCGTCTTCAACAAAACTTTGATAACTGAAGACCAAACCACCACACTGGCGACGCTGGCGATTAAACACGCACTACTCAATCAAGGAGTGGCACACATCGGGGTTCCCAACGACGTGCAAAAGCTGCCGTATGAAGCGGAGATTTTGCCCTTTGAAGGCAGAATGCCCAACATGGCGTATGGACAGGAAGACTGGCTGATTGAGAAAGCCACGAAAGTCGTGGATTCCGCGAGTAGACCCGTGATTCTGATGGGTTTTGGATGCAGAGGACAGGGAACGAAGCTTTTGAAGTTGGCGGCGAAGATTGGGGCGCCGATTATCGGGACTTTCCGCGCTAAAGGCGTCGTGGACGAAAACGAATCGTTATACGTTGGGTGCCATGGCGGTGTAGGCTCAACTGCCGCTGGAGCGCTCATGGAGAAAACAGATTTGCTAATAGCCATCGGCTCATCGTTTGCTGATTTATCGCAGATTCCAAAAAAACGCACCGTCCAAATCGACATCAACCCATTGATGATTGCCCGCAGATACCCCGTCGAAGCGAGTTTGCTGGGCAACAGTGCAGTACTGATTCCCAAGTTGACCGAGAAGGTTCAGCAGAAGCAGAACACAGATTATTTAGCGGAGATTGCGCGGTTAAAGCAGGATTGGCTAAACCAGCTCGAGAAAGAAGCCGACGCAACCATGAAACCGATTAGGCCACCATACATCATCAAGGTGCTCAACCAAAAAATCGCTGACAACGCCGTGATTTCGTTGGATGTGGGCGAGAACTGCTGGTGGTTTGGCCGCAACTTCAGGATGAAAAAAACGCAGAAACTCGTCATGAGCGGCCAGTTGGCAACTATGGGTTTTGGTTTGCCAGGTGCGTTGGCGGCGGCGCTGGCTTACCCCGACAGACAGATTATCTGTTTAACTGGCGATGGCGGCTTAACGATGGTTCTTGGCGATTTCTTGACGGCGCTCAAATACAATTTGCCCGTTAAAGTGTTCGTAATCAACAACAAGCAGTTGGGCATGATTATGCAGGAGCAAAAAGTCGAGGGCTACGAAAGCTCGCAAACAGACCTCCATGACTACAGCTTCGCCGAATTCGCCCAGAACGCGGGAGGCTTAGGCATCAAAGTATCCGAGCCAAACCAGCTTGAAGCAGCCGTCGACATAGCGCTCAAATCATCCAAACCCACCATCGTGGACATCGACACGGACCCGAGGAGATTCCTCTAAGGCGATTATATGAGCACAAGACAAGGAGTTACACTCTCGTACGTGATTTCGCTGGTAGGCGGCTTAATCGTCCTCATATTCAGCTCGGTAAACGCAGTGTACTTTGGTTCAGGTGCATCGACGTCGGGAAGTTTTGGCAGTTTAATGCAGGAGCAATGGATGACAACCACAACTTCATGGGCACCTACGCAAGCTCCACAGGGTTCTTCACCGCGGTTTCCGTGGTAAGCCTCATCTGTGGAGTAATCGTAGTGATTGCCGCACTTGTTTTGAGGGTTCATCCAGAGGAACACGTCATGTGGGGAATAGTCATCGTAGTGTTTTCCGCCGTGAGCTTCGTGGGCATGGGCGGCTACTTCGTGGGTGCAGCATTTGGAATCTTAGGCGGAGCACTTGCTTTAACGTATAAACCTATACGTAGCTTCTGCGGACCTATTTGGATCCTAATATTATATCATTGCAGAAACGATAGATGGGTCTATACAGCCCTCGAAGCCTGAGAAGATATATCAGTACTGGCGGCTTCTTGAACAAAAGTAAGTTATCGTTTAGTTTTAGCTATGGTTTGCAACGTCTTTTCTGCTGTGGATGCGCTGAAGAGCAAATCATCGATGGTGGATGTGAAGGTGGCGAGTTTGCCTTCGCATTCAATCTCAGTGATTACCTTATTGCTTTCCCGCACGGTTTTAACTTGGAGCCCGACTGGGGTTTTGAAGTTGTCGGGTGAAACCGCTTCTGCAATAGCTTGCGCGGTTTTCTCGTCTTTGTACTCAAGCGTTACCGTGGCTTGCAAGTTTCTCGCCCTTCAACTGTCGCCCAACCAACTCGTCCGCGGTCTTGAGAAATGCGTCAAGTTTATCAAGTGGCACTTGGGCGCCTGCAGCGATGTTGTGTCCGCCGCCCTTGCCGCCATGCGCTTCCGAAGCCAACAGCATAACATCGCCCAAGTTAACTCCTTTTCGCAGCGCCGCCTCCGTTGTGCGTCCCGAAAACTTTGCAGCTTTCTCAGCTTCAATATTGGCGAATGCAAAGAGCGGTTTTTCGTTGTTGGCAAGGCTTGACACGATTATGCTGGAGACGGTTCCGATGATTTTTTCGTTTATGAAATTTTCGCCGTATATGACGTAGATGTTTTGGAGTTCACGCATGCGTTCGGGTTTTTCAGCTACCCAGCCCAGGTATTTGTTGATGTTTTTGCGGTAGTCTTCGAGGATTTTGTTGGATTCTTCCAGGGCGGCTTTGCGGTCGCCCATGCAGATGGCGATTCCCAAGCTCGGGCGGTCCATTCTGCCAGCAGAGTTCAAAACCACCGCGAATTCTCGTGCGTCCCGAAGCGCCGTGTTGGGTTCTTCTTTTGTTAAAACGTAAACGTATCCGATGAGGTTGTCAACTTCCAAATGCAGCCCCTTAGACAGCAAATAGTCGGCTAAAGCTGAGCACAGTCGCTTCCGCTCGTCGCCGGTTAAGTCGCAAAGCGCTCGAGGTTTGTCGCCTTGTTTGAGAGGGATGCCGAGGTTCGCGACGAAGTTCAAGGATTCTGTTTCTTGACCACTCAAACCTGGAATAAACGGGTTGGTGGTGGTTGCCAGCATCTTGTAAATGGGACGCGTTTCGCGACCAAAGAAAATCAGGTCTTTCTCAACTTTAAGCAAACCTGCTGCGACACCGTCGTTGACGATTATCTCGTTTAGGCTACGTAAGCTGCGCTGCTCGTACTTATCCTGCATGTCACCAAGTGCGCCGACGAGTGCGATTGGAGCTAAATCCACGTTTGCCGCGTTCACTGCTTTAGCCGCAAAATAAGCCACACCTGAACCGCTCACATCGGTCGCTCCATCAATACCGAACAGGTGAGGGTTAACCTGTGTAAAATTTGGGTTGACCACTTTGCTGGTGGTTTGATGGTGATCAAGGATTACGACTTTAACATTGGGGATTTTCTCGTTGAGCAAATCCAAGTAGCCACTACCAAAGTCAGTCAGAATTACAAGTTGGGGTTTGTCAGCGATGACTTCGCCGATGATTTTCTCGTCCACCCACTGCATAACGCGAAGGCGGAAACGGGCGTCGAGTCGAGAAAGCATTTTGCCCATGATGCCTGCGGCGGCAACTCCGTCAGCGTCCAAATGCGAGAAAACCAGGATTAACCCGTCTTTTTTGACAGCTTCCAAAATAACTTTTGCCGCTTCAATCTCCGCAGCTAAGAAGCCCTCGATTTTTTGCTGTTGCTGTGCCGCCATGCCCACTCACTTCTCGGGCTAAAAGGCGGTAATCGGATTTAAAGCTGGCGCATCAAGAAACAACAAAAAAATAAAAAGGAAAGAAATGTTTAGGTTACGGAAGCGATTTTTGGAACGTACTTCCATTTCTTGTCCAGGACACCTTCGCGTTTGTAGTAGCGGCTGAGCTTGTGGATTTGGGCTTCGATGATTTGCATGTTGCGTTTGTTGTGGAGGTCTTTCTTGTGTTTGTCCATGTGGACTGCGAGGCTTTGGGCTGTCTTCATGAGGTTGCTGAGGTCTTCGGGCAGGGTTGGAGCGAGGTTTGCGGCTTTGAGTGTGTCGCTTATGCTCTTGCCTGTGATTGGTTTAACCAGTGGAATGGCGTATTGGTCACGTAGGATAGTGCCTATGGCACTCATTGAGTGGCCTTCTTTAGCCAGTTT
The DNA here is from genome assembly GCA_903901015.1 of Candidatus Bathyarchaeota archaeon. GTDB lineage: Archaea > Thermoproteota > Bathyarchaeia > Bathyarchaeales > Bathycorpusculaceae > Bathycorpusculum. The sequence continues at coordinate 75,210 of CAIUPH010000066.1, read as the reverse complement.
AATTATGAATGAATCTACTTCTTCAGGCTGATACTTGCACCAGCTTGGAGGGCGCCTGCTGACAGGTCGCATCGAATGTGATTTACCTTTTTCTTGCTTTGGCATCGTTACACCTTAAACTGCACCACTAACCACACCCCACGAATATTTAAAAGTAACTCCAACTTGCAGACAGAACCATTTTGCTTTTTACTTCATAACATTTCTTGCTTTTTTAGTTAGCAAGTGAACAATCTGCAGATTCCTTGAGGCGTTCTTTTTTACGAAAAATATAAGTGGTTGCTCCTGTGATGCAAGTTAGCAGTGGGTATCCTCTTTGAAGCGCTATCGCCCAAGCTACTCAAAACTTGCAAGAAATACGTTTGTTATAGTATTAGTTGTTCTAGTTTTGTTTTCTATTCCGCCCTCCTCCGCTACCCCTGACCCACCTTCGATCGAATGGAGGAAAACCTACGATGGCTTCCAAGCTCTCTCTGTCATCCAAACTTCAGACGGAGGCTTTGCCATAGCTGGCGTAGCCTTGTCTCATGGCGGAGCGACATTGATAAAGACCGATTCGTCTGGAAACGTACAATGGCAGAAAGCTCTTGGTAATGCAGTATCGTTGGCGCAGACTAGAGATTGCGGCTTAGTTGTTTTCTGTGAAAATGGCGACGTAATCAAAATTGACTCGCAAGGAAATGTCACTTCAACTTTCTCCGTCGGCAGAAACGGCATGAGACAAGGAATCATAACTGATGAAGGAAACTACATCGTCGTTGGCAATAGCATTTGGGGGAACCAAGAGACTTACGTTTGGCTGCGGAAATTTAACGATCAAGGAACAATTCTTTGGGATATGAATTATACAGGCGGCTTTCAGGTCTCGGCGGTTGTAAACACGGTCGACCGCGGCTGCGCATTGGCAGGTAACTGGAAGAATAATTTTTGGTTAGCTCGGATTGATTCAAACGGCAATCAACAATGGAGCCAAAACTACGTTTACGGCAACCCCCTAGATTCACATTACGTTTACTCCATAGCTAGAACTGACGATGGAGGATTCATTCTTTCAGGAACAGGAGTGTGGCAATCCAGCGGCGGCATGATCCCTTGGCTTATTAAAATAAATCCGCAAGGATATGAACAATGGAACCTGCCTTATGGTCAATATCCCGATGATAGCTTCAGCGCAATCGTGCAGAATGCAAACAACGGCTACTTCATTGTTAAGCCCGCATCTGCCTCCATTATGCAGGCAGATTCTTCAGGCAGCGAACTTCTGCAAGAGCAACTTGGCATTTCAGCGATAACATCACCACTCGGTTACCCCGGTTCATCGTTGATTCCCACAGGCGACGGCGGATATGCCGTTGCAGGGTCAACTTCGGGAGGCGCATTCCTGATAAAATTTGCTCCCCAAGCAACCCCTAAGCCGCCCACGGTTAAAATCTGCAGTCCACAAAGCAAAACCTACGGCACAAGCGATATCCCGCTCACTTTTACCGTGAACGAGCAAAATGCTATACTCAGCTATATTCTCGATGGACAGCAAGCAGTGACTATCACTGGAAACACCACTCTGCCTAAATTGAATGCAGGATCACACAACATAACAGTCTTTGCCAATGACTCAACTGGATTGGGTGGGGCTTCAGAAACAATTTCTTTTACAGTGGTTGGCCATTTTCCAATCGAGATAGTTTTCGTTGGGGTAGCTGTCGCTACTGTTGCTATCATTGGCTTTCTGTTTTATTTCAAAAAGCTAAGTCGCTCTGATTTCAAAAAGAAAAATTTGAAAGGTATTGTGAAGAAACAAAAACTTTCGGCCATAACACAAAATAAAATGGTATGGACATTAATCATAATCGGTTTGTGCTTTCTGTTAATTTTTGTTCAGTTCTTCTATCCATATGTCTTTTATTCTTCAACTAAACGCTCAAATGGGTCTTTCGAAGTAGGTGTCAGCTATGTCTACGAGCGAGACAGTGTCGACCAAATCTACAACGAAGTGTCGCACATCAAGGATTTAGGTATAAAAGTAATTCGTGTTAATCTCGTCTGCGATTCGAGTAATCCTAGTTCTTACTTGAATACACTTTCGGATGTATTCTTCAGCGCAGTTAGCCAACTTGGCATAAAAGTCGCATTAATTATAAGTGATCGCGCAAGCACCAATGACATAAACTATTACCTTGACAGATGGGGCAGTGACCTAGCTTACGTTCAAATCCTCAATGAACCCGATGTGGCTTCTTCATGGGAAATGGGCGCTTTGTTCACAGATGATGAAGCAGGTTCAAAATTCGAAGATATATACACAATAATCGCACAGCATCAGCTTTCTGCACAACTATATACCAATTTTTCACCAGCCTTTATCGCGCGCACAAACCTTCCTATCAAATTCAGCGAAAAACTCAACTTTGTAGGTTTTGACGTTTTCATGGATTCATTTCTGACTCTTTCACCCAACATGATACAACTTCTTCAAAAAATAACGCATAAAGACGTCGTTATTTCTGAGTTTGGCATGTCAACAAGCAACGATGTCACCCAGAGCGATTACATAATCAAGGGTCTGAATCTCTTCAAGAACATGGGGCTTAAAGGCTGCTGGATCGTCTATTGGAACGGCGCGGATAATGATTATGGAATACGAGGCAGGTTAGCGGAACAGAAAATAGGTGAGTGGATTGCCCAGAATACTTAAACTGTCTAAACAAGTCTTCATTCACGGCTTAGTAATAATAACTGTCTTAGTCATCATTCAACTGTTGCTGGATGCTTTCCAGAGCGCCTTTTTGCTGTACATGCCGCCCATAGGTTTTGCCATATTTTTAGTTGTGATGTTCGGGATTCAACCCATAGTCATCGGTGTATTTAACATAATCATGCTTCACCGAATATACAACTGTGAAGGCTGGCAGATTGGTTTCTGGCTCAACGGCTTCTTCCTGCTGGTATTCTTCTCCACAATAAACCTGCTTCTACAAACCAGCTTCGGCATACCGTTTTCATTAGCCGTCGGCATAGTTGAAGTCTTCTTGCTGTCTTACCCATTTGGGTACCTGGGAAAATTCAGCAACCGAGGAACAAAAACAGCAAGCATACAGCAGGAAAAAGTAAGCCCTCCTTCACTCTGAGGAGCACACTGCTTAAAGAAAAAAAGAAATTCACTTATTTACGGGTTCATTTGAGGTCTTTTGGGTCTCTGAGTTAAATGGATGAAGAATCTTGCAATCAGCGAGACTCCAATCAGTATAATGAGCACTGGAACCAGCCGCCAAGTGTTCCCGTCAACAGGAAAACGTTCGCCACAAACGCGGCGCCCAACCAGAAAATCAGGTTGCCCACGGTTTCAGCTATCTGCCTGACACGCGAATGCACCGCGATTCTGAGGGCTAAGATGACGATTTGGAGGATGCCGACGGCCAACATGAAATTAATCATTGCCGTGTAGAAGTCAAGGTGTTCGGCGGGGTGGGCTGGGGCAGGCAGGTTTACGTTGCTTGAGCCGAGGTTGCGGGTTACGGTTGTTAAGTCATTGAAGAACACGGTTGTTTTGTCGGTGATGCCGGGTGTAAGCTTAAAAACTAAACCCAGAATGATTAAGAAACCGCCTACGGCTAAAGCTGCAATTAAGCCTTCGTGAAGAAGGCTGTCTCGACGGGGAGTTTGGCTCATCTATGTGCCTTCTTCACAATTTTGTTATGCAACGATGAGGATATAAAATTAATGTTTCCGGTTGATGCGTCAAGGCTTGTTTTTGTACCATTCTGCAAATTTATGAATAGCCATCGCCCTGTGTGAGTAACCGTTTTTCTCTTGGAGGGTCATTTCCGCGAAGGTTTTGGCGCTCCCAGATGGTTGGAAAATGGGGTCGAAACCGAAGCCTGATTTGCCCTGCGCTTTACGTTCGGCTGCGGTTAGTTCACCTTTGACTTCGCCGTCGAAGCAGATTGGTTCACATGGGGTTTCTTGGCTGCAGTAGGCAATGACGGATTGGAACTTCGCGTGCCTATCTGCCGTGTTTTCCATGAGTTTTAGAATGCCACTGTTGTGAATTGTTTTGTAAACGTACGCTGCATATGGACCGGGAAACCCGCTTAATGCATCGATGAATAAGCCTGCGTCCTCCACGAAAATAGGCAATCTGCACCGTGAGTAGGCGTTTTGGACGCTTTTTTGGGCGATTTCTTTGAGGCTGTCACTCTGGATTTCGTCGCCCTTCAACTTCAGCATACCTACTGCAATACCATAACCGTTTAGGATGCTACATACTTCCTGAAATTTGTGAATGTTGCCCGTTGCGAAAAAAACAACCTTGCCCCTGAACTCAAAGTTACTGTCTGCGTTCTTCGACATAGCGCCCACGCCTCTCTATTTCTCTGATTTTCTCATAAACCTTTTCCGCCTGTGCAATCCCCAAGATGGATGTGTAGCCAGATAGAACGCTTTGGAAGCATTCTTCCCAGAGCTGGAAATGCGTGCTCTGGAGGGCGCGTTTGAGCAAGTGCAAATCTACGCCTTGGGCTTCGAGTTCGATGTTTTTTTCGCCCAAGCCGAAGTCCACGAAGTAAAGTTTGCCTTCGGGGTTCAGTATAATGTTGGAGGTGGTTAAGTCGCCGTGGATTAAGCCATGCTGGTGCAGCCTCGCCGCGGATTCGCCGATTCGAATACACAACGCATGCCGCTCATGTTTGCCAGCGACGTTAAGCAGCTGTTTTACCTGTTGCCCCTCAACGTACTCCATAACGATGGTGGCTTGGGGTACATTAACCATGTATATCAGCGGAGTCGCCACCCCAGCTTGCTTTGCTTCATGCATTAGTTGGGGTTCATGAACTGTGCGATACCTACGTATGTGCTCATCTAACGCTTCAGGACGATACGCTTTAGGAATGCGCATTTTGATTACCGCTTTGCGTCCGTACCAATCTTCTGAGAGAAATATGCAGGCTTCAGCACCCATTTTGAGCAACTTTATTTTAGCTAATTTGGCGTCTATTGTATCCATGGCACATCCACCTTGTCTACTCGCCAACGCAGCTTCACAAAACTCTCATCTAAAGGCGTCACCAATCCATGCTTAAATGCGAGAACGCCCGTCCATGCAATCATGGCGCCGTTGTCGGTTGCAAACTCGAGCGGCACCACGTTGAATTTGGCTTCGTGCTCCTGTGCGATGATTGCGAGCATGGATTGCAGCCGTTTGTTTGCGGCCACTCCGCCGGTTAACAGCACTTCCTTTTTCTCGGTGTGCGCTAAAGCCCTTTCAGTAACTTCAGTAACCATCGAAAAAGCGTTCTCCTGCAGACTGTAACATACATCTTCAAGCGTGCAGTCGCCCTTCTGAAGCGCAGTCGTTGCTGCTGTTAGCAAGCCGCTAAGAGACAAATCCATGCCCTTCACCACGTAAGGCAGCGTAACGAGTTTTGTGCCTTTAAGCGCCAACTGTTCTATTGCGGCTCCGACTGGCAATCCCTTTTTGCCCTTTAGCCCAGCTGACCTGCCGAAAACATCCAAGCAGTTGCCGAGGGCGATGTCGAGGGTTTCGCCGAACACTCGGTAGCGGCCTGACTCGAATGCGGTGACCATGGTGTTGCCTCCTGAAGCGTAGAGGGTTACGGGGTCGGATGCGCCTGTTTTGAGTTTGCCGATTTCAATGTGGGCTACGGAGTGGTTGACTCCGACGAGGGGGATGTTTAGGTATGAGGCTAAAGCTCGGGCTACTGTCGCTCCCGTGCGCAATGATGGCCCTAAACCTGGTCCCTGAGAAAACGCAACAACCGACAATTCGCTGGGTTTCACGCCAGCCTTCGCCAGCGCCTCGCCAAGAACTTTGTCGGCGACTTCCGCATGATGCCGCGCCGCTTCCCGCGGGTGGATTCCGCCTTCCAGCGGAATGTAACTGTCGGATTTGTTAGCTAAGATTTCCCCTTCAAATGTGGCGATTCCAACGCCGAAGTCGTCCGCTGAAGATTCAATTCCCAAGCAGCATTTGCCCAAACAGGTTTTCTTTGCGTTTCTCATGTCAATCCACAATTAATCAAGCATACATATTTTTATGTGAATCCAACGCTTATATTACTGTATTATTTGGAACTGATCTAAATGCCTAAGCGTAATGACCTTGAACAGAAAGCACTCCACTACGTCGTCGGTACAGGTTATCAGGGTGTACTTCAATCAGATTTATGGCGTGAACTTGGCGCAAGCAGCCGCGAAGGCTCGCGCGTCTCCATTAAACTGGAAGAGAAGGGGCTTATTCGCAGGGAAAAAGAACTTCAGGAAGGCAGATGGACATACAGGCTCTACCCCAAACGTTTGCCTGCATCCATAGAAACCATCGTGGATTGCCCATGCCTACTTTGCCCAGACAACGCACGATGCGACCCCACAACCGCCCTTTCCCCGAAAAGCTGCCCAAAACTAACTGAGTGGATTCTTAACTTAGGAAAACCGCCAGCACCAGTCATTGCTACCCCCGAAGATTCAGGCGCACCAGCAGAGCCAGATATGCCAGAGGATGATTCCGTTGCCGAAAGCTTGGTTAAATGAAAGAAAAAACGAGTATTATTTTAAAAAAGCCAAAGAAGAAAACTACCGAAGCAGATCCACATACAAACTAGTGCAAGCTAACGAAAAATACGAGTTCGTAAAAAGAAACAGCATAGTAGTTGATCTAGGAGCTGCTCCAGGCGGCTGGATTCAAGCGGCAAGAAAAATGACGGGCAAAAACGGCTTCGTCTTAGGCGTCGATTTAAAACCCATTGAACCCTTCACACAGGAATACATTCGCACAATCATAGCTGACTTTACTGAACCCGGAACAGTTGACTTAATCAAGTCTTTTCTGCCACGCAAAGCAGATGTGGTTCTCTGTGACGCTGCACCAAACATCACTGGGGTCTGGGAAGTTGACCACGCAAGACAAATAGAGTTAGCTGAAAAAGCCCTGGAAATCGCCCAATGCGTACTAAGACCATCAGGAAACTTTTTTGTCAAAGTCTTCGAAGGCGAATTGCTAAATGATTTCCTTCAAACCGTGAAAACTCTCTTCATCGAGGTTAAGTTAGTTAAGCCTCCGGCAAGTAGGCAGCAAAGTTCAGAAATGTACCTTTTGGCGTTGGGCTTGAAGCCAGAGAAGTGTGAAGAGGAAAACTAATTTTTCCCATTCCACCTCACTTTAATTCATCATCGATTCGATGAGTGTTTTTGACAAAGGTTAAATTGCCAGAATCATTAAACCCTATTGCAAGAGGATTTCAGCGCTAAAGATTACGTCAAGTAACTAAGCAGGTTTGTTCTATGAAATTTGACTTATCTTTTTGGAAGAATGCTTCACAGAGAAGAAAAAGAATCTATTCAATCATAGTCATATTCTTAGTTGCCTTCATAGTTACATTAATTGGAAGTTACATTCCGCTGAGTTCACAGGACGCTCATACCTTAAGTGACCAAGTGAACGCAACATTAAATCAGCATAAAGCCAACAATACGTTGACAGAATATATTTTCATAAACAACTTCTCCATCTGCCTGCTGATGTTCCTTCCGTTGGCTGGAGCTGCTCTTGGAATGTTCATACTCTTCGACACTGGAGTTGCCCTCAACGCGATAGCAGCAACACAAGGCTACCCAGTATGGCTGGGTCTTGCGAGCTTGCTATTAACGCCTGTGTTCTGGCTGGAATTCGCATCTTATTCAATCGCCATGGCAGAGAGCATCTGGCTGATTAGAAGGCTGATACAGGCAGGTAATTCCAAGGTGCCGCATGGCGGAAGAAGGATACTTTGGCGTGAGTTAAAATGGGCGTTAATATTCATTGGCACCACCGCGGGTTTACTGGCAATCGGTGCAGTGGTCGAAGTTTGGCTTATAAATCTTGCAGGTTAAAAGAAAGATATTGGTGTGTGTTTAGGTCGAATTTGTCGATCTCGTCGTTATTCTGTCCTTTGAACTAACGGAGCCAAAATTTAGAAATGTATACTCGGACCTATGAACAATCCGAAAAGCCGCATTTAGGCTCAATATGAAATTTAAGCTCAGAATTTCAGCCTAAGCTTTACACAACTAAATACACACAGATATTGTTTTTCTTATTCTTTCACTATTTCCAAACTAATATCCAGTGCCTTAACGCTGTGAGTTAGTTCGCCCATGCTTATGATGTCAACGTCTGCCTGTGCGTAATCTAACAGGTTTTCGCATGTGATTCCGCCGCTCACCTCAAGCATCAGCTTGCTAAACCCAGCTTTCCTAAGCGCTTCTCCTGCCGCTTTGGCTTGTTTGGGCGAAAAATTATCCAGCATAACTATGTCTGCGCCTGCGTTTGCAGCTTTCAAGGCGTCCTCGACGTCTGTGACTTCGACTTCGATTTTTTTGCTAAAAGAACCCTGTGCTTTGGCTTTCTTAACGGCTTCCTCGACGCTTCCGATGATTGCAAGATGGTTATCCTTAATCAGAACCATGTCATCCAAATGCAGCCTGTGAGGATCACCGCCGCCGATGACAACGGCTTTCTTGTCAAAGTAGAGCAGTCCTGGCGCGGATTTGCGTGTTGCCGCAATCCGAGTTTTTCCGTTTGCCTTTTCAAGTTTCTCGGCGAGCGTTCGCGTTTTGGTGGCGATGCCGCTCATCCGCGAGAGAAGGTTAAGCATGGTGCGCTCTACAGATAGGATGGTTTGGGCGTCGCCTGAGATTTGGAGCAGGACTTGTGTGTTCTTGATTTTTTCTCCGTCTGCCACCTTGGATTTGACGGTGAGCCCCAAGTATTCAGCGAGAAATGTGGCTTCTTCGATTCCAGCCACCACGCCATCTTCCTTGGCAATGACCTCTGCTTTAACCGTTAAATTCGCGGGAATAATTGCTGCCGCCGTCACGTCGCCTTGTCCGATGTCGTCGGCGAGGATTTGCCTGAGTTTTTCCTCCACAATTCTCCTTGGAACAAACATACTCTCTACTGTTGGTGCTTAGGCTTAAAATGCTTGCTTTTTCTGCTGTTGAGGGATAGTTCAAATATAGTCTTGTGCATATCTGTGGCTATATGCGATTGCTCTTCAGCTGCTCCGAGCTCGGATTAGGTCACGTTTCACGAATCATTCCGTTAGGGAAACAGCTGGAGAAAAACGGTCACGAAATGTTCTTTTTTTCAGGCGGCAAAGCCTACGAGATGCTGCAAAAAGAATTCAGCCACGTTTACAGGTGCCAGCCGATTTCATGGTACGAAAACGCCCATGGCATTATCACTTCGGCTTCGCTTCTTAACCTGTTGTTTCCGCTTCCACTCTTCAACATGGAGCAGAACAAGTTTGAACTCAAAAAATCCAACGCCATGGAAACCATCCACCGCTACTACGACTTAAGAGAAAACCTCCACGACATCGCACCCGACCTCTTCATAGCCGACGGCGACATAAACGCCCTCCGACTCGCAGAGAGATGGAAGATTCCCTCACTCTACATAGCCAACATGATTAGGCCAAGCTATGGTTTCTCAGCTTTCCTAAGTCCCGGCGAACGAGTGGTTGAGCGGTACGTGAAGAACTGCACGAAAACCATAATTCCCGATAATCCACCGCCAAACACGGTATCAGAGTACAACATTGGCAACTTGGACAGCGTAGGCTTAACGGGAAAAGCTGAGTACGTGGGAAGCTTCATAGACACCACACCCGTTAAAGGCGCTCAAGAACACATTTTTGCTCCCATAAGCGGACCCGTGGGAACAAGGGCAAAACTCATAAAAACCCTCATTCCAGTCCTTGAAAAACTAAACACCAAATGCGTCATAAGCCTGGGAACGCCGGGAAAGAAAGTTTCAGCTAAAATCGGCAACTGCGAACTTCATACATGGCTATCTACGGAAGAACGGGCTGAAGCCATGAAAAACGCCAAATTCGTAATCTTCAGCGGCGGACACGCCACATGCTTTGAAACCATCAAGTACGGTAAACCAAGCATCTGCATCCCCACGCAACCTGAACAGCTTGGCAACGCTGTTAAACTGCAGGATTTAAACTGCTCCATCACAGTCAAAAACCGAAAGCAACTCGAGAAAGCCGTGGAGAAAATGGAAACTCAAAAAGAAGCCTACGACAGGAACGTGGCAGTACTTAGCGAGTTCTCTGGCAGGTTTAAGGGGTTGGATAGGGCGGTTTCCATCGTGGAGTCGCTGCTGGATTAAGGCTGATTTGTTAAGTTTAGGCGTTTTATTTCGCCGCATGGTGTTTGCTCCTCGAAGATGATGGCTTTGAACTTGTAGATTTTAGCGTCCTTGGTCAGCCATGTGTCAGGAGGCAACTCTGCTTTTCCGCAGCATTGACAGAGGAATTCTTCTTCAGCCCAGCCCCATTCCACGGGCACCTGAGGCAAAAGCAGTCCTTTGTAGGGTCCTCTTTCGACGATTAAGCCGTCTTCGCCGACCTTGATTTTGCTCACGTACTCCTTTGGGTTCTTGACTTCCACGAGTTCAGGTGGCGTCAACACGCTTACCTCAAAAACCACTTTATCCAGCTCCTCTAGCGACATGGGTTCAAACCTTGGGTCCTCCGTCGAAGCATTGACGGCGCTATCAATCACTGCCTCAACAAGCGGGCTTGTTGGGTAAGGGTAGCCGATGCATCCGCGCAGCTCCTTCTCGCCATGCATGGGTGTACTGATGGTTACGAAGACGCCGCAGTGCTCAAACAGTTTTTTCGGGGTTTCTTTGGGCGGTTTTGACGCTTTCCCCGTTTCCAAATATTGTTTCACCGTGTCTCGTGCGAGGTGGATTAAAAATTTTCCTTCTTCATCAGTTAGTTCAAACACCATAGTTTTTCCTTCCTAGCGCTGCTCAACCACTAAATAAACTAAAAAAATTAAAAATAAAGTTGTTTAAAACTTTATGGATTCTTCAGCTACGCCTTCCTTAGTTATGATAAGGAAGTCTATGCCGTCGCCGCTCATGGAATCTCTGCTCACGGCCGACTTAATCGACCGTGTTATGAGTTCCTTCATTTCATGGACACTCAAGGTTTCTTTGTAGCCTTCTTCGAGAACTCCCATGGCGATTTCGGTTCCTGAACCCACAACCGCGTATTTGTCTGGGATTAAGGAGCCTAAGACGTCAAGCACATAGAGTGATGAGCCTTCGTTGTCTAATCCGCCTACGATTGTCTGGGTGAACAGTGGCGAGTATCTACGGTTGAAGAGTACGTTGGCCAAAAGTTTTGATGCTGAACGGACGCTGATTGGTCGTCCAACATCCATGCTGTAGAGGTTGGCTTGCGCCTGCATTTCTTTGGCGAGGATTTGCATGTCGCCGATAAGGCCAGCGCATGCGACGCCGATTTGGTCTGTTACTTTGAAGACTTTTTTTCCGCCTTTACTCATTATGAAGTTGCCGTATGTTACTCTTTTTTCTGAAGCCAAGATTACTCCGCCCTTGAAGATTGCGCCCACTGTGGTTGCGCCGGGCATCCATACGTTGCCGCCTTGGGCTTGGTTGCCTTGAGCTTGCTGCTGTTCCTGCGGCATGAGCTGGATTTGTGGAATGTTGGGTAAAGTTGGTAATTGTAGTCCATAACTTTCCATAATTTTCGCCTTTTCTTGATATACACAAGACAAATTATTAAGGTTACTTATAACCATTATAGAAATAGCGAAGTTGCATTTATGAGCGATTCGAAACCGGTAAGGTGCCAGAAATGCGGTAAATCCCTTGGTTACGTGACCGTTGCCCCTAAAAACTTCTCGACAGCTAAACCCTCCGTGGATAACTTGAAGCTGGTTGCTGCGTGCCCTGAATGTTCGGGGGAACGGGTTTTTACCGAAGAAACTTTTAACATGCACAAAAACTTTCAGGAGAGAAGGCAACTCCGATGATTGAAATCTACCTGCAAAACATTGATGACACATGGTTCGCAGTCGCCCTCAAAGAGCAGCAAATCGTAACATCATCCTTCGGCACAGACCAAAAAACAACTCTTTGCAACGTTTTAGGCAACTTACCCTTCAACGCGCCCTTCCAAGTTTTCCATGAACCCACAGCCTACGCCAAAACCGCGCTTGACACGCTGAAATGCATCTACGATGGAAAAACCGCCAACACAAACCTGCCGTTAGCAACATCGCATCTGCCAGCTTACTCCAAAAAAGTCCTCAAAGCAACCTCCGAAATCCCGCTGGGCTATGTAACTTTCTACGGTGCAATCTCCAAAGCAGTGGGCGGCGGACCCCGAGCAGTCGGAAACATCATGGCTGGAAATCCATTTGCGCCAATCGTTCCATGCCACAGGGTTGTTAAAGCTGATTTTACGTTGGGCGGCTACGGTTTCGGTTTGAAAGTTAAGATGCAACTTTTGGGCAGGGAGAAACGCGGGTTTTCTAATTCCAAAGAAATCCAAGTCGAAGGCAGGCAACTGAAGGTTTACCCCGTCGAGTACGTCCTTAGAAATTTTGCTTAAACAGGTTTACGCAAATCATAAATGCCTGCATGCCCCAATCAGAGCAAGTGAGCACCATGGTTAAACGAGGCCTCTACGTCGGCAGGTTTCAGCCTTTTCATCTGGGGCATTTAGACGCTATAAAATACGCTCTTGAAAAAGTAGATGAATTAATTATTGTCATAGGCAGCGCCCAGTACAGCCACACCGCCAACAACCCGTTCACGGCAGGCGAGCGGCTCGTTATGGTTCGACGCGCTTTGCAAGAGGCTGGCGTGGATTATTCGAAGTTGTGGATTGTCCCTGTCCCAGACGTTCATCTGCACATGCTTTGGGTCAGCGCCGTTGAAGGGTACACCCCAAAATTCCACACGTTGTACGCTAATGAGCCGTTGACTAAGAGACTGTTTATGGAAGCAGGCTACGAAGTCAACACGATTCCATTGTTTGAAAGAAAATTCTATATGTCAACCGTCGTGCGGGAAAAGATGGTTAAAGACGACAGCTGGATGGCGCTTGTGCCAAAGAGCGTTGCTGACTTCATCTTGGAAATAGATGGTGTTAACAGACTTCGGGATTTAGCTCGAACCGACAGGGGCAGTTAAACAACCATTTTCTCGGGCGAAGTTTTATGGTAGAATCGCCATGCCAACAGGTAAACGGTGATTAAAACCAGCAGTTCAGCTAAAAGCCCCAGGAAAAGGTCGTTTGAGAGAGCGAAAAAGTTGTTTATTATGTGAAGCGAAACGGCAATCAGGTAGTAGGGCAGTGGGTTCTTTTTTGCGATGCCGTATGCGGTTATGGTTGCGCTTGAACCGTGAAAGATGATGTGGGGTATGGCTGCGACGATGGGTGTGTTTGCGAGGAAAATGTATTCGAAAAACTCTGCTAAACCAAATCCGACTCCGATTAGAAGCCCCATAGTGACGAGTGACCGCTCTGTTTCGCCATGTCTGTAGAACAATGGGAAAACCTTGGCGAGTTCCTCTATGAAGGGAGCCAAAACAACGACTAAAAGCGCGATAGCAGCCGATGGAACCAGCGACTCGTAGAAAGCAGCAAAAGGAATACTTACCAGAAGTCCAGAGGCAAAGAAGAAAATGAGTTCTTTCCAGCTTGGCTTATGAAGCGGAATAACACACTGACGTGGAGGGGCTTGAGGTTCCATAAAAAGCAGCGTCCCTACAAATACTGAATTAACCTCTTCCTTATCAGCGTTTTTGCCCGCTCGCTAAAACCCAGCAGCAATCAGGTCGGACGGCTTCATTATTTCCCTCAAAACCACAGTGGCGTAGGAGCCGCGCAGAAGCATAAAACTCACTGTTGCTTGGCATCCGCTGCCGTCTGGGTTCGCCGAAACATTCTGCAACTTAAAGTCTTTGACTGGGGTAACTGCTGTTCGCAAGCCGCCTTTTCCGCCGACCCGTGACAACTCGTTAAAACACAGATTCTCAATTGGGATTGCTTCTTTTTCGAGAACTTCGCGTTCAATCTGCCCCATGACGCCTTGGGAAAGCTTCTGTTTCACCCCGAAAATGGGCAATGCAACCCGCAATCGCCCAGTTTTGATTTGGGCATTGACTTCATTGAGGTTTTCGGCGGCTGCAACTTTGGATACGGTGGTCATGGGTAAACCAGAACGTTCCACGCCGACCACGTAGTCCCCTTCCAAAGCCGCGTTCAGGGGCAACCCATGTTCAGCGCGTGCACTGAGGAAACGGTTGAACAGGTACGATTGGTGGGCTTGGACGAAGAGCGCTTGAAGCTTAAGCGGCAGACACTGGAATGCACCAGTGAAATCGCTGGAGTTTTCTGCTAGATGATTGAGCATTATTCGTTCGAAACGAAGTTGTTTAGGAAAATTCTCATTCGCCCCTTTGAAATCTCGTGTTGATTGTAGGTCTTGGCGTGCTTGCCTCGAAGCGGGGTGTTCATGTGCGCTGGGTTTAGCCAGAAAAAGCATCGCCGCCTCCTCGAAGTTGCCCTGAATAATGGCTTTTCCGACGAGGTGCGTGATGGGGCGTGTGGTTCCGAAGCGTTGGTGCCCAAAAAAGTTGGGTATGCCACCGACTGCATCGATTTGTTTCATTGTTTGGATTATGTTTTCCTTAACCTCTGCCTCTGAACCTTGTGTGCCTTTGATGGTTAATGTAAAGTTGTTGCCAAGCAAATAGAATAGCGAAAGCATCTCCCGAACATAGCCAATGGGGCGAACAGAAATGTCTTTAACGTCAATTTTCGCGGCTTCTTCCAATAAAATGTTCTCTATGGAAATATGCTGGGCAGTGACGGCTTTGGCGTCTTTGATTCCTGCAAACTGAACCCGCGCCTGATCGATGCCCAGTGACTTAGCAATGTTTTTGACGGCGATGAATGTGTCCCAGTTACGCTTGACCATAACGCACAAAAGAAAACGCTGCTTCTGAACGGTTGAACCCAAAACCCTCGCTGGAACCTCACCGTTCACGCTGGCTTTGGACCCATCCACCAGAACCTCTTCAACCACAAAATCGTCAACTGACTCCCGAATAGCTCCGCCGATGCCCTCGGATTTGAAGGCGTAGACTTCGATGCCGAGGAGCTTTTCAAGTTCGGGAACCACCAAAAAACCGCCTACAACAACTTTAGTTTGCCAGTTAACCTGTCAATCATCGCCGCTGGAGCAGGACCAATCCCCAAGCAAGTAACTGTGCCTTCAGGAACCTCAGTTAATCCCCTGTCAACGATGAGTGCGTGTGGCAAACCCAACGCGTCCGCGCCCTCCTCCAAGTCACCGAGCTCTTTTTCGTCGGCAACTTTAACCGCCACCTTCTTCTGCCCCTCAAACATCCATGCCTCCCACCACTTCTTATGGTGCGTGTAGGCGTCTTGGGCGGAGGAAACCGCGGCGTGCCCCGCTTGCGCTGCAATCTTGCCCTTACTCATCTGCAAGTCAGTGCGAAAAATGAGGACTTGCTTGTATTCGAATTCGACCATTTTCTGTTATCCCGTCTATAGGTTGGTGCTGGAGATTTTAAGGGTTTGCAGACAGGTAAAGCAGCCCAAAGTAAGCCAGTGCCGCCGCCATCGCTGGTTTCCTCGCAGCTGTGAGGAGCATTTTTCCTTGGAAATCAATCTCATCCACATCGCGTAATGCTTTGTCGACGCCGAGTTTGCCGCAGACCCGCAGCATCTCATCCAGCCGCTCGTCCGAGAGGGAATCCAGAAACCGCCGCAGCCTAAGCATGACGAGAAAA
Source organism: Candidatus Bathyarchaeota archaeon (assembly GCA_903901015.1). Lineage (GTDB taxonomy): Archaea > Thermoproteota > Bathyarchaeia > Bathyarchaeales > Bathycorpusculaceae > Bathycorpusculum. The sequence continues at coordinate 59,564 of CAIUPH010000066.1, read as the reverse complement.
TCGAAGTTCAATTGGTCATGGCATCTTTTTTGGTAGTTCTTCAGGATATTTGAGGAAAGGTCTCCTTTCGCTATTGCCTGGCTTGCAACCTCCGCGGCTGTTTTAGCGCAAGTTAACCCAAAAATTACCCCGCCGCCCGTCGTGGGCTTAACCTGTGAAGCGCAGTCACCGACAGCCAGAAAACCATCCGCGTAGGAGCGGTTAATTGGTCCCCCCAGCGTGATAGCGTGGTAGCCTATGCTTGTTATTTTTGCTTTAGCAAGCTGCTTTGAGGCAACAGGATGCTTGGTCATGAGCCGCTTTAGGTATTCCTGCGGGTTGCCCGTGTTCGTCGCTAATCCGACTTTGGCGGAGCTGTCGGGTCTTGGGATGAGCCAGCCGTAGAAGCCTGGGGCATAGGATTTGCCGAAGTAAACTTCAACCGCGTTTGGCTCGACGTTTTGCACGTTTTCCATTTCGGCTTCCACCGCGTAGACCAAACCGCGGGGCTTAAGCGCGGATAAGCCAGCCTGGCGCAGAAGCCTCGAAGATACGCCCTCGGCATCCACCACGATTTTAGAGTAAACTTTCTGGTCACCCCCGTCGGTCTGCACGACATCAACACCCCTCACAGAGATGCCTTCCTTCAGGAGTGATTGGACGCGGGAACCCAAAACAAAACTTGCCCCAGCCGCCTGCGCCTGCCCAGCCAAATACTGGTCAAAGTGTGCTCTGTTCAAAACGACGGTGACGGGACAGGAAAGATTAATCGAAAACTTTGTACCGGCGGGCGAGTAAAAGTTGGCGGTGCAAAACGTATTCTCCACGATGCCCCGAGGAAGCGGATACAGCCCCATGCCCCTTAGGCTTCTTATGCTGATGTGCCCAGCGCAGTGCGAAGGAAAACCGATGGCATGGTGCTCTTCGAAAACGGTGGTTTTAACGCCCAGCTTTGCCAAGTGTAGGGCTACATATGAACCTACGGGTCCCCCTCCCACAACTACAACGTCTGGATTGTTTGTCGATGTTTGCGTGTTGACCGCCGCCATAAACATGCAATGGAGCTAAATCGTATATAAGCAAAAGGGCAGGGTTGAGCGGTTCTTTGAACTTGCGGCTGTTGGAGCGGCATATTTGGATCCCCGAGGGGTGTGCAGTATTCTATTTTTGGGTGGTTTGTTGCTTTTTTACTGTTACTCTAAAGTTGCCCATCAGGAAAGTTAAACAGTAAAGAAAACACAAAACCGAATTATGCACAGAGCTCGGAGCCTATTAGAAACTCATTGCAGAAACCTATGGGGTAGGCTGAGTCCCCAAGGACCATTAACATGTTAAAACATGTGACTTGAGTTTAGATTACATAGGTTTCTTGGATTGTTACTAAACCGTTGTCGCCTACAATTTGTTTCAGGTCGGGCAATAGCGGCTCAAGTTTTTCCTGTGTATCCACCACTTCGATGATGAGGGGCATGTTCACGGTTACGCCTTCAAGGTGCAGCGTGGATTTTCCGCGTTTGCCAAACCCGTTCACGCCCGTCCAAACCGTGGCGCCTTCAATTCCCGCTTTCACGAGGCAATCCATGATTAAGTTTTGAAGCCGCTTGCCTTCGACTTCATCGTTCTTCTTTATCCGAATCGTTAAATCCCACATTTTCTGTCTCAACGCAAAAACCTCTCCACTATAGCGTCGCCCACGAATCTTCCCCCAAATATCGCGCCCAAAGACAACCCGACGTTCGCTAGTATGTTTAGCGCCATGAGACTAAAACGGTTTGCGTCGGCTAAATTGCTGGTTTCCAATGCGAAGGAGGACATGGTGGTGAAGGATCCGCAGAACCCGACTGCCACGAGCAATGTATACTGAGGTTCCAAGTTGAGTCCGACGGATAAAACTGAGAACGCGCCCAATATGAAGCTGCCCAACACGTTTACAAACAAGACATTTACTGGGAGACAATAAAACGTCGCGGGCGATTCAACGAGTTTGTACCGTAAAAATGCTCCGATTACCGCGCCGACTGCCAACAACCCAATTTCAATCCATTTCATATGCTTACCTTCCAACATGTGTAGGTAGGCATTATCAGCATCCACTCGGCTGCGGTTCTGGCTCATGCCACGGCTAATGCCATAGCCAAACATGTTTGCAGCAAATAAAATATTAAAGCTTTACCGCTAAAAAACACAAACGGAATCTTCCGATAACCCGTTTGGTTTCAGCCTTGAGCTAATCCTATATATTACTTGATTTAATATTTCAAAGTGGATAAGAAATGGCTGCTAAAAATTGTGACATAGCAGTAGTCGGGCACTTCTCAATCGATACCATTATACTGCCAAGCAGACCCAAACCATTTGTGGTTTTAGGCGGCGCCGCAACCTACTCGTCATTTGCCGCCAGAAGTTTGGATGCCTCTGCAGCGGTTATCTCCAAGGTCGGCGGCAACTTTCCAGAAGCCTATTTGTGGTGGGTTGAGCAAGAAGGCATCGACTTATCAGGCGTCCACAAACACTCAGATGAACCCTCAACCTGTTTCGAACTGACTTACAGCCAAGACCTCTCAGAACGCACATTAAAACTCAAAAGCAAAGGACCCGCGTTATGCGTCGAAGATGTTCCCAAAGATTTCCATGCCAAAGCAATCCACCTTGCCCCCATTGCAAACGAAATCTCCTATGAACTCGTCGAGCACCTCAAAGGCTGCGCCGACGTCTTGTCACTTGACCCACAGGGTTTGCTTCGAACCTTCGACGAAGCGGGAAACGTGGCTGAAAACGCCTGCGTAGACAACCGAATCTTTGGTTTAATCAACATCTACAAGTCATCCCAAAACGAAATCTTTGCATTAACCGGCGAATCAGAGTTGAAGCCCGCAATAAAAGCCATTCACGATGTAGGCGTGGAAACCGTCATCGTAACCATGGGTGCAAAAGGCGCAGTTCTCTCTGTTGAAGGCGCCCAATACAACGTTGAAGCATGCCCCTCAGAGGTGCTAGTTGACCCAACAGGTGCAGGAGACGTGTTCATCGCAGGCTTCTTAGCTGAATACCTCCGCCAAAAAGAATCCCTATGGTGCGCCAGCGTGGGTTCCGCCGCAGCATCATGCGTTGTTGAAGGCTTAGGTCCCACTTACTTTGGCAAAAAAGAAGAAATCTACAAAAGAGCTAACGCTCTGTATGAAAAGAAACTTAAGCAATAGCAGCATAGTACGTAGTTAAACTTGACAAGGCGTAGAATATGGGACGTATTGACAAAGGAGAAAAATGCAGCGTCTGCGGCAAAATCGCTGAGCGTTCACTGTCAGCTGACAAAGTTAAAGCTGCTGGATTAAGCATCGGCAGCGCAGATAAACGTGCGTACCTGTGCAAAGACCACTACAAAGAATACAAGAAGAAAACCAAGAAAGACAAGACCCTTGACAAGTGGCGCTACGGTTAAGAGGCGTTTTCTATGCGTATTTTACAGTTACACTCTAACTTTATAGTTTTCAAACCCGTCGAAAAAGAAATCAACATCGCTGAGGAAGCAGAGAAGGTTGAGAGTCGCGTTGAAGAAGTCGTGGTTTTATTCACCGCCATCGAGGAAGGCGACAACTCCGCCTTGGCACACAAAGCCATCGACGATGTCCGCGCTTTTTTGGGTAAACTCAAGGTTAACCGCGTCCTTGTCTACCCCTTCGCGCACCTGAGCAGCAACCTCTCAAAACCCCAAGAGGCACTAAATATAATCAAGGAAATGGAAGCCTACGCGAAAAGCAAGGGCATCGAAACCTACTGTGCCCCGTTTGGCTGGAACAAACAATTCACAATCTCGATTAAAGGACACCCGTTAGCCGAGCAGGCACGCAGCTATGCCCCAGCGCCAGTTGCCGTAGCAACAGAAACGACTGCTTCATGCGAAGGCGAAGCCAAAAAGGAAGAGCAACCCGTCTCTGCAGCCCTCAAAGCCGAAGACACCATGAAATCCTACTGGCACATCCTCCAAACCGACGGTTCACTCGTGCCCATCGAAGACTTCAAGTTCAAAGGACACGCGAACCTCCAGAAATTCTCCAATTACGAGATAAAGAAGACACGCGCAGTCACGGTAATGCCTCCCCACGTGTCACTCATGAAACGCCTCGAAATCGCGGATTACGAACCTGGCAGCGACCCCGGAAACATCCGCTGGTACCCCAAGGGACGCATGATAAAATCACTTCTGGAACAGTACGTTACAGCTAAAGTGCAAGCGTACGGCGGCATGGAAGTTGAAACCCCCATAATGTACGATTTCAACCATCCCAGCCTCAAAAGCTACCTGAACCGTTTCCCAGCACGCCAATACGTCCTCAAATCCGAAGACAAAGAACTCTTCCTAAGATTCGCCGCATGCTTCGGACAATTCCTCATGGCTCATGACGCCCAGTTCAGCTACAAACAAATGCCCATCAAACTCTACGAACTCACCCGCTACAGCTTCCGCCGAGAAAAAAGCGGCGAAGTCGTCGGCTTAAAACGCCTCCGCGCATTCACGATGCCCGACTGCCACGCATTCTGCACTGACATTGAACAAGCCAAAAAAGAATTCATGGTCCGCTTCAACCTCTGCATCGACGTACTCAGCAACATTGGCTTAGTGAAAGACGACTACGAGATTGCCATGCGTTTCACCAAAGACTTCTACGCGGAACACAAAGACTTCATAGCAGAGTTGGCAACTGCCTTTGGCAAACCCATCTTGGCTGAAGTCTGGAATGAACGATTCTTCTACTTCGCATTGAAATGGGACCTTAACTTCATAGACAACCAGGACAAAGCCGCGGCTCTTAGCACTGACCAAATCGACGTTGAAAACGCGAAACGTTACGAAATAACCTTCGTCGACGAGAAAGGCGAGAAACAGTACCCGTTGATTCTACATTGCAGTCCAAGCGGCGCCATCGAACGAGACATCTACGCGCTGCTGGAGAAGGCTTACCGAGAGCAGATGGCGGGCAAAGCCCCAATGCTGCCACTGTGGCTTTCACCGACCCAGATGCGGCTTATTCCAATCTCAGATAAATTCCTCGACAAACTCGAGCAACTTGCGGCACAAATCAGCGCCCACGACATCCGCGTGGACATAGACGACTCCGCAGCGACTTTGCAGAAGAAAATCCGTGAAGCCGAACAGGAATGGGTGCCCTACATCATCGTCGTCGGTGACAAAGAAATCGAATCAGGCATGCTTTCAGTGCGTGTTCGTGAACTTAAGGGTCAACAGCAAAACATGACGTCGGAACAGTTGATTGCGACTGTTTCAGAGAAAATCGCTGGCAAACCCACTAAGCCCCTACCGCTGCCGATGCTTCTGTCGAAGCGACCGCAGTTTCACGGTTAATAAAGCCGCCGTAAACGAATCGTATGTATCACTGACGTAAGCTATATCAAACAATTGGACAATATGAAACAGCTATCCGAGAAGTGGAAAACAAATGACCAACGAATTACAAGTCTACATAGACGGCGAATACTACCCTAAATCCCAGGCTAAAATCAGCGTCTACGACCACGGCTTCCTCTACGGCGATGGCGTTTTCGAGGGAATCCGCGAGTACAACGGCGCGGTTTTCAAGCTAAAAGAGCATGTTGACCGCCTTTACCGTTCAGCACACGCCATAATGCTTCAAATTCCATTAACAAAGCAGGAAATGGTTAAAGCAGTTGTTGAAACCCTGTGCAAGAACAAGATGAAAGACAGCTACATCCGCCTGATCGTTTCACGAGGTCTTGGCGACCTCGGCTTGGATCCGCGTAAATGCCCCAAACCCACAGTCATAATCATAACTGACACCATCAACATCCGAGCAGGCAACGCTAAAGAAACAGGCATCACAACCATGTTCAGCTGGGTCCGCAGAAACCCCGTTGACGCCACGACACACGAGATAAAATCGCTCAACTACCTAAACAGCATTTTAGCCAAAATCGAAGCCAACGCAAACGGTGTGGATGAAGCCATCTGCCTTGAACCGAGTGGCTGCATCGCAGAGGGCGTGGGCGAAAACATCTTCATAGTCAAAAACGGCGAATTACTCACTCCACCGACATCCACCGGAGCCTTAGCAGGAATCACCGCCGAAGTCGTCTCAAAACTCTGCATAGAACTTGGCTTAAAACTCACAGTTGCCAACCTGACCCCGTTCATGATGTTCACTGCAGACGAAGCATTCTTCACGGGCACAGCCATGGAATTGGTTCCCATCCGCGAAGTCAACAAACGCACAATCGGCGATGGCAAACCCGGACCGGTCACAAAGAAACTGATGGTTGGGTTCCAGAAAGTAATCGAAGACCCATCGCAGGGCACAAAAATCTAAAAAGAATTTTTTTTAACCGTAGCCTACGTGGCCGCGGCCTTTCTGTTTTTTCTTCATAAATCTTTCCAGTGCAGCGTAGGCTTCTTCGAGTTCTTCGCATGGCGGCAGGAAAACTATGCGTGCGTGGTCTTTGCCGTAGACTGGGTCGAATCCTGAGCCGTTCACGATGAGGACGCCTGTTTCTTTGAGCAGTGAAACCACAAAGTCCATGTCGTTTTTCCATCGTGTGCCTATGCCTTCGATTTTTGGGAAGATGTAGAAGGCGCCTTCAGGTTTGGTTGTGCTGATGCCTTCGATTTCGTTTAGGCGTTTCCAGCTGAAATCCCGTCGTTGTCTGAGTCTTTCAACGATGTCTTTGACGAAGTCTTGGGGACCGTTGAGTGCAGCTGTCGCAGCTATCTGTACGGGTGTGTTGGCGCAGATGCGGATTCTGCATTCTTTCTCCACGCCGTCCTTGAGTGCGTCAAGCGTTTTGCCTTCACCCTTAAAGTACATGTAACCAAGTCGCCAACCCGTCATCTGGTAAACTTTGGAGAACCCGTTTAACCCAACCACAGGAACATCCTTAGCCACGTTTGCAGCGCTTACAAACGGCTTCTCATAGGTGAGTTGGTCGTAGATTTCGTCGCTGAACACTGGCAAGCCATGTTCGCCGGCTATGTCGAGCATTTCTTTGAGGGTTTTTCGGTCGTACACTGAACCAGTGGGGTTGTTTGGGTTGATGATGACTATGGCGCGGGTTTTAGATGTTATTTTGCTGCGTAAATCGTCTATGTTGGGTCGCCAATTTTCTTTCTCGATGGTTTCATACGAGACTGGGGTGCCGTCGAAGAATTTAGTGTAGGAAATGTAGGGTGGATAGGTTGGTCCTGGAAAGAGGATTTCGTCGCCTTTCTCCACGATGGCTCCCAACAGCATTTGGATGCCCTCCGAGATGCCTTCAGTTACGAGGACATCGTCGGCTGTGATGTCGACGTTGTTGATTTTTTTCTCTTTATTTGCTACAGCCTGCCTGAGTTCAGGAAGACCTTCAGAAGGCGAGTAGTAATTGTCTTCTTTGGCAATCGCGTTGCACAGTGCTTCTTTGAGGCTTGGCGGAGTCTTAAAGTCAAAAGCCGCGGGGTCGCCGATGTTTAGGTAATAGATTTTTTTGCCGTTTTTAATGAGGTCTTTAGTGTGGACTATGACGTCGCGTATAGCGTATTCGATGCCGCTTGCTCGTTTTGTGACTTTAATGTTCGCCAAAGCTGCTTACCTGTAACCAGAACACTTGCGTCCCCAAAAAATAAACGTTCCTAACGTGAAACCCACAAGCATACCGCTATGCACTAAAGATAGACGCAGTTGCGTTCGCTGGTCAAGTTGCAGTTTTACAGATGCAGATGAACGAGTACCCATGTGCTCCTGCCTTGCTTAAGCGGTAGTCGAGAGCTGCAAATTTGCTAAAGAAATAACCGAATCCTGAAGCGACACGTTTGGGAAGGAACATGTGCATGAGTATACCTGCGGATGAGAGATACCAAGAGGATAAATCGCAGATAGTGACTTTTCCAAACAAGCCGCCCAACGTGTCCTCAAGGTCGCTTCGAAGGTACTTGCGCAGGTGGGAATCGCGTGTGCAGTTTACATCGGGTTTAAAGTGTGTTTTCGCCCTTTGGCTGCTAAAAGAAGGAACCGTTATCACGCATGCATTACCGCAGATTCTTCTCAGTTCCCTGATGGCTGCACCATCATCGACGATGTGTTCAAGGGTTTTCGAGCACAGTACCAGCTCGAAAGAGCCGTCTTTGAACGGAAGATGCGCTGCATCCGCACAGGTCAAAGACTCAGAGTGATTGCTTTAAGCTTTCGCTTTTTTAAGTCCAGCCGAAGAAAAATCGACGCCACACACATCGCATTGCCGCCACCTGTTTTTCACGGCTAAAAGATACATGCCTTCGGCGCAGCCCACGTCTAAAAAGTTTTGAAAAGAAAGATTACCGAATTCCTCCAGTATACCGTGATACCGTGAATACTGGAAATAGTCGCCTTTTGGATCGGAGATTGCCTGATTATTTGCTAATGTGCCATGTGTACTCTGGTGAAACTCGAAGATTTTCTTTTTCAGTTCATTAGTTTGCTTGTCTATAGCCAGGGCAGGCAATCTCTGAACCTTATTTGGGAAGGTTAAAGAAAAGATTATGCTTTATTTTTGATGTAAATGCAACATTCACGTGTTTTAAGCTGAGAATTTAATGAAAGGAAAAAAAAGAAAAGTTTTGGGAGTTTAGTACGACCTTGCGAAGTACACGGTTTCCTTGGCTTTCTGCCCGCAGACGATGCAGTCTCTGGTCGGTTCTTCTTTCTGGAAGGGTCGCACGCGGATGGTGGCGCCTGTTTGGTCCTTTACTTTGGCTTCGCAGTCGGGGCTGCCGCACCATGCTGCCTTGATGAATCCACCTTTCTCTCCGAGCACTTTCTTGAATTCGTCATAGCTCTGCACTGAAGTGGTCTTGTCCTGGAGGATGGCTTTGGCTTTCGCGAAGAGATTATCTTGGATTTCCTGCAGCAGTTTCTCCACGGTAGTTGAGATGTCTGCTTCAGCGACCGGCGTCTTCTGCCCAGTGTCCCGCCGAACCATGACCACTTGGCCCGCTTTGAGGTCTCGTGGACCCAGCTCGATGCGGATTGGGATGCCTTTGAGTTCCCACTGGTGGAATTTCCAGCCTGGCGTGTACTCGTTGCGGTCATCTAAAATAACGCTGACTCCTTTGGCTTTGAGTGCTCCAGCGATTTCCTTGGTTTTGGCCGCGATTGCTTCAGCTTCAAGTCCCTTAAATGGAATTGGAACGATGACAACCTGTGTTGGTGCAACTTTCGGCGGCATCACTAAGCCTTTGTCGTCGCCGTGAACCATAATCATGGCGCCGATGAGCCTTGTGGTGATGCCCCAGCTGGTCTGCCAAACAAAGTGGTCCTGCTTGTCTTCACCAATGTACTTCACATCAAACACCTTGGCGAAGTGCTGGCCGAGGTTGTGGCTGGTTCCCATCTGCAACGCTTTACCGTCGGGCATGATGGATTCGAGCGCGGTGGTATAGAGGGCTCCCGCGAATTTTTCGCTATCACTCTTGGTGCCAACGACTACTGGAATAGCCAGGTAATTCTCCATTATGTCCTTGTATTCGCCGAGTGCGTACAATACTTCCGCCTCTGCTTCCTCCGCGGTTGCGTGTGCAGTGTGTCCTTCCTGCCAGAGAAACTCGCGTGTACGCAAAAACAGCTTCGTCGCCTTAGTTTCCCAGCGCACAATGTTACACCACTGGTTAATCTTCAATGGCAAGTCGCGCCAACTGCGAATCCATTTGCTAAACATAGCGTACATGATGGTTTCACTGGTAGGTCGAACCGCCAACCTCTCTTCAAGCGGCGTATCTCCACCCTGAGTAATCCACGCAACTTCGGGGGTGAAGCCAGCGAAGTGTTCGGCTTCTTTTTTGAGGAAGCTCTCAGGGATAAACATCGGGAAATACACGTTGCTGTGCCCAGTGGCTTTGATTTTTTGGTTAACAACCTCTTGGATTTTCTCCCAGACCGCGTAGGCGTCGGGGCGGATAATCATGCAGCCTTTCACGGGCGCGTAATCTGCAAGTTCAGCTTTCAAAACGACTTGAACATACCATTCTGAGAAGTCTTCGCTTTTCTTTACGGTTACACCAGTATCAGACATGAGCAATCTCTTCTTTTCCTGTTCTATGCTGATAGTAGAATATAAAACCGTAACGGGACTAATCACAAAAAAACAGCGAAATACGATTGTTTTTTCTTGAAATTGCAGATTCTGCCCAACCTATTTGGATCCGAGCTCTGTGCACAATTCGGTTTTGTGTTTTCTTCACTGTTTAACTTTCCTGACGGGCAACTTTAGAGTAACAGAAAAAAAGCAACAAACCACCAAAAAACAGAATACTACACACCCCTCAGATCCAAATAGGATATCTATGTTGAAACCTATAGGGGGTAGGTCAGTATTGGCTCAAAACAAACACATTAGCATGTTGAAAATCAGTACTTTGGAAAAGAAGGGTGCAGGGAAAAGGGCTAAAAAAGCTTAAATTCCATTTTCAACAGGTCAACAAAAAAGAAAAAAATTATTTTTGGAAGAGCCCCTTTTTTTCAGGGTAGTCTTTGCATTCGTAGATTCGGAGTTGGCGTTGGGGTTCGATGCGGCAGCGTTTGCGTGCGTTTTTGCGCCTTAGAAGCGGCGCGAGCTGGAAAAAGGGGCATTTGGAACAGAGTGTGCTCAAGGTTTCTCGTTCCTACCGTATCATCATCCGCTTAAATACTGGCAGTGCAATGGCAATCATGACTACGCCGAACACTATCAGTACGATGAGTTCCGTGGATATCTGCGGTATGCCTGCGCCCAGCACCATGACTTTCCGTAGAGCACTTGAAGCATAGGTTAGCGGCAGGAACTTTGAGATGTCTTGCATATACCATGGCATTTGCTGTATCGGGAAGAACACTCCGCCAAGGAACATCATTGGGAACATCAGTGTCATCATGAGCATCTGTGCGGTTTCCTGGTCTTTGGTGAAGGATGTTACGACTATGCCTAAGCCCACGAAGCTAAACACACCCAGCAGCAGCAGCGCAAACACGAGCAGGATGCTTCCTTGTATGGCGACTCCGAATATGCCGATTGCTAATGCCAAGATTATGACTCCTTGGATTAAGCCTCTGCCCGTCTGCGCAATTGTTTTGCCCAGCAGGATTGAGAGGCGGTTTACTGGCGCAACCATCATGCCGTCCATCGTGCCGACTTCTTTCTCCTGGGAGATAGCGACTGGCAAGCCTGTCATAACGCTCATCATCACGGTCATAGCCATGATGCCTGGCGCGATGAAGTCAAAGTAGCTTGGATTACCGTTAACTACACCTTGAGATTGTATGCTGTAAGGCTGTACGACTGCAAGCGAGTTTGTCGCGTTCAATGGCCGTACGTTGTGAATGGCTAGCTGCTGGCTCATAACGTTGAACACTCCCGTTAAAGCGCCTTTTATTGTGGCAGATATCTGAGGGTTGGATTCGTCACTGACGATGATTATTGTGCCTTGCTGCCCGCTCATTAGGCTCTGGCTGAAGTTGGCGGGTATCATGATACCGCCTTCTATGGCGCCTCTTTGCACCTGATCCTTAAGGTCCGCTAAGCTGGATACGTTGGTCATTACAAGCATGTGTGTTTGATTATTAATCCCTTGTAAACCCATCAGGAAGCTTAAGCTTGCGTTAGTGTTACCGTTATAACCTTGGTCTTCGTTGACTACGCCAACTTGCAAACCCGTGATTGTGCCGTTAGACGGGTAAATGAAGCCAACCATAATCATCATGAACAACGGCATAACGATTAAGAGCACTAATCCGAGCCGGTTTCGGAATAGTTCAGTTAAGTCTTTTTGGGCGATTCTAAAGCTATGTTGAAGAATAGTTTGTACAGTCATGTTCTATCACCTAACTCTGCTTGGCGCCGCACCAAACCGTTTCCCGGGACCATGTTCCTGCTTGATTTTTTGGTCTGCGCTGTCTCTAACTTCGTGACCAGTAATGTGCAGGAATACGTCTTCGAGGGAAGGCTGCAGATTCGCCATTGAAGTTATCTTTCCATTTGTTTTTCTGATTGAATCAATAATTGAGTCGAAAGCTTCTTCGCCGTGGACTATAACGTGCAGGGTTGTGGAGTTTTCCTGGGTTACCGCATCTGCGCAGCTGAGTGCTTTTACGGTGGCTACCATGGTGGGGGTTAGGTTTGCTATTTCAAGTTTTATTATCATGGTGTCTCCGCCTGAAATTATCTTTTTAAGGTTAGTTGAAGTGTCAAGGGCGATGATTTTGCCGTGGTCGATGATAGCTATGCGGTCGCAGAGTAAGTCAGCGTCAAGCATCATGTGTGTGGTTATAATGACGGTGGTTCCTTGTTCCTGGTTGAGTTTTCTCACGAATTCCCTGATTTCCACTGACGACTGAGGGTCTAAACCCAGCGTTGGCTCGTCAAGAAACAGGACTTGGGGCATGTTTAGTAAGGCGCGTACCACGTTCATTCTTTGCCGCATGCCAGTTGAGAACGTGCCGACTTGAGCGTCCTTGAACTTGGTCAATTGGACAAGCTCAAGTAAGTCGTCGATTCTTTTGTTCAGCGTGTCTTTTGGGATGTTGAAGAGGCTGCCAAAGAACGAGAGGTTCTCTTTTGCGGTTAAGCGGTTGTAAATAATCATTTTTTCAGATACGATGCCGATTAGTTTGCGTACTTCTGTGTCGTTCTTTACCGTGTCGAACCCGCCGATGGTGGCGGTTCCCTTTGTAGGTCTAGACAAGGTTGAGAGCATTCGCAGGGTGGTGCTTTTGCCTGCGCCGTTTGGACCCAGCAGTCCGAAGATTTCACCTTTTTTAACGTCGAACGAGATGTCGTCTACGGCTGTAAATTTTTTGAACATCTTTGTAAGATGGTCAACTTGGATTATAGATTCATTTGCCATTTTGGATTTCACATTCTTGCAATAGTATTCAGTGCAATATATTGCGGTAAAATATAAGTATTACCCAACTACAATATAGTTTTGAATCTTAATGACAACAGACTCCGAAGACAAGACAACTGCTAGCTGGATGAAAGAAGCCCAAAAAGGCTACATACGAATGGGAGTCCTCATCCTCCTCAACAAAAAACCCTCCCACGGCTACGAAATCATGAAAGAAATCAACAGCCGCACCAAAGGCTTCTGGCAACCCACCGCAGGCGGAGTCTACCCCATCCTTCGCGATCTAGAAAAATCAGGATACATCAAAGGACACTGGGAAACCCAGAAAAACCGAAGATTAAAAGTATACAAAATCACCCAATCAGGCGAACTAATCCTCAGGCACGCCATCCTCAAACAAACAGAAATCTTCAACAACATCGGCAGCCTCTTCCGCGAATTCTCCCGCGACGTCCTAAACGTCGAAGCAGCTGACGTTTCTATGCCTCCTTTTCATTCTCCTTTCTCGGCTTTTCTCGAGGACAAAGCTGGCGGCGAAGAAAACCTCAAACAGCTTGAGCACCAGCGAAACCACCTTTTTGAATCAGTTAAAACCATGCGTGACAAGCTAAGGGTTCTCGACAAGAGAATCGCTGAAATTAAGAAAACGGCAAATCCGGATGCCACCGTTGAAAAATCAGTCAAGTAACATGGCAAACTTTCTTGAGTGAAAAACACCTTTAAAGGGTAAACTGCTCAGCGGTGGGTGTAAACAATTAAATCTGTGACTGTCTAATCCATATGGAGAGTGTGAATCGCTTGTTCCGTGTTAGAGTTAACAAAATTGAATCGACTAAAGATTTAGACGGTAACCTCGGTAAAAGAATCGAGCTTCTTGAAGAACGGGAAGTCAACCCTTACATCGTTAGACCACAATCAGACGAAGCCAAAATGGCGCAGGACATCATGCAAGCGCTTCAGACACAGATGCCGTTTTTGCCTCAGCGCACACAGATGGCGACTCCAAAAATAATTTTGTTCTTAACCGAGCAGGAATATGATAGCCTATGCATAACCTTTGACGTTAACCAGGTTTACGAGGTTGTGCTTGAGAACCAAGCGATCCGTTTTAGGAAAGTTTGAGAATTTCCTGTCTCATTTCCCTTAGCGCAAGATGCTTAGGGTGAAATGACAGGACAAACATCATGTTTCTTATTTTATTGCTGATTTCTTCTAAATTGGTTATTTTGCCTTCGTCGCAGTATAATGGTATGGGTTCTTCACAGTTGTTTTCTTCGTAGTACACGTATATGGGTGAAGATGCCCGTTCAAACCGCACCATCTCAAAATCCAAGTTCAACCGTTTAGCTGTTTCCTTCGCAGCAGCCCTCACTGATTCCAACCGTTCCCTACCTAAAACCCCGGTTGACGCATAAACCATCAGTTTCCCACAGTTCCCCGTAAACATTTTAAGTCTCCAACATGCTAATCGGCAAAAAACTCTTTTAAATTAAAGCCGCCGCCGACGGGTTCCTGCAGCGGAGGGATAAGTGAAAGTGAATTTGTTAGCGGATTGCTGCTGTGTACGGGCAACCACAACGGCTTAAATCGCATATAGAAAACCATTTTCTAGAGAGGCGAAAAAATCGATCCATGGTAAACAGCCCTTTTTTCCTTTTTTTGTATAAATCATATTTTTAAACCCCATCTCTTCTTTTAATTCGAAGAATGCTGTATGAAAGTTAGAGCGCATGTGTTGGTTTCTGGGCGGGTTCAGGGGGTCTATTTTAGGCAAAGCACTCTTTCTGAGGCGCAAGCCTTAGGTGTTACGGGTTGGGTTCGTAACTCGATGGATGGGCGGGTGGAAGCGGTTTTTGAAGGTGAAGAACACTCAGTGAAGATGCTCGTTAACTATTGCCGTGAGGGTCCTCCTAAAGCAAAAGTAACCAACCTGGACGTCAGTTATGGACCGTTTAAGAGTGAATTTAAAAATTTTGTTGTGCTTTAGTTTCTTTACGCTTTTTTCTTGGGCACTCTGAAATGCGAGTCTTTTCCAGCGCTGATATATTCTCCACCCATGCCGCGGACGGCTGAAGCGATTTTAGCGAAGTTCTCAGACCCGAGGAACTGTTTGGGTTTTATGATGATGTAGTCGCCTTTTTCGTCGAAGCTGAGTCGGGCTTCGAGTTCTTCGGGGAAGGACATGCGGATGTCGTCGAGTGAGCGTTGCTGTGGGGTTTCGCGTGGAGCCGCTGGAGGCGCCGATTGTGTGGGGGCTGGTGTTGAGGACGGCGTGGGAGTTCGGGTTACATGAACTGTTGGTTGCTGAGTGATTTGTCCAACTGCAAGGGACTTGAGTGAAGCGGAAACTGTTCGCAGTTCCTCAGAAATTTTATTAACCGACAACGCGATTTCATCAACTTTCTGCAACAGTTGATTAAGTTTTTCTTTATCAGCGCTCACGAATGCTCCCTCTTAAACTCCTAAATAACCCCTTGAGACTTATTACTTTTTTCTATAGCGGAAACATTAGTAATTGACCTTAAAAAGTGGCAATACCGACCTGCCCCTTAGTGATTTGCCTACCCCCTATAGGTTTCAACATAGAACCACTAATAGGATCTGAGCCCTGTGCACAATTCAGTTTTGTATTTTCTTTACGGTTTAACTTTCCTAACGGGCAACTTAGAGTAACAGAAAAAAAGCAACAAACCACCCAAAAACAGAATACTGCACACCCCTCAGATCCAAATAGGCTCCTCGAATTCCTGAATTAGACCCTTAACTTACTTTTGCTTTTTTGGCTTTACCTCTTTTCCAATTGAGAACGATTGCCCCAAACCTTTACCAACACCGTGATAGGACATTTCTGCAATATTCCAAATTATCGGTTTCACTTTTTCGATGTCTGGAAGGTTCTTTTCGTTAAGCACTGTGGAGTCTGCTTTGACATCCATGATTTCACCGATGAATTGTGTGTGTAATCCAATTTCAACGATTTTGATAACCTTGCACTCTATAAC
The DNA here is from genome assembly GCA_903901015.1 of Candidatus Bathyarchaeota archaeon. Lineage (GTDB taxonomy): Archaea > Thermoproteota > Bathyarchaeia > Bathyarchaeales > Bathycorpusculaceae > Bathycorpusculum. The sequence goes on along the minus strand of CAIUPH010000066.1, from coordinate 43,724 downwards.
CAGCGGAAACTCTTTCACGTAGGGTGCATCGACAAGGTTGCTTTTCTCTGGAGTAAGCCCTGTTACTGAAAATTTGTCCACATTTTTTGCCGAAGCGATTCCAAAATAATCAGCCTCTTTAACGTAGGCTTCGGATGGAATATTAACTGTAAACGCTTTCCGCCCTACAATGTTGCTGTAGGTACAGGTTGCTTTTCTCAGGGATACATAGATGCATGGTGGCTGAGAGCAGCAAACGCCTCCCCAGGCGGCAGTCATAACGTTTGGTTTTCCCTCTTGGTTATAGGTTCCTACAACCCAAACGGGTGTCGTTGGTACGATAGTGTTTGCTCCTAAAGAATTCTTCATGAAACTCACCTGAATTTTTGTTAGTGATTGTTAAATATAAGAATTCTGTCTACATGCAGCAAACTGCTTTCTTGAGCGAAAAGCCGCTATTTTTCGGAGCTTTGTTTTTTTGGGATTCAGCAGCTAATCTAGTTTTTTAAACTGACATGACATAGAAAGCAGTGAATGTTTGAAATTGATGGGAGCCAGAAGAGCGGAAGCGGCACAATTCTGCGTTTATCCATAGCGTTAGCCGCGATTAAAGGAGAACCGCTCCACATTACCAACATCCGCCAGAACCGTCCGCAGCCAGGCTTGAAACCTCAGCATCTCGAAGGGGTATTGACTGCTGGCAGGCTCTGCGGTGCCAAAGTGGAAGGAGCAAAGCTGGGTTCACGCGAGCTCTGGTTTACACCCCAGACGATTAAAGGCGGCAATATTGAAGCCTTAATCGAGACGGCGGGCAGTATCCCGATGCTCTTGCAGGCTGTGCTGCCGATTTGCCTGTTCGCCGAGAAGCCTATTCGTCTCCATGTTGCTAAGGGCGGAACAGACACAATCCACGCCCCAACCATCAACTATCTGCGGTACATTTTCATTCCAGCACTCAGGCAGATGGGTGTTGAAGCTGAAATCTCTGTCCAAAAATATGGTTACTACCCGAAGGGGATGGGAGAAGCCACGTTGACGGTTAACCCGAATCTCCGCTTGAAACCTTTTGCACTGGAGAATTTTGGCAAGCTAACAAGCGTCAAGGGAGGTTCAGTCTGCACTTTCTTAGCTGATAAGCATGTAGCGGAGCGGCAGGCAAAAGCAGCCAAAACCTACCTATCCCAAATTGGTTACGACGTTGATATTCAAGTTGTAAACGACCAGTCGAACCCCATCCAGAAGGGCAGCTCGATTGTTCTGTGGGCACAAACCAGCACAGGCGCCGTCTTGGGTGCCGACGCAATTGGGGAATTGTGCAAGATGAGCGAGGCAGTTGGGAAAGAAGCCGCTGAGAAACTTGCGGTTGAGTTGGCTGTTGAATCGACGGTGGATGTTCACCTCGCAGACATGCTTCTGCCCTACATGGCGCTCTCAGAGGGCAAATCTGTGTTTCTCACCCGAACAATCAGCGAACACATCGAATCCAACGTTTGGCTCATAGAAAAAATGTTAAACGTCAAATTCAAAATAGAAAAAGTAAACAACCTCTACCGAATAGAGAAAAGCTGACCACCCATGCCAAGACCCTCTGCCTGCATCAAAGTTCCGAAAAACCAAGGCGAAAAAACCATAGCGTTAGCAACGAAACTTGGGCTCGCCGACAAAGCGCTGGTTATTCAGCGGAACGAAGAATCGCTATGGATTCCTTTGGTCAGGGAGCCAGCTGGCATCGAGTTGGCGACGCTCAGGAGCCAAATCCCTCAGTTTACTTTGCAAACCGCTGTTTTCAGCGAAAAGCAGCTTCCCACCGAAACTCTCACGCAGGCGCTTCAGAATAAATTGCCAGCGGATTTGCTCGCGAAGGTTCCCCAAGCCTTCGACATCATCGGTGACATAGTTGTAATCGACATCCCGCCCCAGATCAAAGCGTACCAGACGGTAATCGGCGAGGCATTGTTGCAAACGCAGAAAAACGTCAAAACCGTCCTTTCCAAAGCAGGCGACATCAGCGGGGTCTTCCGCGTACGCGACTACGACTTCGTCACGGGAGAACACAAAACCCAAACCGTTCACCGTGAATTCGGCTGCGAATACCATGTTGACATTGCGAAGGCGTATTTTTCGCCGCGGCTCTCCCATGAGCATGAGCGTGTGGCGTCGCTGGTTCGGGAGGGCGAAGTGGTTGTGGATTTGTTTGCAGGCGTCGGACCCTTCTCAGTGCTCATCGGCAAACGAAGTCCACATGCTAAGGTTTACGCCGTTGACTTAAATCCTGATGCAGTTGAGTTGCTTAAAGTGAACGTACGAGTTAACAGGGTTGAAAACCGCGTTTTCCCCATCCTTGCCGACGCACGGGAAATTGCCGCAGCCAAACTCAAAGGCACCGCAGACCGAGTAATCATGAACCTACCCGAAACCGCCATAGACTTCGTCGACGCCGCCTGCAACGTCGTAAAGCCCGAAGGCGGGGTCGTACATTTTTACGGTTTTGTTCGTTCACCCGACACAAAAGAAAACCTTGAACAGCGCTTTTCATCGGGGGTTGAGAAAAATGGGCGAAAAGTCGAATCATTCCTCACGTCGAAGAGCATACGAGAGACTGCACCGTTTGAATCGCAGATTGCACTTGACGCAAAAATCCTTTAGCTTTCAACGGTTAAGGTAATTTTGATTTCTTGTCTGGGGTCTTTTAGTTTCTCGACAAGTTCCCTTGGCAAATCATTCGCGGATTTATCAGCCCAAATCGCCAGGGTTCTATGGCAGATATAGTCGCTTTTCCTGATTACGATGTCGGTTTGGTGGCATAAGCAGAGTTTGGGGGAGCCAAGTGCCCTGATTTCTTCTCTGGAGCCGCCTGCTTCGATGGTGATGGTTACCTTAGCGGTTGGTTTGCAGAGTTCCTCCTTGAACTCGACGCTTAAATCTGCAACCGATTTGTCAGCTGACATCGCAACTATGCAGTCGCCGTTCTTAGAAAGATGAACATCCTTGGTGAACATCAACGTCGTGGGGTGAACGCCTAAGATGTTTTCATGCCCAAATGCATGGATAACTTCCGTGGTTACCTTCGAACTCACTGTTCGTTTACCTCGATTGAATCTACTTTTCCGTCGCCATCCAAATCGAAGCCGTGAATAGCCACCGCAAACGTGTCTTCACCATGGTATTTCTCGAGGGTTTTTTTCCAGAAATTCGTCAACGCCAGCACGCAGGCTTTGGTTCCCACTGCCTTGTTTCCAGCCAAGACCACGATGCGTTTGGTGCTGTCCCATGGATTAACGATTTTCGCAACCACACCCGAAACGTCGGATGTGTACACTTGCCCAGTCTTCTTGGATGATAAGCCGCCCAGCAAAAAACCCTGCCCTGACGACTGCATGATGAATTTGATGGGGAGATAATCGTTGATTTCCTGAGTTAACAGGTTGGTTCCTGGTCCACCGACGAGGATGAGGTTGTTTTTCTCTTCTTTCTCCGCCTTCACGTCAACATCCAACTTTACTGCAAATTCAGTGGGCATCTTCGCAAATTGCCCCAAAAACAGCGCTAAATGGGCTGCGTAGTGGCCGTCTCGGGCACTGGTCTTGAAGGGTCCATGCGGCTGCGGGCTCCCCACCACGATTTTTCCGTCGAAAACGCCGTCGGCTACGAATTCCTTGAAGAAACTCTGCAGCGGCTCATCGATGCTTAGGGTGCAGATGTTCTGGATCGGTTTGTAGCCTTGGGGAAACTCGATTCCAAACGCTGGGGAGACGGTTTTGTAGTATTTTGCTGTGGCGCCCTTCTTTTTTTCTTCCCGCACAACGGTGATTGCTCCGGCTTTGGCGAGTTTTCTTATGTGGTAGTAGACTTTTTGTTCGTGCATACCTAGTTGCTTGGCGATTTCGATGGGGTACATTTCTTTTTTTGTGAGCAGGGTGAGGATTTTCCAGCTGAGGCTGCCCATTATCATTTTTAGTTTTTGGGGGTCGGCGAGGATGCTGATTTCTTTTACTTGCTGGGTGTTGCCGTCGGTTTGGAGGAGCAGTTTTTTGTCCATGTGGGGTCTAATTCAGATACGCGGGGGACTATAAAAAATTTATTTATAACGGTTCAAAATCTTCGGGAAAAACCTGCCGTTTTTTGTAGAAGTTCAAAGCAATTTGGAAGGCAACCTCTAAAACAAACTTGTTAGCGGTCACACTCTTATATTAAAAATACTTATAAACAAACCCAACCTCCAATAAGCTATCAATCTAACACGAATCGAAGGCATAGAAAAATGTGTGGAATTTTTGGCTGTATTTTAAAAGAAGGAAACGCTGCACCGCTCATACACTCATCACTTAAACGTCTCGAATACCGCGGCTACGACTCAGTCGGCATAGCCACGATTTCAGATGGAAAAATTTTTATGAAAAAGGACTCTGGAAAAATCGACGAAGTCCACAAATTAGTCAACCTCGACGACATGCCCGGCAACATAGGCATCGGACACACCCGTTGGGCAACCCACGGCGCACCCCTAAAAATCAACTCCCACCCCCATATGGACTGTAAAGGTGAAATCGTCGTAGTTCACAACGGCATCATCGAAAACTTCATGGAGCTACGAGCTGAACTGCAGAACTTAGGCCACATTTTCGTGTCGAAAACAGACACCGAAGTTATGCCCCACTTAATCGAGGAAACCTTAAAGCAAAACCCCAAACTCACCTTTGTCAACGCTGTGTTGGAAAGCCTCAAACGGATAGAAGGCTCCTACGCATTCGCCATAATGTCCACACGTGAACCCGACAAGATAATCTGCGCCCGAAACGAAAGTCCCTTGGTGTTGGGAGTCAACGGCACAGGCGTATTCTGCGCTTCAGACATCCCCGCTTTCCTACCCATAACCAACAAAGCCGTTATGATAAACAACGGCGAAATCGTAATCCTCTCCCAACAGGGATACGAAATCCACAAAATCCAAGATTACTCAACTGTCACCCGCGACCCAGTCACCATCGAGTGGACCTCGGAGATGGCGGTGAAGCAGGGTTACCCTCACTTCATGATTAAAGAAATCCATGAGCAACCCGAAGTCCTCCGCAACACCCTACGCATGCAAGACCACTACCTTGATTTAATGACGACTTTTCTTGACCGCGCCGACGAAGTATACTTGGTCGCCTGCGGAACAAGCTACCACGCCTGCCTCGCGGCTTCATACATGTTCTCTAAACTCGCGTTCCTGCCAACTTATCCAGTGTACGCTTCAGAATTCGTGGAGCAACACGGCAAATCCGTAAACATCGAAAGCACTCTACTCGCCGTGAGCCAATCGGGCGAAACCGCAGACACATTGTCAGCCGTCATGTGCGCTCAGCAACGCGCCGCAACAGTTTTGGGCTTAACCAACGTTATCGGCTCCACGCTAACACGGGTTTCACGGGTTTACATCGGCACCCAAGCAGGCCCAGAAATCGGCGTTGCAGCCACCAAAACCTTCACTTCACAACTCTCCGTATTAGCCCAACTCGCACTGAGATTGTCAAAGAAACGGGGAAAAATCTCCCAGGATGAAATGGACTGCCTTGAAGTGAACCTCAAGAAAATGCCTGAAGACGTAGAAATCATCATTCGCACACAAGAAGAAAAAGTAAAGCAAATCGCCCACAAATACAAAGATTCCAAAGTGTTCTTCTTCCTTGGAAGGGGCATAAGCACCGCCACAGCGTTTGAAGGCAGACTCAAACTCATGGAAATCGCCTACATCCCATCCATCGCGTTTCCAGCGGGAGAAAGCAAACACGGACCCATAAGCCTCATTGAAGAAGGTTTCCCAGTGGTCTTCGTCTGCCCAAGAGATGACTGCCATAAAACCTTGATTGGCAACATCATGGAGATGAAAGCTCGGGGTGCCCACATAATTGCCGTCATCGAAGAAGGAGACGACGACATCAAATCGCTAGCTGAAGAATACATCGAGGTTCCGAAGGGCATTCCAAGTGTGCTCTCGCCGATTCCGTTCTCTGTTCCGCTTCAGATGCTCGCGTACTATATATCTCTGGAGAAAGGCAACAACCCAGACATGCCAAGAAACCTCGCGAAGTCGGTTACAGTTAAGTAACCCTATTTTTTTTTATCCGAACCATTTTTCCAGCGAAACCTTCCCCTTCTGCTTCTTTGAGCCCGCAGTCATCCTCTCAATGGATTTTCGGATGCGTTCCTCACCGAATTCTTTTTCCCGCGACATAAAATCGATTAATCCTGCTTCGTCGGGTTCTTTCCATTCTAACTTGTAGTTGTCGGTGACTTTTGGGTGCAGGAAAATTTGCTGGATTTCTTCTATTTTGTCAGCGAAGGTTACATTTTCTATATGGGGCAAAGCATTCTTTAATGTGCCGTATTGTTTTATGAGTTTGAGCGCGGTTTTTGGTCCTATCCCCTTCACGCCATCAGGGTTAAAGTCGGTGCCAATCAATATGCCAACGTCGATGAGCTGTTCACGCGTTAAACCGCATTCATGAAGCGTTTTAGGCAGCTCAACAACTTCAGGCACCACTTCAATCGTAACTTTGCCCCTTCGCCTTCGACCAGAAATAGTCACGTTCCTAAGCAGCTTACACGCCCCAAAAAGGAGGCTGTCGTAGTCTTGGCTTGCACAGTAGTCTGCGTCGCCTTTTTTGTTCATGTAGGCTGCTTGGGCTTCGCCTTCACTTGACGCCTGAACCCACGGCAAACCCATAAGCCCCAAGAGTTTCTGGCTGTCACCCAACATGTAATCCTTCATGCTGGTCGACGCCTGAGCGTACATACGCATCTTTTCTGTATCGCCACTCGCCGCGGCTTTTTCATAGTGGGCAACCGCTATAACTTTCACTTGTTTGCGCCGCTCGATTTCAGACGCTTTCAACGCTGGCGATTCACCATCAAAAACATAGACTGGCTTAATGCCCATCTCGATTAGGTTGCTTGTGCGATAGAATAAACCGCTGAGGTGGCTGGTGACTTTTCCCGAGCTGTCCTTGAGCGGGGTGCCGTCTGGCTGGCGGATTATGCTGAGGAACTGGTAGATGGCGTTGTATGCGTCTATGGCTATGATTTTGCCGCTGAGGTCTTCGAGTTTAACCTGAGTTTTCGGTATTAGGTCTTTGAAGTTTACGCCCAAAAGGACACCTTTGGAATAATTGTGATGCCTTTGATAATAAAACTTGCTGCGAGTAATAAAACAATATTTTATGGGGCTTGTCGGTGCCTCTGTTTGTGGCGTTTCACAACCAGTCCTCAACCTGCACCTGACGCAGAAAACAAAAATCGTTGTTCCACGCAGCCCGCTGGTTGTTGTGCATAGGGGCTTTTCTGTTACAACTACTAATGAAAAACAAGCATACAAAGTTGCAGACGGTTAAAATCTTCTTCAAGATGCCAATTTTAAAATTTAACAGTTTTTTGGTAAGTTTACGCCCAAAACGATTCGACAGGTAGAGTAGGCTGGAAACCAACTTAATAAATATGCGAAATAACTCAAAGTATAAATATTGTTTATACTTTAGTATAACTTGTGGTTATACATGTTTGAGGAAGAAATGAAAGTAGGCCCAAAAGGGCAAGTTGTCATTCCAAGAGCAATGCGCAAAGCACTCAAAATGGAACCAGGCTCCAAAGTCAAATTTACGCTAGATGATGATAAGATAATACTGAAGAAGCCCGCATTCGACGCCGTTGCTGTCTTCCAAAGAGTAGCTAAAAGCGGTAAGTCAGTTTCTACAGTAGATCCCCATGCATACGAGGAAGAACTGGAAGAGAGAACCCAACGTGCTCTATCTAGACGCTAACATCTTCATTTTTGCAGCCTTAAACACAGAGAAGGAAGGAGCAAAGGCAGTGGCTTTGCTTATGAAAATCCAATTAGGCGAAGAACGTGCAATCACTTCAGCTCTGACGTTTGATGAAGTATTTTGGGAAGTAAAAAAGAATCGCGGAATAGAAAAAGCCCTGGAAACAGCAGAGGCAATGTTGAATTTTCCCAACTTAGAAATTGTATCTGCAGACAAAGAAATAGCCACATTGGCTATCAAGATAATCAAGAAGTATAATCTGGCACCAAGAGATGCCCTCCATACGGCGACAGCCATAGCGGGAAAAGTAGATTACATCGTTACAACAGATGCGCATTTTGGCAAAGTAAAAGAACTTAAACTAAAAGGTCTGTAAGTGCCATCCTCAGATAGTTCTTTTCGGATGACTTCCTCTTCTTTATCTGTCATTTTCCAAGCTCCAAAGCAATCTGATATTTTGCGTGACTTTTTTGTAATCCGCATGATGGTTTCTGATAAGGTTTCTCCAGTGATTTTTTCGCGGAGCAACGCGTCGTATGCTTCTTGATAGATTGAGATAGTTTTGGTTATAACATTAACCTATTTGCTGCATACACAGATGAATCTTTTTGCGATCCCAGATGTTTGATTTGCTGGAAAACCAGCCGCAGAACTATCAGCGTAGAGTCTAAAATAGTGCAGAAACGCCTAAAATCGGCTTAAATTCCTTTCAAACAGGTCAACAAAAATTTAGAATAAAAGCAGAAAAAGTCTGCTAATGGGGCTGAATTAGTTCGATTCGGCGTTTGCCGCGGGACATCGATGAAGTGCGGATTTTGCCGCTTATCTCAAGCCTGAGCAACAGGTCGTTGAAGTCTTTGAATCCCAAATCCTCGAATTCCTCTTTCAGCTGAGCAAACAGTTCGTCGTCTGTCAAGTCGCCTTTCTTGGTGAGGACTTCCAGCATTTGGAAGTAGGCTGGGCGTGTTTTCCAAACTTTAATCTGCGGCATAAAACATCCTTCCTATGCAACTGGGGTTTGTGGCTTTTGTACTTGTCGGATTTGCTGCATGAAGCTCTTGTACCATTTTTCCATGTCAGGCGTAATCGATGGACCCATCTCTTTTAATGCATCCTGGAAATCCTTCATCGTGACTTCAGTGGAGTTAACATCTTTTCTTAGTGCGTGCATTGCGGCTTCTCGGCAGAGAGATTCTATGTCAGCGCCAGAATAGTACTTGGTCGCGGTGGTTAGCTGGGCTAAGTCGACGTCTTTGCAGATAGGCATGCATTTAGTGTATATTTTGAGGATTTGCATACGGCTCTTCTCGTCGGGTTCAGGCACATAGATTAACCTGTCAAAGCGTCCAGGGCGTAGCACTGCGGAATCAACCATGTCAGGGCGGTTAGTGGCAGCGATAATCACGATGTCTTGGAGCGTTGTTATGCCATCCATTTCTGTGAGCAGCTGGCTGATGACGCGTTCTGAAACGCCGCTATCAGACATACCCATCCCGCGTTTTGGCGTAAGAGAGTCGATTTCGTCGAGGAATATTACTGCTGGTGCAGCCATACGTGCTTTGCGGAATACTTCGCGGATTGCTTTTTCTGATTCGCCGACCCATTTGCTGAACACTTCGGGGCCTTTGATTGATATGAAGTTGGCTTCGCTTTCGGTTGCGACGGCGCGGGCTAAGAGGGTTTTTCCGCAGCCAGGTGGACCATAGAGCAGGATACCTTTGGGCGGTCTGATTCCGAGTTTGGTGAATATTTCCGGGCTCTTGATGGGCCATTCTACTGCTTCTTTGAGGCGCTGTTTTACGTCGTCAAGTCCGCCTGCATCGTCCCAGTGAACCGTGGTGACTTCGATGTAGACTTCACGCATTGCGGTTGGTGTGACTTCTTTGTAGGCTCCTAGAAAATCATCCATTGTAACTTCCATTTTCTCAAGAACTGCGGGCGGGATGCGTTCTTCTTCGAGATTGATCTGTGGCAGGTATCTGCGGAGTGCTTTCATGGCGGTTTCTCTGCCAAGCGCGGATAAGTCAGCGCCTGTGTAGCCGTGAGTCATGCCAGAGAGCTTCGGAAGATCAACATCTTCAGATAATGGCATGCCGCGTGTGTGTATTTGGAGGACTTCGTAGCGTCCTTTCTTGTCTGGAACACCTATTTCTATTTCACGGTCAAATCGTCCTGGTCTACGCAGCGCTGGGTCAAGTGCTCCCGGTCTGTTGGTTGCGCCTATAACTATGACGTTTCCTCTACCCGACAAGCCATCCATCAATGCGAGGAGCTGTGCAACAACGCGTCTTTCCACTTCACCCGTGACTTCTTCACGTTTAGGTGCAATGGCGTCTAGTTCATCAACGAAGATGATGCTTGGAGCGTTCTGTTGGGCTTGCTGGAAAATCTCTCGGAGCCGCGCTTCGGATTCTCCGTAGAATTTACTCATGATTTCGGGTCCGTTGATGCTGTAGAAGTTGGCTTCCGACTCGTTAGCGACCGCTCGGGCTAAGAGGGTTTTTCCGCAGCCAGGTGGACCGTGAAGCAGCACACCCTTTGGCGGGTCAATGCCTAGGCGCTGGAAGAGTTCGGGGTGACGAAGAGGCAGCTCGACCATTTCTCGGACGCGCTGGATTTCCGTTTGGAGTCCTCCGATGTCTTCGTAGTTTGTTCGTGGTAAGCCTTTGCCTTCGGGTGCTGGCTCGTTTAGAATTGTGAGTCGTGATTCAGCGGTTACTTTTATGATGCCGTGCGGACGGGTTTTTGAAACTGTGAATGGTATGGCGTGTCCCAGCATCATGACTAAGGTTGTGTCGCCTTCAACTAGGGTTCTTTCCATGAGGCGGTTTTTAACGAAGTTGGTGAAGTCTTCGTCTACGTTGAGGCGCATGTCAACGGGTGCAAGTGTGATTGCAAGTGCGGTTTTGACTTTTGCGGGGCGTATGACCACGTATTCGTTTATGGCGACTCCGCTGTTCTTGCGGGTGAAGCCGTCGATGCGGATGATGTCGCGGTTCTGGTCTTCACTGTAGGCTGGCCAAGCAATGGCGGAGGTGGTGCGTTTATTCACGATTTCAATTACATCTCCAGCGCTTATGCCAAGCTTCTGCATGGTTCGCTGGTCAATGCGGGCGATTCCTCTGCCGACATCTCTTTGCCGTGCGTCTCCAACGCGTAGTTGTACTTCGCTCATGTAGAATTTCTCCTAAATAATCCTGAGTTCTGATTGGGGATGTGTGTTTGAAAAAGCGGTTATTCCTATATAAACTTTAAAGTGTAAGCGCCAAGACGTTCAGTTGCAAATAAAGAGATGAATGATGGGTTTTTTATTGTTTAGCCGTTTAATCGCGGCTGGTTCTGCGTATCTGGAAGGTCTGTGCTTGGCTGACGCCCTGGATTTTTGAGAGTTTTTCTTCGAATTCATCGACGAGTCCAGTTTTGTCCTCGGGATATTTGATTTGAACTAGAAGTGCTACGAGTCCGAATGCGACTGGTTCTTCGCCCCATCCTTCGATTCCTGCGAATTCAGGCAAGATGGCTTTGATTTTGGTTTTAAGGTCATCGAAGTTCGGTAAGATATCTTCTGGAAAAACTTTGTAGGTAACTAGTACGCTGCCCATTTCTATGCGCCTTTATGGTCCTTGAAAACCGCATTTGGGGCATTTGTAGAGGCGTCCGAATTTGCGGCATTTACCGTCGCGTTTAATCTGGATGTCTCCGCAGTTTGGGCACAAGAACTTTGTGGATTCGCTGCCTGGTGGGATTGGTTTACCGCAACTGGTACATGTAGTTAAAGTCAATTTTTCTGACATAACTGTGACACTTCTTAGCCGTTCATATTGTTAGACTTCCTTATATCTGCATTGCTTAGAAACTGTTGTTATTGCTCTGCAGAAAAGAAACGTCGTTTGATGACGGCGATTTGAACCGCAACCGTTTATTAACCACGCCCTCAGAATTCATATCGAACACAAAGAAGGCGTTCTCATTGTCCATAAATACAAACTTAGAAAAACTCTCAAACGCCTGTGGAGTAACAGGCAGAGAAGAACAAGTTAGAAACTTGATGATTCAACTCATGACCCCATACGCAGATGAAATCCAAGTGGATAAGATGGACAACGTCATAGCCATCAAAAAAGGCAAATCAGGCTCGCCAAAAATCATGTTGGCAGCCCACATGGATGAAGTCGGCTTAATGGTGAAGACAATCACGAAAGACGGTTTTCTCCAGTTCAGCAAGATGGGCGGAATCGACGACCGCATTTTGCCAGCCCAAAAAGTCATGGTGTACACTCGCAAAGGGCAGTTGCCAGGGATAATTGGCTCTAAACCGCCGCATATCCAGAAAGAAGAGGAACGCAAAAAGATCCTCGCGTACGACGACCTCTTCATCGACATTGGCGCAGAAAGCAAAGAAGACGCCGCCAAAATGGGCATATCAATCGGGGATGTAGTGGCTTTCGACATAAAATATGTCAACCTGGGCAAAGACGTAGCCATCGGCAAAGCATTTGATAACCGCGCTGGATGCTTAACTATGGTTGAAACTCTCAAACTGCTCGAGAAAACCGATTGCACCGTCTGCGCCGTCGGCACGGTTCAGGAAGAAGTCGGTTTACGCGGTGCAGCTACGGCGGCCTTCGGTGTTGACCCAGACCTCGCCATAGCCTTAGACGTTACTATTGCAGGCGATGTTCCGGGCGTGCGGGAATTCGACACCACCGTAAAGATGGGCAAGGGACCAGCACTCACCATTTCCGACTCAGGATTAATCACGCACCCCAAGATTCTGCGGTGGCTCATGGAAACGGCGGAAACACAGAAAATCCCGTTCCAACTCGAATCAGGATTGCTTGGCAGCACGGATGCAGCAAGAATCTCCATCACCCGCCAGGGTATCCCAAGCGGAAACGTCTCCATCGCCACACGCTACATTCATAGCCCAGTGGGAATGCTTAGCCTAAAAGACATCGAGAACTGCGCAAAACTAACAGCCGCCGCCATCCAAAACGCCAAAGAATACTTCTAAACTCTCTTTATTGCAATTGTTTTTTATTCTCCCCTTCTATCTATTGTTGGTCTTTACATGAGTAAACCCGATAAATTCGCTGGAAGATTCGAATTTCTGGAACACACAGCCGACGTCTACGTTCGAGCACACGGCAAAAACATGGAGGAAGCCTACGAAAACGCAGCGCTCTCGATGTTTGAAACCATGACTGACACCACTAAAATCGCGCAGGCACAAGAAGAAACCCTCGAAGTTGAAGCCGAAGACCAATATGCGCTCCTCTACAGCTGGCTTGAAGCGTTGCTGGTGAAGTTTGAAACCGAAAACATGCTCTACTCAAAATTCCAGATAACCAGCTGGAAAGAAACCGCTGATATCTTCAAAATAAAAGCGAAGATTTGGGGAGAAAAATACGACCCTAAAAAACACCCTCAAAAGGTGGGTGTGAAAGCAATCACTTACCACCTGATGGTGATTATCCGTGAACCGGACAGGGTTATTTTGGAGTTTATCCTCGACATCTAAGCAAGTTTAAGCTTCTTTAGGTCCTCGAGCATTTTAGCGACCATTGGGTCTGGCGGTGAATCGAGCGATTTTGTGCCCGAGATGACGAAGGGTATCTTCTTTTTCGTGTAATAAGCGATTAGCGGTTCGGTTTGGTTCTTGTAGACTTGCAGACGGTTTTTGATTACTTCTGGGTTGTCGTCGGCTCGTTGGTAGAGTTCTCCGCCGCATTTGTCGCAGACGCCTTCCACTTTGGATTTGAGGAAGCGTATGTTGTAGACGTCTCCGCATTTCTTGCATATGCGCCGTGAAGATAATCTTTGAATTATGATTTCGTCTGGGACATCGAGCAGCAGAATCACGTCGATGCCTGTGATGCCTTCGAGGGTTTTTGCCTGATCTAGCGTGCGTGGGAAACCGTCGAGTAGGAAGCCTTTGCCTTTGGGAACTTTGTTTAAGCGGTCTTTAAGCACTTCAACGACGACATCGTCTGGCACCAGAGCGCCTTTTTCAACGTAGCTCTTTACTTTTTTGCCCAACACAGAGTTTTGTTTAACGGATTCGCGGAAGATATCGCCCATTGCAATAACGTCGACACCAAGTTTAGCTTGAAGCCTTGAGGAATACGTGCCTTTTCCTGCGCCTGGCGCACCAAAGATAATAGCTTTCAACTTTGATTTCACCTTTAGATGTCTTTTCATACATGAGCAATTGATAATTAAGTTTTATCGTTGCTTGAGCTTCTTTTAGATTCTTTATGTGGGCGGGACGATTTTGAGGGTGCCACAAGACTGCTTGGTACCTGCATCCTGTTTTGTGTTAGCAACATTTTTCTGCTTCTGTTTCAATGTGAGATAATCATTTTCTATCACATGCTCTGCATGGTTCTATGTTGAAGCGCTCACGGTGTGGTTGTGAAAGCAACATATCGACAGTTTTTTTCTCCACAAGAATCTTGAACAGCAAAGAACACACAATGCAAGTCGGGCACCAGATAGCCCAATCAACAAAATTCACCCATATCTCACCAACTAAACAACAAACCGAAAAATCACGCCACAGACGACCGACATGCCACTTTGTTTAAGGCGTTTGAGGGGGCGCGAGTTGTATTGTTTTGCGAAAAACAACAACGGCAAACTCAAATATCCATTGTGTGTAGCATTAAAGGTAGTGTTAATTCAATACAGCCCATAACGCAGATAGACCTTAGAAAATAGAGGTAAATTGACGCACTAAACGCATAAGCGCCTTACTTTACTGGTTTTTTCGGATTCTTAATTACCTTTGCAGGAGGACTCTTGTAGACTGGTTCACTTGAAATAGCTACTTCCTTTTTCTTCGGCAACCTAATTCCTCCATAGTCTGATTGTTGGTCATGTGAATTTAAGCTTTGCAAAGCAGGCATAAATCGTGTCTTAATCGGAAATATTTATGCCTCAACCAATCATCTATTATCATCAAATCGAGGGAAACATTTGCACACCAAGGAAATTGGGAAAAACCTCTACCAAGTCGAACTCAACACTGGCGGCTTCAAAAACCTCATCTGCAGCTACGTGATAAAAGGCAAAAAGCCCTTCCTCGTGGAATCTGGCCCGACTAATTCAGTGCCAAACCTGCTCGCTGGCTTACGGGAGCTCAATGTACCGTTTGAGGACGTGGAATACGTCGCTGTCACCCATATCCACTTGGACCACGGCGGCGGCGTAGGCACACTGCTAAAGTTCCTGCCAAACGCCAAAGTCATCGTGCACCCCCGAGGAATGCCGCACATGGTTGACCCCGAACGGCTCTGGACATCCTCCCAGAAAGTCTTGGGGTTCGTGAGCGAAGTCTTCGGCAAACCCGAACCCGTATCCAAAGACCGCATAATTCCCATGACCGAAGGCACGTTTGATTTAGGTGATGATGCAAAATTAACTGTCACGGAAACTGTAGGTCATGCTTCGCACAACCTGAGTTTCCAAGAATCGTTCAATGGCGGAGTCTTCCCGGGCGATGCCGCTGGCACGTATCTTCCAGAGTTCGACGTTGTGGTTCCAACTACGCCGCCACCCTTCTATATGGATGCCGCGTTGGCTTCCCTATACAAGCTGATTAACCTAAACCCTACTGCGCTGTATTTTAGCCATTTCGGAAAGGCTGGCGACGCTGTGCAGCACCTCAAAGACTACAAGCTGCAGCTTCAACTTTGGGCAGAAATCGCAGAAGACGGTGTGAAGAAAAACTGGAGTTTCGAGCAGATTCAAGCCCAAATCATCGCCCAAGACAAAGCAATGAGTTTGGTTGCAGACTTCGTGAAGTCTCATCGCATTTACTCAAAAACCGTGTTGGAAAACTGCGTAAGAGGCTTTGTTGAAGCCGCCAAGCAAAAACAGGGTTCATAAACGTTTTATAGTCTCTTTCCTCTTTTGTTGTGACGGTGAAGATTTTTGGGCGAAAGTGAAAGCAGGGCAGCTCCAGAACGGGTTCCAATAGAGAAAGTTAATGATTACATGTGGAAAATTCCACAGTACAAGCCTGAGATGAGGGTTCCAGGCATGGTTTTTGCTAATCAGGCGCTTCTTGAGAAGATGCAGACTGACCGCACACTTTGGCAGTGCTCAAACGTTTCCCAGTTACCAGGTATCTACAAACACGCAATTACATTGCCCGATGGTCATGAAGGCTATGGTTTTCCCATCGGCGGCGTAGCAGCAACCGACTACGAAGACGGCGTCATCAGCCCAGGCGGAGTCGGCTACGACATCAACTGCGGCGTACGGCTCCTATCAACCACGCTGTCAGAAAAAGATGTGCGTCCCAAACTTGCGCCGCTGGCAGAAGCAATCTTCCGCAACGTTCCCTCGGGACTCGGCAGCCGCAGAAAAGACTTCACCATATCCAACAGCGACCTAGAAAAACTAGTCACTGAAGGCGTACAGTGGCTTATCGACCGCGGACTGGGCTGGTCAGAAGACGCAGACCACTGTGAAGAAAATGGTCGTATGAAAAATGCTAACCCAGACAAGGTTTCGAACACCGCGAAAAACCGCGGCTTAACCCAGATTGGCACGTTGGGTTCAGGAAACCATTTTCTTGAAATCCAAAAAGTTGACAAAATCTTCAACTCGAAAACCGCCAAAGCCTTCGGGATTACCCATGAGGGTCAAGTTATGGTTATGATCCATTGTGGCTCAAGGGGTTACGGTCACCAAGTGTGCTCTGACTACCTCAGGGTCATGGAGCATGCTGTGCAGAAATACAAAATCTCATTGCCCGACCGCGAACTATCCTGTGCCCCAGGAAACAGCAGTGAAGCCAAAGACTACATCGAAGCCATGGCTTGCGCAGTCAACTATGCGTTCGCAAACCGCCAGGCAATCATGCATTGGGTTCGCCAGAGTTTCCAGCAGATTTACGGTCAAGACGCAGAAAAATTCGGATTAAAACTCGTTTACGACGTCGCCCACAACATCGCTAAATTAGAAACCCACGACGTCGGCGATGGCGTGAAGAAAAAAGTTTGGGTCCACCGCAAAGGCGCAACACGCGCTTTCCCAGCAGGACACCCTGATGTTCCAGACGATTACCGCAGTGAAGGGCAACCAGTGCTTATCCCAGGAAGCATGGGTACAAGCTCCTGGGTTCTGGTCGGCTCGCAGAAAGCGATGGATTTGACGTTTGGCTCAACAGCGCATGGCGCGGGCAGAATGATGAGTCGTTCAGCCGCCAAACGCCAGTTCTGGGGCGGAGACATAAAATCAGCCTTGGAGAAACGCGGCATCGTGGTTCGAGCGCAAAGCGCATCAGTCTTAGCTGAAGAAGCTGACCCAGCTTACAAGAATGTGGATATGGTTGCGGATGTGAGCGACAAGGTTGGGATTGCAACCAAAGTTGCAAGGCTTGTTCCGTTAGCGGTTGTGAAGGGGTAAATTCAGCCGCTTTTTCTTATTTTTCAGGCTTTTTTTTGATTTGGGAAATAGTATATCTAAAGCTTTGTTTATCCATTAGAACTTAAAACATCGTAAAGTAGGAAAACTTGTGGAAACCCATCAAGTCAGGCTAAGATACAGCGGGTTCGTCGTGTTCACAACCCAAATCTTGAGCTTAATCACTGGACTTGTATTTACGCTCCTTCTAACCAGAAACATGACCACTGATCAATTTAACGTTTGGACAAACATTTTTGATTACACGGGTTACTTTATGCTTTTAAACCCTGTGATACCGTTCTGGGCAACCAGGTTTGTGGCTCGGGGAAAAGAAGGCGCAGTTAAAACCAGCGTTTCCGCCCACCTGACCATAGCTCTTGCATCAACCATAATCTATTTCCCCGTCATATTCCTGATTTCAAACGCCATAGGAACCAGCAGTTACCTGCCAATCTACCTTATCGCAGGCTTCTACATCTTGACTTTTTACTCAATCACAATTTTTGAGAGTATACTGCAGTGCGTAAAGCCCCAGTTTGTTGGGTACGGCTTAATGATTGAGGAAATAGTTAAGGTTAGTATTGCTTTGGTCGTGATTTTAGGTTTTAAGCAATTGTTCCTCGGCGCCATACTGGGCTTAGTAGTGTCCTGCGTAGTTCAGGTATTCTTCTACATTTACATTCTAAGAAGTTACCTTAAACAAAAAGTGCATTGGGGCTACCTTAAAGAATGGATTAAGGGGTCACCGGCAATAGTTTACAACGCCGTAGGCGGGCAATTGCTGTCCTTTGTGTTTATCCTGCTTTTCCTGTACGGAGGGTCAGGCGCACGAGCGTACTATCAAGCTGCCCTCACTTTCACGGTGATAATTAGTTACGCAAATTCTTTGGCGTTCGCATTGTACCCTAAACTTTTAGCTAAAAGCTGCAACGATGAACAAATCGGCGTCTCGTTCAGGACAGTCATGATGCTGGCGATTCCCTTTGCAGCCATCACCATGGTTATGTCCATGTCTTTCCTCACGATTCTAAACATGGATTACAGCGTCGCCTGGCCAGTGCTGATAGCATTAACAGTTGACACTTTAATCGTGATGGTTACCGCGTTTTACTCCAACTGCGTAATGGGAGTCGAGGGGTTTGACGCTGAAGGAAAAATCGCGTTCCGCAAACTTGTCCGAAGCAAAATCTTCAAAGTATTCACCATCCCCTACATTCAAGCGGCGATTGCTGTGCCTTTGGCATATTTTGTTTTGACGGGTTTGCCTGGTGCTGATTCTGTGCAGGCAACGGTAGAGGTTGTTGTGATTCTTTTGGCTGTTCACGTTTCAACCCTGCTTGGACTATACTATTTCATGCGCCACTCCATCAAAATACCGGTCGCGTGGAAAAGCATCGCAAAATACATCCTGTCAGCGTTACTGATGGGATTCGTACTTTACCTTCTTCCATCTACTTCAACGCTGCTCTATACGATTGCGAAAGCCGTCGGGGGCTTTGCACTCTACATTGGTGTGCTGCTGCTCATTGACCATCAAGCCAGAGAGCTGATTGGGTTGGTGTGGGAAGAAATCAGGGGCACCCTGAAGCAGTTAACTTCGAAAAACGGTTTTAAGGATGAAAAAGCAGGTTTGACAGCTGAAAATTAATATCTTCTCATAAACAATGTTTGAGTAAAGCATTTCTTGTATCGGTGGAAGGTATAGTCAATGAAGGATGAATGTGTAATCTGCGGCAGAGTTATGCGGACAACGTACATGCGAAAGTGTGAACGCTGCAGGAAACTGTTCTGCAAAGACTGCATGACCCCCGACGTTGCCACAGACGACCCAAACGCGATGCTTTGCCTGCACTGTGCCCACCGAATCGTTTCGCCGAAGACCATTTCAAAATGGGCTGGACTTGAAAGTCACCTGAAAGTTAGAGACGCATTCACGAACCTGGTTACGCTAAAGTTTGCGATGATTGACGGGTTAATCGGCAGCAACCTTCCGATGGCAGCTTACAAAGACCCCGCTTGGTGGAGCAACGCTTCTTTGAGTGTTCATGCGAAGGTGTGGCTGGATGCAGGCTGGGAAGTGCAGGAAGTCAACTTCAAAGAAGGCACTGTAACATTCAAGAAAGCAAGCAACGTAGCCTTCAAGAAATCCAAGCAGAAAAAACTGGAGATAACCCAGCCGTTCACCCCCGTGCCCGTCCACAGACCCAAATCAAAGATTCCGTCAAACACAAAAGTCTCAAAACTCTACGCGAGAATCAAGAACTTAGAGCGCCAAAGAGCCATGCCGCGCCAACCCGTTACAGGCTTAAAATTTAAGTCGTCTCAGTACCAGAAGCAGCTTTACAGAAACGAAGATAAACCAAAATAGCAACATAGCACATAGTGGCTTGCGGTGTCCTGATGTTTGAACGCACGCTCAACATAGAAATCAACGAAGCCTACCGAAAACTGAAAGGTGCCTTCACAGAGAAAGGCTGCAAAGTTATTTCTGAGGAAGCGCCAAGCAAAATCTGTTTTAAGCAGGGGTCGCTTTGGGGAATTGCGCCTCAGACAGCCAAAAAAACCATCGCCGCAACTTTAGAACCCACAGAAGTTGGAACCCGCGTAAAATTTTCTTCCCTGCTATCTTCAGACTGGAAAAACATTACTCTGGTCGGCTGCGCCTTCGCGTTTGTTCTCGTAGGCGTATGCGTGTGGATGGCTACGGACTTAAATGCATTCATCACGACGCGGAACCCGACCTTCTGGAGCGAGCTAATCTCCAACGGCGACACCGTGAATTTAACCGCTGCCCACTCACTCATTAACTTAACTTGGGGTTTAACAGTTTTTCTTTCAATTGTAATACTGCTGGAAGCCGCGATTGTAGTCTATGCGCGTTCAAAAATAGATTTGTTCACTAAAGAAACATTAAACCAGTTAAGCTGATTGCTGCCCTATTTGTTTGCCGCATTTCTCGCAGTACGCAGCATACGTTTTGTTGCTTGACCCGCAGAAAATGCAGAATTTGTTGGAGTCTGAATCAGTGCTTGGAGCCTGCGGTGTGACTGGTTCGGGAGACACAGGTATTTGCTCCTGCGGGATGATCTTTGTTTTTCTCACGGACCAAATGGTGAGGACGATTGAAACAACGATGGCGAACGCGATGATTATGAACAAAAGCGGGTTGTCTTCGATTAGGTTAAACGATAACGGCATAGGATTTTGAGCGCTTGGTCCTGGACCGTTGGATGAAGCGGAGCCAGTTGGCGTTGGTTGACCGTTTTGTATTGGAGTCGGTTGGTTGCCTAAGCCTGAATATGTTGGGCTGGGTTGAGGAGTAGTTAGAGATACTCCTTCAGGAACGAACTGTTTGTCTTCGTCTATGGGGTAAATGTAGGCGCTTTGCCCCTGAAATTCATCGGGTAACTGTCCAATCGTGAAGCCGTCGCCTGTGGTTTCACAGTAATAATAGGTGTTGTTGGATCCTTTTGGATAGGTCCAGGAGGTGCCTTGTATATCGTTGCCCAAGATGCCAACGGCGTAATGGTTTGGCGGATTAATGTAAACTGTGCCGTAACCCATTATGAGAGTTAACGTGGCAAAAAGAATCGAGGTGTCTTCGCAGTCTCCGCCGTCATCAACCAAAGTTTCTATCGGAAACCGTGGATACTCATCATATCCAGTGGTCACCTTATCCGAAGTGTAGGGTAAACTTTGAACAAACGCTAAAACAAAGCTGACTTTATCGTAGGAATTGTACCCCTGCTGGTTTGCAGTGCTGTTCAGTTCCATAGCCAAGTTCTGAATGTAAGAATCCTTGGTTGTAGTGCAGAAACCGTAGCCTGCAGGTCCATCTCGGGTTCGAGTTGAAACTGGAACCGCTTTGTAAGCGTTGTAGAGATCTTGCGGGATAGTTAAGTTCCAGTTCCAATGTCTTCCGTTATAATCCCAAGAGAACGATTTGTAGTAGTATCCGTTAGTTTGTGCCAACGCTGGATGGACAGCCACCATTGGAGACAGAACAATCAGCGCTAAAAGTATGATGACTGAGAATCTGAATGGTTTTTGTTTCAGCGAGAGCCAACCCATTTTGACCATTTCGATGTCACTAATACTTTATGTTCAACCGTTTAAAACCTTCTCCCAAATCACGCTTTTTGGTTGCTGTCGAACTGTTGTACCAAGTGGTTAAACTGTAAATTGCCTCCGCCAAAAGACAAACAAGCACCAAAACCTTAACGAAAGAAAATGCGCCTAACAACGAAATTGCAAGAAGCCCAACAGGCATCGGTAGCAACAGGAAATAGATGAACACCACTACTCCAAGCCTGTAACCTACGCTTCCCTTCTTCACAAATCCTCTGCCAAAGAAAACCCCTGATAGTCTGCCAAAACCGCTCGTGTACGACTTGCACAAGTAGCAGCTGCCGCATCCGATTCTGCGCAGAACACCGTAAACCATGAAGGCTAAAAATACAAAGAAGAGCACGCCATAGAGCCAATTATACAGTAGCACACTAACGAGGCTAGAAGAACCCACCCTAGAAGCCCAAGGTTTCCTAAAACGAGCAGTTTACGGGGGAAGTCAAGTTTTTCTTCAGTCAAAGCGTTTGCTCCATTTTATAGTGTGAAGAGTTCCTGCTTATAGACAGTTTGTTTTTGAAATGGCGTCTATTTGCTCTACAGAATAAATGGTTACTTCTGCTTTACAGGTTCTGACGGTGGCTTGATTATTCCGTAGCTTTGCTTTTTCCATGCATCTCTGAACTTGTTGTAGTAATCTACGGGTTGAAAAACAGGCGCGTAAGTCAACGGCCACTCAAGCTCGCATTTGCACACGGCGTAGACTTCTTTGGTTTTAAGGTTAACACAAATATTCAGCAGTTCTTTTCGGCATTTAGGGCAGTAGTATGGTCCATTCACCATTTGCTTCGCATCTTTTGTTAATATTTTCATGCGGCTGCCGGGAATTTTATGCCTATCCTTTCCTGTGCTCATCTTGTCCAACCTAAACTACCTTATCCATGTGACGTGACTAAGATATAGGCTTCCCTGCAAAGAAGGAATTTTCACCTGTCAAACTCAAAACCTAATCAACACACAAGAACACAGCGTTCGCATCAGGTATTAGCCCAGATAAACTTAAATTAAGCCTGGGAATAATGGCTTATCTTGCGCGGCCGTCGTCTAGTCTGGTTTAGGACTTTAGCCTTCCAAGCTAATGATCCCGGGTTCAAATCCCGGCGACCGCACCAACTTTCTCTTAAAGAAGCTTGATTTGAGCTTTTTTCATTTTCTTGATTCTTATTGAAATCTCTAAGAGTCTTAGATTTTTCACTAAGATTATTCAAGAATCCTGCATTACTGAGGAGCTCGAGTTCACTTGACAAAGCTTTAACTTTTGTTTTTATTTGATGCTTCAAGAAATATTGGTAATTGACGTTGAAGTTTTCGGGATTTCTAAGGAATTCTGTCTCTTTTAGGCTAAGCATTTATTTTCAAGCCTTATTTTAAAATATAAGCATACTTTGAGCTTAAAAAGCTTTTCAGAGACAAAATGAATAATATTGTTCAAATAAAATGGAAAAGTGACATAACCCATGACCAATAAGCCCAAGCTATTAAGGCATCTATAACTGACATTATTACTCCAAACCAGAATAGATTTACTGCTTTTCCGTGGTCATCATTGTCAACAATGAAATAACTAATCAAACCACCCAAAAAACCAAAAAATAATGGAACAATATACCACGCATCAGAAGGTGGATTACTTAAAGGTCTTGAATAGAGGGTGCTCTGATTATCCTCTATTGGTCTACTCGATGGTTTCACTTTTTCCAACGTTAAAACATTGTTAACCATGTCAAGTTGTCCAACGAGTTTTTCATCTTGAATAAGTTTTTTCAAAAAAAGTTTAGTTACGTTTTCTGGCAGATTGGCTTCGCGAGCTAAATCTGCAAATCCTATTTTACTATAAGTTGAAACAGATGATAAAATTTGATAAGATAAGTTATCCATTATTGAGTTAATTGATTTCTCAGTGGTAGTCAATTTGCTGGAAAGAACATGCGCGTCTATACTTTCATTTTTTTCGGCTTCATTAATTATTTCTTTCCTTAAAACACTATTTGAAATAAAAATGTCATCATCAGTTAAAACCCCATTAATTTTGTTCTTCTTCAGCAAATAATCAAAAATTGTGCGTACTTGGTAGGGCATCAAATTTAATTCTGTAGTAAGAATACCCAGAGAGACTTTGCCAGCATCTAATTTTGTGGCTAAAACATCTATTTCTTCATCGCTAAAACGAATAATCTCATCCTTCTTAGGGACAATTAGACCCTTAATCTTTCCGTCACTTAGCGATTTTTCATAAATACTTCTAACATCTTGGATTGAGACATTGAGTCTTACTGCCTCTTCACTGAATTTAGTTACATTCATCATTCTCGCCTCAATCAATTCTTTTTAGCAATTATCAGTCTGTTTATAGACTCTACCCATTGATTCAGTATAGTCCGGTATTTTCCAGCTAAATAAAATGTTCCCAAAAACATTTTTGCACCTGTACAGACAAACATAAAAGAAGTCACATCGCCATTTTTTAAATGAAGTTTCAAGTAAGAGTTTCCTGAAAATAATGCCTTAACTTCAACACTATTTAATAAATCAATAGGAAGTTCAAAGTCTATTTCGTTGTCCTTTAGTAAAACTATTCGCTTATTTGTCAGTAAAGGTTTTCTCAATAATTCAAAATGAAACATGGACTTTGACCATTCAAAACTCTCACCATGTTGAATAACCTGCCAATCATTTTCAAGTTCCAGCTCTATTTCTTCCGATTCTAGAAGAGAGAATTTTGGTAAATTTTTTGCATTAGAGTTGGCATCAGAATTTGAGTTAGTTTCATCGGATTTTGCAGGAGGATTTTCAGGTTTAATTTCTGATTTTTGGTTTGTCTCGGGGTTATTGACCCAATTATTACTTGAATTCGCATGCTCTGAATTTGAACTTTGCATGTCCTTTCCTATTTCTCCTATAAGTCTATCTTCGGTAACGAAACCTTGTGCATCTAACGTGAAAGCGCCTTTCAGCTTCTTCTCATTAAACAAATCTTGAATTATCTCTTTAGCCTCAGATTCCACGAGACCAAAAGTTAACCCAAAATCTGCAAAACTGAACTTTCCCGTTTTCGATACCCAATTTACCAGAAGCGACTCAGTAACGAATTCTTTGTCATCATTAACAAAGAAACCTTGAGCTACTGAATTTTCGTCAAATAACTCAGAAAATAACTTCTTAATTTTAGATGCTTTTACGCCTGTCACTTTGGAAGCTTCTGCTAATTCAATTCGACCATTGATTTTTATTAACTCTGCAAGTTTTTCCTTAGACAATTTCCAATTCTTTTTCTTGTCTCCCATAATCAATAGATAGCCCAGTAAAATAATGAAGAACGCGGCAAGTAAAATTGATATAAATATTGCAGGGTTCAAATTAAAAATTGTGATTCCAGAATTGAAAACTGGTGTTGTAGTAGGTATAAAAGTAGCTGTTGGACCTGTTGAAATTGAAGTTGGAATTGGTGTAAGCGGAGTTTGTGTAAGAGCCGATTCTACTCTAACCCAGTCAATATTATAAGCCGTCGGACTTGTCCATGCTTCTAAGCAGATGTAGTTAATGCTGTCATAACTAAAACCTATGTTATTCGTTGAAAGTGTTCCAAGCAAGGTTCCTGAATCACTGTAAACGTTGTAGGTGATTGTGAAAGGGTTCCTTTGAACTTGCATCTCCAGTATAAACCAAACATTGGTTGCAACTGGGCTGTAAACATTAGTCCAAGTCCAACTACCTGCATTCCATGAAGCCATAAAATTTTTGTTTTCTACACCATTGTCAATTTCCAGTTGGGCACCTTGTGTACTCCCAAAGATAGGAAGAGGCCCAGCTTGAATTCTCAAAGCAAAACCAGCCAACCTATCAGAACTTACTCTAGCCGAAACAGTGAATTCGTCAGTTTGAGGCATATAATCTCTATAAATAGTAACAGCTTCGCCTCCGCTAGACGTAGAGGAAGACAATGTCATTATTCCATTGTTAAGAGTGTAATCTCCTATTCCATTCTCAACCTTCCATCCTGTCGAGAGTTGTGCTCCATTGAAATCGTCAAAATAAGAGTCAGTTGAAGTTGCTGTGCTAATATTGAAGCTATAAACAATCGAAAGACACAAAACTGCTATCAGGATTATGCCAAGAGAACGCTTAGCCAATATCTAACCTCATCTCTTAATTAACCCACTATTCTTATAAATTTTTCAACTTGATAATTCTTTAATCCTTTGGATTTTTGTAGATGCATAATTGTCGAATCTATTGTGTATTTCCCTCAAAATTAATTTTTTAAAGGTATTTTTTATGGATATTTTAGGTGGTTTGATATTCATTTGCACAAATTACGGATGAAATAGGGAGTTTTTAAAATCTATGTATGTTTTGGCTCTATGTCATATTGCAAATTTTATAGAGCGGAGTGGTACAGGGAGATATAGCACCTCTTTCTCCAAAGAATTGCTTACGTGTATCTAGAGTTTTTCTCTTCTACAGATGCTTTTTCACTGTTTTAGGAGTCTATTTTCATAAGCTGAAAGGCAATCACATGCTCTAAACTGGGCTGATACTATAGTAAGGGAGTAAATGTGCTCCCTGAACATAACTAAAATGTTATCTATGAAGAGGTCACCATGAGTTGACTTTTCAAAGCTTGACTTCTGGTGACTTCTGTATGAAATGGAGATAGAATAAAAATGGAGAAAAATAAAATCAACGCTGGCTTCATTGTTCAACTTGATGAAGACAACTGGCGAGAGCTTGAAGCTCAAATTAAAACAAAAGTTGACAGGCTAATCTTCGTTAAGAAATGTCCTGTAACAATGAAACTTGAAATCAAAGAGAATTTTCCAACAAGGAGAGGAGAAAATGTCGGAAACATTAGAGAGTCTGTTGTGTCTTGCTGAAATCAAACTTGATGCGCCTAACAAAGCATCACTAAATGCATTTAGTGGCTCCAAAGCAGATGAATTCATTGAACAATGGAAAAACCGATTCTCTGTAAAATGTAAACAGAATTCGCATCTTTCATTGCCAGCGATGCATAATGTGATAGGGATAATTCTTCGGGAAACGAAAATATACTATGGTGCAGAGTATATCGATTTAAGAACAAGCCTCTTAGTAATTCAAGATTCAGGCACGGGTAAAAAACCAGCCATGGAATTTGCTGAGACAGTTGTTGCAAGTATTTTCCCCAAATATGTTGTCAAACGCAGAAGCATGCTAACAAGTCCAGGCGCATTGGGCGGGCTAAAAACAGAAACGGTAGAAAACCCCGATACTGGAAAAAAAGTCTCAACAGAAGTATCCGTGAAAGGTGACTTGGAACTCGTGGATTATCTCTCTGTCTCAGAAGCAGGTTCTCTACTTGAATGCAAACCCGACCAATGGGGTAATGACCTGCTAAGAAACATTTGCGAAAGTCAAGACACAAACAACAGAATGAGCAGACGACTCAAAGACGGAGAAATTCCAGAATTCAAAAGCAAAACCGTACTGTCACTATGGACTGTTCCACCTGCTAACATAAGCACTTTAGTCACCCGAAGCGGACTCATACAACGATTCATTCCTGTTTTCAAGGTCTTTGCTTTTTCGGAATATCAAACTCTCAGAACCGAGATAATCTCAAACCTTGGAGAAGAAATCGATGAATCATCGAATATTCAATCTCTGGTGGCAATCTTAAAAAAGAAACCGCTAATCGACAAATTCCTCTACAGTGAAGAAACTAAGAAGTTAATTTGTTCAAAGGCGGAGGCTTTAGATGAAATACTTCTCGGTGCAGGCGCTGAATACGTTAACAGACTTAAAAGTTTCACAATAAGAAGAGATTTGCTAATGGTTAAGCTCGCGACACATCATGCATGGCTTGATGAACGCAGTAAAGTTGAACCAAGAGATGTTGAGTATGCATTTGAATTGTTAAAAGAACTTTGGACATCAATGCTTGATTTCTTTGTGGAAAGATGGAATCTCGCCGACACAAACGATAAAGAACACCTCGCGCTCGAAATTCTTGAAATCGCCAAAGCTGTTGACATAAATGAATTCTATGGTTCACTATGTAAGTCTGCACCTTGTTCTATAGCCACAGCCCGCAAAATTGCTGAAACCTTAGAAAGCAAAAAACAAATCCGTAGGTTCGGCGAAAAGAAAAACCGCAAAATTGAGAGACTCAACTAGCTTACGCGACTTACGCTGCTTAAGATATTAGAAGAAATGTAATTTTTAAAAAAAATAGAGGATAGATAAATAGTGACTATCGTAAGTATCGTAAGAAGTTTTAGGCTTAGGACTCGCTAAACCAACAGGGGTATTTTTCACTTTTTTCCCTATTTTTTTGGTGAGAATTTTTTAAATTTTGCTGGTTCCATTCCGTTGGAGTCATTTGTCCGCCTTCTCGGGTGAACTTTTGATATTCTTTGCATAGCACCCAAATCTCTTTTTTTCGCACATTTACTTTTAGATGATTGTCCAATTAATACACCTATTTTGAGATGAATATAAAATTAGTGTGAATATTTATGCATTTTCAACCAAAATCACAGTCAACTGTTTAGCTATTTCCTTGAATTTTAGCTTCTATTTCGTCAGAAGCTTTGAAGGCTCTCACTTTCAAATCACTAATTAATGAAGGGTTAAAGTAATTTTTCATAAATACACTGCTCGTTACTCTACCATGTAAAAAGTCGATTTCATTGTCTTTCAGATATTTAGTAAGCAATGTTCCATTGACTTCTCTTATGTCTCCAAAGTGTAGTTTTAATCCTTTACCTTTGTTTCTGATTAGATTTTGAACATAAAAACAACTTGAAAATGGTTTTTTCTCACCAATTTTATGCACCATATCTATTGAGACAAAACTGAGGAAAGCTTTTTTGCTTTTTCTAAAGAAAACCTCTTTGAACCTAAAATGCTCAAGAACTCCTTTTTCATAGACATAATACTCGTTTAATCTGTCTTCTCTGCTTAGCTTAATTATCAGATTATAACTGGCTACCGCCTCAACTAATCTTAATCCAGTAATAGCCATAAAATCCATAAACTCACACAATTCAGGTCTAATATGCTTGACTTGTTTTATCCATTCAAAGATTTCATTTGAATTTTGAACTTTAGTAATTCTGTCAACAATTAAATCTTCAGCACTTCTACCTGTCCACTTCAAACTGTAATTCTTGACAAGCAACTTGAAATCTTCATGCATACCAAGGTATTTTGAAAGTGCCGAGAGAGATTTCATTGCGTTCGGTCTTGTCGTTTCTTTTAGGATAGTTATTTCACTGAAGTCATGATTCAGTAAACATAGGCAGTATTTCTTGGCTTGCGTAACTACAACTCTGCAATGTTCTGGTCGGCAAGTCTTCAGCATCCAACTG
Source organism: Candidatus Bathyarchaeota archaeon (assembly GCA_903901015.1). Classification (GTDB taxonomy): domain Archaea; phylum Thermoproteota; class Bathyarchaeia; order Bathyarchaeales; family Bathycorpusculaceae; genus Bathycorpusculum. Next base: position 15,049 of record CAIUPH010000066.1, on the reverse strand, counting down.
TGAAAGTCTTTCCAATCTACTTCTTGCTTAATATTGCTCTTCCAAGCTAATGATCCCGGGTTCAAATCCCGGCGACCGCACCAATCACTTTTACTTTTGCTTTAGGAAACTCTGTATATTTTGTTCTCGGCACTACTTGTAGAAGTCTCCACAACCAGCCTGCAACCCATAGCAGAGGCAGACACAAAAATGCAATTGCTCAAAAAGCCTGCTGGTAGATGATGAGTAAAAGGGGGGCCATTATCTTCTACTAAAGAAAAAAACAGTTCCTGCAGATGATGCCCTTTTTGCCAATAAAGCCAGTTGTCTTGTTTGGTTTAGGACTTAGCATCACTACAGCGAGGTTTTTCAGTTTTTGAACTGCACTTTTGCCGTTTTGCCCTTCAGCATGTCCATTCCAAGCGAAGCAAATTTTGTTCCCCCATAGCCAAGGATTGTAAGCCAGAAATCAACCGCTAAACTTAAACTCAAAACCTGCCCAGAAATCACCTGTCCACCTATTGAAATGCTGGATAAGTTGAAGGCTGTTCGAGAATATGTCCCGCCGTTTAAGAGCAGAAACAACTCAAAAGCCGATACAAGAATCAAAATTACGCCCACCGCAAAAAGCCCGTACCCAACGTATTTTTCATCAGTTGACCTGTCCTTGTATCCGACGAAAGTCTGCTCTTTTCGTGCATGCCGCGCCAAGAAGACCAAAACTACGGTTATGACTACAGCTACCAGGACATCTAGAACAATTTTAATGTACATGGTAGCGTCCATAGCATTCTCAGCTTCTGTTCAGTTTATGGGTTACTGCTTGCCCATTTCTTTTGGAACTTGAACGGCTTCTTTGATTTCCACTTTGACGTCTTTAATCATGTTCACGCCAATAGAAGCGATTTTTCCAGCTGCAAACATAACAAACCCCATCAGGATAAACCAAGCGAACAAGTTAGGCACCTGACTTAACTGGGCACCCTGAATCAAGGTTACGTTCGTTTCATTTTCGCCTGTGGGCATCGAAACGTCTGAGAGATGGAAGAGGTTTGGCGCTGCAGTGGCTCCTGTGTAAACGTTTACCATTTCATAGATTGAGAAAAGCAGCAAAATGACGCCTAAGATTAGTAGGCTGTAACCGATGATTTTTTCAGGTTTAAGCATGGTGCTCACTTGTTTATGGAATCTGAACTGACCGTACAGCGTTAAAAGCTTTTCCCGAAAAAGCACCGAAAGAGAGGCTCGGCTGAATGAACCAGCTTGAACGGGAACTGTTATAAAACAAGTCCATGCTAGTTGTGCTGGGTGAAATGTATGGCGAGATCTATTCCGCTGAAAATAACCTACCTGTTTCTCGCTTGGCTTTTAATGGTTAGTTACCAAATTTTCACCCAAACCGCCCTAACCACCGTAGCATCCTCTGTAGGCAGTTCAGCTCCACTTTTAGCTTCATGGATAAACTCCAACGCTAACGTACCGATTTTCATTTGTTCATTCGCCTGGATGTTCGTTTTATCTTCCCTAATCTCTATTTTCATGTTCGGAAAAGAAAGAAGACTCACCGTTCAATTCTTAGTAAGTTTAGCTTTAACCCTCACGGGTTCAGCTTTGCTGGGTCTTTTCCATCTTGTCGGATTGGACTTGTCGAACCCTATTTTTCTCTCGCAGCCATCCAACATGCTATTCGGGAATGTGTTCTTCGCGTTTTTCTACCTTGCATTGCCCTTCATTTTCATGGTAGCCGTGGATTTGGGTTTAATGAAAATAAAAAAGTAACCCCGAACTCAAAACGACTGCTTGGAATAGCGAAAAGGTGAAAAGCAACGCCTACTGAATAAGAAGTAACGTTTAGGTGAACTTTGAAAATGAGCGACGTAAATATGGCAGCCATTCAACTATGTGGCGATAAACAGAATTTCATCCTTGACAAGAAAGACTTCAAAACAGGCAGCAAAGGGTACTATGGAACGGGCAAGATGGTGGCTGGCGGAAAAAGATACCAGATAGGCATCCAAGTCGTAGAAATCGGCTCTAAGCCTAAACCTAAAGAAGAAAAGAAAGAAAAATAGGCTAACTTTTTTTATTTTTTTGTTTTTGCTTAAGGCACTATTGACGCGCTGATTATCGTTACGTTTGTTTTCGGTTTATCGTTTGAGTTTCTTGGCACTTTAGCGATTTTGTCCACCACGTCCATTCCAGCTGTGACTTTTCCAAACGCAGGATGCTTATCGTCAAGGAAATTGTTGTTGGCTTGGTTTATGAAAAATTGGCTGCTGCCTGTGTTTGGACCTGCATTCGCCATAGCGATTGTGCCTTTGTCGTTGCGGTTGGTGCGTGTGAACTCATCTTTTATTTCGGGTATGGATGGGTCTCCGTAGCCGGTTCCTGTTGGGTCGCCGCCTTGAATCATAAATCCGGGTATGACTCGGTGGAAGATGGTGCCGTTGAAGGTTCCTTTCTCTACCAGTTTTTTGAAGTTGCCAGTGGTTATGGGCATATCACTGCGTAATGCAATGGTTATGTCACCCATGCTAGTGTGTAATAGGACTTTGGTTTCAGGTTGACTTGCTGGTTGTTTTGACATAGTTTAATCCCGAATATCAATTGGAACCTTGGCTATTATGGCTATTGCAGGTGGAACTGCCGCTAATTAGAAAGAAAGAAAAATAGAGCAGCCAATCCGATTTTTCAATCTTGCTTAAGTCAGAACTGTGGCTTTTATGACGGTTACGGGGTGCACTGGAACACTTATTTCACTGGGATTGTACGGATTTGCTGTAGCTGACGCGTTAGCAATTGCATCCACCACGTCTTTTCCTGATATGATTTGTCCAAACACGGTGTAGGTTGCATCGAAGCTCGGCGCGCACTTTTGCCCATTGTCTGCAACGTTTATGAAGAATTGGCTTGTGGCTGAGTTGGGGGCGCTGGTTTTAGCCATGGCAATGGTGTATGCTGTGTTGCGATTGTTGGTGCCGATTTCGTCAGGGATTGTTGCAACAGTTGCGCTGTCGTTTTTCCCGCCTTGAATCATGAAGCCCGTCATGACGCGGTGGAAAATAGTGCCATCGTACAGTCCTTCTTTAATGAGGTTTACGAAGTTGGTTGTTGTTATGGGTTTATCTGTTCGTAATTCGAGTGTTATGTTTCCAGCTGTGGTTTGGAGCAGAACCCGAGTCGGTGAGGCATTTGGCGAGGGGACTGGCGACGGAGTTGGTGAAGGAGTCACTGTACTCGCGGGACTACCTGGTTGCCCACCCAAAACGTAAGCGGCAACGCCGACGAGGATGATAGCGACTATGCCGATTGCGAGGAATAGTGTTTTGTTGGATTTTTTCTTGGAGCGGTTAGTATTCTTATTTGGAGACATGTGTGAGTAGTCAACGGCTTTTCATATAAGATTTTTCCCAGATTCCAAGTTTTCAGAGTTTTTAGAACCTTTAGCAAGTTTAATGTAAAAACCTGTTGCTCACTGTCACCTCCCCCTCTATTTAGAAGCTGAAAAATTAATTCGGTTAGCTGTTCTGCGTTTTTATCTGCGTCACGTCGCCCTCATCTGCCAATACTTCAACCGAGATGCTGTTCACGTTACCCCCGTAAACCTTGTCGAGGTAAAACGTAACCGTGTACTGAGGGTACAGCGCCAACCCGTTTTTGGTGTTCGGATGAAAAACAACCGTGGTAGCTTGCGGTAGCACGTTGAAGTGGGAGATGGTGGTGCCGTTGACGGAGAAGCTGTAGCTGTCCAGTGCGTTCGTTGCTATTTCAACTGCTTTGTCGTTGGATACGTTGACGACGGTGCTTCCTCCACGATTTTCATGGTGCTAACCGACGCCAAACCAAAAGTCGACAGCCGATAGGTGCCGTTCTCGTTTTTAGTTACCAATTCACCAAGGCTTTCAAGGTGATAAGTTAAGTTTGAGATGGATACCCCCGAGTAAATCGAGCATTTCAGAAAAAGACAAAGGCTTATCAGCTAAAATCCAAAGCACCTTGCGGCGGATAGGATGCTTAAGAGAGCAAAACATGATTGAGTAGATTTCTTCTTTACCCTCAGACACCCTTCTCTACCGCGATACACCTTTGTTATGTAACTGCATTAAAGCTTTTTTCAATATGCTCTGCAAAATTTAATCTCTGCGGTTTCTGAGCAGACGGGGTTGAGGGTAAGTTAGAAATAACTGTAGCTTCAGATATGTTTTGGTTTAGAGGCACATGTGTTATGACTGATGTTGTGTTTGTCTTTGAAGTTCACCAGCCACATAGGCTACGGCGAAACCTGTTCTGGGAAGGTAAAATCTTCAGGCGGCTGTCTAAGGCTGAATTGTTCGATTACTACTTTGACAATGAGGCTGACAGGGAAATCTTTAAGCGTGCCGCACGAAAATGCTATTTCCCCTCAAACCAGATAATTCTAGACGTTATAGACAAACGCAAACACGAACAGAAGCAGGCTAAGTTCTCGTTTAGTGTTTCAGGCGTTTTCTTCGAGCAATGCGAAATGTTCGACAAAGACCTGCTTGAATCATTTCGTCAGCTCTCAGCTACGGGAAACGTAGAGTTCCTAAACCAAACCTACTACCACTCCATCGCCAGCCTCTACCCCGAAAAAGAAGAATTCATAGACCAAGCCAGAATGCACAAGCAAACCGTCAAGGACCTACTGGGCTACACGCCAAAGGTTTTTGAGAACACCGAGTTGCTCTACAACAACACCATCGCCAAAACCGTCGAGGACATGGGCTACAAAGGCATCTACACGGAGGGCGTGGAGAAGATTCTTGGAGAAAAATCGCCCAACTACATCTACACTCCTAAAGGCGCCAAAAAAATCCGTGTATTCCTACGCAACTACAAGTTAACCGACGACATCGGCTTTCGGTTTTCCTCTCGGTTTTGGCCCGAATGGCCCCTTACCGCTGACAAATACGCGAAGTGGCTATCCGAAACCAAGGGCGAATGCATCAGCATCTTCCCCGATTATGAAACCTTCGGCGAACACCACTGGCCCGAAACCGGCATCCACAGTTTCCTGCAGCATCTTCCCGATGAAATTCTCAAGTTTGACCATCTCCAGATGGTTACTCCTTCTGAAGTGGTGGATAAGCATGCTTCAGCTGGGGAAGTTGATGTGCCAGAGGCTGAGGGCACGGTTTCTTGGGCTGACATTAAACGGGACCAGTCTGGGTGGCTTGGCAACATCATGCAGTGGGCGTACTACACTACATTGCGCAGGCTGGAACCATTGGTAAAAGAATCCGAAGACCCCGAGTTCCTAAAGCTGTGGCGCGACTTCCAAACAAGCGACCACCTCTACTACATGTTCACGGCAGGAGGCGGTCCAGGAGAAGTCCACTCGTACTTTAGCCCCTACGAATCACCCATGGATGCGTTCGTTGCTGCTCAGACGTTGCTTAACGATTTTGAAGCCAGAGTAAGACTTGCAGTCTTAACCGCCAACGAGCCCTTCCTGTTCTACACTGACGTAGGAAAAGAATACTACACTGGCACCATGGCTTGGAGCCTGAAAGGCTTCATCAAAGCCCTCAAAGAAGTCCCCGTTAAAGCCGTAGAGTTCCACGTTGGAAACGGCGACTTTGAAAGCTGGGCGCAAAGCTCACTCAAAGACAAGAATCTGGCATCCACCATCAAACAGCTTAAGGCTTCAGAGGAAAAGGGTGAGAAACTACGAAAAGCCCTCCTTGAAGCAGCATCAAAACGTTACGCTGCCCAAATCAAAGCGTTACAGGGTGCATCCCAGCTTTTCTAGGAAAAACTGGTTCGAATGCGTTTATTAGCTAAGCCGCCGTAAATGTCAGGTAGCACGGTGCAATAGAAATGAGAGAAGAGCTTCCGTTTCCCGATAAAGTCTTGCAGACACTCCACAACTTGTGCGCTACCGCCGCCGATTTAGCACGGAGAGGCGAGGAAGTAGCACGGCTTCTGCAAAGAGACCCAGCCGAGATTGAAAGCATTCTGGACAAGTACAAAACCGAAGGTTTTGCAGAAAGCTTCTATGATAGCGAAGGCAAGAAACGGTACTACCTAAATGGACGAGGAATAATCAAGGTCTGTTCACTCTTCACGTAGTGGAAACATGCGGGCTATCATTTTTTCTTGGGAGTATCCGCCTAGGGTGGTCGGTCAACTTTCAGGGTACATAAGCGCCATGTCAACTCAGCTTGCCCAAAACAAAGTGGAAGTTAACATCGTAACATACGATGATTCGGCTACGGGGCAAACCACGGAGCCCAGCGGGGTAAAAACTTTCAGAGTAGCTAACCCCGTTCGAAACCACATCGGCGTGTTGACGTGGGTTTTAACTTTAAATCAGGAAATCGAGCGGGCAGCCGCCGACATCTACTACGAATCAAACAAGCAGGTGGACTTAATCGATGTGCACGACTGGCATTTTATCCCAGCCGCCGTAACCTTAAAAAACGGTTTGGGCATCCCGTTTATTTTTTCCGTTGAAAGCTTGGAGGACCAGCGTTCACCAAACGCCAACGCATCATACAACATGGCGATAAAGAGCATCGAGTGGCTGGGTTTCTATGAGGCAAAACGGATAAGCGTAAAATCCGAATGGATGAAAGACGAAGTCAACAGAATCTACAAGGTTCCCAAAGAAAAAATAACCGTCATATCCACTGACCCCAGCGTCTGGATAGAAGAAATACTAAAACTCTACGGAAGCATGGCGGAGGCGGAAGAATGAAAGACAAATTAACCGTCATGATGCTCAGCTGGGAGTATCCGCCAAGAGTCATCGGAGGCATATCCCCCCACATCTACTTCTTATCCAAACACTTAGCCAAACAAGGCGTGAAAGTCTACGTGGTAACCTGCGATTTCCCAGGGGCACCAGCCCACGAAGTAATTGACGACGTAGAAATCTACCGAATCGACTCCTACAAGAATCCGTCGCCTGACTTCGCCACATGGGTTTACCTGATGAACATGAACATGCAACGGGAAACCGCTGCGCTCACACGGAAAATCGCCGATAAAATCGACGTTTTCCACGCCCACGATTGGCTCGTGGCAAACGCTGGCATCGGCTTAAAACATGTTTTCCGAAAACCCCTCTTGGTAACTATGCATTCGACTGAGCTTGGCAGAAGAGACGGCTTGCACTCCGCAACGGAGAAGATGATTCATGAAACCGAAGCGTGGCTCACGTATGAGGCTTGGAAAGTAATCTGCTGCAGCGACTACATGATTTCCCACGTGAAATACGCTTACGGTTTACCCAGCGACAAACTGGTCATGGTGCCAAACGGAGTAAACATCTACAACTATTACGTCAACGGCGACTTTAGGGAGTTCAGAAGCAAGTTTGCTTTGCCTGAAGAAAAAATCGTGCTCTTCGTGGGGCGGTTGGTCTATGAGAAAGGCATCCACGTACTCATCAACGCAGTGCCCAAAATCCTCAGCAAAGTAAACGCTAAATTCATAATCGTCGGCAGCGGCTACATGAAAGAGCAGCTCCTAAACATCGTTCGCAGCATGGGCTTGGAACATAAGGTGCTCTTCGAAGGCTTCATGGACGAGCCTACATTGCTTAAACTGCAACAGGTAGCGGACGTGTCTGTTGTGCCCTCGCTCTTTGAACCCTTCGGCATCGTAGCTTTGGAAGCTATGGCGGCAAGGAGCCCCGTGGTTGCATCTGACACAGGCGGCTTATCCGAAATCATCGAGCACGATGTCACAGGCGTAAAAGTTTACCCTAACAACCCCGATTCGCTGGCTTGGGGCATATCAAAGGTTCTGCTCGATGCAAACTACGCCAGATACATAAAGGAAAACGCGTATCGGCGAGTTCAGGAAAAGTACGATTGGGAAAAAATCGCCAAACAAACCAAAAGCATCTACGAAGGCGTCTTGGGCGAGTACCACAAGAGCTTCTGGGCTAAAGCAACCTGAGTTTACTGCCCGATTACCCTGACGTTTTCAACTTGAATCCACGGCGCAATCAATTGCCCCATCTGCCGCTCGTTGCCGCCGACGACGCTGATATTTTTGAGCAGTTCAAAGATGTTGCCCGCCAACATAACGCCGCGTGAACAATGGGTTATTTCTCCGTTCTTGATTTTCCACGCTGGCGTTGCAACAACCGAGAATTCGCCGCTGACTGGGTTGCTGCTGTGGGCACCTTGGAGGTAGTAGATGATTAAGCCGTCGTCCACTTCGCTCAGCATTTCCTGGGCGGTTTTGGTTCCTGGCATTATGTGGAAGTTTGTAGTATCGATTCCAGGCGTTGATAGGTACCCTGCCCGTGAAGCGTTGCCCGTGCTTTCTTTGCCATCTTTTCTGGCTGAGTAGTTGTCGTAGAGGAAGTTTTTGAGGATGCCTTTCTCTATGACTGGGGTTTTCTGGTGTGGGGCTCCTTCGCCGTCGAAAGCCCAAGTGTGCAGTCCACCCGCGAACAATCCGTCGTCGTAGATTGTGAGGTTTTCTGAGGCGACTTTTTCTCCGAGTTTACCCTTGAACGGTGACTGGTCACGTTGGACGCTGTCGGCTCGGATGGCGTTGATTAACGTGTAAGATAATAGGTCTTGGAGAGCGAACTGTGTGAGGATTACTTTGCCTGATTTGGTTTCAACGGGCTTGGTTTTGAGGGCTGAAACCGCCAGTTTTGCGGCTTCCCTTCCAATCCATGCGGGGTCAAGATTGTAGGTTCTTCCAGCGTTGAACTCAAAACACACTGGCGTAACCGAGTTGCCTTCCTTTGCCAAGGTTGCTACGCTGCATTCAATCACTGTTCCCCTGTCAAAGCCTGTGACGCCGTTTGAGTTGGCGATGGCGTTTGCGATGTAGGCGCTTCCTATACCGCCCTCGATTGGAAACACACGCTTATCCACTTGCCCCGCAGCATCCAGCATAGTTGCAGCTATGTTCACGAGTTCTTCTGATGTGAGCGCCAAGATTTTTTTGTCATAAGTCTTATGGGTTTCAGAGTAGTTTTTCTTTTGCGGGAGTCCGTTCCAGTCTGGGTCGGGTTTGCTGGCTCTTGCTGCGCTCAAAGCGCCGGAGACAGCTTTCTCGATGGCTTTTTGGTCTTCAACGATGTTTGTATACGCAAAACCGATGGCTTTGTTGGCGGCTACTCTTATTCCTATGCCACGGTCGATTATTCGGTTGGTCTTGCTGATTTGCCCCAGTTCAATACCTATGTTTGAAGCTTGCCCCTCGTAAACGTAAGCTTCCGCGTCCTGAGCGCCCTGCTTAAGTGCTGCCTTAACAGCGTCCTCTGCCAAACTGATCATCGTGTTTTTTTCAAGCACTGCCACCGACAACCACCTCGCTGATTCGTATGTGCGGTCCACCGTCACTGATAAATGCTGTTTGACCCTTCCCGCATCTGCCAGGGTCCAGCATGAAGTCTTTTCCCACACCATCCACCTTATGCAATGTTTCCAATGTGCTGCCGCTTATGGATGCGTTGCGGACTGCGCTGCCGAGTTCGCCGTTCACGATTTCGTATCCTTCCTGAATTCCCACTTGGAAGGTGCCATCAAGGTTGGCTTGTCCACCCCTGAAACTCTTAAAGTAATAACCCGCTTTGACGCCTTTGACTAGTTCCTCAAATGATTGGTCTTTTGGCGCCATGTACGTGCACCGCATTCGTATGATAGGTTCCACGCGAAAGTCTTCTGCCCGAGCGTTGCCAGTGGGCTGGGCGTTGAATTTCTGTGCGGTTTCTCGGTTATGCATCAAACCCGTTACGACGCCGTCTTTTATGAGCAGCGTTTTATGCGATGGGACGCCTTCGTCGTCATACTTGAACGCGCCAAACGCGCCCTCGATGGTGCCATCATCGTAGAACGTTACTAAATCTGAACCGATTTTCTTGCCAAGATTACTATCTAGTACGCCGCCTGACAAAGCCAAATCCGCCTCCGCCAAATGCCCAAACGCCTCATGCACAAACACCCCCACCACGTTGGGACCCAAAACCACTGGGAATTTTCCGCCCTTTGGGGATTTGGCGTTTAGCTGTTCAATCGCGAGTTTCGCCACCTTCACGCCCAGAACCTCAGGCACCTGCGTATCGAACAGTTCGTAGCCTGCGGTGGAACCGATTTCTTCGCGGCTAAAAGTGAAAACGCCTTCGCTGGCGGCTGAAGCGGTTATTCTTGACCAAACATACAGTTTATCCTGCTCGATAAACGTGCCTTCGCTGTTCGCGAAGGTGCTGGTGCCCGTCAAATCAAAGTAATCCACTGAGCAACTTTTAATCCGTTTATCGAAACCCAAGCTTGCCTTGTTTATGGATAGGGCGGTTTTTATTTTTTCTTCCATCTGGATGTCCGCTGGATTCTTCTTTGGCTTGGATATAACTCGGTCGTTAACAACTTTGGTATTCGCGAGTTTAATCGGAGTTTTCAACCGTGCACTCGCCAGTTTCGCCATTCTGCACGCATCTGAAACCGCACTCTCCAAAATGGCGTCGTCAAAAGAGCCAACAGACGCAAAACCCCACGCGCCATTAACCAGCACGCGGATTGCAACGCCGTTTTCAATGCCTTGTTTGGCTGCTTCTACGCGTTCCTCTTTGAGGGTGAGACTGGTTTTGTAGAGTTTTTGCGCTCGGGCTTCAGCATATTTTGCCCCGAACTTTTGGGTGGCTGTGTTAGTGATTTTTGCTATAAGGTCTTTCAAGCAGTAACTGTCCTTTGTTAAGCTAGATTTGTTTGGGGGAATTAAACGATTTGATTTCGAAGGATGCTTACCAGAAGTCAGTCATGCTCTTCTGCTTAACGGTAGGCTGGATTAGTTTGGGTTTAAGTTTAACCGTTGGCGGTGCTTGGATGCCTAAGACCAACTGCCCGTACACGCCGTCGTATCCAGGCGTTACTTTCGCGTTGCCTTCCCTAACCTTCACTACCGCCTGTGCAATGGGTGCATCCACCACTTTTGCCATATCGTCTAAGGGCGCGTCAATCAGCACCGCGTATTCGTCGCCGAATCTCTCAACCAACAAATTAAAATTTTTCCAAACCGCCTGCGTCGAAGGCGAACCAGACCCAAGCACCGTCGCGATGATTTCGGATAACGGAAGAAGCCGCATAAAACCAGGAGCCCCCTCACGCCTAAAAGTTGCTGGGCGGTCCGCGAGTTCCTCAACCCGCTGCTCAACGCCCTTGGTGAGGGGTCTTCTGCAGACTGGGCAGATGTTGCCGAATTTTATAGCTTCGGCGGGCGAAAGGGAGACGTTGCAGTTTCGATGTCCCGTCCAGTGGTATTTGCCGTAAGCGGGGTCGGTTTCGATGGTGAATTTGAAACGCGCGGAGTCATTGGCGATTATGGCGCCGGTGACTTCGCTGTAGCTGAATTTTTCGAGTTCAAACACGTTGGCTTCCCTGCCGATGCGCCAAGGCCAGAAACTGTGGCAGTCACTGTTCGAAACCAATGTGTACTTGTCGAGTTTGCTAAGGCGCCAGTTCATCGCGGGGTCACTGCTTAAACCCGTTTCGAGTGCGTGGATGTGCTTGGTCATGTCTTGATAGCAGTCTTCCACGGTGTCGAAACCGCTAAACGCGCCAAAGATGCTAAACCAAGGCGTCCAAGCGTGAGCTGGAAAAATCATGTTTTCGCCTGAAACCGCCATAACTTCCTCGACGAGCTGCGATGCGGAGACGCTAAGGATTGGTCTGCCGTCGCTACTTAAGCTGCCAAAACTCTGTAGTCGCTCGTTGATTTGCTCGGCGATTTCAAGCCACGGAGTCAGAATGACGTGATGAACCTTCTTTGATTCGCCCTTGTAATCAAAGATTGTACAGACTTCGGTTGTAAGTATGAAGCGTATGGGAGAGTTTCCGCTGGCAAGTTTGAAAAGTCCCGAATCCCCATCGGGCGCAAGTGTGTCCTTGACTTCTTTGAGCCAATCTGGATGCGTAAAATCGCCGGTGCCCACAAGGTTCAAACCCTTAATCTTCGCCCATTTCCCGATTTCAGCGATGCTCATTTGCTCGCTTGTAGCTCGGCTGTAACGCCCATGAATGTGCAGGTCAGCTATGACTCTCATGTTGAATCGCCAATCCCTAACGTGGCACCCTGAAGATTTTAAGGCTTTGCTGTGTCAGCGTTGAAACTGGTGAAGTTAGTTTATTGTTGTTTGAGCTTGATTGTCAATGCTGCAAGGGCTTCGAGTAGTTGGCGGATGAGTTGGCGGGTTTGCTCGTTAGTTATGTTTCCGTCTGCATCTATGTTATGCGATGCGTCGGAGAGCATGACTTCGGGGCGGTTAACTGGTTGCATGTTGAGGAAAATAAATGATTGCCGCAGTTGGTACTGTGCTCTGGCGCCTCCGAACCTTCCTGTGGATGCGCTCATGATGGCGACTGGTTTGCCCTCCAAGGGTGTGTCGGTTTTGGGTCTTGAGGCGCAGTCGATGGCGTTTTTGAGGACGCCCGGGATGGAAAAGTTGTATTCAGGAGTGGCTATCAATAGCGCGTCGGCGGCTCTGATTTTTTCCTTGAATTCCTTGACCTTCTGAGGTGGAGTGGCTTCTAAATCCTGGTTGAAAAGTGGCATACCCTCCAAATCGAAAACCTCAATCGCAACATTTTCAGGCGCCACATCCACAGCAGCGCGAATTAACGCTTTGTTAAATGAGCCTTTACGTAGGCTTCCCGCGAAAGCCAAGACCTTAATTTTCTCGGACATTAAAAACCCCCTCAATACAATTTAGGGTTAATCAACCAAGCGGATTTAAACTTGCTGACCCGCTTAACTAATTGTGAGGTTGGGTTATTTTATTATTGGAGCTAATAATCGCAAATACCGACCTACCCCTCTATAGGTTCTGCAATGATATGATATTAGGATGCAAATAGGTTCGTGATATCCGCAATATTTTTTTATTGTCCCGCAAGTTAGGTTAAGTTATGCATGAATGGGCATTGGCTGAAGCAATCCTCGCATCTGCCAAGCGGGTTGCGGAGCAGGAAAACCTCAAGGAAGTCACAGAAGTCACCATAAAAGTGGGTGAGCTCCAGCAGGCTGAACCGCCGATTCTGCGATTTGCCCTCTCTCAGATGAAAACTGAAACAGACCTTTTCAAAAACGCCAAATTCCACATCCTTAAAGCAAAGTCAACGCTCACATGTAGAGTTTGCGCGACCACTTGGCAGTTTAACCTAAAAAAACTCGATAAAACCACTGCTGAAGCTATCCATTTTGTTCCCGAAGTTGCACACACTTTTGTTAAGTGCCCCAAATGTGGCAGTCCAGACTTTGAAATCGTCAGCGGACGCGGTGTTTGGCTTCAAGACATAAAAGGAGCCAAATAAGCGTGGTTGACCCGCGGATAAGCGTGATTAACCAGCGGTTAGCAAAAATCGGCAGAATAATCGCTGTTTCCAGCGGCAAAGGTGGCGTTGGCAAAAGCATGGTTGCAACCGCATTGGCGCTGTCCCTCGCCAAAGAAGGCTGCAGAGTCGGTTTATTCGACGTGGATTTCACGGGTCCCTCAACCCACATAATCCTCGGGGTGCCCTCAAGTGTGCAGCCCAAAGAAGACAAGGGCTTAGTTCCACCCGCATTTATGGGCGTAGAGTACATGTCGCTGGTGTACTTCGTGGGCGACAACCCTGCACCCCTACGCGGCGCAGACGTCTCAAACGCACTTATCGAACTCCTAGCCGTCACCCAGTGGGGTACGTTGGATTATTTGATAATTGACATGCCGCCCGGAATCGGCGATGCCGTCCTCGATTTGGTGCGGTTGGTTGACCGCATAGAATTCCTAATAATTACCACGCCGTCGCTTCTGGCTTTTGAAGTTGTCAAAAAACAGGTTACGCTGCTCTGCGAACTAAAGATGCCCATAGTGGGCGTTGTTGAAAACATGAAGATGGACAAGTCAAACGCGGTTGAATTGGCCTCGGAGAAGCTGGGTTTAAGGTACCTTGGCGCAATCCCGTTTGACACAACAGTGGAAGAGGCAATCGGCAGCCCAGAGAAATTGCTGGAAACCGCGGTCGGCAAATCAATGGCGCAAATCAAAAAAGCGGCAAAACACAAAAAGTGACTCCCATGCCCTGTAAAGCGGTAACTTTTGATTACATCGGCACGTTGGTTAACTGCAGAAACTACAGCATGGAAGCATCAAAACTGAACCTCTACAGTGCACTTGTGGCTGAGGGATTCGGAGTTGACAAAGACAAATTTTTATCTGCTTACAGTTTGACGCATGAGAAATACCGCAAGGTGCGTTACGAGGAGCTGAGGGAAGTAACCAACGCGGTCTGGGTGGCGGAGGCGTTGTGCAACCTGAGCTTCACCGTCACGGCTGATGACCCTCGAATCAAAGCGGCACTCAACGTTTTCTTCCAAGACTTCATCGACACCCTCGAGCTGAGGGAAGGCGCCAAAAAACTGCTTCGCCAAGCCCAGCAGCAGGGTAAGACGGCGTTGATTTCAAACTTTACTTATGCACCCGTCATCTACAAGAGCCTAAGAAAAGTGGGAATAAACGAGTTCTTCAATGCTGTAGTGGTTTCGGAGGAAGTTGGCTGGAGAAAACCCAGCAGCCACATATTCCAACACACCCTAAACTGCCTCAAAATCCAATCCAGCGAAGCCATCTACATCGGCGACAGCCCAATTGAAGACATCAAAGGCGCCAAAGCGGCAGGACTAAAAACGGTGTTTGTGCCCTCGCAGTTCAACAGCCTAAAAGACCTCCAAGAAAGCAAGCAAGAGCCAGATTGCATTGCAAAAGACCTGAAAACGATTTCTCAGAACCTGAACAAGTTTTCTTGAGTGAAAATGTCAAAATATACTTGTCGTTTTCTTGCATCGCAAGCAAGCGCAAAAACGTTTTATACACCTTGCACACAAAGAAATGTTTCAATTTAGAGGAGAAAAAAGAAAAAAATGTACCAAAACCAAGTTCAAAACAAACCAACAGCAGCATACGTTCTATCATTGCTAGGCGGAATATTCGGGCTATTAATTTCAATTGCATTCCTTGCCCTTGGCGCACTCGCGTACTCAGCAGTCAACACATACTCTGACTACTACACATACGACACAGGAGCCTTCGGCTGGGGCTGGG
>CAIUPH010000065.1 GCA_903901015.1 Candidatus Bathyarchaeota archaeon | reverse complement strand
CAGGACAAAACTGTGCTCGCCAAGAATTCGAAGGAAAAAATCAACTCCAGCCAACGGCAACGCGCGTGGATGTTTCAGAAGACAGGCGGTAAGGTCGCTAAATCGTTGGAGGCGGCGGATGGCAAAACGTTTAGTTTTGGACAGACATCGCTGCGGTTCTCTGAGGCTGTCGCACATGGCTCTGACGATTCGATGCTGGGCTGGGTAGTAATGGCAACGGTGGAGCATGGCGGTGAGCGGTTCATGTTTGCGCCCGATGTTCAAGGGCCAATGTCCACGCACACGCTGGATTTGATTTTGGCTGCGAAACCCACAGTGATTATGCTGGGCGGTCCACCTCTTTACTTAGGAGGCTTCCGCGTTGAGATGACGCAGCTCGAGCAGGGGCTTAGGAATTTGGAGCGCATCGTTGAAGCGGTACCACTGGTGATTTTGGAGCATCATGCATTGCGGGACGAAGAGTGGAGACCCAAAATGGAATCAGTTTTTCAGAAAGCCACCGCGGCTGGGCACAGCATCGTTACGGCTGCAGAGTACGCGGGCAAAGAAAACCTGTTCCTCGAATCCAAACGCCGCCAACTCTACCGTGACCACCCGCCATCCTCAGAGTTCAAAGCTTGGATGAAAACGTTAAATAACAAAACAATCGCCAAACCTCCAGTATAGATGAAAAATCGTGATTGAACTAAGCTTAGCCGCTGCATCCGCCGCGTTCCTTTTGGTTGTGTTGGCGGAGATGGGGGATAAAACCCAGTTTGTAGCCATGGCTTTCGCGGCAAAGTACAACCCGTACAAGGTGCTCTTCGCGATTTTCCTTGGAACGGTAGCTAACTTTGCGATTGTAATCGTGATAGGGCAGCTCTTGACTGAGGTTGTGCCCATTGATGCTATTTCGCTGGCAGCTTCGGTTTCTTTCATCGGCTTTGGTTTGTGGACTTTGCGGAATGAAAAAGCCGGAGATGAAAACACTAAAATTTCACGCTTTGGAGTAGTCGCAACTGTGGCATTAGCGTTTTTCATTGCAGAATTCGGCGATAAGACCCAGCTTGCAACGTTGAGTTTGGCGGTTCAATACCAAAATTCAGTTAGTGTCTTGATTGGCGCCACTTTGGCGATGTTGGTGGCTGATGGGATTGGAATAATAATCGGTGTGGTTCTGTGCAGGCGGATTCCCCAGCACATCTTCAAGTGGATCTCAGCAGTAATCTTCGTGGTTTTTGGTTTGGTCGGCCTATACGAGGTTTTGTCAGTTAAGATAGGGCTGGGTTATACGGCGTTGGTTTTAGCGGTTCTCGCAGCCTTTTCAGTGAGTGCAATATATGTCTTGCACAAGAGGCAAAAGCCAATCGAAGACCCCAAAATATGCAAAACAAACAAGTGATTTTTTGCTTATCCTGAATTTCTAGACGAAAAACACTAAAAATAAAAAAGTATTAAAAAATGAAGAAGAATCAAGTGTACTCTCTATGCGTAAAACCGCATCGCAAGCACTTTAGGAACTGGGTTGAAGACTCATCCGAACCCCTTGTCTGCACTTGCCAAACGTTCGCGGTGTTGTTTCCGCATTTTGGGCATGCACGCATGTACATTGCTTGTTTTCCCGAGTTTACTTTGACTGGTTTTAATATTGAACCGCATTCTTTG
>CAIUPH010000064.1 GCA_903901015.1 Candidatus Bathyarchaeota archaeon | reverse complement strand
TTGCCAGAAAAACTATGCGCCATCCAAACGGGTTCGCCTGAGAAAATCCGCGTTTCAGTAGGCACCGCCATAGTTCTGGGGCTCTTAGACGGCAAGATGGATGCGCAGCCCACAACCGCGTACCTCATGACGTACAAGGTGGGCAAGTGCACGGCGAACTGCGGCTTCTGCCCCCAAGCCCGAGCCAGCAAAAGCAACGCTGAACTGCTCTCAAGAGTCACATGGCCAACGTTCCCAACCCAAACCGTGCTAACCACACTCACAGCCAAGGCAGAAGAGGGAAAAATCAAGCGCATCTGCATCCAAGCCCTAAACTACCCTGAAGTCTTCGGGCACCTTGAAGCACTCGTGAAAGAAATAAAGAAAAGCGCATGGATTCCTGTTTCGGTTTCATGCCAACCCCTCAACAAAACAAACATCCAACACCTCTCGCAGGCGGGCGTTGACAGGATAGGCATCGCACTGGATGCAGCAACCAAAACCATATTCGAAAAAGTCAAAGGCGGCAGTGCGGGAAGCGCTTACACCTGGGAAAACCTGTTCATCCAGCTCAATGAGGCAATCGCGGTTTTCGGCAAGGGAAATGTCAGCACCCACGTGATTGCTGGGTTGGGTGAAACGGAGAAGCAGGCAGTGCTGGTTATTCAAAAGTGTGTGGATTTGGGTGTGTTGCCAGCACTCTTCGCATTCACGCCCGTTCGAGGCACGATATTGGAAGCTAAATCGCCACCTAAAATTGAGTCTTATAGGCGTGTGCAGCTTGCAAGGTACCTAATCGTCCATGGCAAAGCACGAAGCGAAGAAATGCAGTTTGACAGTGAAGAAAAAATCATCAGTTTTGGACCTATCGTTGACTCGTTAGATGCCATAATCGAAGGCGGCGAACCTTTCCGCACTTCAGGCTGCCCCGACTGCAACCGCCCCTACTACAACGAAAAACCAGGCGGCCCCCTCTACAACTTCCCCAGAGGCTTAACTAAAGAAGAAACTGAAAAAATAAAAAAACAACTATGGAATTAATTGGTCAGCAGTCTGATCCGTCGGCTTCTTGGCGGCTTTAGGCAACTTAGGCTTCTGCCGTGTCACCTGTTCGACCAGATGCCAGAATTCATCCATCGTGTAACCCTTCAACAGGTCCTTCATGAGCTTCTTGACTTGGTAGTAAGTCATCTGCGCTTCGCCTTTATCGAGGCTCTCCTGCGGACCCTTGATGCGGCGGAATAATTCATCCATCTGCCGTGGGGAAGCGCGGATTCCTGCTTTCTCGAGGAGTTTCTGGATGAGTGTTTGCCCCGTGTTTCTGCCGATGAAAATCATGGTTTCTCTGCCAACGATTTCAGGGGGGAACGGCTCGAAAACCAACGGCTGAGACATCATTTCTTCAACTTCCTCTTCAACTTCATGGGTGAAGATGTTTTCGCCGATTATGGGTTTATGGAATTGTATGGGTAACGCGAAGGCTTTTTCCGCGGATTGTGCAAGGCGATAGATTTTTCCCATGTCAATGCCAGTGTCGATGTTGTAGAGCAGTTCAGCCGCAGTCACGACTTCTTCGAATGGGGCGATGCCTGCGCGTTCTCCAAACCCGGCGATGCAAGTGTGCAAATACGATATTCCCTCTTCCATGGCGGCAAGGGTGTTTGCCGAACCCAAGCCGAAGTCGTTGTGGCAGTGGATCGAAAGAGTAGTTTTCTTCTTGACAGAGTCGGATAATCCGTCGCGGATATGTGACATTAAATACCGCATTGAAAGCGGTCTTATGAAGCCGACGCTGTCAGCTACACCTAACCGTGTGGCGCCTGCGTTGGCTGCAGCTTCGAAAACTTGGAGGATATCTTCAAGCGGAGTTCTTGTGCCATCCACTAAGATGAAGTTTACTGTGGTTCCGTGTTTTTTAGCGTACTCTATGTTTTCAACGATTCTTTGCAGCGCTTGTTCTTTGGTTATTTTCAGTTTGTACTGCAGGTTCAGTCCGTTGATTGGGGATTCTATAGTTATGTCTTTGATGCCGCATTCAAGGCAGGCGTTGACGCTGTTTTTGGTGGCTTCAGCCGAGGCTGTAAGTTTAGAATAGGTAAAAGT
>CAIUPH010000063.1 GCA_903901015.1 Candidatus Bathyarchaeota archaeon | reverse complement strand
GTATGCACGCCCACCCAGCACTGCTTTCAGCCCTAAAACACCTGCGCAAACACGAAGACTTCCTCGAAAAATACAGCCCAACCGCGAAAAGCAGTGGCTTCTTTTTCTTCGACTCAGTGGGGCTTGCACGACCAGAAATCACACATTATAGAAACCGCTTAACGGAACGGTACACGTCGCCCAGCGAAGCAAAAGTACTGTTGCTTGTGCCGCAGACCAGAAACAAACCCTTCCATAAAGCGCCGGAATTCAAGAAAATCAGGCAGCTCTACAAGAGTTTAGGCAAAGGACTCTCGGTTCAAGTTCACGTATGCGTTTATTGTGCTCCGTTTGGCGTGGTGCCGCTGGAGCTGGATGAGGTTTATCCGTTGTCGCAGCATGAAAGTGCGCATCCGTTTGATTTGGACACTATAAATTACGTTGCAAGCCAAACAGCAGAGTACATCAAGCGTTCAACCTATCAAAGCGTTGCGTTGCTAAATGACCCTAAACACTGGAGCGATGCAGTCAGAACAGCCGCCGAGACCGCTTGCAACGCCAATGACTTAATGTTCGACTCCGTGGACGCTAACGTGCAGGGAAGCAAGGAAATTTTCAGTTGTTTAGAGGACATTCTGCGAAAACAGTTGGATGAAAAATTCTGATTTAATCTTGGCTCCCAATAATTATGGTGTTTCTGATTAAGGGCTTGCTTAGGAAGCGAAGCTGACAATTTTTGTCAACTTGGCTTGACAAGCTTGCAAAGGCTTGCACGCTAAACGGTAAATTATTCTTTTCAAAAACAGCTATCTTAGCTGAAGGAAACTGTTTCAAGTATGGCACAAACTTCAGAGTACATCGAGGGTGAGATTAATAAGGAAAAACCAGCGGAAAAAAGTAGACAGGAAAACGCCGAATTCTAAAGAAACTCAAAGAAAAATGCCTGTTTTCAATGTCCATGCGGCGTCAAAATATTAATCGTTCCAGACTTGCCTGAAATGAACAGAGCCATCGAACACCACCTTGTTTTGCACAAGAAAATCACTGGCGAGGCTTTAAGCGAGGAAATTCTCGCGCAGGAAATCCTAATAGCAATCGCCCAAGCATAATCCTACCTAGAAGCTTATAGCCCCTTGAAAAGTACTATAAACTTAGCTTAACTAAATCTGGAGATGTAATCACGGAACCATTATACGCGGATTTTCACATACACACGGTTTATTCTCCCGACTCCCTTGTTCAACCCAAAACCCTCGTTGACATGCTGGCGGCTCACAGTTTCATCAAAGTGGCAGCAGTCACCGACCATGACAGTGTAAGAGGCTGCAAAGCCACAGTTGAGCTGGCATCCGCTTACCCCGACATCCTGATTATCCCGGGCGTAGAAATCAGCGTTCCGCAGGGCGACGTGGTGGTTTTGGGGACTTATGAGCTCCCACCAAAGCCCTGGACGCCTGAGGCAATCGCGGATTTTGCCAAATCCATCGGTGGAGTCTCCATCGTGGCGCATCCCTTCAGGGAGTACGGCATGGGGGAACGCGCCAGAAACTACAAAGTCGACGCCATCGAAGTGTTAAACGGAGGCTCCAGCAAACAAGCCAACGACCAAGCTAAAGAATTCGCCAAAATTCTCGGGTTGCCCGGCACTGCAGGCAGCGATGCTCACCAAGTGTCAGAATTGTTCAGTGTCTACAACAAAGTCGAAGCCGAAATGGACGTGGACTCGGTTTTGAAGGCAATTAGAAAAGGCTTAGTTTCTGCACATACCGCCTCATCCAACGTGAAAAACCATTAAAAACAACTTGTGTTAGCTTGCACAACCAGAAAGCAATATGATACTGGCTTAGCTTGTAAAACTCATCTGGCACGGCGGTCTGTTGGTTGATGATGAGTATAGGATGTTTTCTTCCTCATCTACTATAGAAAAATGTGGTTCCCAACGTTTGACACTGACAAAAAACAAACCTTATTGTGCAGCAACTGCTACATGAAAGCGGCAGTAGCCACCACTAACATAGGGTAAACAGCGTGACTGAGCAGCAGAAACCAGAGCAGAAAGAAGTTGATAAGTTCAAGTTCGAAATAATCTATTTACTTCCCATACTGGCAAGCCTCATCTTCGGCTTAGGCTGCGCGTACCTGCTGGCGCCCCAGGAAACCGGCGGCGTTCAAGCAGTACCCATTACTGGAAATTCGCCGGGTGTCCCCGTTGGCAACGCACTTTACTTTGTGGTGTTAATCGCGGCAGCCGCCACCGTATTCTACTTTTTGATTAAGCGAAAGAACAAACGTATCATCAAAGGCTTAATTGTGCTATCCATGACCACTGCTTCGCTGCTGCTATCTGTAGTATACTTGCTTGCTCTTTTCCCATACTTCGACGGAGTATACTACTTCATAGCCACCATAGCCATCGCCGCAACTATCCTCTTTGACCTCGCCATTTTCCAGCTGGGCAGCATCCCCCGAAACGTCGCCGTCATCTGCGTAGGCGGAGCTCTGGGAATTTTCTTTGCTAAATTCATCCCTCTGTCCAGCGCGATTGTACTCTTGGTGTTCCTGGCGGTTTACGACGTCATCGCCGTC
>CAIUPH010000062.1 GCA_903901015.1 Candidatus Bathyarchaeota archaeon | reverse complement strand
GTCTCCATGGATTTGAGCCGAAATGCGGTCGGGTCTAAAATTAAAAAGCTTCAAACGACTCTGAAATTACTGTAAAAACAATCCAAAACTCGAAGCTTCTTCTCAACGCTTGGCAATGGCCCGTCCGCTTTCAATTCGAGGCAAACCCGTTTACCACAACACAATCAATAGTTGGCGCCAGACCAACAATTGGAGCCTTAGAAGATAATGATGATAATGATGACACTGCTTCACTCTGCAAATGGGCATTATCTTTCAAAGATAACCCCAAATTGTAAAGTTTATTCTATGGATTTGCACCCAAAATCAATTGGATCTGATCTGTACCTTAAGAGAACCTAATTATGGATCGGGCGGGATTTGAACCCGCCTCAATTAGCCTATCTAATTTCTTTGGGTTTGTTTGTTTACTCATTTTAATCCCTGTGATGTTACTGCTTTTTTCTAGTAATAAGCTTTTAGTTATTCTCTTTCTAGCTGTGACAAGAACAATTGGAATGGCGAGTAGTAAGGGTAGAATTGTCAACCATGGAAATTCTGGAACGGTTGGAGTAGGTGAGTTGGTAATTTCACTAATGGTTACAGTTTGCGTGTTGCTCCAATTTGTTGTTTCAAATTCTTCTGGTTGTTGATAATATGTTCCTGTTTGAGGATTTGGGGCACCAAATGGATGGTTGCCGTAGAAATTTTCAGTTAATATGTAGACGACTGCTTGAACTTGAAAATCTACCTGAGAATTAGACGGATAATAGGTTGGATACGATATAGTAGTGTACGCTGAATCCGATGGCTTAATACCAAGCACTAAAAAGTAACCAGAGGCATCGCTAAAAATAGTCACATTCTGATTTTGGATTGTCCAATTGTCTTCCTCAAAATGTCCCTTAGTACGAATATTGAAGTATAAACTGTAAGTACCACTACTGTAAAAGGAATTAAGCGGCTGATTTTGGATTGATACTTGGATTGTACTATTATCCACTTGCTCAGATGCCCCTGTGTAGGGATCTTTGGAAGTGTAAGATGCTTGGACGTACTTGACGGCAAATTGGGGAACTGTTGGAGAAGGGACTGTCTGAGCACTTGTAGGTCTGACCATCAGTAGACTAAGACCTGAGATAGTTATGATTAGAATAATGAATATTGCAAGACCCTTGCTCATTCTGTCCATACTTATATCTGGAACTGGTTTTCGTTATAAGACTTCTCGTATAGGATGTTTGACTTGCTTTAGTCAAGGTTTCTTAACTAAGGATTATTTGTTGCAAAAACAGAGTCCTTTGGTGCGAGGGGTTGCCTTTTAGGTGTGTTTTTCAAAGTCCCCTTCTTCTACGACGGCGGAAGAGGGGATTTAGGGGTCAAAGGGGGGGAACTCGTCAATACCTAACATATTCCTTAGAGACGGTGGGGGTGCCTAAAGGCTTAAACTTTAGGGGGGAGTCGGAGCGTGTTACTCCCCTCTGAGTTCTGCAAGAACGGAAGACTTTTCCGCGCGTGCTGTTATTCAATTTTTCGAATAAAATCAATAAAACCAACGTTCTGCCCTTGTTCATCTTTCATTAAAGTTGTTGTTACTTCTAATTCGGCTTCTTCTCCGCTCTTTAGACTAACCCGATATTTCTGGGTCATTTCTTGATTGTTCGTTATTGAAGCTAAGGAATTCTTAACGGCGCGAGTTTTCTCTTCTTTGACTAAAAGCTCAAGAACATGCTTACCTACAAGCTCGCTTTTATCTTTAACACCTAAAATCTTCAAAGTTATGTCGCTTGCGTCTGAAATGTAACCATACAAGTCTCCGATAACAACGCCCTCACTTAAGGTTTTGATGGCGTCTTGGTTGATTTCAAATTCAACCCGTCCATTTTTGTTGGTCAGGTGAACAAGACTTTCTTGTTTAGATAATTCGGACATAAGAAAATCATCTGGTTTCTAGTAAAAAAGTTTTGCTATAAACTGCTCTGTAGCTTATGGCGCTGGGATTCGTTTTTTTGGTACCGCGAGCTGCTTTTTTGTTAAGTCCCCTTTGTTCCCTAAGATAGGGAAAGGGGATTTAGGGGTAAAAAGGTGTGATAAGCATCTTCAACCTTTTCCTTAGAGACGGTGGGTGAATTGCCCATTAGGGCAAGAGGGAGTCGGGAGCGATGCTACTCCCTTTGTTGACTTCGTATGCTTCCTAAGGTTTCTTCAGATTATGGTTTCGCATAGAATAATGCCTTCTTGGTTCTTACATTTAAGAAGACCTATTTTTTTGTTTACTCCGATTGAAATAGTCTATTATGTCTTCAGGACTCATGATGCGGTATGGTTCTGTTTCTGGTTGGTTGAAGAATCCGAATGTTTTGTAGATGCGTTGAGCATTACCAATGTTGGGTCTGGTAGCTTTAGAATTCTTGCGGCTCCGTTCTTGGCTGTTTTTGGTGTTATGGTTCCGTTTTCCAGATTGATGTTTTTTAATCGTAGCTTGTGCAGTTCTACGGGTCTTAATCCCGTGTCTCTAAGTATGCTAAATATTGTTGTGTATTTTCGGGTAAAGGTTGGAATTATTGTGTTCACTTGTTCGGTTGTTGGTACGTTGGGCAGTCTTTCCTCTCTTGTGAAAAATGTTTTTGCCATTTTAAACCGTAAAATTTAACGAAGTGGTCGTAGGCGTTTGCGTATGCTTCTTTGTTTGCGTTGCTTGATTCTTTGTTGGCGATGTATGCTTTTACGGTTTCTGGGTTGTTAATGTCGGTGTTTTTTGCAAGGTGTCTTAGCCTTCTGCTGTAGCCGTTTATGGTTTCTTCCGCTTTTCCCTGCTTTTTTAGTTCTAAAATCACCGCTAATATTAGAGTGACTCAAAAAGGGGGCGGCGGGAGTAAAAGTGGACCGGGCGGGATTTGAACCC
>CAIUPH010000061.1 GCA_903901015.1 Candidatus Bathyarchaeota archaeon | reverse complement strand
GGGCTCGTCGCTGAGCTGGTCTTGGACTTCGATTTTTTCGGGTAACTCAAGAAGGCATAAAGATTCAGCGAGGAGTTTTTTGAGGGATTCTCCCTGTTGCTCCAGATGGACTTCTCTTGAGTAATCCAGAAGGTCGTTGACGATTTTGTTGGAGTAGTTTACGCATTTATCGATTGTTTCAAGCATTTCTTGTGATTGGGCTGGAGAAATTTCGCTACCTTTCTTCTTGAGGAAGTAAGCTGAGTTTTTGATTCCCGTCAACGGGTTACGCAGGTCGTGTCCAACCATTCCTGCTAATTCGCCGATGGCTGCAAGCCGCTCAGACTTTACGAGTTCAGCTTGAGTATTCTTCAGTTGAAGGGTTCTTTTCTGCACAAGTTCTTCAAGTTTTTGGGAGTATTCCCCAAGTTTGGTTTGCAACCGTTTTCTCTCAGTAATGTTCACTACGAGCTCCAATGCGGCGATGACTTTGCCATCTTTATCCTTCACGGGGGTAACGATGAGTTCCACCCAGTCGTCGTGACCTTCAAATTTGAAGTTGTAATCGTGCCTGTCTACTGTGGCTCCGTTTTCAAAGACTTTTTTTACCCCACAATCGTGGCAGATTTGATTTGACTTGTTGAAGATTGGATAGCATAGTTTGTTATCCAAGTCGGTGCCGCTGATTTGCTTTAGCAGATTGTTAGCCCAAATGATGCGGTAGTCTCTGCCGATAAGTGCCAAGCCAGCATCCATGCTTGTAGCCATGTTTTCAAGCATATCACGCTCTTGCCTTAGGGCTTGTTCCATGGCTTTCGCTTCCGTGATGTCTCTTACTATTGAGAGAAGGCAGGGTTTACCCTTCAACTTGATTGATATCACGGAGAGATCCATCGGGAATAGGCTTCCATCTTTCTTTAACGCCAATAACCCAAAATTCTTCTTCGATAGAGGCTGGCGAAGTAATTCTTTCAGTAAATCGCGATGTTTCGTGAGTCCATGCGGTGGAATAACCAATTCAGCGAGTTTTTTACCTACTGCTTCGTTCTCTGTGAAACCAAAGGTTTTCTCGGCAGCAGGATTCCAATAAATCACTCTGTCGTCTTCATCACTCAGGATGATTGCATCCATAGCGGAGGTGCTGATGGCGCGGAACCGCTCTTCGTTTGCCCGCAAATCGTCTTCAAGCCGTTTGCTCTTGGTAATATCTTCAAGCTCGGCAATGTACAGAATGGGTTGCCCGGTTTGGTCTCGAATTGCATTGGTAATGACTCTGCCAATTATTTGGGTGCCGTCTTTCCTGATGTACCTTTTTTCCAATATGAAATACGACTGTTTTCCCGTTTCAAGTTCATGCATTTTTTGAGCGCTTTCGGACAGGTCTTCGGGGTGAGTGATTTCTTTAAAGGTGAGTTTCCGCAGTTCATTCTTTTCATATCCAAGTATTCTGCAGAACGCTTCGTTTGCACTTACAAAATGATAACTTGAATCTGACGTCGCTATCCCAATCGGCGCGTTTGCAACGATTGCTCTTGACAGTTCCTCGCTTTCTTTGAGTGCTTTTTCTGCCTGCTTGCGTTGAGTTATATCAGTTATTACCGCTAGCATTCCAGTTATTTGTCCCTGGTCGTCTGTTATCGTGGACATGGTTATGATCGTGTAGATGTGAGTTCCATCTTTACGTGGAAACGCGTATTCCATTGATCCCTCGATCTCATGGTTTTTAAACTGCTGTAAGATACCCCTGATTTTTTCCTCATCCACAAACTCGGATAGTTTCTTTCCAATCATTTCACTCTCTTTGTAACCGAGCATCTGTGCCATACGAGGGTTCACGAACACTGTGGCAAAATCATTGTCTAAAGCCCATATGCCCTCTTGCGCGAGCTCAACGAGTTGACGGTACAGTGCTTCGCTTTCTATCAGGGCATTTTGTACTTTTTTGATTTCGGTGATGTCTCGGTATGCGCAATGCAGATATGTTTTTCCAGCCGATTGGAATGATTTGTTAGTGACAAGGGTGTTTCTGATTTCACCGTTTTTCGTGCGATGCGCGGTTTCAAATTCGCTGCCCCCTTCCGTCGCAAGCGCTTTTATGTGCGCGTTTATCTGTTCTGGTGTTTCAACCGCTTCGATGTCGTAAACGGTCATTTTTTCGAATTCTTCTCTTGAGTAACCCAACTGCGTATGTGCAATGTCGTTAAACTCCACAAATCCGGCTGTTTCCGGGTCAACAACTAAGACGCCTAAAGGCACTTGATTGAATAAGGCGTGGTAACGTTGCTCGGCATCTCTGAGTCTCTGCTCGCTTTGTTTTCTTCTAGTTATGTCTGTTACGACGCCGACTGCGCTTAGT
>CAIUPH010000060.1 GCA_903901015.1 Candidatus Bathyarchaeota archaeon | reverse complement strand
TTTGGAAGGTTATCCTTAGCCGATGAAAGACCAACGGTCACCACTATAATGTCTGCGTTCGTCTCCTTAGCTTTCAACGCAAGAGCTTCAGGTGAAACCCCTTTCCCAGCATCTACAGTTTTAAACTGAGCCGTCTTAAGCGATTTTCTAACCATCTCCTTAGCCGTATCCATCACGTCTGGGTGAAGCGTAGCCATAACGACTGTTCCGATGGGGTTGACTGGTTCAGGTGGTTCTTTTTCTCTCATTCCTTTGAGCCATGACATTTTAAAATCAAATCCTGCCTATCCTAAAATTAGTGGTAAGCTGTTAATAATGGTTCAGTTCTCATTTTTTTCGGTGTTCCAGCTTTGGAACGTTCTGTTCCTTGCGTAGAACTAAATCGCTCTTAGCCCACAGAGGTAAACGGTGAAATGGATGGGAAAATGGCTTGAAAAATATGCAGGTTCCATGAGATTTTGGATTTTAATCTTAGCATCCGTCTACTTTGGGTACGCAGTGTACTACGCAGTCTACGGGTTGGGGTTTACTCTGCAGTTAACTCATGACCAATATGTCTACGGGCTAGTGACGAAGAATCCTTGGTGGTGGATTATCCTCTACTACGGCAGCGAAGGCGTCG
Source organism: Candidatus Bathyarchaeota archaeon (assembly GCA_903901015.1). Lineage (GTDB taxonomy): Archaea > Thermoproteota > Bathyarchaeia > Bathyarchaeales > Bathycorpusculaceae > Bathycorpusculum. The sequence goes on along the minus strand of CAIUPH010000060.1, from coordinate 13,241 downwards.
CCGGCGCAGTATCGATTGTGCTTCGGGCTTTTGCCGGGTTCTTCGCTTTTTACGCGGCTCTTCTGTGGTGGAGAAAAAAAGATTCGACGCTGCCAGAAATCCGCAAGAAAGTCAGCACGGCGCTCCTATTGGAAAGCGGCTTCTTTTTGGCGCTTATTCCATCGATAATCGCCGCCTTCGCCTACAACCTGCCAACGAACGCGTACCTCTTCTACTTTGAGCATACTCCCGAGCACATTCTATTGTTGGGCACTGCGATTCCATGTTTGGCGATTGTTCTGGTGGTTCCGCCTCTGCTTTTGAAGTTGCGCTCAAACATCAAGCATGAGGCGCCAACGCAGGAAATAATCAAGTGGAGTGCCGTCACTGGGGTGGCGTACTTGTTTGTGGTGTTCTGGTTCAACTACACGATGCTCTGGGCAGCCGCCATGGTGCCTTACCCTCGGGCGTACGAAGTTTATGGCTTAAATTTCCTTTTGCAGCCAACGAACTTTCTGAGTTTCGCCGTCACGGTTTTCGGGTTGCTCGCGTTAGCCGCTGTCGCATTGAAAGTTGCTCTGCCCGCCATCAGAAAAGAGCCGCAGAAACTCAACTTAACCCACTTAGGCGCGGTTATGGTGGCTTTCGGCAGCTACTTCCTCTTCAACACCCTCTACTACTACCTCACAGGCACCTACGCCGCGCACCCGAGCGTCTGGTACGAAGTCATCGGTCCACTGCATAACCCAAACCTGTGGGGCTTAGCCTTCATCTTCGTGGGGGTACCTCTGATAGTTCAGGGCACGATAAAAAAGAGGGTTTAAGGGCTTTTTTAGCTACCCTTATTTTCTTTAACCCACAGTGCAAACCTGTTCAAAACCTGACTCCGTCGCCCAACCAGTCGTCGATAATCCCAGAATACCCGCAGTTACTGTTGTTATCTTAATGATGGCTATGCTGACAGCGGTTATCGCCTGCAGAAATTTTGACTTAAGGCTTTTTCGCAAGTCATAAAAGCGTATCCAGTTAACTCTAACTGGGTTGAATATGAATAGAACTACAGCTTTTACGCTTCTCATATTGACAAGTTTGCTCTTAGGCACAGTAACAATTCAGCAGGTCCACTCGGCGTCTCCACAAACATTTTTCGTGAAGCCCGATGGAAGCATAACTCCCTCTTCTGCGCCCATTCAACGTAGCGGAGAAACATTAACTCTGACAGGCAACATCAACAACCCAATTGTAATTGAGCAAGACAACATTATCTTCAACGGCGATGGCTACACGGTCCAGGGCAGCGGAAATAGAGTTGCATTCAACTTGACATGTAGCAACGTAACCGTCCAAAATGTAAACATCATCAGCTGGCAGGCTGGAGTTTTGGGGGTATTTGACAATAACACCGTAAAAGATTGTTCAATAACCCATTGTGAGAGCGCACTTAAAATCTACGCTCAACACTACGTCATTTTAGGAAATAATTTAGAGCAAAACTCCGAAGCTATCCGCATTGGCCAGGGCGGTCTGCATTTAATCGCAGGCAACAACATTGTCAACGATGGTGCTGGTTTATCTCTCTATGATTCTGGAAACTTAGTGGTCGATAATAATTTTGTGAACTGCAGTTTTGAGGCAATATATCTGGATGTTTCAGGTTGGAGCCAAACTGTTTACCACAACAATTTTGTCAATAACAAAAAAGATTTCGTTGATTATAGCAATGGTCTGGCAAAACCTGTGGCCGCGGCATTAACTCCCTGGGATAACGGTTCAAACGGTAACTACTGGAGTGTTTATCCAGGCGTTGACTTAAACGGAGATGGAAATGGCGATGCACCATATCAGATGCCCTCCACAGGTTTAGTAGATAGATACCCGCTTATGGCACCGTTAAACGTCAACTTGGCCATCGCCGAAATATTTCCAGCAACCGCACCAACCGCGACTTCACAATCAAACTCAACTGATAATGACAAGACAGCAGCGATGTCTTTCTTGAAAAATGTTATCCAGCTGGATGTTAGCAAGTACACGATGGACTTAGGCTATGGAGTTCTTCGTGAATCCGACACTGGATTAGCGACAGATTATCTGGGCTATGGGCTTTCGTATGGGGAATTCGGATCATCAACGGCGAATGCAGGTTTCACAGTTAGCAACAACACGGTAACAGATTTTTCTTTTCAGCAAACGGGCGGATCGTTGTTTTCCAAGTTTACAATCTCCAAAAGTTTTGACACTGCCCTAAAAATCATGCAGAACTACCAAACTTGGACAAACGACCCAGACGTAACTGAAATGATTTCGCTCCTCAAAACTGCTGGTTCTGAAAGGGACATCACTGAGCAATCTGGCAACATCGACCTAAAAATTGTGGTAGCAACCACGTCCACAACGTTTAGTTGGAGCTACAACTACAATGGAGCCGAATACTCTGGTATAAACTTGGAATTAAGCAATTTTATCGGGCTTTCATCAGTTAACTTCACTGATAATCGGAGCCTACACAAAATAGGCAACACCCGCATAGACATCTCGCAACAGCAAGCCACCATTGCTGCTGAGAACTTTGTAAACAATTTAGATTACAAAGTAAACTTTGGCAACGGAACAATCCTCACCGTTAAGAACCTGCACTTTAACGAAGCAAACATCCAAGCAAACCTCTCCACCACAACCCGCGACCCAGCCACGCTGTATCCTTACTGGAGAATACAGGTGCCTCTTGACCACACTTACCCCGGAGAAACCTACGCCGTCACAGTCAACGTTTGGGCAGACACAGGAATCGTATTCAACGCTCAGCGAGCGGTAGTTCAAACGTCATCAACAACCCCTCAGTATACAATTAATCCTGAAGAGTTAACCACGATGCTTCTTGCACTGGGCATCGTTGCTCTTGTGGTTTTAGTGTCCGTTGTTAGTGTGCTTATCTACCTGATTAGATCTGATAGAAAAAAGAAATCGCCTTGACACTGAATGTTCATTTCAGTTAATCAGAGCGTTTATTATTTTTCTTGGCACGTTTCCAAAGTATTAAAACCGAGATTGACGCAGCGGCTATTATGATTACTACGAGTGCCCAGTCCAACACCGAAATGGAGAGGAAAGAGTTAGGTTGAGAGGGTGATTGAGTTTCTGAAACTTTCACAATCCAAAACTTCCCGCTGAAAAGATCTCCCGACTCGTTCCACACGCCCACAAAGACGTGTCCTCCGTCGCCTGATTGGATGAGGGATGACGGCTCCGATTGATGGGCTCCCATCGGAATAGCAAGCTGCACCAGAATCTGGCCTAAACTGGTAACTTCGGCAACCCAGGTGTACACTCGAGTGTGGGAGTTGAATATGCCGTAGGTGTCTTGTTTGGTGGCGGTTCCCAGAAACATAAAGTCGCCGTCGGCGGCGTCTGAAACCGAGTAGATATTACTGTCGTAACCCGAGTAACTGTAGGTCTTGTTCCACTCTGCGTTTCCCTGCAGGTCAGTTTTCAAGATAAACCCAGTGCTGACTCCTTCATTGGGGATTGCAATGCCTGCTAAGAGGTAGCCGTCTGAGGTCGCAATTGCGGAGGTGCAGGCGGTAGTGTAGAAGTCGCCGTCTCCGCCGTAGGTGTTCTCCCATTCTAAGCTGCCGTTTGAATCCAGCTTGAACATTTCGCTGGCTACTGGGCTGGGACCATGGTGTCCCTCGATGCCTGCAATTATGTAGCCTTGGTCGCTGGTTTGGATTAGAGCGGCGGGGGTGCCTGAAAAACCCAAGGGCAAGCCGAGCAGTAGCTGTAGCGTGTTGTTGCCGGTGTATCCTTTAAGCCAGAGGAGGTTCCCTTGGGAATCAACTTTCATCATATAGAATTGCGAAACAGGAGAGCCGCCCTCCGGTAGTGGACCCAACATTGCGTATCCGCCGTCGCTGGTTTGAATTAACTCGTTAATTCCCTCAAGTTCCTCGTAGGTCTTCTGCCAAACAATGTTTCCGACTGAATCAATTTTGACAAGGCACGCCTGTTGATTCAACCATCCAGCTAGAAGGTATCCGTCACTTGTTTGTACAGCGACTTTTAGCTGCGTATCACTGTATTGTCCCCTTACAGAATCCTCCAGTGAATAAACCTTTGACCAAACAAGAATGCCTAATGCATCAGTCTTTACAACTTCTGTCTGGAAAAAAGTTCCAGAATAATCATTTATGGTGTATGTAGAGACGTTACTACCAAGCACCAGGTAGCCGCCGTCCGAAGTTTGGATAACTGAGGTTCCGCTGACTCCAGGCAAATAGTGCTGCCACTCAATCGACAGCTGTTTGCTTGTGTCTTGACCTATCGCTGGAAGTGGAAATAACGACATCCCGATTAAGAGTATTAGGATGCAAGCAATCTTTGACACGTTGAATTTTTTGGGACACATCTTTTATCATCAAAAAGGCAGGCTTTACTTCTAAAATAGTTTCCTGATTTTGAAAGAAAACTTCGTAAACGACGCAAAGTGAACTGAAACCTAAAAAAGGTATTTTCGTACGAACCTATTTGGATCCTTTTAGAGGTTCTATGTTGAAACGATAGAGGGGTAGGTCAATATTGGTTCACAACAACCGCATTAACATGTGGAGAAACTAAGTGATACCCACGAAAGGCGAACGGAATTGATTTAAAAAATTAAGAAAAGAATAAACTGTTTGGGGGAAAGAAAAGAAACTGGGGGAGCTCTTTTTTAGTATGGCTCTTTTTTGCCTGTCATGTATGCCCAGGCGCTGACGATTGCAACTGTTAGCAATGCACCTGCGACGCCTGAAATCATGTATGAGGTTGCTCCGCCGAGTAATGGCAAAACATTAATCATCCATGGAATGGCGAAGGTTGCTGTTACCTGTACAATGATGCCAGCTACGAATCCTAAAAGAGCTATTAAACCGAATATTTTAAATCTGCTGTTCATTCAATTCACCTTTTTATTTTAGCAGTTAGTTGGCGCTTCATTTTAGTCTAACTTACACGTTTCTGTCTAATCCAACGGGCGCTGGCATCATGTTTAACGTTTCTAGTTAAAGGGTTAACGCAATTTTGCCATGACGTATAGCTGTACATATATACCTCCATATTGCGATCATATTAACAATGTATAAGATTATTTTCAGCATTCTACGGTCTAACAGAGGTAATCAAATTGTCAGAAAGATTCGCCAAAAAGTGGGAAGCAAAACGGGAAGATGAACCATTAACCAATCGCATCAGAGACACAGTAAAACCACCAGGACCACTAAAACCACGATTAGATTTCGCAGTCAGACGCATCGAGCTTCAAGTACAAAAGCTTGACCAAGCAACAGACCGATTCAGCCAAAGAGACAAGGCAATCTTCGCAAGAATCGTCGACGCATACACAAAGCATGACAGCGCACGCGCAAACGTCTTCGCAAACGAGCTAGCTGAAGTCAGGAAAATGTCAAAATTAATAATGAATGCTAAACTTGCTCTTGAGCAAATTACATTACGCTTACGAACAGTTTCAGAACTAGGCGACGTCGTATCTACTCTCGGGCCAGCCGTGGGTGTTCTACGTTCAGTCAAAGCAGGCTTAGTCAGCGTATTTCCAGAAGCAGAAAGTGAACTGGGCGAAATCGGCAACATGCTAAGCGGAATCATGATTGAAGCAGGCCAAGGCAGCGGAATGACACTGAACTTCGACACAGTAAACGAGGATGCATCAAAGATTCTCACAGAAGCAGCAACAGTTGCAGAGCAGAAGATAAAAGACAAGTTCCCAGACCTACCCCCAGGAATGCCATCATCCCCAGCGTCCCAAGCTGAAAAAACAACCTTCTAAAGAAAGGAGCATAAAACAAAATGTCAAACTCCAATCTTTTTCTTTCTATTGGCAAACCAATAAAGAATGAATATGGACGAGTAATCGGCAAAGTAGCCTCATTCGCATTAACCCCCAGCGGCAAATTCGATGCAGTATACGTCGAGTTTGGCGACGGACAATTCACAAAGCAGCCCATGGAAAGCTTACGGTTTAATGGCGCTGAAATCACATTCATCTCCAAAATCAAGAACCAAGCTGGTACACTCTGCGACCACATCCCCTTGATCTGGCGTAAAGATGAAGCCCTCAAAGACCTCTTGGAGAAAAAGAAGATCACTCCAGAAGTTTGCCAGGACCTTCACAACAGCTTCACAAGCGTACTGACACAACTCAAGAAAGACGCCCAAATAATCATCGAAGAATCCGTCGTAGAAATCGAACGTTGCAGCGACGAAATCTCATCCTTGAGCTACGCCATCGCAAACCTTGAAATTGAACACGAAATCGGAAAAGTCGACGAAGAAAACTACAGAGGCGCTTTCGCATTGCTACAGGATACCCTTAGACGCGCAACAACTGAGAAAACAGACTTTGAATTGACAAAGAGCAAACTCTCAAGTGTGCTGTTAGGTGACCAATCGCAGAATTCGATGAAAACAAGCAAAGTCTACGCTGAACAAGTATCCAACGCTTCAAAACTTCCTGAGCCGCCAGTAGTTGTCTACGTTAAAGAAATCGGAAAAGCTGGAAACTAATTAGAACTAAAAATGTACGATAGGTGTGGAGGGCTAAAAGATTAAAAGTCTAATTAATCAAACCCCTCCCCCCATTCGTGAAGTCGCCACAAAATCTATTTGTACCCTAAAAATCCAGCAGAGTAAGCTGGAGCAAGCTAGTTTTCGCCTAAAAGAGCGGGACCGTATCCTTTTTGAAACCTGCATGTTCGCGTTAAAGAAGAATAACAAAGAAAAAGCCGCAATGTGCGCTACCGAGATTGCGGAAGTTAGAAAACTCGTCAAGTTTCTCTATAACGTTCAGTTAGCCATTGAACGTGTAGTTCTGCGTCTTGAAACCATAAAGGAGCTAGGCGACATCGTTGCCGACCTCAAGCCAGCCCTGCGGTTGCTTCAAGGCGTTTCACAGGAATTGTTCCAGGTGTTGCCTGACGTTAGCTCAGAGTTAAGCACTGTTAACCAAACAATCCAAGATACTCTCCAATCTACAAAGCTCACCGGCGATGGAAACGCAATTCAAGTCGGCGCAAAAACGGAGGCGGGCGAAGAAATCCTCAAGGAAGTGTCCTGTTTCATCGAGCAGAAACTAGCTGAAACCCTCCCCGAGCCGCCGATGTTTAACCCTGTCAGGGAGAAGATGCCCATCAAAGAGCTTGTTGCCTTAACAGCGAGTTCTTCGCAGGTGTTCACCAGTAAAACGGTGGAGGAATCCGGGTTTGACCCAGAGAAAACCCTGTTTTCCTACAAGAAATCTGAGATTAAAGAGTTCTCGCTTAAAGTTGAGAAGCCCTGTTTAGAAGATGTTCTGCTCGAATACGTTCGCAAAACCAACGGCGAAATAGATTTGGGGCGTTGTTCGAGTGAACTTAAGACTTCTAACGAGGAAATTGAGCGTGCCCTCGAAAACTTGGGAACCAAGGGCAAGATAAGAATTGAGTTACGTTCGCCTGAATAAGAGAGAGAAGGAGAGAAAAATAAATGAGCGCATCAAATGAACTTGAAAAAGCAGCAACAGCTTACGCCCTAGATGCTGTACGCTTAGATAAGCAAGGGCAAAAAGGAAGAGCCATTACCCTCTATCAAAAAGCAATTGAAAGCCTACTGCAACTCGTGCAGCTCTACCCAGAGTATGGGTTGAACAAAGTTTACGTTCAAAGAGCAATTGCTTACCAGGAAAGAATCAAAGTCCTCCAAGGCTGCGTTTCATCCTGCGAGATGAATCAAGCGGCTAATAATGATGCCGACAGGAGCGGCGGCGGAGGAGCAACCATGGATGGAAACGGAAATGGCGGCGGAAAACCAAGTGAAGAACTCGTCATGACTGAGAAACCTAAAGTTAACTGGGCAGAAGTCGTAGGATTGGATACTGCCAAGAAAGCCGTGAAAGAAGCCATCGTTTACCCAGTGCAGCGCCCCGACCTGTTCCCGCTCGGATGGCCAAGGGGTATTCTGCTGTTTGGTCCGCCTGGCTGCGGCAAAACTCTGCTGGCTGCGGCGGTTGCAACTGAGATTGACGCGAACTTCTACTCGATTGATGCGGCTTCGATTATGTCTAAGTGGCTGGGTGAAGCTGAACAGAACGTTGCGAAGCTATTTGGCAGCGCACGCAAATCAGCAAATGAAGGCAGACCAGCCATAGTGTTCGTTGACGAACTGGATTCATTGATGGGCACCCACAGCAACGAGGTGGGCGGCGAAATCCGCGTTAAAAACCAGTTCCTCAAAGAAATGGACGGCATAGTCGACAAGGGCAAACCACTACACGTCTACGTCATCGGCGCCACCAACAAGCCATGGGATTTAGATTGGGCATTCATCAGACGGTTCCAGAAACGTATTTTGGTTCCGCTCGCGGACAACGCCACCAGACTCAACATGCTTAAGCTGTACTCGAGCAACTTGCAAATCGACCCTGACGTGGACCTAAACGAGTTAGCCAGGATTTCAGAGGGCTTCTCAGGAAGCGACATACGCGACGTGTGCCAATCTGCGCAACTTAGTTTAATCGGTGAATTCTTCGAGTCCGGCCAAGCAGTGGATAAAGAAGCAAAACCAAGGGCGCTGACGATGGCAGATTTCAAGCAGATCTTCGAAGACCGCAAACCAAGCGTCTCACTTGATATGTTGTCGAAGTATAACGGATGGTTCGAATCGTTCAAAGCACTATAATCTTGGAGGGCAAAAAACAAAACCACAAAAAAATGGGTTGGGTGGAAAGGTTTGGAGACCAATTAATTTTTAGCACGCTCTCCCCCCTTCTCCCTCAATATATCTCCAGACCCCACAAACCAAAACCAACCCAAAAAACTTTTTTTCAACTCCATAGGACGCTACGGCTTTTCCTTTCAGGAACTCAGAATCGACTGAGTCAGCTTTACTCACACTTGTTATTGTGTGCAAACAATCACACAGGCTTAATTGCCCAAAAGTTGATTAATACACGTGAATCTTATGGCTACTTTTGACCGGCTTGAAATAATTCGTTTCTGCGAAACCCCCAAAGACAAAAGCAGAATCATGAGTCGGCTGGGCTTAAACGATGTTCAGGCGGAATCTTACTTGGCGATTCTCATGCAGCAAAGCATGCTTGCGCAGAACAACGGCAAATACGTCGTCACAAGTAAGGGGCAAGGATACCTTTCTTCCAGCGAGCGGACCCGAAAAATCATCATGATCTAGTTTTTTGCCTGACTAACCAGCATAATTCTTGGTGCTTCAGCGGGTTTATGGGCTGCTTTTCATTTCTTCGCGGAAGGTTTCCTCGAGCATTTTTTTGTTTATGCCTATTTCCTCTGCCAGGCGCTTTACTTGTTTGACATAGGTGCGGAATAGGGATTGGAGGATTTCGGCTTTTTCTGTTTCGGTGAGTTCTTTTTCTTCTGCCATGAGCAGCGCGAACCATTTGCCGAGGTTGGTGAGTTGGTAGGTTTTTATCCAGATGATGCGTCCTTCTTTGTCGTTTTTCTCCATGGATTCGTTTAGGACGCCTAGTTGGGTGAGGGTTTTTAGGTTTTCTATGATGGTTTTGTTTGAGTAGTTTAGGGTTTTGACGAGGTCTTTTTGGTAGATGCTCTTTGAGATGCCTTGCTTGAGCGAGAAGCGCAGGACGTCGACGCCTGCTTTGGAGCCGAATATGGCGGATAGAATTTTATCTTTTTTCTCAGTTGGAAGAAACACTACATAAGGATGTAATTTTTCAGTCACATGTTTCCGCTCTAACATCTTATCTACCGTTTTTACATTTAAGAATTACGCACACTTCCTCTATATCCTGTAAAATCTTCTCTTCCTTAACAATGAGAAAACCCATAAAATCCATCAAAAAGCCCTCTACTAAGAAAACCTGCCTATGGAACACGTAAACAATTAAGGTGCAATTTTGAAAAAGTGTTTTATACTCCAATGCTGTTTTGTGGGATTAAAAGAGAAGAGGGCATTCCACATGAAAAAAACATCCGTCAGTCTCCTTATCATACTCGTAATCGGCTCATTGTGCTTAACTTTTATTCCGGCAGCACACAGCCAAACTGCACCAACAAACGTGAAGGTTTTAGATTACAGTTACTATTTCGATTACACGGGAACCTTGGTAGTCATTGGTGAGGTTCAGAATGTTGGTTCATACACGGTTGGCACAGTTTATCTGGCGGGCAGCGCATATTCTTCAGACGGAGGCAAAGTGGATTCAACCACAATTGCTTTGGTGAAAGATTTGCTTCCGGGGCAGAAGGCGACTTTCATGTGGTCTTTTTATGACTCCGCAAGCGATTTCGGTTCCTGGACGCACTCTGACGTAACTCAAATTGACCTTTCAGTCACTCGGGCTGACGCGACATCTGGTTATCTTTATCCTGACTTAAAGATCTCAAACCTCAACAATCACTTAGGTACCAACAGAGGCACTGGTTCGGATGATCCAAACGCCGATTATGGAGCTTACTGGGTCACTGGAACACTTACCAACACGGGCACCCAAACCGCCACAAACGTCAGGATAATCGTAACCTACTATAATGCTTCAGGCACCGCTGTTGCAGTAGGCGGATACATATACGAAGTAATGAATGCCACTTTGGCTCCATCGCAATCAACGCAGTTTAAGATTGGCGCTTTCGACTTGAACCAAACAGGAATAGTTTCAAGTAAAAAAATCACGAGTTATTCAGAACTTGTTGAAGTGGATGGCCCCATTCTTCAGGGAGCATCAGTACCCACGGTTACTCCTTATCCAACTTTTGGCCCTACAACCGACGCAACGTCTGGACCCACAACCGACGCAACGGTTGGTCCCACATCACAGGACTCATCTCCAACTGGCGGGTCAACTAATTCGCCAATACCCAGCTGGGTCTTAGGCGTGGTCGCTGTTGTCGTGATCGTTGTAGTTGTGGCAATCGTGCTGTTGATGAAAAAACGCAGTAGTCAACCCGCAGCTGCCCCAGCAAAAACCAAACCGGCAAAAAGCGAGAAATAACACGCATCTCACAGTGGCAGCCTCGACAGACCGGGCGGAGTGTGCCACTGTTTAAATATTTCCTGTGTACACTTGTTTTTTATGAGTTATAAATCTCAAACTGGTTCACACCGAGGCAGCGACAAAATCTCGAAGAGTGCCCACGAAAAGAAGACAAAGGAAAAAAAACAGCGTTCAGCCGCCAAATATCTCATGGAGGAGACGCCAGAGGTTTCTGCACAGGATGCTGCCCAAAGAACCCTCAACAGCCTAAGCAAGCTTGGGACCCAAATTTTTGCGCTCTCACCGTTTAGCAATTACTTTGATGATTGGATAGTTAACCTGCGCCAGGTTGTTTCAGAATTCGAATCCAACTCAGCCGTATCCTCCGACGAACAATTTGCCAAGGAACGTACACAGATTTTCCTGGACGTTGAAGCGGCTCTCGCTCAGAAGAGAATCGAAGAAAACAACATGTCTGATGAAGCAAAAGCATTAGCTGACATTAACCACCAAATCGTCGAAGCTGACAGACAATACGCTGAGCAAACCCGGGAACGCAACACCAAAAGAAACTTGGAGGTTCAGCGATTGTCCATTAAAATCCGCGAGTTAGAGGAGCAATTGGCAAGTGAGCAGGAAGTCAAAATTAGCTTCTTCAAGTTCGGCGCCAAAAAGAAAGCTGCTGAGCAACTTGCCCAAACAACCCAGAACCTTAAAGCTGCAAAGAACGAGTCGGAAGTGACGTTGCAGACTTTTACGGCTGAACAGGAAAAACTCCACGATAACTACGAGAAACACAAGCAGGAACTCAACGCGGAAAGCGACCGCCTGCACATGGAGCTTGAGAAACTCGAAGTCGATATATCCACAGCCACGCGGACGGAAACATGCACAGCATTATCCAACGCTGTTACCGCAGTGATGCAGAGGGCGCCGACGGCAACAAGCTAAAAAATTTCTTGGCTAAACACTTCCCTTAAAATCGCTAATTGCCTCGTAGCCCTTGCTATTTTTTAATCTAAAATTTTAAATCTGAATTTTGTTCGGGGCGCTTGCTTCTGGTCCAACTAGAATCTTGAGCGATTTTGCTTCATCCCGCAACAGGACAACTTCACTTTCAAGTGCAGCAGCTTTTGCATCAGCCATCTTTTTGAGTCCGTCAATTTCAACTAAAAGGTTCTTTTTCTCGTTTTCTAAAGCTTTTATTTTGTCGATGGTGCTTTTTAGGCTGCTCACTTTTCCTCTTCTCCAATGCTCAGATTAGATGATTGTTTTGCACTTAAAACTTTTGTAATCAACAACTTAGCGATATGAAAGTTTTAGAAAAATAACTATACTCTGCCTGTTGTGCTATTGGGGCTTTTCTTAAACAACTGCTAACGAAAAAATCTGCTTTCGGCAGCTCAACAGAATGGAGGCAAAGCCTTTGATAGATGCAGTTTTATATAGGTATTAGCAAATTAATGATGTTACTTTAGCCTGTATTGTCGGATTGTGTCTAAATGAGGAAGACCATATTCAAAAAGCTTGAAGCTCAAGGATTAATAGCGAATTATAACCGTTTACGGAAGAATTTGCCGCCTAAGCTTCCTGACCGCGTGTTCATCTGGGATGAAACCTTCAGGGAAGGCATCAAGGCGCCAACGGTTTATTTGACTTATGTTGAGCAGGTTCGGCTTGCAAAGCTGATGGATGAAGCAGGCGTCGCCATCATAAACGTGGGTTTTCCCGCCATTTCCGAAGACGAGAAACGCACAGTTAAACGCATAGTCAACGAAACTTTTACCTATTCTAAACTTACAGCCTCGGCTGAAGCCACCAAAAACAGCGTCAACGCCTGCCTTGAATGCGGCATCAAAGACATAACCATCGAATCCCCAATCAACGGACTGAACCTGCAGTACAAACTGAAAATAACCAAAGAACAAGCGCTGCAAAGAATCGTTGAAAACATAGAGTACGCCAAAAAACACGGAACCACAGTAAACTTCATCTTAATGGATGGCACAAGAACTCCGCTTGAAGATATCCTCCAAGTTTTCGAAGCTGCAGCCAACGCAGGCGCCACACGGTTAGGTGTAGCTGACAGCGTAGGCTTCATAAGACCGCTTTCAATGCGGTATTTAATGTCACATATCCGCGACGGATTATCCGACTCTGTCAAGAAGAAAACCACTCTTTCGATCCACTGCCACAACGACTTCGGCTTAGGTTCAGCAAACACCCTTGCCGCCATGGAAGAGGGAATATCGTATTTGCACACTTGCAT
>CAIUPH010000059.1 GCA_903901015.1 Candidatus Bathyarchaeota archaeon | reverse complement strand
CCAAATTCATACAGGAAACAAACGGTAAAACTAAAGTTAAACAAAAGAAAACTGAAAATGCACTTTTAAACTTCTTAGCCTACGTAAAAGATAAAAGAAAGGAAAATTACAGTGAATTTGTTCGTTTATGGGATAAAAACTTGAAGGAAAGTTTTTTTGATCAACTCAGGGTTGCAGTAAACGCTAAATCTGCGGTTTTAGATGAAGAAAGAATAAAACGTGTTCTTGAAAACCCCGATGTCAAAATCGCTGTTTTATCCGATGTCCACGCCAACCTGCAGGCTTTGAAAAGGGTAATTCAAGATGCCGAAGAACGGGGAGTTGACGTTTTTCTCAACGCAGGCGACTCAGTAGGGTTTGGCGCGTACCCAAACGAAGTTGTGGAGTTATTATCGGAGAAAAATGTGCTGAGCGTTTTGGGGAACTTTGACTGCGAAGTCATCGAGGGCAAAACCAAACATAAAGGCGGAAAAAACGTTGCCGTAAAGTTTACACAAAAAGAACTTGCGAAATCCTGTGAATACTACCTTAATGCTCTGCCTCGTGAACTCAGGTTTGAAGTAGCAGGCAAAAAACTGCTCGTAACACATGGGAGCCCCGAATCGATTGAAGAGCACATCTACAATGACACATCAGTTGAGCGGTTCAAAACCCTTGGTAAAAAAGCGAAAGCCGACTTGATTATTGTTGGGCATTCTCATGAGCAATTCTGGAAACAGGTAAACGGAGTCAGCTTTGTCAACCCTGGAAGCGTAGGCAGACCAGATAATGGAAACCCTCAGGCGGCTTACGCAGTTTTAAGTTTTAATCCCTTCAAGGTTGAGTTAGTTCGGCTGGACTACAACGTTGAGGGCGGGGTAAACGCGATTAGAAAAAAGGGTTTGCCTGAAAGCTTCGCTCAGATGCTGCTCCGCGGCGTGTCTCTTGACGATATTACCAAAGAGGATCAAGCCAAAAAGGACAAAATTGTCCAGGATTACAAGGCAGCGGTGCAGGTTTGCCAAGATATTTCCGCTAAATACTGGCCAGATACGGACCATTCCGAGCAGGTTAGGAAACTTGCGTGTGGGTTATTCGACGGGTTAGTCAAGTTGCACAAGTTGGGTATTCGCGAACGATACTGGCTTGAATGCGCTGCCGTCCTTCATGATGTTGGTTTGTCAGAATCCAGAGGCAGCCACCACAAAAAATCAGCCAAACTCATCCTAAACGAGACGCAGCTACCTTTTACTCTGCAGGAAAGGCGGGTGATAGCAAGCATCGCGAGGTACCACCGCAAAGAATTACCCAAACCAAGCGACTACAACCTTGCAACCCTTGACCCTGCAACTGTCCACAAAGTAAAAGTTCTATCGAGCCTTCTCCGCATAGCAGACAGCCTAGATTACTCACATCAATCCATCGTAGAAGTTTTAATTATTAAACCGGGCACAAAGAGAATTACTGTTGAATGCATGTTCAAAACCAAACCAGCCTTAGAAGAGCAGGCTTTTAATAAGAAGAAGGATTTGTTTGAAAAGGTCTTCGCAAAAAAAATGGTGCTGATATGGAAGCAACCGTCAAAACCGCTGGACACATAGTCGGGTTCGTAGACATTGGAACAAACGCAGTGCGCCTCTTAGTGGTGAGGATAAACCCCAATTTCTCATACACCACCATCAGCCAAGAAAAAGAAGTCGTTAGATTGGGCGAAGAAGAATTCAAAGACAACCTACTCAAACCCGACGCCATGGAACGCGCCATTTTTGTCTGCGGAAAATTTGCGAAGTTAGCCAAGACCTACGGCGCCTCGGAAATAATAGCTGTGGGAACCTCGGCAATCCGAGAAGCCAAAAACCAATGTGAATTTCTCGAAAAACTCCACAACGAAACTGGACTCAACGTTAACGTTATTTCGGGGCAGGAAGAAGCCCGCTTGATTTGTCTGGGCGTGTCAAGCGGAATAGACATCGGGGAAGAAAAAGCCATTTTCATAGATTTCGGCGGCGGCAGCACAGAAATCGCCGTTGGCAACCAGCATGAATGCTTCTCCCTCGACAGTCTCAGGCTGGGGGCGATTAGGCTTACAGCCCAATTCATCGGGGAAGGCTGGACTGGCCCTGTGGAAACCAGCGTCTACAAACAGATTAGAGAGTACGCCTGCACTAAAGTTCACCCGTTGAAGGCGAAGGTTCGGGAGTACGGTGCCAGAAGAGCCTGGGGGTCATCGGGCACAATCATAAATTTGGCTGAAATCGCAAGCAAACTTTTCAAGAAGGCTGGCAGCGGAAACGGCTCCACACTTACAAGAAAGAACCTCAAAAAGCTAGCGCCGATTCTCTGCTCGCTAACCCTTGAAGAAAGAAGAAAACTGCCCGCAATAAACCCCGAAAGAGCCGACATCATAATAGCTGGAGCAGCCACGATTGAAGCCATCATGGAAGAGTTCGGCTTGGAAGAAATCTGCATAAGCCACCGAGAACTACGCGATGGATTACTTGCGGAGTACCTGTCGAATTTTGAGGGGTTCCGGGAACTGCAGAAGTCGCCGATGCGCAACAGGAGCATTCTGCATCTGGGCCGCTCATGCAACTTTGACGAGAAACACTCAGAAACCGTTGCTAATTTGGCACTGCAACTTTTTGACAGCGCAAAACAGATTGGGCTACACAACCTTGGCGATGCAGAGAAAGAACTCCTAAAGCACGCAGCAACCCTGCATGACGTAGGCGATTTTCTCTCGTTCAACGACCACCAACTTCACTCCCACTACATAATCAGCAACGCAGAGCTCCTCGGATTTGACAAGAGAGAAATCCAAATTATCGCTAACATCGCGCGTTTTCACAGGAAAAAACTGCCATCCAAAAAAGCGTTGAAGACCACGGGACTCGACGAAAAAACCAACCACACCATCGCTGTTCTCTCTACTTTTCTCCGATTTGCAGAAAAGCTCGACCGAAGCCACAGTTGCCTTGTGAACAAAGCCGAATTTGTCAAAGAAAACAAAGACCAAGTGCTCCTCGCGTTCTATTCAGACTCCGACTGCAGCTTAGAAGAGTGGAGCATCATCCAGAATCGACAGGCGTTCTTTGAAGCCTTCGGGAAACAGCTAGAGGCGCAATGCATATTTTCTCCCAGCGCTTAATCCAAGTCTTTAGATAACGTTTATTCTTTTTCCAGTTCAATCTTTGCCTTCTTCAAAGCTACGCATTGCTCTCGGCTTAAAACAGGGTATTTCAAGTCGAGCTGCTTGATTTTCGACACAATAACCTCAGAAATCGACGCGTGCGCGACCCATTTCTTGTCTGCAGGAATAATGTACCATGGTGCCCATTCGGTGCTGGTTTTGCTGAGCATTTCTTGGTATGCAGCCATGTAATCGTCCCATTTTGAGCGTTCAGATAGGTCAGTGAGCGAAAACTTCCATTCCTTAGCGGGAGTTTCGAGACGTTCGAGGAGCCGCTGTTTCTGTCGTTTCTTTGAGACGTTGAGGAAAAACTTCAAAACCACCGTGCCGTTACGGATCAGATGGCGCTCAAACATGTTTATGTCTTCGTAACGGTGATTCCAGAAGAGTTTTCCCTCATCTCCAGTAGGCAACTTCTGAGCCGCCAAAACTTCAGGACGAACCTTAACTATCAACACGTCTTCGTAGTATGAACGATTAAAAATTCCGATGCTTCCCCGCTCAGGCAGGGCTTTGGTGTGTCGCCACAGAAAATCATGGTCAAGTTCTTCGGCGGAGGGCGTTTTGAAGCTTGTAACTTGGCAGCCCTGCGGGTTAACTCCTGACATTACGTGGCTGATTGTGCTGTCTTTTCCCGCGGCATCCATCCCCTGAAGGACAATAAGCAAGGAGTAGGTGTTGCTTGCCCAAAACAGTTCCTGCAGCTCAGACAGTTTTTGCCTGTTAGCTTTTAGCAGTTTTAGGGCTTGTTCTTTTACTGCTTTTTTTCCGTCTTTTTCCTCTTGTTTTTTAGCCCATTTCGGAGCCCAGCATGAATCGTAATCTTTCAAATTGACTGTTTTTCCAGCCGGCACCTTGAAATCTTCTGTGTCAAGTGACATTCAAAACTCGCTCACCAAGAATAGGTTACGGCGCCTAATATTATCTGTGGCGTGTGGCTGAAGCGGTTTAGCCTAAAGCTACTTTTTCACCCGTCACGATGTACACGATGGATTCGCAAACGTAGACTGCATGGTCGGCGATGCGCTCCAGATACCGTGTCATCAAAGCGCTTGAGATTACGCATTTGCTGTTAGCGTTCTCTGCCGTGATTAGTTTTTGGAGGTAGTCAAAGTACATTTTGTCGACTTCTCGTTCGGTTTGCGAGATGGCTTTGGCAAGGAGTATGTCTTGTTTTTTAAGTGCGTTCACGCTTGTTTTAACCATCGAGAGGACTTTTTCGCTCATTTCGCTGATGTAATCTCGTGTCCAGGGTTCGCATTGTTTTAAGCCGCTCACTTGGTCGTTGATAAATGAGATGTCAAGGGCGTATCTGCCGTACCTTGCGAAGTCGTTGCCGATTTTCATGTAGGATTTTATGGTTCGCAGGTCTGTGGCGACGGGTTGGAAACGGGCAATCAACTGGAAGGTTTCATCTTCAACTTTATCCGCCATCGAAAGCAGAATATCAGAGAGTTCCCTTACTTGCTCTTGAACGCTTTTGCCTTCTAAGTAGCCGTGTATTGACAGGGCGAGGGTGTCGTAGGTTAACTCGCCCATTCTAACTATGAGGACTGATTGGTCTTCTAATCCGCGGTCGATTATTCTGCTCATGCCGATTTCTCCTACCCGAATTCTCCTGTTATATATTTTTCAGTTAATGGGTTTTTGGGAGCCTCAAAAATGTCTTTGGTCGCTCCAAACTCTATAAGTTGACCTAAGTACATGAAAGCCGTGAAATCTGACACACGCGCGGCTTGCTGCAGATTGTGGGTGACAATTACAACCGTAAAATCCTTCTTAAGAGCAGCAATTGATTCTTCAATCTTGGCTGTGGCAAGGGGGTCTAGAGCTGAGCAGGGTTCATCCATAAGAATAACTTCGGGTTCAACAGCAAGAGCACGCGCGATGCAAAGCCGTTGCTGCTGCCCTCCAGACAAATTAAGTCCCGATTTCTTGAGATCATTTTTGACTTCATCCCAGAGGAAAGCCATCCTAAGACTTCTTTCAGCTACTCTGTCAAGTGTCTCTTTGTTTCTCACGCCAGCAAGTTTCAATCCGGCCACTGCGTTGTCGAATATAGACATAGTAGGAAAAGGATTGGCTTTCTGGAAAACCATACCTATTCTTCGGCGGATTGCAACTGGATCAACTTGCGGAGAGTAAATGTTTACCCCATCCAAAATGACTTCGCCTTCAACTTTTGCATTCGGAGTTAATTCATGAATACGGTTGAGGCACCTAATCAAAGTAGTTTTTCCGCATCCGGAAGGACCCATTATTGCAGTCACTCTATTTTCAGGGAAAGTTATGTTGATCCCTTTTAGGACTTGCGCTTTACCAAATTTAGCTTTCAAGTCTTTGGTTGCTAGTTTAACTGTCGATGAATCCAAGTTTTTATTTTGGCTTATTTTTAGTTGCCTCCTAACATGATTTTGCATCCAACTTATTGAATTTTTAGTCATACCCTACAGCTCCAACCTTTTTCCTGTCAGATTTCTGCCAACAGTAAGCTTAACCAGAAGGTTCACAGCGAGCATAATGAGTATTAGAACCAATGCTGCGCCCCACGCCTGAGTTTGCCAGTTTTGTGACGCAGAAGTGCCATAATTGTATATTAGGACAGTTAATGAAGCTGTTGGCGCGAATATACTTTTTGCAAAGTAAACACTGGTAGACGCCGTTAATAGTATCGGAGCTGTCTCTCCTGTTGCACGCGCCACAGCTAACAAAATGCCTGTTAAGAGCCCATTTTTCCCCGTCCCAATAACGATTCTAAGCACAGTTTTCCATCTTGGAATTCCAAGAGCCATAGAGGCCTCTCTTAGCGTATTTGGAACAAGCTTTAGAGATTCGCTTGTAGTCCTTGCGATAATGGGCAACATTACAAAGCTAAGAGCGACGCCCCCTGCAAAAGCCGAAAACTGTTTCGTAGTTGCTACAAGTATAACGAAAACGAAAAGTCCTAACACAATTGAAGGAAAACCGGTAAGCACATCGTTCATAAAACCTGAAACCATTGAAAGCCGAGACGAAGACCATTCGGAGAAAAAGATTCCTGCTCCAATACCAATTGGTATTGCGATAAGAGATGCTATGCCTACCATAGTGAAGGTTCCAACTATTGCATTGGCTATTCCTCCGCCGTGAACATTTACTGCAGTAGGCAACTTGGTAAGGAACCCTATGCTTATGGCGGGAGCGCCTCGTATGAAAACATCACCTAGTATGAGTAATAGGGGTATTATCGCTAAAACGACAGCCACTATAACTAGTATAGTCATTAGCTTGTTTAGGATTTTTCGCCACAGAGAAATACTTGCAGGCAAGTCAGATTGTGTCATTACCCCCAACAGCCCTCCTTAAGCCCTACCTCTTGCTCCACTAGTCATCCTCCAAAGCATAAATCTGGCAAGACCGTTAACTAATAAAGCAACAAAAAACAGGATCAGACCTATTTCGATTATAGCCGATTGATAAATTCCTGTAGACTCGCCAAAATTATTAGCTATTAACGAAGATAATGTGGCGCCTGCTGAAAACAAATTCGTGGTTATATTAGGGATGTTGCCAATTACCATGGTAACTGCCATTGTTTCTCCGAAGGCACGTCCCAATCCTAAAATGAACCCGCCAAATATACCTGATCTAGCGTATGGCAGCACACTTTTCTGTGTAACTTCCCAATCTGTGGCGCCAAGAGAATACATTGCTTCCCGTTGACTATTAGGAACTACACTTAAAACATCTCGGGTAACTGCTGACATTGTTGGAATAACCATTATAGCTAATAGAACTCCAGATGTAAAAAAATCGTAACCAAAAGGATTCCCTGAGAATAATGGAATAAAACCAAGAGAATTATGTAAGGGCGTTTCAACATAATCGCGTAACAACGGAATTAGAATAAACACACCCCATAAACCGTAAATGACACTGGGCACAGCGGCTAAGAGATCAACGATTATTCCTAGGCCATAACCAAAAGTCTGATGACCTTTTAGCTTCTCTGAAATAAAGATAGCTACGCCCAGGCTAATTGGAAACCCGATAACTATAGCGATAGCTGATGTTAACAGTGTTCCATAAATAAAAGGCAAGGCACCAAACACATTCTGACTTGATCGCCATTGCGTTCCAATCAGAAAACTTGGTCCGAAAGAATGAATTGAGGAAGCTGAGCCAAGAAAAAGTTCAGCAGCAAGGGCCACAACAAGACCTATAATGAAGAGCGCCGCAGTAGCAAGTAGGATTTTTAATATTGTATCTCCCCTTAAGACTTTAAACTGCAATTTTGTGGTCCTCAATACTTTTGTTAATACTAAAAAAGGAAAGGATAGTTTATCATAGTTTAGTTTTGGCGCTAATGTAGTATTGGCGTACCGTTATAGGTAACCAACTTGAGTGATGCATTGTCAACGGCGACTATGTTTGCTGGCAGTGGGACGTAGCCTAAGCCTGTTCCTAAGTTTTGACCTGAGTTAACGATCCATGACATGAAGTTGACGAGAGCTGCACCTTGAACGTAATTAGTCTGTGCTTGATATACCAGAGCGTAAGTCAAGGTTACAATTGGGTACATGGTAGTTGCTGTTGTATTGGTGTATGTGTTGTCGATCATAGAGACGGTTGTCCATGAGGCGTTTCCAGCTGGAAGACCCGAAGATGCACCTGCTTGAAGTGCGGCACCGATATTTGACACGTTAGCTAGTATATAGTTGCCTGCAGCGTTTGCCACGGTGCCATAGTAGAGTGAGGTTTGACCTGTGTTTTCAAGTATGTAGGCAATTTCAAGTGGACCGATCGCACCATCTTTTGAAGATATAGCACCTGCTACACCTGCATTTTTGGGAGCTGCTATTTGAGCTGGAGCAGTTGGCCAACTTGGAGATGTACTTGGCACGCCAACCTGAGTTGCCCAAGTGCTGCTTGATCTATAGAGGAAGTTAACGAAGGCAAACATGGTTCCGCTTCCGTCAGATCGGTGAACTGTAGTTATGGTTGTACTGGGCAATTGGGCTGCTACGCTGGGGCTTTGTAGGGCTTGGATTGCTGGGTCGTTCCATGTAGTTATGCTGCCTAAGAAAATGTTTGCTAAAACTGCACCTGTGAAATTGAGACCGTTCGTCATGACTGTACCGTTAGCAAGTTTTAAGTTATATGCTGGTACGACTGCGCTGGCAGATATGGGTATGGTTATAGCAGTTGTTCCAGATGGTAGTCCATTGTATTGTGCTGCGGTCATTGGTGCATCAGACTCTCCGAAATCGACTACTTGTTGTGTGAACTGAGTAATTCCGGCTCCGCTGCCAACAGGGTTGTAGTTGACTGTTATTTGAGACATGGCTTGCTGGTAGGCTGGTTGCCAAACGGACATTAATGGCGCGATGAGTGTGCCTCCCGCTCCGTTAAGTACTGCGGGTGCTAAAGTTGGTATTGGAGTTGGCGCTGGGGTCGCTGTTGGGGTTGGAGTTGGTGATGGTGATGCGGATGTGGAAGGATGTGACGTTGGAGTTGGTGTTGGCGTTGCAGTTGAACCCGGTGCAACAGTCGGCGCTGTTGTTGGTGCTGGAGTCGGCGAAGTGTTAGATGAATTTGATAGAGCTATGTACCCGAATACGCCACCTATGATGATAGCGATTACAACTATTGCTGCAATTATTACATATGTGCTTTTCATTTTTTTTTACCTGACAAAAACTAAATAGGTTTTTGTTATATGAGGGTGCTCGCCATAAACGCTATAGACTATATATTAGCTGATTGTTGTGCAAAATTAAAAGCAATTAATCAAATTCAGAATAAAAACTGACTGTAAAATGAATAAAGTGCTTAAGATATGATGAATACAAAAACATCGGAAAAATAACCAACAAGAAAAGATTGGCCACCCCTGGACGTCACAGGACAAAGAACACATATTTTTCATATAACTACTTTCAATTGTGTTTTTAAAAAATTACGATATTTTTTATATAGTATTTACCCATATTATCTATATTCTATATAGATATACCTAATATATTGATGCATACCATAGAAAGGTGTTGGCGTCAAGCGTGACCAAGCAACCAGAAAAGCTAAGTGAAGAACAACGCAAACTTCAGGTAACAGGCGGCTCAACATTCATACTTTCCCTGCCCAAGGATTGGGCAACCAAAAACGAACTCAAACGCGGAAGCTCAATGATTGTCCGCGAAGAAGAAGACGGCTCACTCTCAATTTCACCAGCGAGTTTTCCACAAAAAGAAAAACAAGACGAAGCCTACATCAAAGCATCATTAAACGACAACCCCGACGCCGTCATGAGGACAGCAATCTCCGCTTACTTAAGCGGCTACAACATACTACACATCAGGGCGCAAGGACAAAAAACGTTGTCCTCGAAACTTCGCAATCACCTCAAAACATTCGCAAGACACTACCTGGTCGGAACAGAAATCGTAATCGACACCCCAACCGAACTAACACTCCAAGTACTGCTTAACTACCCGGAGCTTACCGTTCAAAACGCTTTGAGTCGCATGTCAATAATCGCTTCATCCATGCATAAAGAAGCTATAACTGCACTGAAAAAACTGGATTATCAAAGCGCCAAATCAGTGATTGAAACTGACCGCGAAGTAAACCGTTTCAGCCTGTACGTCGTAAGGCTTCTGAAGCTGGCGGTTTCAAACCAGCGAATCGTAAAAGACATCGGTTTAACTAACCAAAAAGAATGCTTGGGCTACAGGTTGATAGCTAAAGCGGTTGAGAGAACAGCGGACCACGCCACTAAAATAGCTGAAAACACGTTGCTGCTCAAAGAGCCCGTGAACGCGGAGATTTTAGAGAAAGTCAGTGAACTGAGCGCTCTGGCTATTTCAATGTTTGAGACATCCATGGAGGCGTTGTTCAAGCATGATTTTAACTTGGCTGAAAGCGTCATAGAAAAACTAAGCCAAGTGCACAAGCTCGAAAAAGAAACTGTCCTGTACTCACATAATGCAAAGATCGAGGAAATCGTGAACTTAAGATTGGTAATCGAGAGCGTTAGGCGAACGGCGGAGTATGCCACGGACATTTCTGAAATTGTGCTGAACTTGAATGTTGAATCGATTTTAAGCTAAAAAATAGCTTTTTTTCTTCTTTTTGTTGTTGTCTTGGCGAAGCCACATAGGTATATTAGGATTCCTGAGAGAAAATAAAATGGCGAGCCAAAAGGCGCCGTGTTTTTTCGCGTTTAAACTTTCGAAGACTCGCATTTAACCCAAGTGTTTCTGGAGAATTAAACTTTGACTCAAATGAAAGTTGAGGTAAAACAAGCTTTCGATCCTGTAGACGAAGTAATTTTCGAAGCAGCCTTGGCACTCAACACCATAGAAACTCTGTACAAACAAAAAGAATACGTTAGTTGATTGATGCGGATAGTAAAGCTTGTTGAAAATTAAAAAATAATGAAAAATACATGATTCTTTTTTAGCCATTTAACGGGCAAAATGCTTTATCACTGGAAAGCTTGCAGGAAACAAATTACTTCTGGGCTTTGATTTATGCTGTAGCAATCTATCAGGTGAGCTGTGCCGTCGGGGCAGTAGACTTTGTCGCCTTTTTGGGCTCTCTGGTAGCGTTTGCTGCATTCTTTAAGTTTGGAGCAGCCGTCGCAATCTCTTGAGATCATTTTTATTTTCACCTTCCTTGTTCAAGATTACGTATACTGGTTTCCAGCCTATAGAGATGCCCTTCATAATCTATATAGAGAAAATAGAAACAAAATGAAAACCTCTCGAAACCCACGGGAACCTTTAAGAAACCAAGAAAACACTCAACCAAAGACAACAATGCAGCAAAAAAAGTGGAAAGCAAAAGGCATCTTCCTAGATTTAGACGGCACCATAGTAGACTCAACAGACGCCTACTTGGAAGCTGCAAGAATCGCATCCAAAGCCATCGGAAAAAACCCGCTCCAGACAAAAACAGCCCTCGAAATCCCAAAAAGAATAGAGCAGGGGCTTTCATTCAGCGACCTCGTCGAGGGCGACACAAAAAAGTTTCTGAGCGTCTATTTGAAGGCGTATTACTCAGCGACCGAAGCCAAAAATAAGCTTTTGCCCAATGTTTCAGTCACTCTTGAAGTGCTTTCGGCAAAGTATAAGCTTGCGTTGATAACCATGCGCCACGTCCCAAACGAAGTTATCCAGAAAGAACTAGATTGTTTGGGCATAGCAAAATACTTCACTCATATCGTGACAGCATTGGATACAACAAAGCCTAAACCATCGCCCGAAGCATTAATCCAATGTGTAAAAGCGCTAGACCTTGAAATGTGCGATTGCATCATTGCAGGAGACTCAGTTAACGATGTGCGGGCGGGAAAAGCTGCGGGTGCAAGAACGGTTGCGGTGCTCTCCGGGCTGTATCTCTGTGAAGAGCTTGCCAAGGAATGCCCCGATTTGATACTGCCAGATGTTTCTTCGTTGCCAAAGTTCATAAAATAAACTTTTTTTGGATATACCTAAACCTGATATATTGCTGGGTTCCGCCTAAGCCAGTTATATGGCGAAATAAAATAAGGTTTAATTAAAACCTCAATCTTAAGTGAATATGGAGAGGGCTTCAGCGGAGATCAGTATGAACTTTGTGGAGATTATGTTAGGAGAGAAATTGAAAGATGCGGATCCAGCCTTAGATATCATGGGCTCTGACCGCAAAGTTTTGCAGGTAGCCTGCCAAGACTTCACCAACTACCTTAAATTTCATTGGAACCTGATTGGAAAAGAGGCTAACCAATGTGAACTAGTGGAGAAACTGGAGAAGCTGTTCAAAGAAGACGCTGCAGAACTCGATGCTTTCCTAACCGTTTGGACAGGCATCTGGTTTAAAAAATGGAAGGAACGCGTGAAACTGCTTATCGGCAACCAGAACGCTAACAAATGGAGTAAAATGTCCAAAACACTAGCTGACGTTGAGCCCATTTGGCGCAAAATCGAGCACAAGCAAGAACTCCAAGAAGTCGTCGTATCTACACTCATTAAGAACGGTGAAATCTGCGGGACCGAAATCTTAGCGGAGAACCTTTTGAAGATGGAGCTTGGAGAAAAGGACCTTCAAAACGTCGGCGATAGAGAAAGACTCTTCACTACCCTGAACAATTCGCTTCGGAAAGCTCGAGAAATGGCGCAAAGTAAGGGGCCATTGATATTTGTCAAAATCGACAAGGGCTACTACAACGCTTTAAACGAGTAGCACCAAAATTTTTCTTTTTATTTTCTGTTGGTTTTCTTTAAGGCAAACCTTGCATAATTTTATAAGCGATTGAGCTCTTAAGCGTAAACGTTACTATCTTTGGGGCAGATGTTCATGTTGAATCAATCGAAACTCCGCATGTACATTATCGGGTTTTCACACTTGGCTTAATCGTGGGCGCAGGCATATTCCAACTTTACAACAGCGTCAGTGCCCCAAACTCTGCAGCCCCGCTAAGTCAAGACCAAGCGTACCTGAACGCAATCGAAGACGCTATGGTTGCAAAACCAAGCGAAGTTTACAACGGCTTAACGCCAATAGTTGAAAACAACAGCACCCTGGTTTGGGAGGGGACCCCGGGCAACGAAAGCGTTCTTATGGTTACGTGGACAAGGTATGCCAGCAGCTACCACGTGAATTGAACCGTGACGACGAGTTGGGGAGACACATGGGTTACGACGGCACCTCAAATCCAGGTTTTCTTCGAAAACCACGTTAAATCCGAGGTTAACGCGACGCTGCGGGCAGCACAGTTGCTTGGTTTGCCCGCGAACACGACCGATACTTATTTTGTAGAGTTGTGGGTTAATCCGCAGTCTCTGTTCCGACCCTCACCTGACAGCGAAGTCACCGACTCCACCGCATCACTCATTTTTCCAGCCAATGCAACGGCTGATTACAAGGCATGGTTCAACAACTACATAATAACCGCGTATTACCCAATGAAGTACCCGTGGACTCGGTTAGGCTACACTTACGACTGGGGCAACATCCAAAACCACGTGGGCTTAAGCGAGTTTGTTATAAAACAGAATTCAACGGTCACTGTGAAATCAGTAACGCCAACGACTGAATACCTACAACGCATCCCTTGACTTTTCACAGATTTAGGTGCTTACGAAGATAAATTTACATCTAGCAAGATAAGAAAAACAAAAATTAATTATAAAATTTTAAAAAAGATTTTGCTTGGCGGTTTAGAGGACTCGTTGTCTTTGCAGAGTCTTCGTTCGCCAGTTGTAGCGCCTAATAGTGGCTTGTGCGCCAAAACCGCATGCTGCACAGCGTTTTTGCCGTACGTGATAAGCACGTCTGCCGCAGCGCCTGCACATAATGTGGACAACCTTGCCTTGGCGCTTGCCCATCGATGGAGTTCCTTTTCCCATTTAACTCACCTTGGGGGCGGCGAAATAAGGACTACGTTGTCTCCGCGAACGATAATTAGTCCCAGTTTCTTTTGGTCTTCAACGACTGTTGTGTCTTCTGTTTCTTCTAGAACTAAGTTTAAGTGTTGATCGAAACCCTTCAGCCTTCCTCTGAGACTCTTTCCGCCCTTTAGGCGTACGAGTACTATTTTGCTGAGGTTTTGTTCAAGGATTTCGGTTGTCATTTCGCTCATATTGGAATCCTCAAGTATCTTTATGTCTTCTATACTTTCATTCTCCCCATTTAAACCTATCTAACCTGTTGGACTGATTAAGTGTGTAAAGAATTGCTCTGCAGAGTCAGGCAGTTCCACGCGATTTGTATGCTTGCACTTATATGGTTGAGAGGTACTAATTTTTGGATAAGTAAACAGGACCCTTGAACGTTTCATTGAGGAGAAACTAGTGCAACATAAACTAAAAAAGAACAGCACCACCATACTAATTGTTGCCATAATCGCTATTTCTCTGATTGCGGCTATACTGATTTTTCTTAATTCCCAAAACACTTACGTATTATTGTTTGCGGTTGCCTTCGGGTTAAACCTCATTCCGTTCGCTGGACCTTCAAACTTGCTTATCGCATCCTCAGCCACCATCGGCTTAAAAAACCCCGGTTTTGGCGAACTGTTCCTTATCGGTTTTATCATCGCTATAGCAGCAGCGTTAGCAAAGGGCATCCACTACATGATAACGTTCTTTGTCAGCGGCCACTTAAGCGAGAAAAGACAGGCACAGTTAGATGCAGATGGAGCGAAAGTTAAGCGTTGGGCATTCGCATTGCTTTTCATCGCTGCAGCAACCCCTATCCCCGACGAACCCGTGGTTATTCCTCTGGGACTCATGAAATACAGTCCCGCAAAGTTTTTCTTAGCCTACTTCTTAGGAAAAATAGTGATCACGATTCCAGGCGCAATCCTTGGGAATTTTGCTGGCGACATATTCTCAGCATACCTTAGCCCACTTGTCATGGTAATAATCTCCATTGTGTTAACCGTCATCATCACAGTTATCCTGCTCAAAGTAGATGTAGGCAAACTTGCCGAGAAATATCTTAAAAAAGAAACGACCAAAAAGAAGAAGCAAACCGAGAAAAACTAAATAACCAGCAAGAACGAAGTACTGAAGGTTAAAACATGCCCACACAACGCAGGTACCCATTAAAAGCTAAAGAAGCAAGACAAATTGTAGAAGAAGCCTCAAAAAACCTAAAACTCAGTTTAGACGATAAATCACTCGTTGAAGTTGTCGAATCAGACGTCGGCGAAATCTACCTTATCGGCGAAAAACCCCTGCTTTTCAAGTCAGGCATCCGCGTATTACCTACTCTGCTCTTTTCCGAGTTTGTTGCGAAGGCACCGAAAATAGTCGTGGACATGGGCGCCATACCATATGTCTGCAAGGGCGCAACCGTGATGGCTCCCGGCATTGTGCGTATCGAAGGCGAATTCAAAAGTGGCGACTTGGTCATCGTAGTGGATATGAAGCATGGGAAAGCTTTGGCTTTGGGTGAGGCCGTTCTTGATGCAGAAACCGCCAAACAAACCAAGAAAGGCCCTGTAGTCAAAACCCTGCATTACGTGAGCGACAAAATCTGGGATTACATAAAAACATTGAATGAATAAAGAAGAACTGTTTTTCACATGTTAACATGGTGACCGCCATCGTTTTCGTGTTGCGGCAAGAAGAGAGCTTTCATCAAAGCACCATTTAAGATCCACAAAACGGTAGTTTTTCTCCGGGATTTTCATTGTGAACCTTGCGCCGACGCCTTTTTCCCCGTTTTCCACAAGCTGCCACCCATAATCCTCAACTATCCGCTTTATCATGTAGAGCCCAATTCTGGTTCCTTTGCCAAAGCCGCGCTCAAAAAGATGGACCCGCTGTTCCTGCCCTATTCCTTCGCCGTTATCCTGGTAAATCAGTTGCAGTTCGTCTTTTTCTTTTCTGTAGTAGAGTTTTATGGTTGTTGCTTTTCCGCCGTATTTCAGCGTGTTATCCATCAAATTGTACAGCAGTTGCCTTAGAAGTGAATCAGCAAGCACCTCAATCCCTTCACATTTGAAATCGACAGTCACAGACTTAAAATCAGAGACCAACCCAACGGCTTCACTGAAGAATTTACCTACATCCACAAACGTTAGTTCTTCAGAACCAACCTGCTCAAACGCCCTTTGAACCTCTAAGATATTTACCAGTTGACTTGAAACTTTCTCCATTTCAACCAGGTCTGCTGAGAATTCTTCTTCGTTATCTTTTGAATCCCTCAGAAGATAGATAAGCCCGTTTAACGCGGAAAGTTTGTTGCGGATATCATGTCTTGTGAGGCTGCCGACGATTCGGAGTTTATCGTTTAAGTCTTTGATTTTTCCTGAGCTTACTGCTAAGGCATCCACGTAACTTGTCAGTTCGTTCTCCAACGATTTTTGCATTGTAACGTCCGTGTAGATGCTTATTGAACCGATTAATTCGGAATCATCCGTTATAATTGGGTAACGGTTAACAATTACTGACACAACAATTCCGTCGCGGCGTTTAACCTGAATTTCACTAGACCAACACTGAAATATTAAGCCAAATTTTTAGCGGCTCGATGAAAAGCTCAAATTTCTCGCCCTTCCCGCCCAAAGCAACTCTGCCGAAGATTTCAAACAATTCAGGGTTGCATTTTTCGATTCCAGGAAGCACCTACGTAATCTTTTTCCAAGCACAACTTCTTTTTTGAGCCTCATTATCTCTTCAAAAGCCGCATTAACCTCTAGATGAATGAAATCTACGGGTTTACCTTTTTCGTCAAAAACCATTTTGCAATACGCAAAGCCAGTCAGCATATTCTCAAATAGTAAGCAGCAATCTTTCGAGAGCCCTTCTTTAACATGCATCGATTCTGACTCTGCAACGGAAGATGCAGGGTTATCTTGACCCTTCAAAGGCTTTCTAAGCAAATACTATACCAACCATGATAATTAGCCTTGTGACCCCCACTATGGAGCATAAATAAGTTTTCTTTCCAAAATACCAAATTTAAAGAATAATACTTCGCATAAAGCAGCAAACAAGTTAGGGATTGAATCAGACAAGAAGGCGCTATTATCTATCGGCGGGTTTTTCAGATTCTAGTAAAGCAATTCTGTGCCTTGTTGCCCTCTGGAGTTTTTGGAGTTTCTTAATCATATCTTGAATCTCCGCGTTTTTCTCCTTTAGGACTATGAGTGAATCCTTCGGTTTGCCTGTCCGCGCGTCAAGAAACATGGAGAAAAGACTCGGCGCTCTGGGCGTTTGACCCGGCTGCAGTTTAACTTCCAAAACGCCTGTCAAGTATTCCCTGAACAAGTCATGCATGCTGTTTGCCAGCTGGTTTTCTTTAGTTAGGGCACGCTCAAGGACAGCCATACCTGTGCTGGTGATTTTGTATGTTTTCCGTTTTCTGTGGTTTTGTGTGTCCCATTCGCCCTGGATGTAGTGTGATTCTTCTAAGTCTTGCAGTATGCGGTATATGCCGCCGCTTGTGAACCTTAAGGAGCCCTTGGTTTTTTCTTTGACTTCCTTCATCACTTCGTAGCCGTGGTAGGGCTTCTTGCTCAGCAGGGTGAGCACTACGATGCGTATGTAGCCTTTCCGCATTTCTTTAAGCCAGCAGGCTGCGGCCTCTTCTTCTACTGCTGTGTCCTTCTCCATCAAGCGTCACTTGCTTTTGCATAAATAACCCAAGTAATATTTATATCCGACTCAAATATAGTCCACTGAAACATATCTGCGGACCAGGTGCTCATCAAAGCATCATGGAAGCGCAGTTCTGGAGTCTGCAAACAGTATGGTTGAATACAAATGGGTTGCCCTTTCAAACACAACTTTAGGCACATT
>CAIUPH010000058.1 GCA_903901015.1 Candidatus Bathyarchaeota archaeon | reverse complement strand
TCAAGGTAACCCAGCCATCCTGAGCCGTCAGAGACTTCGGCGGCATAATTATAGCCGGTTCCATTCCACACATACAAAGATGGACATGACCCCAGCCTGTAATAGGTGTTAACTGCGTAAGTTTCGCTTTCCACGTCAACGGTTTTAGTAAGCGAACTCGATCCGTCGCTCCAAGTGCCGAAGGAAAATGAAACTGTGCCCCAACCCGCGATTGGAAGAGTCTCCATCGCCTGGAATACAAGCGTGTGAACCCCAACAGCCAATAGTCCCGCAAAAGGCGTGACTTCGGGTACCCCGTCTAAATTAACTGACTGTTTGCGTTTTCACGTTATTCCGTGTCTATGAGTCGCAGCAAACTTTTGTTTGATAGTTTAATGTGTCTTATTTTATGTATGAAAAGATGCAAGGCTTTTCTCCTAACCCACTCAACAGCAGCCTCAAGGGATGGAAGGCTCTTCACAATAGAATACCTCAAAAGCCTACGCCTCAAAACATCAAGAAGAATACAGGCCAAGGCGACTAGGTACGCGTGTATAAGCGCCGCTTCGCTCTCCCTAAACCCGTACTCCCCAAAACCTAAGGATTTAGCCTCCCTTATAGAAGTCTTCTATGCGATGCCTCTCCAACCCATGCCCCAAAATCCCCTCAACACTACAATTAACCAGATCAGTGCATAGAAAATGAATATCCCCTGTGCCTGCCTTAACATTCATCACAATGGAAAAATAACCCATCTTAGGCATGAAAACATCAGCCTTAAAGGCAGAATATAGCTCGCCCTTCACCACCACATCAAAAAAACCGCCCTCTAACAGAATCTTATCAAATAGTTCGTTTATACGATACCTTTTATCCTTGTAAAACACGATTCTGTTGCTCTTAATCTCGCCTACCCAGCTGTATCCATGAGATCTGCATTTTGACGCCATTTCTTGGCAGGTGAACCAGGAATCCCAAAGCCAAATCGTTTTCTTCGCCACTGGAGTGTGCTCATCAATAATGTCGCATGCTAACTGCAGTCTCGTTTTAAACTCGATTCCCTTCTCTTGGCATTTCTTCTGGTTGCCATACAGTTTCAAGCCATCTGGCACAGCAACTGAGTTGTTTACGTAGAGGGATGTTACGTAGTCGTGGCTTAGCACTGTTCCCATTGTTGAGGAATGGTTGTAGCCGACCATCTCGGTGCGTGAGCTGTATTTGCGGCATACGGTGTCGTCTATGATTTTGTACTCAAATGAACTGTCTAGGTTTGCTTCGCTGAGAAGCAGGTTTTTGGCTTGGTTGGTTACGGTTTTGATGTTCCATTTTGGGTCGGTTATGAATCGGTTTAGGCTGCTTTGGTCTTTTCTGTTGATGAAGAGTTCGTTTACGCTTTTTATGTCGTGTTCTTTTTTGCCGGCGACTATGAGGCCTAGTTCTGTTCTGCAGAAGTTCTCAAACTGAGGTTTGCTGAAGATGGGCTTGAACTTTGAAAAAAGATGTTTCAATCGACGGGGAATCCCTGCGATAAAGCCGAACATGCTCTAATGTATGAGTCAATTGAAAAATAAGCTTTGGACACGGAATGACGAAAAAACGCAAACACTCAGATAAAAGAAAATCCTGTACGCCCGCTAACAACATGGAGAGTGTGTTTGCCTGTTTCAACAACTTTAAACGTCGTGCCAAGTCCGCTGACGGTGGCTCGGTAACTTCCAAGGCTGCTCTCGTTTAGGGTTGCAGTCACTGAACTGGATTCGTGTGGTGCAAGCTGCACAAGGGCACTC
>CAIUPH010000057.1 GCA_903901015.1 Candidatus Bathyarchaeota archaeon | reverse complement strand
CCTTAAATGCCATTGCCATGTTAACTGTGGTTGTTAATACATAGTCGCATCATTATTTATTTTGTAAACAACATACATAGCCATACTGCGGTAAGAAGCTCTAACCTGCATAATGAACAAGCATTCGAAGGGAAAAGCTCGAAACTGCAGCTTGAAAACTACATTTGGAGAATGACAAATAAGAAAACTTTTCACTGTTTCAATAATAACCTTACTCGCCATAATTTCGGTTCCACTGGTACTTGGAGCCTTAAGTTTTCAAAGGGACATCTACACAAACGGCTCAACGGCAGCCTACAACTGGAACAACCGCACCCTATCATTAACCGCGTTTGGAACACCACGAACAAACGTCCAACTTTCAGTCACCGCCAATTCAACTCGAGAACTCACAGGCTTTAACTGGGGGACAAACATACCCGTTATCAACATCAACTACAGCCGAGGCTACGTAGAAAGCACCCATGCGCAAGTTACTTTAACGAACGTTGGAAACGTACCTGTTAATGTTAATTTGAACTTGGTCAGCTACTCAATAGCGATTCCGCAAACCACCATTAGAGTCTTCTGGGGCATGCATGGAGACGCAGGTTCAGCCATCACATTGCAGCCAGGCCAAACAGTGCATCCTGCCTTGGCCATAGCCATCGTTTCAAACACGCCAGTTCATGCTGTGCCGCCCTTCAGCGTTCACGTCACGGTGTCTGCAACTCAAGCATAACCAAAAGTTACCTCGATTTTTTTTCAAACCTTTTTTCTTATCTAAGTAATTATCAATCCTTTGCGTTGGCGATTCAGTTTAATAACCGTTTAGCAAGTTGATCTGTTCTACTAGATTTTTCGCGGTTTCTTCCTGACCCGGCGGAATGGGTACTCGGGTAGTGTACGTTGTTTGATCTGTTCTTCGGTTGGATGATGTATAGTTGAATACTAGAAACGGTATGCCGCGGGTTTTTTGCTCGGAGACGCCGTCGAAGCTAGTGAATACGGCTCGCCAAGTGAAAAATTTGTTGTTCAGGTAGATTGCGTCTTTTGTTATGAATGCTTCCCTGACTCCGCCCTCGTTTTGTCTGTGGTTTTGCCAGGCTGGAACCCGCCATGCCAACGCGCATAATCCAATCAAAAGCAGCATAACTATCAGAACAAAAAAGCCAGCTTCATTATCAATAACCCAAAAGATTAAGCCTGTAACCAGAGCAATTACAGCTACAATGATGAAGAGCCCTTTTTTCTCGCTTATCTCTTCAGCGTACTCTTTCTCGGTGTATTTCGCCCAGAAATCAGGCGTGTAAGTCCAGTGGACAAGTATACCTTCGCCCCGCAGAATCCTGTCACACTTACCAGCCATCCCAAGATATACTGCGCCGAAGACAGCCGCGGTGACAGCGACGATTATGCTCACAAAAGATATGGCAAAGCCTCCGTCGAAACCGTCTATTCCAACGGCTTCGGGAACAAAAATCATAACCGCCGCAAACAACGCAACGGCAAACGAAGCCACAGCGGTTTTCATTGGCGGATTAATGCTCAACTGGTTG
>CAIUPH010000056.1 GCA_903901015.1 Candidatus Bathyarchaeota archaeon | reverse complement strand
CCTCGAATTGAAAGCGGACGGGCCATTGCCAAGCGTTGAGAAGAAGCTTCGAGTTTTGGATTGTTTTTACAGTAATTTCAGAGTCGTTTGAAGCTTTTTAATTTTAGACCCGACCGCATTTCGGCTCAAATCTGCCACCACTAAATTTTCCTTTGTAAACTTTTTGGTTTGGTTTTTAGTGTTTTGTTTTTGTCATTTGGCTTAAACTTTTTTAGTATAGAATCACTTATTCTTATCAGGGACCGCTAATTGCTCTTTAAACACAAAGATAACCAAAAAATAAAGCTCCACGTAGATTTAGGCGATTTGCAGAACGAAAAAGAACACCTCATCAGCTTTCTTCAATTACACCTCAAAGTTGCCGTTTCCGAAGTTGGAGACAAAGTGGCGGTGGATGCCGAAAACGTGCCCATGCATGAGTTGCTGCATGCAGTGAACAAGTTTGTTTACCATCGAGACCTGAACGCTACTCACTGGGTCTCTGTTGAAGGTTCAACCGTGAAAATTAATAGGTTTAAGGGCACAGATAAGAAAAAAGAGGCACATAAGAAGGAGCCGCCACATCAAAGTGCCACTCAAAGCTGGGGACTTTAAAAAACAGCGTAGGATTCGCCAGTTCGTTAGCTTGATCATCCGAATTTTTCCGCAACTACAAATCTTGAAACCAAATCAAGGGTACTGTTGATTGGGGAATTTTAATGGTTTACTGTTGCATGTGGCACTCAAAACCCTGACAGAGCTTCAAAATAAGTTCTGGCTCACTCTTTTTTTGAATAGATTATGAAACATTTTTTAAATGGAAGAATATATTATTTAGTGGTGGAAATCTTGGAATATGGTGTAGAGGTAAAGAAAGTGGATGAACAGGGACGCTTTATCCTCCCAGCTGACTGGCGAGAAGCCGAACTTAATGAAAGCAGGGAACTTTATGTCATCAAAAGAAAAGGTTATTTGAAGTTAGTTCCCAAGCGACGTGTTGACTTAACTGAATGCTTCGATAAAGTTGACTTAGGCGTTAAAGCCATCGGTGACTGGACCGAATTTGAAAAGAAATTCTATGAGGAACACCTATGAGGTTCTTGGATGCAAACATTTTCATCCACGCCTACTATAAACCCCAGAGAACGCTCACTGAAAAAGAAAAAGCCATGAAGGAAGAAGCGAAAAAAATAATCAGCAACGTTTCCCAGGGCAAAGAAGAAGTCATAACAACAGTTGTTCATGTTTCCGAAATAGTTAACATTCTAAAACACGGTATGTCAAATGATATGCTCACAAAGATAATTCTCGGGCTCTTCATGTTAGACAACGTCACGATATTGGGTGTAGCCAAGGATGCATACTTTGCGGCAGTCGCTATAGGTGAAGACATCAAACTGGAACCAAATGATGCGTTAGCCGTAGATATAATGCGCCAAAAAGGTATTGAGGAGATTTACTCTTTTGACAAACACTTCAACAAGATAGATGGCATAACCAGATTGCCCTTTGTATAACAGTTGCTATTGACACAATTTACTAAATCAAAAAAAAGTAAAACACTGTATGTTCAAACTTTTCTCAAAATATGCAATGTGTGGTATTCTGGGGCAGTCGGCTGATCCAAACCAAGGTGAATAATTTTTTCCTGTTTCAATCCGCATTGAGCGAATATTTTTTCCCAGTTCTCAGGTGTATTGAAGTTGAAGGGAACGTTAACCTTGGTTTCTGAATCTTTGCTGTAGTGCAAAACTCTGTTGTAGAAGTGGTCAAAGAAAATATTCACCTTCCTCTGCTGTTCAAGCGTTAACGAGAGGTAATTTTTTATTTTTTTCTGCATGGCTTTAGGTAGGTCTTTTCTATCGACGCCGTAGACGGATTCTATAACTATTACTCTGCCGCCTTTCTTGGTGACTCGCTGCGTATCTTTTAAGGAGTTTAACGGGTTGCTGCTGTGATGGTAAACGGTTAGCGCAAGAGTATTGTCGAATTCGTCGGTGCTGAAGGGAGTTTTTGCGCCTTGATTGAACAATTCAAACTTTAACCCTGTCTCTTCAATGTGCTTGTGTTCATAGACGTCTGCAAGAGTAACCTCTCGGAGCATATTTTTAGCAATCAGTTCTCCAACCCGCCCATCGCCGCAACCGTAATCTAAAACGTTACCCGGCAAAAGGTATGACTCTATCTGCGAATACATCAAGCTGGCTCTGGCTGAGAGTTTTTCGGGGATTTTTTGAGCCACTTTTTCTTTTTCCAAAATACTGTGTGCCTGCTCTTCGTAATCTTCAAGTTTAGAGTAATTCGAGGCGGCTTGCAAGCAGTTTGTGATTATTTGTTTCGATTGGTTAGATGGTATTCCCAAATAAATTAAGACGGGTAAAAGCATTGAACTTACGGTTGCTTTGACGCTTTTATCGGTCACGATTTCTTTTATGTCGTAGAGCGGTAAACCAAAAGCATTTTTCATGTCAAGCTCTAAGTTGGGTGAAAGTTATTTGAAGATTTCCATCTTTATTTCTTCCCTAAGAATAGTGGTCTGCATTTGTGCTCCGTGGGCTCTGGTTCAAACCTGACCAGTTCCACCAACTACCTAATCTGCAAATATTTTTATCCTTGCAAATCATTGCCAACTTATCCTTCAAGGTGCATTATGAATGTACTGTCATAAATGTGGAACACAGTTGCCAGATGATGCGGTTTTCTGCGTTAAATGTGGAACAAGCACGGGTTTGAACGTGGTTAAGCCATCTGCGGCTTCGAGTGGTCCAGTTGTTGCTCCTTCAGGCGTAACGTCACTCAAGTGCCCCAGCTGCGGTGCACCCATCGCGCCCAAGTTCGGCGAGATGGTTATAACCTGCGAGTATTGCGGCAGCGGCGTCACACTTGGCGACCAAGGATGGATTGGCATTCAGAAGCAAACGATGCTTGCCCTAAAAGTTGCCACCGTCGACCAGGTGAACTCCATAATCACGCCCATGATGAACAGGGGACTACTGCACAGGCACCTCCACGAAGACTCCACACAGGAAGAAATGAGCCTAACATACGTGCCCTACTGGATCGTAAGCGTCTCCGCACGAACAAGCATCATCACCGTTGACGAAACCGCTCAGATTGCGCAGGCTGCTACAACCGCTGCGTTGATGGGTGTAGTGTTCGGCGGAATGGGCGGATTCGGAGGAGGAAGAAGGGGCGGCGGCTTTGGCGGCAGACGCGTTCTCGAAAGCGGATTTCCAGTTGCTAACCCGTTTGCGGGCATATTGGGGTTGAAGCGGATTCGGATTATGGCGTTTGGAATGGGCATGGGGATGGGTATGGGCGGCGGCATGAAAAAAACTGAGCAGCTGGACGAAAACTACAATTTCCCAGTCATCGCGCTCAAAGCCCTCACGGACTATCAGCCGCGGGAATACCAGTTTAACCTCGCCGCCAGAGAACTATTCGACATCACCAAACTGCCCAAGGACGTCAAGATTCTCAACGGAGACATCAGCGAAGAAGTAGCTAAATCCCAAGCAAAAACCTTGGTTGACCAGCTTCAATCGCAGAAGGCACACGCGCAGTACCATATGATTCAGTCGATACACACAGACTCAGACATCGGCGACGTAGAGCTGCTCCGTGTTCCCATATGGTTTGCGAAGTACGACCACAAAGGCAATAAAATCGTGCTTGTCATCGACGCAAACTCTGGAAGCGTCATCAACAGCCTCGGCTTGTAAGCACAGTTGTAAAGCGAAGTCTTATACCGAGGTCGCCTCTAACGTCATACGGGGAAAATGAGTGAACGTAACTTTTATTCCTAAACAACATTTTTTTGACAACGGATGGGATTGTAATAAATGCGGCAAAATGACCGAGCACCACAAAGTAGGAACGGGCTCCACCGCTAAATTAGTTTGTTCAGTTTGCGGAACATAGTCCGCCGACTACTCAGTGACTTTTTCTTAAAAAAGTAATTCATAAAGAAGAGGGTTCAGAGTTTTAGCGAAGATGCAAGGGTGATGGCGAACCATCAAATGCATTTCTCTCTGAACCCATTTAACGAGTTACATGCTTCTATGTCTAATGTTTTATGAAGGCAGAATCCATACTTCGAATTCTTTTTTAAAAAAATTGATAAATCCAATTTTATGGATAATAAAATAAAAATTGAGCTGAGCGGCTTTTACCTATTTTACCGCTTCAACTTTCTGTATTTCGGGCACTCTTTCCTTTATGAGGGCTTCAACGCCGTTTTTAAGAGTCATCGCCGACATGGGGCAGCCTGCGCAGTGTCCAACCAAACGAACTTTCACAGTCGATTTCTCAACTGATACAAGTTCAACGTCTCCGCCATCCATCTGGATTTGCGGTCTTATTTCATCGAGAGCTGCTTGTACTCTTTTTTGGATTGTTTCAGTCATGTAAATTCACTTTCCTTTGTTGAAGAGAATTATTGATTATAAAAGTTGCTGTTGCGGACCTATTTTTGAATCTTACCCAGACATAGCTATCTCAAAGGGAAAAAAGGGTTTATGGGAAACCCGTTATCAAGTCGTAGAGGTAAGCGTCCCACTCATCCGACTCTTTCTTAACAATATCAAGGATGTCTTTAAGGACCCTGTGGTGTTTTTTCTCGTCTTCCAGAATGCCCTCAAGAAGCCGCTTAATCTTGGGGTCTTTCACGACTTCACTGATTTCTTTTGTCTGCTTGAGCATTTTGGCTTCTTCCTTAATGTGGCTTGCAAGTTCCCCTTCGCCTATGTCTTTGCTTTCTTTGCCCATTTGAGCGCTGGAATTTAAATCTATTATCATCTGGTACGTATCTGAGTGCCTCATAGTATCCAAGATCAGGCTGTGGATGAACAGTTTAATGATGGGGTTCTTTGCAGCTTCATACAGCGGAGTAAGCTGTTTGGCAGTTTGGTCCTCAAAACTTTTCTGCTGCTTAATTTTACCAAGTGTATTTTCATCTAAAATTTCCCAAGACAAACAAGTAACCTCACTAATCCCACGTTCAATTTCCTATTTAACTCTTAACGATTTCAAAAACCCTAGAACACTCTAAAAAACAAAAAATTTCTTAACGATTAGAAATAAAGTTTAGAAAGCCAAATCTGGCGATTACTCTTTTACTTTGGGAAGAATCTTCGTTGCCCATTCGGTTCTTGTTGCGTAGTTGTCGCGTAGTTTCTGTGTAGCGGGTGCCAACGTTGGTTTTACAAGCATTCGGGCTTTTGATCTGCTGATTGGGCTGTTCCGTTTTGGCTTGTTCCTTATCGACTTATAATTATCTGGGTTCATATCGATCTGTGCTATTCAAACTTACCCCTGACATATAGGAGTTTTGCCCGTTTTTCAGGTTTAGAGTGTTTTAATGCAGGTTTGTGTCGTCAAAAACCCCCTAAGCCTGCGGAAGCCTTTAAGCCCTCATGTCTCTATCTACACCTGAAAATAGGCAAGGTTTCGAAATGGTCCATAGAAGAGTTCGGGGCGGAAAATTCAAGATTAAACATGTTGAGAAGGTGCCCCCCGTCGAGTTAGGTGAAGAATTAGACGTAAACATCAACGGCCTGTGTCCAAACGGGGATGGCATGTCCACGATTCGGGGTTACGTTATTCAGGTTCCCAAAGCCAAGCCAAGGGACCGCGTGACAGTAAAGATTACTCAAGTGGGCGAAAAATTGGCGTTGGCCGAAATAGTAAAGTAACCACAAAAATCTTAAATCAAAATTTTTTGCGAATTAGGTTTCTATGTTATTGTTCTTCAACCTGCTATCGATAACGCTGAGCAGTAGTTCGGGCTGAATTGGTTTCTTAAGCAAAACATCGGTGCCTTCGACGTTTTCGCCAAACGGCATTTTGCCCGTTAACATAATCTTGAGAGTTCTTGGCGAAGCTTTCCGTATCACTGGAAAAAGCTGGGTGCCCTCCATGTCGGGCAGCTGCAAATCAATCAACGCAACATCGTAACTGTTAACGCTGAGTTTTTCTATGGCTTCCTTTCCCCGCTGCGCCACCGAGACAAAGTAGCCTTTCCTCTGGAAGATTCTGCTGAAAACATGCAGGATTGCTGCGTCATCGTCGATTATGAGTATGGATGGCTTGCTGGGTATAGACAAGCTGTAAAATCCTCTATAATACACTACAGTTTGTTTTATTTATAAGTTTATGTTAGCGCTAAATGCATCGGCTCTTATATTTTATGTTCGTGGCTGTTTAATCCACAATTTAGACTCACTTGCATCATAGTCGCGGCTTGCTTGGTTTGAATTTGGAAAAATTGGCACCGCCTAAGTTCTATCGGTTCTCAGGCGGTTTTCACAGGTTTTCTTATTGAGGCGCGGGAGGTGGCGGTGGAAGCGGTGTGCTCACAGATATTTTTCTGTGGTAAACCCTCGCGGCTACGCAAAGTCCAGCGACAACGATGGCAAAGTAGAACGGCCAGACAAAACCTGCTGTAACGCCTACGCTGATGTTTGCGCCTTCAGGCATCATACCCTGCGGAAGCGACATAGCGCTCGAACCCATCAGTGGAACACTGATCCCTGAAAACCTGTCAGCCAAGAAAGTCAACGAAAATAACCCTATGACGAATAGTATTACGGCGTAGAGGGGTTTTTTGTATGCGAAGCCGAGGAGCTTTTTTGAGTAGGATTTGTCGGGTTTCACTGAGTAGATGAGCATGATTATGCCGCCGGCGGCCAATGTTAATGCGCTACCTATGTTCAATGCATAAACGATTGGGTCACTTAGCGTGTTGCCCAATATG
The DNA here is from genome assembly GCA_903901015.1 of Candidatus Bathyarchaeota archaeon. GTDB lineage: Archaea > Thermoproteota > Bathyarchaeia > Bathyarchaeales > Bathycorpusculaceae > Bathycorpusculum. The sequence continues at coordinate 13,514 of CAIUPH010000056.1, read as the reverse complement.
TTCAGGTTCAAGTTAACGGGTGAAACGTTAACTTTGGCGATAGCGGGGTTTCCCACTGAAAACTGCCACCAAGGAACGAAAAGTGAGATGACTATTAAAAGAAGGGTCGATACTCCAGCAACTAAAGCGATTATGTTGATTTTGCTCTGCATCAGCTCACCACATTCGTTGGGACACTAATCTGGACGGATCCCGCGGTCTGTATTACTATGCCGTTTACGTTTATCGATATGTTGGTTAAACTGAGGTCTACCGATGAGGCGCCACCGTAGTTGTTTGTAATGTAGTCCAGAGCAGTTTGCGACCATTGCCCTGTGACAGTTAACTGCGTGGTTTCGCCTGCATGAACCGTGACTGGACTGCTAAGCATAACGTTGCCTGCTGGAATGTCAGTTTGAGTGATTGACACGTCAGTGCTGAAACTATTCAACGTCAAATCCTCACTTAAGCTGTTAGTTATGTTAAAGACACCCGTGAAGGTGTTTGTTGTGTCGTCAAATTGTGCGCTCACAAAAACCGGAGCCATCAATCCGCCCAGTTCTGAGTTGCCGTTGTTGTTTGAATTCCCATCGTTAGACTGTCCCATATCGGGAAGAATCGAGCTGTTGCCGTTCATGATGTCCCTGATTTCGGGAGTGATAACTAACTGAGTTAAATCGTCATGGTAAATGATAACTACTGCTCCAACAGGCCCCAAAATACAGCCTATGCTGATTAATGCTAAAGCAATACTTAATGCCGCAACCATCGAGTCCATATCTCCTAGGGAACATGCATCGGTTGTCTTTGCATTTAAATTTATCGCGACAAAAAATCAAGGGCTTGACCGCTTAATCCATACTTTTTCTTTGCTCTGCACTCTTATTCGCGCCTCCGTTTGCATATGCTTGATTTGCGTTTGAATGAATCGGTCATCTTCGGTGTTGAATTCTTTTTTAACGGCATCCTCCAACTTGGGCAGGTTTATGTGTTCGACAGCGCCAACGAGGTTCCAAAAATGGATTTGTATGTTCTGCCTTTTTTTCTGAGCTTCTAGCTCGGAGGTTTTAGCCATAGGGGTTTACCTTGCGCAGTATGGCAGTTCATTTTTTTCTTTGTGATGCGGCACGCATTCTTCGCATTTGCTATGGTGAGCACAGTCTTTTTTTGGGCAGGGACAATTCGGAGCTGACATAACTAAAGTTAACTTGGCAATCAATATAATTATATCTAAAATTCCTGTTGGGAAAACTATAGAAACACGCGTACCCATACTTGGCTAAGGAACGGGTCAGGTTGCCTAAAATTATTCATTCATTAGAGCGGCTCATCGGTTTCTTAGCCATCATCGTTATTTTAGCCATAAGTACAATCTACCTTTTTGATTTGTTCGTGGCTGCGCCGATAGAGTTGCCGATGTTTCTTAGGCAGTCAGCGAGAATAGGTTTCATACTTTTCTTTGGGGTAACCGCGATTCTTTTGTTGCGAAGAATTAAGCCTTTGTTGACGCCGCATATCGGTGTTCAAGCATCTACAATTTTGCAGTTTGGTTTTTTGGCGATTGCTGTCATAGCTATGAGTTTTGGAATCCTTGGAATTCTTGGTGTTTCGCCGCAAACCCTTTTGACCAGCGCAGGCATAATTTCGATTACTGCAGGTTTAATAATTTCCACGTTTGTGGGTGGTATCCTATCGGGTGCGCTTGTTTTTACAACTTATCAGTTCAAGGTAGGTGATGACGTTATGGTTAACAATATTCCTGGAAAAGTCACTGACATGTCAACGCTTGTGACTCGTATAACAACTGATGTGGGGCAAATCAGCATCCCAAACAGCGCAATCGCTTCGGGTGCAGTAATCCTAACTTCTATCCACATGCTCGGTGTCACTCAGGAAAACCGGTTGCACTACAAGGTGGGAGACCGAGTAGTTACAAATTACATTCCCGAGCAGGGCATCATTAGAGAGTTAACTGCGTTGTATACGACGGTGCTTTTGGATTCGGGAAAAGAATTGACATTCCTAAACAGCAGCATCTTCATGGGCACCGTTGCTATAGCAAAAATAACTCAAACGCCAACTAAAACAGATGGAAAGCCGTCGCCAACTTAATTAGCAACCGCAAACTCCCCCTATCGGAACAAGGCAAAAACCATGACAACCGCTCCCATCGAAAGTACCATAGTTGTGTTAGGCTTAATTCCTGTTGCGTTCCTCTTTGTCCACGCTTACCTGAGTGGGAGGGGCAAAAAAAGCATCCACCCCGTCACTGGCGCAGTAGCCATCATCTGGGACTTGTCCTTGTCCATCGGCTACATGCTTCTGCGGACCGTAACGATAACGATGACGCCGCTTTTGACGGTTTACTTTGGAATCCACGGGGCAATCGCGGTGATAGTTATGGTTTTGGAAATTGCGGTTCTCACACTCGGCTTTTTGCAGGTAAAACGGAAAGCGCAGAACAAGTGGCATGGCAAACTCGCCAAAGTTCTCTTCCCAATTTGGTGGTTTGCGTTTCTCTCAGGCGAACTAGTCTACATACTAATGTACCTGGTCTAAACCTTTTTTCTCTTTGTGTGGTTGTGGCAGTTTTGGAATTGCCACAAGCCCGCATGAGGTGGCGGCTGATTTTTGTCTTTGCCCCGTTTCTCTGCGCCTGTTAGGTTGTGGGATACACGATTTCTTTCACACATCCAACATGGTTTCATGTTGAAGCGGCTGGGTTGTGGTTGTGAATGCATGTACCGTCTGCTTTTTTTTCCACAAGAATCATTGAACAGCACAATACAGGTGGGCACTAGCATAGCCCATCCGCAAACCCCAAACCACATCCCACCCCCAACACACCAACCACAAAACAACCCACCCATAAAAACCCAAACGAAATCTAGAAAGAAAGAAATTTACCAAGAAAAATGTTAAAGGTAAGGGTTACAATGACAAAACTTTAGGAACGAAAGCAGTCCAAATTGGAAATTTAGTGACCTCTTATGATTAATTCAGAGTGCCCTTTTCGATTATTGCCTTTGTAGTTAATTGCCCGATTCACTTGTACAATGTCAATTGTATGTTTTTCATTAATCCCGAAAATTTCAAGGTCTTAAACCATCAATTCTCACGCATTCCATTTTTTCAATCCTTCCTCCATTTCTTCCAAGCAGTCGTCCACCCAGTTTTCAAACTCTATATCGTCCTTAAACCAAAAACTCCATGCGTTCCATAAATTCTGTAATAAAACTATTTTTTGTTCATACAAGGTCATGTTGTAATTTGTTGGTGACTCGTAGCTTGGGTCAATGGTTATTAGAAGTGTCTCTTTCGTAAGTTTTGTGTGTTTTTTAAGAAGAGAAATCTAAGGAACGCTAGCGGATAATAGAATTTTGTGTAGATATCATTCATCAAATCTTCGCCAAGGTATTTGGCTGGCAAGCAACCATTTGGATTTTCGAAGTACATATTCTGCACGTATTCGTGAAAACCATCCAAACTGGGTACTCCTGGTTGTTTTGTTTCAACTAATGTATCCCAGCAACAGGGGCAGATTTTTCCATCAAGAACTGCACAAATGCTCGTCGATAATTCATAGCAAGTCACCTTGCAAACCGTAGCATCTGATCCAGATTTTCAATGGCGATGTATAAAGATTATGTTTTTTCTTTCTAATGTTTGAAAAACCGAATTATTTATTTCAATTGTTAATTGGTTTTACGCAAGCCGATAATGTCCTCGCTCCATGAATTCAAGATACCCCTTATCTCGCAAGAATTGTAGTTGCTGACGAATTTTAGCTTTTATATGATGGTTATCAGGATGTTTCGTGCTTAGCACATTTTCAAATCCATAGAATTCCTCAAGCGAAAACTCTTTACGCCCTAATTTTTCGACACATGTCATAATGTCTATAAGCCAACCTTTCGCACTAAGGTCTTTTTCTCCACGCAAGAAAAGAGTCTTTTGCCATTCCGCAAGCACTTTTTCTTTTTGTTTAACGGTTTTGTTCTTAACGAAAAATATCTTCCCAGTTTCTGGAATGTTTTGTAATATAATGTTGCAACCTACCCAACCCGCGCGGATTGCAGTTTGAGATAACGGCTTTCGCTTTTCAATTATCTCTGGGACAAAAAAGTGTTTTGGAATAACTAAAAAGTTTAGGACCTCAAAGTTTTTTAAATCGTAATTGAGCAAGAAAAGGTTCGGGTTATGGTCATCTTGCAAACGTTCAATCATCGTCCGATAAGCACCATCGACAATTTTTGTGCCAAGGGCTTCTTTTTTGCTTTTTAGTTCATAATCCTCTCTACAATTCGAGCAGAAAAAATCGGCAACGGGTCTATTGTTTTCATACTTATTAATCTCTAAGTGCCCGCAGTTTGGACAATAAACCTGATTATCAACCCAATGTTCAGTTAAGACACGAATTTTTTGAGATTGCCCTACATATTTATCAGCGAGCTTTGTTTCAAAGGACAGATTCATTATTGACACCGAATTTTTTTCTTTTTACACTTGACAACAATTGGTTAGCCCTTGGATAGCAGCTAATGATATGTTTCAGATCTAAATCTTTCCTTTCCAAATGTGCTGATGAGGGAAAATAATGTGGGTAACTTCTGAACTTTTCTTAATTCTGGAAGAAAGCAAATTTACCTTTAGATTTCAGGGTAATGCAGGGCTTTCTTGAAGCTGGTTTCATTCTAAGAGAGGATATAATGAAGTATCAATGGAAGACTAAAGGAACCAGAGAAAGAAGGGCAGGTCTCTCTAAAGTTGCCGAGGAACAATGGGTAGACATTGACAAACAATCCAAAAAGGTCGCTATACTGACTTTCTGCTGCTTTCCTATGAGCATTTGTTTATTTTTCGCAAACCAGAAAAGGAAGAGGATACAGACGTTTTCAAGAGCAGTATGAATATTTGCGACTATAACTGTATATAAAATTAAGCAGGAAATAGAAAAAGAGAAAAACCAAAGAAAACCTGTTAAGTGAAGTTTTATTTGTTTTTTATGTGCAGATTTTGGTGGCTAGGTTAGAATGGGATTCTTGAGTCGTCAAATCCTAGTTTTGATATTCGCGGTTCTTTCTGCATTTCTCTTAGCTGTGCGGAGTTGGATACGGGTTCGTCGCGGCAGACGAAAGAGAAAAAGAAGAGGGTTTAATGGAAAAGCGTCAGCAGCCTGAATGCTAAGCCTCCTATCAACATGGCTGCGGCTATGTTGGAGAGCGATATGGCTGCGGTGGCTTTCCACCCGAATTCTTTTCCTAGAATGGCAATGGTGGATATGCAGGGGATGTAGAGCATGGCTACTAATGCTATGACGACTAGTTGTACGGATGAGAAGTACAGTGCGAGGTTGGTTGTGCCGAAGATTGCGACGGCGGCTAAGAGTACGAATTCTTTGCGTACTATGCCAAGGATGAGGAGGATTCCTGCGGCAACTGGCAAGCCGAGCCATCCAACTGTTAGGGGCGAGAGTGCATTGCTGACTGGCGTGAGTACGTTGTAGTAGTATAGTGCTTGAATGACTGCGCTGCCAACGATGTAGACGGGGAAAACCACGTAGATTATTGATTTGGTTCGGGTCCAGGTTTGCTTGAGCACGACTTTCATCGAGGGCATTTTGAAGCTGCTCATCTCCATAATCAAACCCGTTGATTTGCCCGGCATCGCTTTCATGGCGATTCTGCCCAACGCAAAGATTATGGCGATGTCAACCACGTAGAGCAGCAGCGCCCACTGGATACCCACAAACAAACCCACCATGCCAAAGAGCACGATGGTTCTGGCTGAACAGGGTGCGAAGGTGATGGCGAACGCTGCCAGGAGCCGTTCGCGGCGTGTCTCCATGATTTTGCATGCGTGAATCGCGGGAACACTGCAGCCGTAACCCAGAATAATCGGAATCAACGCTTTGCCGTGTAAGCCCATCTTATGCATGGCGCTATCCATCATAAACGCGACTCGTGTGAGGATGCCTGAGCTTTCAACTACCGCAAGCAGCAGGTAAAACGGTATCACGAAGGGTATGATGAGGGTTAAGCCTGCGTTGAAGCCGCCCCAAACACCGTTTAAAATTATGGCTAAGATGGGTTGAGAGGTTGACAGTGAAGGATCTATTGGTTTGATGAAGCTCAAGCCGCTGGAAATCAGGTTGGATAAGCCGTTCCCAATGAAAAACGTCCACAGAAGCAACCCCGCGATGACGCCTGCCGAAGTAAAGTAACCCAGCACCCTGTGGGTAGTTACCCACTCGAGTTTATCGCTAAAAGTACTCTTCACCTCACTCTGCTGAAGCGCCGAAGCAGCGATGGAGCTTGCAAGCGCGTAACGCTCAGAAGCTATAATTGAGAAGCATTTTTCTTGGCACCGACTTTCCAGTTCCTGCGCAATAACCTTAGCGGAATCAGCAGTCACCTTGGATTTTTCAGCGACCATTTTGGCGATTTCGCTGTCGCCTTCAAGCAGTTTAATAGCGATCCAGCGGGGTGGATACTGCAGCTGGAGGTTTTCTTTTTCGATTATCTGCTTTAACTTCTCGATTTTCTCTTCAAGGTCTTTTCTGTACTTGAGATGCTTAGGTTTGGTTTTTTGTATGGCAACATTGACGGCTTCGCCCACGAGCTCGTAGATGCCGTCGCCCCGCGTAGCCACCGCGAAAACCACAGGCACACCAAGGGTTTGTTCAAGTTTTTCTTTGTTGATGATTATGCCCTTGCTTTTGGCAACATCTACCTGGTTTAAGCACAAAACCAAGGGCGCCTGCATCTCAAACAGTTGCAACGTAAAAAACAAGTTACGCTCCAAAACCGACGCATCAACCACGTTAATAACGGCATCAGGCTTCTCCAACGCCACGTAATCCCGTGAAACCAGCTCCTCCATCGAAAACGTAGAGAAAGAATAGATACCGGGCAAATCGATAACGGTTATTTCATGCCCCTCAAAACTCAAAGTTCCCTCGGCGCGGTCCACAGTTTTGCCAGGCCAGTTGCCAATTATCTGGTTTGACCCCGTGAGCTGGTTGAAGATGACGCTTTTGCCGACGTTGGCGTTTCCAGCGAGGGCAAAGGTCAAGTGTTTGCCGTCTTTGACGTCGGCGGCACTACCATTTGGGTTTGCTGAGGGGTGGCACGACATGTTGTTTAACCCTCTGAATCTATTGACTCAACCTCGACGAACACGTTGCAGGCGATGTCCTGCCCCAACGCCAACTTGGAACCCCGCACCGAAACCTCGACGGGTCCATTCATCGGCGCAACCTTAACCACTTTAATCCTCGTTCCAGGCGTAAGTCCCATGTCCAGGAGCCGCTGGAGAACTTTGTGTTCGCCGCGGATGAAGCTGATTTTTCCGTATTTCCCCCCTTTCAATTCGCGGATAGGCGTTAAGTCCTTGTTGCGTTTGCCGACTTCTTCTAAGCCTTTATCGTGCAGTTTTATGCATTCTTCGCAGCTGGAGAAGGGCAAGTCGCAGGCTGGAATAGTTTTGCCATCGTCCGAGCAAGTGTCAGGGTGTTTTAGCAGGCGGCACAGGGATTCTTCCGCTTCATCCGATAGGGCATGTTCCATCTGGCAGGCTTGAGTGTGAACTTTATCTTTTCCAATGTGCAAGACGTCTGAGAGGAATTTTTCGAGGAGGCGGTGTTTTCTTGCAACATGTTGGGCTTCACGGAGTCCTTTTTTGGTGAGGGTGCTGCCGTGGTAGGGTGAATATTTTATGTAGTCGTCTTGGGCGAGTTTTTTTAGCATTTCTGTTACGCTGGCTGGGGCGACGTCTAGTTTTTGGCTAATTTCGCTGGTGTTTACTAAGTCGCCGTTTCTGGCTAAGCCGTAGATGGCTTTGAGGTAGTCTTGGGTTGATTTTTGCTCCATGTTTCTCGCCTCTAATTTAGGTGCACCTAAATCAGGATTTAGGCACGCCTAATAAATGTTTAGGCACACCTAAAAAATACCATCCGTCAAACATTACAACCCAAATCCATGAACATCCACCCGCCCCCAGTAACGGCTAAATAGTGCAAAGACCAATTCCGTTGATGATTCAGCGAGGGAAAAAAATGAAAGACCTGCCCGAATTAGTCCAAGACATAGTGGAAGCATCCAAACAGCACGAACAATACCGCGACAAAGAATGCATAAACATGATTGCCAGCGAAGGACTAAAATCCCCAGCCGTCAACCAAATGATGGACCTCTCCCACGACCTCGACTGCCGCTACGCTGAAGGCGAAAACGACGCTGAAGGCCACGTTAAACGCCGATACTATCAAGGGCAGAAGTACATGTCGCAAATCGAGGATTACGCGACTGACATCATGAAGAACCTTTTCAAGAGCACTTGGGCAGATGTCCGCTTGGTCTCAGGCACACATGCGAACCTTGCAACTTTCAAAGGTTTGTCGCTGGCTTCCAAAAACAACAAAATGGTTGTTACACCCCTGAGCTGCGGTGCCCACATCAGCCACGACTACACGGGTTTAGCAGGCAACATTTTGGGCTTGGATAACATTAATCACGTTTACAACATCGACGAATTCAACATCGACCCAGAAAAATCCGCATGGGTCATACGCGCCGCTAAACCAGGCATCGTCACCTTCGGCGGCAGCCTCTTTTTGTTCCCGCACCCAATCAAGGAGCTGCGGGCGGTCTGCGAAGAAGTCGGCGCATACATCGCCTACGACGCCTCACACGTACTGGGCTTAATTGCAGGCGGACAATTCCAGGACCCGCTTCGCGAAGGCGCAGACTTCATCACTTCTTCAACCCACAAAACCTTCCCAGGTCCACAGGGAGGCGTTATCATGGGTAGCCCGAACAGTCCCGCGATGGAGAAAGCAGTGAAGAAAATCCAGTACGCGATTTTCCCGCTCACCGCATCAAGCACCCACCTTGGCAGGCTGCCGGCACTCAGCATAGCGGCGTTGGAAATGAAGGTTTACGGACAACAATTAGCACGACAAATCGTCAAGAACGCCCAAACCGCAGGGCAGTACCTTTGTGAAAACGGCGTAAAAGTCCTCGCTGAAAACAAAGGCTTCACCAAGAGCCACCAAATCGCCGTGGACATCCGCACTTACGGCGGAGGCAACAAAATCGCTCAGGACCTCGAAGACGCCAACATAATCTTAAACAAGAACCTTTTGCCCTACGACGACCAAAGCAGCAAGGGTGACCCTTCAGGGCTGCGGATTGGTTTCCAAGACATAACCAGACGCGGTTTCGGCGAAGGCGACATCAAACACCTCTGCGACCTGATGCTCGACGTAATCAAGGCTAAACGTACACCAGCACAGGTTAAGGTGGATGTTTTAGCGCTCAAGAAAGAGTTCGGCGGCGTCAAATACGGTTTCCAAAACGTCGAAGAAGCACTGCGCTACATCAAAAAAGCTTAAAACCCTTTCTTTTCCTTTTTTGCGTGGTAAAGATTAATAAAGTTACATTTCGCTTTTAAGAATGAAAACTCATGTCCCTGTTCGATCCCCTGTCACTTCTCTTTTTCATCGTCGCCATAGGTTTCGTAATACTTTTCGTGTTGCTTCCAAGGTACGGTCCCCACTACACTTCACGGCTGACCTGTCCCAACTGTAGAAAAAGCTTCAATTTCCACTGGGTTCCAGGCGCCACCATAACCTCCCTAATGTATAGAGGCAGACGAAACCTAAAATGCCCATACTGCCACGTAAAATCAAACTATGACATAATGTCGACAAGAGTCGCTAAACCAAAAAAAGCATCCAAAGCCAAAGTTAAGGCATAGGCAACGCAGTGTTCTTTGAGAGAACTTTATTATCCACAACCGCTATCAACTTTTTAATTAATCTTATCTGGAGACGCTTAGCATGAAGGTACTGTTGAACGATGGTTTAGAGAAGGAAGGCTTAAAACTCTTCCAAGAAGCAGGCATAGAAACCGATACTAAAAAAAGAGATTTAGCCGCCCTCATCGCTGAAATTGGGCAGTTTGATGCCTTGGTCGTGCGTAGCGCCACAAAAGTCACACGCGAGGTTTTAGAGGCTGGCGCCAAGGGCAAACTCAAAATCGTCGGGCGCGCAGGCGTCGGGTTTGACAACATCGATGCGGCTGCGGCTTCAGAATTAGGAATCGTTGTGAAGATTGCGCCCTACGGCAGCACCAACGCTGTCGCGGAACTCGCCATCGACTTAATGCTTTGTATCTCAAGAAACACCGCTCAAGCGCATAACTCTCTTAAAAATGGGGTTTGGATAAAAAAGAAGCTGGAAGGCACAGAGCTTGCCTACAAGACCTTGGGGCTTTTGGGCTGCGGACGAATCGGTCAGAAAGTTGCTCAGATTGCCAGACGCGGTTTCGAGATGGAAGTCATCGGCTACGACATTAAACCCTGCCCTGAATCAGGCATAAAATTCATGAGTAAAGAGGAAGTTCTCGCCAAAGCCGACTACATCAGCGTCCACACAGGCGGCAAAGACGCAGTCATCGGCGAAAAAGAATTCGCGCTCATGAAACCCACCGCTTACGTAATCAACACTTCCCGCGGCAGCAATATTGATTCGCAGGCGCTCTATAAAGCGCTCAAGGAAGGCAGAATCGCCGGTGCCGCAATAGACGTCTACAAGGAAGAACCCAAAAACGAAGGCGACTCATTCACTGACAAACTCCGCGAACTCAGCAACATCGTTATGAGCAGTCACCTTGGCGCATCCACCGTTGAGGCGCAGCGGGAAACTTCAACGGAGATTGCCCGAGTTGTTTCAGGCTACCTGTTGGGCGGGGACTTCACCAACGCCGTGAACGCGGGCGAAAGCATCGAAGTGGAAGAAAAAGCAGTCCACACACTCTTCATCCATCACCGCGACGTTCCAGGCGTGTTCGCCAACATCGACAAGGTTCTAGCGGACAACGACATCAACATCAGAGCGAACTATTCAAGGCAAATCGGAAACAGCGGCTACGCCATCTCAGTGTACGTCCTGCACAAAAAAGTCGACCACAAAGCGCTCGAGGTTCTAAAAAAAATTGACAACGTCTGCGACGTAAAGGTCTAAAACAGACCTACCCCTCTATCGTTTCAACATAGAACCACTAATAGGATCCAAATAGGACCGTGGCAGCGCCCGTTCCCACACCCATTTTCAAGCGCGTTATCAATCAGGCGATATGAGATAGAATCAAGCTTTTCCGTTCGCCGCCATCACCCATAAAATCGGTTAAGGTCAAATTTTCAGATGGCAACTCAGCCGCACCTAAAACGAAAGACGGGTGCTTCTCCAAAGATACTTCCCGCAGGTACTTCGTTTTAACGAAGGACACCACAGTGGATGCTTTTGCAAACGTCGTTTCCTTTAGTAAACCATTTCTTCTGTTGTTTTCGTAGGGAAGGTAAGTCGCGATGAGCACGATTTGGTGTTTCCGCGCAAAGTTTGAAAGGTAAACGATGATTTGATTGTAGATTCGCTGTGCTTCTTCCTGCGTAACATCGTTGTCTAAGAAGAATCCAGCGATGTCGGAGATTATAACGAGTTTTGCGTTGTAGGTTTTGACGGTTTCCTCGAGTTTTTCCATTATGAGCGAAGTTAACTGGTATGCTGTGAATGCTCTTGAAATGAAGATGTGTCTTAGCGTCTCGGTTGGGTCTAACTGGTGCAGCTGGGCTAAGCGCGCGATGTTGTATAGCCGAAACGTGTTTCCTCCATCTATGAAAACCACGTTGCTTCCTAAGCCGCCGAGTTGGACGGGCAACTGCGCTCTCACGCACAGTAGAGAAGTTAACGATATGACTGATGGTGACCCGTAGAGGACTGCGAAGTCTCCTGGTGCAAACCCTGGAAAAAGCTCATCGACGCCGGGCATGTTCAAAGAAAGCAGCGGCTGACTCGTCGTGGGCTTAACTATTAAGTTCTGAAACATCCTTTTTCCCTGAAAACCATTAGGGTTTGCTGAGCCTTTTTAAAGTATCAACAAAACGACAATGTACGGTAGTGGAGGGTAAAGTGAAAGTGAAAAAACCAGCAATTAGGCTTGGGCTTGCTTGACTTCTTTCTGCTGCTGTAAAAGCGCAGCCGCCAGAGTCGACAAGAAAATTATCGCGAACGCAATCAAAGCGATACCTATCTTGTAGGTTAAGTTCCAGTTAGTTGAGAAGACAGCTAAGAGAGTAACGAGCATCAACACTAAAAAAAGCGCTTGCTGAACCCCCGTGAAAACCTTCATGTTTCCAAAACTCACTTCTTTCTCGCCTCTTTCCATGTTCATGCACAGGCGCGCATATTAATTTGTTGCCTAAACTTTCAGTTTCCGTTTAAAAATCAAAGTGACGGGGGCTGCGGATTTGTTGTTCAATTTTATGGAAACATTGTGGGCGGTTAATTGTGCAAAGTGTCCTCTAATGTTTAAAGACCTTAAAAATGGTGTAAAAAAGTAGAAAATTGGGCTGAGGCGTGTTAAACGTGTTCAGTTGAGAGTTCTTTAACTCGAGTCTCGATGAATTCAGCGACTTTCTGCTCGCTAAACCTTCGTTCGTTCTCCTGGTCTTGCAGCTGCATCTTCACAGTGTTCAACAGTTTTTCAACGTCAACGGGCTTAAGCAAGTATGCATCGGCGTTCTTGTTTAATGCGCCAATAGCGTTCTGCATCGATGGGTAGCCTGTCACCATTATTTTGCGTGTCCGTGGCACACCATCAACCATCAATTTGAGCAGTTCTACGCCTTCCATGTCGGGCAGTCTAATGTCGAGTAACGCAACGTTGTAGTTTTTCTCCTGAGTTTTCTGAATTGCTTCTTTTCCTGTGCCTGCTAAATCGACAAGGTATCCTTCGTCTTCAAGAATAGCTTTCATCGTGGTTCTAATCGCTTCATCATCGTCAACTACGAGGATTCTGGGATGTTTATCCATGTGTTTTCACCTCCAACTTGAAATTTTTGGTTCAACGGGGAAAGTTAACGTGAAAGTTGTTCCTTTTTCTTTCACTGTCTTAACCGTTATTGTTCCTCCATGTGCTTCGATAATGCGTTTGCAGATAGCTAAGCCAAAGCCCATACCCTGCGCTTTCGTAGTGAACAAGGGCGAGAACAGCTTTGGTAAAACTTCGTCACTGATACCCCTGCCAGTATCCGAGAAAGAAACCTCCAATCTGCCGTTGACTTGCTGGCTGGCGACTGTGATTTTGCCTCCATTCGGCATTGCGTCGACGGCGTTCTTGATTAGGTTAATGAAGATGCGCTTTATTTTGTCAGCATCAACGTTTACGGTGGGCTCGTCGCTGAGCTGGTCTTGGACTTCGATTTTTTCGGGTAACTCAAGAAGGCATAAAGATTCAGCGAGGAGTTTTTTGAGGGATTCTCCCTGTTGCTCCAGATGGACTTCTCTTGAGTAACCCAACTGCGTATGTGCAATGTCGTTAAACTCAACAAACCCGGCTGTTTCCGGGTCAACAACTAAGACGCCTAAAGGCACTTGATTGAATAAGGCGTGGTAACGTTGCTCGGCATCTCTGAGTCTCTGCTCGCTTTGTTTTCTTCTAGTTATGTCTGTTACGACGCCGACTGCGCTTAGT
>CAIUPH010000055.1 GCA_903901015.1 Candidatus Bathyarchaeota archaeon | reverse complement strand
TAACGGATGTAGCGGTCAAGGTTTAACCCAATCTTCCAATTCGGCATTTTCTCGCCCAACATTTTCTCTACATCTTTGCGTGCTGCCTGCCCCTTCTTGCTGATGATAAAAGAGATTGTTATTGCTAAGCCTGCTAAATCGTCGATACGCCAACCCATCAACTTATCCTTAGTAACGGTGCCACTGGACAATGCTACGAAGAAACGGGCTTTATCCAGCTCCTCAATAGTTGGTTTCTCAGGGGTTTTCTCCTCTTCAAAAACCACTTTAACCTGCAAATCCAGCGGCTTAAGGTAATCTTCAACTAAATCAATCACTTTGGGGTAATCGGAACCCAGTGCCTTGTGGAGTTCCCAGCCTTTAACGCCGGGTTTCTGATGACGCTTGTAGAAGAGCATCTGGACTGCTTTCTTGACTTTGCTGCCGTAAACGCCTTTTTTCTTGCTACTCAAATCTGTTCGCCTCTTTTCCATTTCTGCCAATCTTCACACGACACCGCTATTGGAACCGACGTAGACTGCTCCGTTAACGCTTCCTTATGTGGTTTAGCATAGGGCATTATGAAGATGGTTTCTTCCAGCCTGTCGATTTCCAATGTTGCGTAACCGTAAGTTATTAGGAAACTGGTTAAGAAAGCACGCTGCACGGTTTCGTCATACGTGTCTGCGCCGATGAAATCCCAGTAAGCAATCTTGCCATCTATGCCTTTTTCGGCGGTTTTGTTTTTGAGTTCCTGCCAGTAACATTCGAGTTCCTCAGAAAATTCTTTGTCACCCAAGACACGCTGCTTGATGAGTTCATCGCGGCTGACGAAGCCCATTGCGACTTCTGAGACATCTATGTCTTTCCATCGGTCGCCCATGGGAGCCAACGCTTCCCAGTACAGCAAGCCCTGCGCCAAACTGTGGAGACTAAGCTGCTCAAACTCGATGAGCGGACTCCAAGCCCCAAGAAACACATCAACCATCCCCTCTTTGCTGGTTTGGCGGATTTTCTCCTCCAACAGGAACGGGTCAGTGTAAAGAGAATTTGAGCGTTGCTTGACCCATTCACTCTGCATCTTGATTACCGAGGCTAAGTGGTGGAGGGCTTCTGCGTCAAGTTTCAGTTCATCGGGGTTTTCCCAATTGGGAAAATACTCGCGAACTATCTTGATTATTTCGTCAACGTTTAATGTGAAGGGTTCGACGGCGTGGTTTTCGATGGCAAGACACATTTCTATTATTCGTTCGAGCTTTTCTTTGCCCAGTTTCTTGTCATGCTTAACCGTCTGCATTAGGCAACCTCACGCACAACTGATTTTCCTTCAAGGTTCTGGACGGTGATGACGTTGGCGTCTTTTTGGGCGAAGGTAATTTGGCTTGGTGTAATTACGACGTATTGGGCGCTGGCGTCTTTAATAATGGAAACCAGGACTTTGGCGATCATTTCGCGGTTTTTGGGGTCCATATGGATGTCGTATTCGTCGACTGCGCGGAAGGGTGAACGGACATGCTGCTGAAGCGCTAAAAGGAAACCCATGGTTGCGGTGGTTCGTTCGCCGCCGCTCTGAGTGTAAGCATCCAAGGCTACGGGTTTGCTGCCCTTAAACCCAACGTAGATTTCTAAGCCAGCGGTTTCAATGTCCTGTGCGCTTGAAAGCTTCACTTCGCCAGTCGCGAGAGTTTGGCTCATGATTTTCTGGTACTCAACATTGACTCGTTCAAGCAGGTTTTCCATGACCGTGCGCCAGGATATCATGCGGGTTTTGACTTCTTCAAGTGTTTTCTCTCGGTTCTCAGCGACCAACTGAGCTTTCTCTTTGAGTTCCAAGTAGAGTTTTGAGTAGGATTCGTACTGGCGTTCGATGTCTTCGGAAACGTCGGCGAGTGCGGCTAAGTGACCATTTGTTAAGCCGATTTCATCTTGGATTTCAGCGCCGCTTTTCAGGACGGCTATTCGTTCGCCCGAAGGCTGAGCCTTCAGTAGCGCCGCGTTGAGGGTTTCTTCAGCGTCTTTAATGGATTTCTCGATGGATTTCATGTCGGAGATTGCGTTTGCCCGCTTAAACTCCAGCAACGCAAGCTTCACACGTTTCTCCAGCGCTTCAACGGTTACTTTGTCAGTGGAATCTTCCAGATTGAGCAGTTTTGCCTGATTTTCTTTAACCAAGTCGCTTGCTTTGGCGATTTGTTTTTTGGAGGTTTCCAGCATTTTCTTGAGGTTTTCGGTCCGCAGAAGCTTTAGCTGGCTTTTGTTTACGACGGCGTTTTCTAATGCTTGGGCTTCGACGAGAAACTGCTCGATCAGGGTTAATGTGGATTCGTTCTGGGCGATGACGCGTTCAAGGCTTATGCGTTGGTCAAAAACCGTTTTAACGTCGCCCTTAAGAGTAACTTGCTGAGTCTGCTGCCCATCCAATTGGCTGATTATCGCTTGCCGCTCGTCTTCAATCTTGCCCAGCGACAGCTGGTTCTTGTTGAAATTCGCTTGCAGCCCCTTGATTATGGATTCGCGGCGTTCAACTTCTGCCCAAACCAGTTCCCGATCAAGAAACCGCCGTTTAAGCTGTAACTGCTTTTTCTCTTGATACTTCTCGTACTGTTCGTGCCAGTAGGCGAGTGTCTGCTGGGCTTGCTCGAGAAGTTTGCTCACGGATTCCTCTTGGCTTAGGATACGCATGAGTTTGGTTTTGGCTTGCACGACATTTTCGCGGAACGGTTCAAGTCCCACGGCGGCTTCCACCATCCGCAGTTTCTCAACGTTGCTAAGAACGCTGAATTGCTCCACCATGTTCTGATGCATGATGATTAACATGTTGTCGGGGTCAACGCCAAACTTGCCCAGCAGCCGTTCGATGTCCTGTTTGGTGGCTACGCGGTTTTCTAGTTCAAAAAAGTATTTGCCGTCTCGACGCAAGACGCGGGTTAGGAACAGTTGGTCTTTGCTGTATTTTGAGACTGGGCGTTTGTTGCCTTGTTTGCTGTTGTCTAAGATGAGGGTTACTCTTGCCTGATCTTTTCCCCAGCGGATTAAGTCGCTGAGTTTTCGGCTACGTTCAGTATAGGTTTGCCCCAAACCCACTGATATTGCCAGCAGCAGCGAGGATTTTCCTGCGCCGTTGGGTCCCCCGATCACGTTTACGCCCTGTTTAAACGGTACTCTGGCGTATTCGTAACTCATGAAATTTTCAAGGATAACTTCTTGGATTAACATTAAGCGGTTTGCCTCTATTTTGAAGCGTTCACAATATTGAAGGGCGTCTTATTAAAACAATTTCGGTAATAATGGAGATATCTCCCGCGTAACCCTTCCCCTTTTTTGTTTATCTTACTTTTGCTCTTGCGAGTATCCGACAGTAACACATGAGAACTACTCTTTGCACCAAAGATCGCGAGCAGTTGAAGTCAAGAAAAGGGAGGATTCTTAAAATTGGCTAATTCGAATTCTCCCATTTCCAACGCAGTCAAGTGAAATTACTTTACTCCTAGGCGTTTACCGTCAACTGCAACTAAGACACTTGAAGTCTATCTTGCAGGGGGAACTGCACAACAAACCTCAAAACAATGCCATTGCAACAAACAGAACGTTTCCCGATTATTTCGCCGGTAAAGAAAAAAATCAATCAAAGTATGCTAACTCTAAAGGGTCTGTGTGTGCTCTTAGTTACCTACCGGTAGGTCAAATTATATACGTTTTGTTAATACATTTGTATATACGAACATACCTGTTGGTATTTTCTTATTATTCACTTAAAACTATTGAGCCCTTAAGAACTCGAACGTTGTAGAGCCTGTTCAAAACGGGTTTCTCATTCAGGGTTTGTATACGTTTGACAACAAATCACATATATTGACAAAAGTTCCGCTATCATCGTCAGTATCGCATTTAAAAGCCGTTAAATCATCTGTCATTTCCAGTTTTTTGAACCTTATTTTGTCGAAATCGACAGAACTCATAAGAAGCTTCAGATAGGCTTCTTACTTAATTGGGTTTTTTTATAAATTGCTCTGCATTTTTCCAGATGCGTCTGCTCAGCAGTAGTTAAGCGCTTTTTATCCTGCGACATGAATTTCTCTGCATCTTTTCCCTCAATGGTGGGTATGTGCTGAGGTAACATTTCAATCTCCTCTATAAAGACAAGTTTCATAATGTTTCGTTTAACGTAAAAAGCGTTCTGTATTAAAGTTACATGTTTTCATGCTTCTTAGGGTTAGACGGCAAAATACCAAGCGAAGCATGCGGAATACAAATAGACGGACAAAACAAATGGAAAACACTAATACAGAACGCCACACACCAAAATAAAAATTAACCCGTTACTTTGAAGCTGGTTTCGCATTCTTTGCATGTGTAGGCTTCAACGGAGAAAACCTTATTCACGAATGATTTGTCAGGTTCTGCAACGTCTTTGCCACATTTAGGACATTTAGTCATGTCAACATCTCAGTTACGGTACTATACTGTACAGTAAAGAATGCCATCACTTGAAGATGTGTTGGCACATTAAGATACAACAAACCATCAGAACCAAAACCCAATAGGCGAATTAAGTCATCCCACGAAAGTTAACACCATGAAAAAGCATCCGACGACCGTTAACAGAAAAAACCGTTACACCTCATCTAAATATACATTTTTTTGCTCTTTAAATAGCAGTGTAGAAAATTAAGAAGCGTTTGTAACACGACAACGCATAGCCAGCTTGTGAAATCCACGTTATTTAGGCTATTAATGAAAGCCAAGAATCTTGCTGAGTTTATCCAAAGCTCTGTCTGATGCTTCTTTATCTGGAAACTCCATGTCTTCTTCTTTTAGTTCGGTGCCGGCAAAAAGGCACAGTGCCTCCATGCCCTTCCGCTTTGACAAGCCAAATACCAACCCTGAGAAGCCCATGAAGGGTCCTGTGTATCCTATGTCGATGCCATATTTTTCTTTCATCTCTGCAACTAATTCTTTACTGGTAGCGGCTCCACATATTTTCTTGTCTTTTGAACTGTAACCTGCAACAACTATTATACGTTTAACGTGGTTTTCAGCTAAAAAATCGAGCACTTTTACTGCAACTTCATATTGGCCTTCAAAATTTGCGTGATATCCTTTTGTAATGATTAAAGAAGGAGTGGAACAAGCGTAGAATTGGACTTTAGGAAAGTCTACTTTGCCTGATTCAACGATGACTCCTCCCGTTCCAGGCAACATTGGATGGGCAGCGTAGGAGGGTTTGGTTTGGTAGATAGACGGCATATGCGTAGAATACAAGTCTGCAATTAGCGTTGCTTGGGTTTTAGCTATGAGACTTTCCATAACGAGTTTGCCTATAGACCTTAACCCTGGCGAGCCAACTACAGCTATGGGTTCGATGAGTTCAGCGTCGCCGCGACGTTCTATCCACGTTTCCTTTTCCATCAATGCAGCCTCAGTTTAAGTGACGTAGGCGGGTTTCTTACCTGAACGGGTGATTTCTTCTCGTATTCGGCGCTCAATTTCGACCATTTTTGCAATTGCCTCATCCATCTGCACCGCCTGCTTTTCCATGGGTTCCATATCTACTTTCAAATTCAACATTGAAGTCAAAACTTTCAGAGCTGCCTTTGCTGCCCGGGGATCTATAACATCTTCTCCAGTTGTAGTTTGATACCCGCGAGTTTCCGCAAGCAAACACGCGCCTTCCACGTTTTTCTTTTTGGCGAGACCCATTATTACGCCATTTTCGCCGCCGATGATGCCATTATTTAAAAGTTGGGCGCCATGTGCCTTAGCTTCTTCAAGCAAAGCTAACGTTGTCGTAGTGCAGTAAACGTTTGGCGTCTCAAAGGATCTCTCCGTTATGTAGGCTGCAATGGAGTATACTCTTTGTACGCCATTGGTGATTGCCCAGTCCAAAACCGCACTAGCTATCTCGTATTGGCCCTCAGGTGAATAAGCCTGTGAGTTGCCGGTGAGAAAAACGATGGTTCGTCCAGATTCGTCTTTGAATTGGTGGAGTTCGTTTCGAAGAAGCTCAACAAGTCCGTCTTCCCTAATAACTGCAAAGGGTGGAAAATACTTTGAGTAGACTTCCCCGACCAGTTCAGCTTTGAGTTCCTTGGTGAGATAGTCAACTGAAAGTTTTCCAATGTAGGCTGTTCCAGGCAATCCGCATACGAGTATTAATTGGCTGGGCGTAAACTCTTTTAGCATTTTGATTTCGACGTTCATAAGCTGCAAACCAATTTCAATTCAAGCTAGGTGGTTGACACAAATGAACTTTTTGTTTGCCTGACGGCGGAGCAGAAAAAGGTGAAAGTCGAAAAGACGCTGCAATTAGAGAACTTAAGGAAGAAACTAGTCTTGAAACGGTTGCTTGTAGTTTCTTTTTGAATACGAGTCATTAACCAATAACCACAGAGTCTTTTTGGTAGAGAGTACAGGCGTTGCTAAGCCAAGCAGCGAAATCAGATTCATCGATTACTTTACTGGTTCAAACCTGAAAGTTTCCACCGCCACATGGGAAATCCTTGAGCAATACCACGCAACCAAGGTGACTAAGAAGTTACCGTGACAGTTGTGGCAAGATGCTAAAAACTTGCATTCTAGTTTGGTCTAGGACTCGGATGGCGTTAACTCTATTTCACTTTTGACTTTTCTGCAAAAACCCCCTTTCTTTTAGGCTACAGTCTGCATATGTAGAAAGATAAAGTAGAAGTTTGATTCGTCAACTACCTAAAATTCAACTTAGATAACCGAGGCAGCTCACTCTTGGCATTGTTGGCGATTTATCCGATTTCTTCAGCTTAACCCTCTTTTTCTTTTTTTGGAGGTTGTTTAGTTGGTTAATGCTAACCGTGTTAAGCGTAAGTTACCGATAACTATGATTTTTTTAGTTAAAGACTTCATTTAATACGGCGTCTATTTGAGTGTCTTTGTTAACGTTACTCCAACATCGTGAAGCTTCACTTTAAAGTTTGTATTGAGTCTTATTCTAGACGAACCGAACGCTGTATGAGCCTGTTTTATGTCGCGTGCGGTAAAGTAGATATGAAGTAAATTTACGTGCGCATCACGTTCATACCTTACAGAGAAGCAAGTTTTTTTAGCAATTGACAAAAAGTCGTCTTGTGTTTGTGCAACGACAAATAAGTGGCATATGCTTTCGCATTGAGAAATGAAAGGTGTGCGTGTGAACATTTTGTTTACTCTGTACGTTAACTGTAATTGATGTTTAGAAGTTATAATCCTTCCCACGGTAGGGTAGGGTTTTAGGAGTTTGCTTTTTGTTTTTAGGCAGGTGTTGATGCCTGAAGCGAGTATTTTGTGGTCAAACTGATCGATACTTTTTAGAAACTCTGAGAAGCTGTGTTTGATTCTATTCCCACGTCAAAGTAGGTTTTCATTAAAAGTTCAAACGCTTGGTCTTCCTTCATCCGCAATCCTGACGCAACCATCGCCTTAACCGCTGCTCTGCAAGATTCCTCCTTCATACGAATAAAGTCAACCAATGTATTGTCAAGGTCAAACAGAATTGCTCGTATCTTAGGCATACTTACACTTGGTAAGAGGGCTGGAATTTTAACACTTTCTAGCTCCTATATGCCTTCATCATCGAAAAAGAGGCCCTTGAAATCTTTTTTATTCGCCAAAATTCTTAGGATCCTTAGAGACTTCAGCTTGTTCACTATTGATTCCGCGCCATCTAATTCTGTAACCCAACATCGTCAACACATTCGCTGAGTCATCTACGCCTTCTTCTTCGATAATTCTTGCTGCTTCCTTAAGGGGCAGTTTCCCCGATTGACTCATGGCTACTCTGATTCTATCGCCGATTTGCAGAAGCTTTTCATTGCTAACCAAAATATCCGCCAAGGCAACATAGCCGGAAGGCGGACTAATAGCTAGGAAGGCTCTTGATGCTTCTGCAGAAACACCAATCCTATCCGCGAATTCCCTAAACGCAACCACTGGTTCAGTAAATCTAATAGACAAACCCTCCAACAACTTAATCTCCTTAAATTTGACATCATCAAACTTCGTTTCCAGATACCTCAGAATCGGAGCCAAAGAAATTTTGTCGCGGTAATAAATCAAGTCAAGCTGTGGACGTTTTTCCAAGGCAGAGAGTTTTTCACATGCCAAAGCCTCATTGACCAAAAGCAGCATTTTCACCTCCACCTGCTTTAACTTCTCTATCTTTCGCAGCAAATACGTTTCTGTCCAGAACCCCACAATTTCCAAGTAAATTTTGATGCCGGCTTTTTCAAGAGAGAAATCAGGTATGATCACATGTTTTCCGGCAGTTACAGGTTCAGGTTCCCTTTTCAACGCCCAGCCAGTGGTTAAGGCTTGAAACTTTGAGGCAAAATCCTCTTCGATAGAGCTGTCATAAGTCACAATCGGCAAGTGCGGTTTCTTTAGCAGTGAGGCGTGTTTTTGGCTTTCAAGTTTGAAGTCGCAGATTTCGTTTGTAAACCTCCAAAGAACCTTCGCCCTAACAGTCCATTCGAGGTTAGCTACGATTATTGGCAGCAACTTGGCTATGCCCACGCCATACCTTCGAGTCAGCTTAAAAAGGCTACCTGGACCGTCTATTTTCACCCACAAACCATTATCTTGGTAAACTTCATAGATCAACCCAAACTTCTTTATTGCGTGGAAGAGGTCTTGCCAGTTGCCTGACGCCGTGAAACTTAGCTCTGTGGCATCAAAAAGCAGCGTCTGAGTTAAACCTAAATTATACTCGCCCAACAGCTCCGAGGCTGAAGGCGCCGAAAACTTTTCAAGAACTAATTCGCCATCCAAGTCCGAGTAAAAATCCTCCTCAACATCCTCTACCGCGAGAGCCATCTTAGAAGCTACGATCTCCAGGATTTTTCGTCGGTTCTCAGAAGTTGTAGGCAAGCCAAATTGTTCGGTGGCTTGAAATATCTTTCTCCTCAAATCAACCGGGTCAACTTTGCATTGGCAAACAAAGGTGCTTTTTCGGTCAAGCAACAAAGACAGAGCCCTAACGAAGCGGTACTCGTAGCCTTTGTCTTCAAGCTCAGCAACCAAGGCTTTTAGAACTTTCTTCTTTTCTCCAATATGCGACTTGTATGCTTCAATGAGAAAATTCGCCGCCTCATCGTTACTGCTGGAAGATTTAGCGTAGCGTGGCAGAATCTCGCCCTTCCTCTTCCACACTGAAAGCAAGTTGCTTGGAAGCACTTATGCTGCGCCTCGTATTTTTTGGTGGCGCCTACGACTTGTACCCACTTCCATGGTTTCTTTGGAAATTATCTCAATTAGTCGAGCTAATTTGCCTTCTTTCTTCCTAAGCAGTCGTCCGAGTCTTTGTACGTACTCTCTATTGCTCCCAGTTCCACCCAGAACTAACCCAACTGAAGCGTCGGGCACATCCACCCCCTCGTCCAGAACCTGAGAGGTAACAACAACGGGGTATTTGTCGTTCCCAAAGTTTGCTAGTATTTCTCGGCGCTCCTCCCTTGAAGTTTGATAAGTTATTGCCGGAATTAGAAAACGCAGACTAATACTGTAGACCAGGTCGTTGTAGAGAGTGAAAATCAGGATTTTCTCATTTTTGTAAGTTTCAAGCTGTTGGGCTAGCACGTTTAGTTTTGCTTCTGAGTTGACTGCAACTCTTATGGCTCGGTTTCTTGCGAGTAGTGCTTCACGTGCTTTTGGGTCTCTTCCTGTAGTCATTATGAACTTTTG
>CAIUPH010000054.1 GCA_903901015.1 Candidatus Bathyarchaeota archaeon | reverse complement strand
TTAATCCATAAAAAACACATTGAGCGAAACACTTAAGTGCAGAGAAATCTAAGTTGTGTCTCAGACATTACAATAGGTGAAATCAATTGGCTGTTGAAGGTTTTTTCGAAAACAAAAAGGAACCAGTAGAAGCAAAAGTCGGAGACTTAACCCCAGAATCTAAAGCGGTTAACGTTACGGCCAAAGTAGTATCCAAAACTGAAATACGCGAAATTCCAATGGGCAGAGATGGCTCTGCACACAAAGTCAGCGATGCACTCATCGGAGACGAAACTGGCGTAGTATACCTAACCCTGTGGGATGACAACATAGAAAAAGTCAACGAAGCAGACACTGTACGCATAGAAAACGGCTACGTTACACTCTTCAAAGGCAACATACGCCTGAACATCGGTAAATACGGCAAACTCGAAGCTGCAAAAGAGCCACTAACAGTGGAAGTTAACACTGAAAACAACGTTTCAAGCAAGACATACGAGCAAGAACGCAGACCATTCAGAAGCGGCGGCAGAAGCGGCGGACGCGGATTCGGCGGAAGCGGTGGCGGCGGTTACGGCGGCGGACGAGATAGACGCGGTGGCGGCGGTTACGGCGGAAGCGGCGGTAGCGGAGGCGGCTATGGCGGCGGACGCGACAGCAGAGGCGGCGGCGATCGACGCGGCGGCGGTGGAGCCGGCGGCGGTTACAGACCACGATACTAAGCCATCCAATGTGTTGAGTTTAGAAAACATTTTCTTTTTTTGATTTTTTATCTATTTAATTTTTCCATAGTAGTTACTCTGGATGCTCAAGTTTTTTGTTTTTCTTCGGTGAAGCTAAAGCTCCCATCCTTCGGATAAAACAATATACCAGGGCAAACATCCACCTCTGGAAACTGCTTATATTTACCCTTATAATCCAAAATCTTGTCGCCAAGGTCCCTCACAAATTCAACCCACTCCCCATCAGACCTGTTATCCCTGAGCCTAAGCTCCGCCAGCATCTCTTCCTTGGAATATTTACCCACCATCCTGCGGCGAAGTGCCCCACCAGCCATCTTACGGTAACTAAAACCCTCAAACAGGAAAGGAGCATCAGCAAAACCCATGCCCCTAAGCCCCTCCGCAACCACACTTGGAAGCACATCCCATTCAGGATAGGATAGAAACTCGTAGGGCTCAGGCTTGTCGTTTTTGCTTTTTGGTTTGGGGGTTTTCCATACCCAGGGCTTATGGTCAGGAAACTCTGAGGCAACTGCAGATTCTTCGGACTCAGGCTCCACAGCCGATTTTATCATGCCCTCCTGTGGCTCAAAAACATCACCCGACCGCAAAAGAAAACGCAGCGCACTCTGGTCGGGCACTTTGCTGGATTCAACCATTCCTATACCGTTTGTTTTCTGTTCTTTCTGAATCCATTTCAACGTTTCTTTTGCCCGCTCAGAGATTGACTTTTCAGACGTTAATCAGCCACCTTCCGTACTTTGCACTATGATGAAGTCTTCTGTGAATGAGATTATCTAAAGTTTCCTTTGTTGGGGTCAAGTCAGTTTAGAACGCAGTTTTCCAGGCTATTTCGGCGCTTGGCAGTTTTAAGGTTTGTCATCGCTTTCTTGTTGGCGTATTTTACTGTCAAGCCTTCGATATGATATGGCTGACAAAAAAGAACTAGCCAACCAAACTATTGAAAAAAGAAAAGCAATTCCTAAATTTCCTATTATAAAATTGCTAAAAACAAATATTGAAAAACTAGCAAGAAAAATAATAGTGCTAGATATCCAGATTTTTCCCCATTTTGTTAAGGGCAACATTTTGCTTTTTGCATCAATGAATGTGAACGAAGCAATAACCACGCTTAAAATAATTAACCCTATTCCCAACAATGTAGTATAGGTTGAAGGTACTTTAGCCATACTAGTGTCGGGTGGAAAACCATAAAAAACCGATGCTAAAATGAACACATAGAAAATAAAAATGATTAACGATAGGACTGAGGCAAGTCTGAAATTCAAGTTTTTCGCCACATTATTTCTATCTGACTAAGAAGTTTTAAAGTTTGTCTTCGCTATTTTTTGCCTTATGTACCTGCTTGGACATATTGAAGGGTTATATTATTTTCCCTCTTGCCTAAACAGAGTTGAGTGGGTTCATTGGCGCGGCTGACAGGATTTGAACCAACCGCATGTTGTGGGTGGGTGAGTGATCGCGTGGTTTTGTTCAGCTCTTTTTTTGCTGACAACTCGGTTAAACTAAAGAGAAAGGATGTTGCCAGCTTTCCCAGGTTCACGTGGCCTAAGACCACACTACAGCTGGAAACGGAACACGGTTTAACTTCTGAGTTCGGGATGGGATCAGGTGGAACCCGTGCCCTTTGACCGGCAGACCTGCACTTACCCGTTTTCTTGAGATATAAACTTTGTTTTGGTTTGTTGTGTTTTGCTTGTTTTGCATGGTTTTTGTTTGATAAAATAGTTTATTGGGGGCTGGGGGGTGTGGGTTTTTGGATGTGAGAGATGGTTTGCTTTGCTGGGTTTGGGCTATGTTAGTGTCCGATTGCATTGTGCTGTTCATTGATTCTTGTGGAAAAAAAGGTAGCTATACATGGCTTCACAAGGACACCGTGGCGCTTTCAATATGGACCCATGCAGTGCATGTGATGAAAAATGATTATCTCACATTGAAACAGGCGCGGAAAAATATTGCTAACACAAAACAGGATGCAGGTTGCAAGCAGTCTTGTGGTATCCTTAAAACCGTTTTTCCCACATAAAGACCCAAAAAGTGGTGCAGCAAGCGTGGTTTGGCGTGTGCTGGTTGGAAATCCTTAAAACCCTGCGCACGTTAGCGGTGGATAGGAGAAGGATGTTTTGGTTTCCGCAGAAAAAAACAAACCCACCGTCGAAGAGCTGCTTGCAAAAGCCAAGAAACCCGCGCAGCTCTCTCCCGCAATGCACCGGTTCTACGAGGGAAAAATGCAGGTTATCCCCAAATGCGCCATCAGAAGCACCGACGACTTTGCAGTCTGGTACACTCCAGGCGTAGCTGCAGTCTGCCGCGAAATAGCAGCTGACCCCGACAAATCCTTCGAGTTAACTAACCGCTGGAACTACGTTGCCATAGTATCCGACGGCACACGGGTTTTGGGGCTAGGCGATATTGGTCCTGAAGCGGCGTTGCCAGTGATGGAGGGCAAAGCGCTCTTGTTCAAGTACTTGGGCGGCGTTGACGCTTTTCCAATTTGCCTGCGAACCAAAGACCCCGACGAAATCGTCAAGGTCTGCAAGGCATTGGAGCCGACGTTTGGCGGCATCAACCTTGAAGACATCGAGAAACCCAAATGCTTCCACGTTCTAGAAAAAGCCCGTGAGCAAATGCAGATACCCGTTTGGCATGATGACCAGCAGGGAACCGCCACTGTCATCTTGGCTGGGTTGATTAACGCGTTTAAAATCGTGGGCAAAAAACCCAAAGAAAGCCTAATTACACTGGTAGGTTCAGGCGCAGCCAACATCAGAACAGCCTACGTGCTCATGAAATGGGGCATCAAACCTGGTAATATCATTCTCGCCGACAGCAAAGGCGTAATCTACAAGGGCAGAGCAGACATCAACAAAGCAGAAGACCCCTGGAAATATGATGTAACCCAACAAACCAACGGCGAAGGCAGAACAGGCGACATCGCAGCAGCCTTCAAAGGCGTGGACGCAGTAGTTGCTGCTTCAAAACCGGGTCCAGGCACCATAAAGAAAGAATGGGTAAAATCCATGGCGAGCAACGCAATAATTTTTGCTTGCGCCAACCCGATTCCCGAGATTTGGCCCTGGGACGCCCTAGATGCGGGCGCACGCGTCGTTGCAACGGGCAGAAGCGACTTTCCAAACCAGGTAAACAACAGCTTGGGGTTCCCAGGAATTTTCCGCGGCGTATTAGATGTTAAAGCAAAAACAATCACCGACGACATGTGCATTGCTGCGGCAACGGAACTTGCAAACTTCGCTGAGGAACGGGGCATAAATGAAAAAGACATTTTGCCACGGATGGAGGAATGGGAGGTTTTTCCACGGGAAGCCGTCGCATGCGCACTCAAATCCATCGAGCAGGGTGTGGCGCGTGTGAAGCCCAGCAGGCAGGAGTTGCATGAACGCGCTTCAGCCATCATCAGAAACGCCAGGGAATCAACGGAGCTTTTGATGAAGCACGGTTTAATTAAGCAGCCGCCGACTGAAGCGGAACTGCTAAAGTAGCTCTCTCTTTTTTTAAAGAATAAAACCAAGTTCAGATGGTTAACGATAAAAATTTGTTGAAATGGTTGAAACAAAAACAAGAGAAGATTAAAGCGGCATAATTATTTTCACGATGTTTCTTTTCTCAAGCCTACGCAGGGCATCGAGGCATTCATCTTTCTTTTCGCCGGTAATGTTCAAGTTGAGCATGATTTCCTTAACTGAAACTTCAGGTTTGCCAAAGTTTTCATGACGCTTATAAAGGTGCTTAACGATGGATTTTTCAAGTTTACCGCATCGCCATGTAGTATTGCGGATTAAAACAACGATGGTTCGGACAAGCGTCTGCTCGTTAGATTTCCTTCCTCGGGTTTCTCCCATCTCCTCACCAACCCCTTCAAAACGCACCATTTCTTTTAAACGTTTGTTCCATAAGAGAATAAGAGCTCAGCTGCATGTTTGATTTTTAAAGGGTTTTTTTGAGGTACAAAGCGTGTTTTTTGCCATAGTAATTTTCTATTTTGCCCACTGTCTGGTAACATAGTGCTTGGTAGAGTTTTATGGCTGCGTTGTTGTCTTCCCGGACTTCCAAACGGCACTCTGTTATGCCCTTTTGCTTTAACAGATTCTCGATTTCGCCTAGAAGTTTAGTAGCTACTTTGTAGCGTCGGAAGTTCGGCGTCACGTTTATGGTTATTATGTGTCCGAACTCGGTGTTTTCTTCAACTTCCATTTGTGCAATTATGAATCCCGCTATGTCATTGTCGGTTTTGGCTACGAGGGCAATGGTGTTGTAGTCGGTGAGTAAATAGGTGATTTGCCGTTTGCTAAAAGCTTCCTGGTCAAAGCACTGCTGTTCGATTCGATAGAGTGTGTCGAGGAGTTTGATGTTTGCGGTTTCGATTTTAACTTCCATTTTGCTTATCTAATGGATATTACGGTTGAGGTGAGATTTTAGTTTTTTCTGTTTCTGCCGCAGGTTCACCATGGTTTGCTGCGGGTCTCAGTTCAAGGTATTGCTGAGCGCCAAAACCGATGAAGAAACGCATCCACAAAGTTATGATTCTCACAAGTATCGTGGCTGTGGCCGCTAAAGGACCGTAAACACCCATCGAAATGTACAGCGTTGTCATGACTGCTTCGGGGAGTCCCACTTCAAACGGGATGCCTATCGGGATTGCTTTGATGGCTAAGAATATGGCTGAGGTGACGATGATTATGCTCCATGTAACGGGGTGTCCGAGAGCTTCGAATACGAGGAATGGGATGCTTAAGCTGAAAGCCCAGGAGACTACGAGGAAGAAAACTGAGCCAACTAATGCTTTTGGGTTGTGGCTGAATTCCACCATTGACTCGTGGAAGTGTCCGGTGATTTCGGTTGCTTGTTCTTGGAGGTTTTTTGGTGCCCATTTTCCTCTTGTGATTTTGTGGATTAAGTTGGTTATGTAGTTGATTACTTTGAGGGTCCATTGTTGTTTGTAGGATAGTGTGAGCATTAAGCCGATTATTCCTATGATTGCGGCTGCGACGAATATGAGTGCGTTGAAGATTAATGAGTTGACTTCGCCGCCGATGGTTAGGAGCACTAATCCCGCGATTAGTGCCACGACGTTTAGAACCATGCCTAATAGGCGGTGGGCGAAGAGTGAAGCTACTACTTTTCCGAAGGGGCCGCATTTGTCTCGTGTGCAAAGGTATGTTCGGGTTACTTCTCCGCTTACGGATTGGGCTGGAACGATGGTGTCGACGTATATGCCGTACCAAACGTAGAGGTAAGCTCTGAAAACGCTTATTTTGATTTTGAGGTAATTAGCCAGTACACGCCATGAAATCGTGAAGAAAAACACTTCGAGCAAACCGAAAAGTATCGCCACAGCGTAGATGACTGGATCAGCGTTTTTGGCTGTAGCAATGATGCCTAAAATGTTCACGTGGAACAGGTAGATGTAGAGGAAAAACCCCAATACTCCAAGCAAGGGAAAAACCACTGATTTCCAAGTTAGTTTTGGCTTAGTGGGGGGCTGCAATGATTTTTGCTCCAGTTAAACGGAGAGGTACATGCAAGTATTTATTTACTTTACCCAAATCTCACCTAACTCTTTAGAGCCTACGTTGATTTTCAACATGGTTTGACCCAAAAAACTGCCAATACAACCCACCCCCTTAGCGAAGTGCCTACCCCTATAGAGGAATAAGAAGACTATCGCAAGATTGTTTACTTATTAAGGTTGCAAAAGGGGTTTACAGATATGATCCCGATTTCGTTGTCAAAAGAGACTTAGAGGATTTTACTCCTGCGCAAAAAGAAGCCATTATGAAAAGAGACAATTATCGATGCGTTGTTTGTGGTAGTAGTGTTGCCAACGGTGAAGAATTACAGGTTGATCACATAAAGCCAAAAGACCAAGGTGGCAAGGCAACAATAGAAAATGATGAAACCTTATGTGCTCAACATAATTTTATTAAGAAAAACTACAAACAAACAGAATCCGGTAAACGTTTTTTCATACGACTGTACGAATTGGCAAAAGCCAACGATGACAAGGCACTTCAAGATTTTTGTACTCAAATCTTAGAAGTCTACGAGAAAAATGGAGTCAACGGTCACATAATTTGGGAAAAATAAAGTGAACAAAAACTTTTTCAGTTTTTTGTGTTGGCGTAAAATTTTTAGAATACAATGGCCTCATAAAGCTTATACACTAGTTGCAATGGCCTTGGCCTTGGTAAATTATATGGAGTATCAACGGTAAAAGGAGGGAGTAGAATCTCAACCGATTTCAAGAAACCCGTAAAATGTCCTAAATGCCACAAGTTATTGACAATTATACAAATTCAGGTGACAAAGGTTCTCGAATGGACGGTCGATGAAAACGATAAAGAAGACGAAGGAAGATTTGAAGATAATGGTCAAGGCTTCACAGAGGTCTTCTGTTACAGCTGCAACACCAAAATTGGACATTACGATGCGAACAGTGAATGGGGATTGTTCCCAGACAGCATCTCTGCAGACTTTTAATTCCAAATAAAAAATAAGTCCGAAAAACAGTTCGGGGATATAACCAACGTAGTATAGACAGGTTTGAGGAACTGGTTCCGAAATTTAAATTTTCTTGTCAGTCGTTTTTTTCTGGGAAATTTTCAGTTAAGGTAAAATGTTAGTTTACTGCTTATGGGTTTGATTGGTATGCAAAATCCCGATTGGAAGTACACTGAAACTGTGCAGAAAAAACTTTTAGTTGTCAACATTAACCGTCGAGAACGCCACCTCGACGCTGTGGATGTTGATGCAGGGGTTCCTTTTTGCCTTGATGCCGAGGAAGGACTTGATTTGGGCAAAATTAAGTCGGCAAAAATATACAAAACCACCATCAAAGTGTACAATGCAGCTCTTAGCAGTGAGCTTGAACAGCAGCTGTACGAGAAATCCATCAGTGATGCTCAGCTTCGCCATAGCCTGCAAGTTTTGAAGGCGTCTGGGTCGCGTCTTCAGAAATATGTTTTAGCTTCTTTCAAGTAGCTTTGTTTTTGCTTGTTATTTTTATGTAAATATTTTTATTGGTGCCTGCAAGCACAGACGAATATTTAAGCAAAGTTAGCCATAACTTAGACGAGACTGCAATTAAGTTGAAGCTGGTGGATTTAGCAAAAGTTTTAGGTTAAAAGTAAATGGTGGGGCTGATCGGATTTGAACCGATGACCAACGGGTTTCCCCAAAGTAGACCGCTCCAGAATTTCGTCATCCCCTTACGGGTCAAGCAATCAGTGCTTTCTGGAGCCCGCCGTACTACCTGGCTATACTACAACCCCAATTATTTTTACAACATGGGAACAGACACATAAAAGCGTTTTTGGTAACTATCCCTTAAACAGTCTCTTTTCTGCCAACTCCGCCATTTACCGTTTCAGAGTTTCCCTTCTTAGGCACTCAAAACTTTTTTGCAGCATCGATAACTTCAAGAACCCCAATAACCCATTTTTATGTTGATGGAGACTTTGATATGAGTAAGAAAGGAGAAACTGGAGAGCAGGACCGCGGTAAACCTCAGCCGATAAAGAAGAAGGATAGGAATGCGAAGCGTAAGGATAAGAAGTCTGCTAGGCTTGAGAGGCAGAAGTCGAGGTAGAATTTATTCGAGTTCGACGCCCATGTTGGCGATGAGTTTTTCGAGGGCTTTTGTACTCATCATTTCAGTTTTCAGATACACGCGGATGTCCTTAGCGCCAAGCCCGATGCGTTTAGCCTCCATCGTGGCGTAGCGGTAGGCTTCGATTTCTGTGGGGCGATCCACATAGTCAAATCGGGGGTCAAAAAGGTCTCTGCCTTCCATGTGCTGCTTAACGTGGCAGAGTTCATGAACCACATCGAGGTAAATGTCTTGTCGGCTGCCCGTGGCAAGATACTGTTTGTTCACCATCAAGTGCCCGTCGTCGTCACTTACGCCCATGTAGCCAAACCAGATAAAATCCACCTTCAAATTCGCCAGCACCCGCTCAGTATCTGCACCGAAAATGCCCTTGACCGCACGGTTCTTCTCGAAACCCACAAAATAATCCGTGAAATTCCCCGTCTGCGAAACCAGATGAATAAATCCACGCAAGGGCAACCTTGTAAACAAACGGACAAACCGCATTAGAACATATTCTACTGCACTCTGGAACGGCACGGCGAATATCCATCCTGAATTGCTTCCAAGATAAAAGGGCTGGGTTAAAATACTTTCGCCAAACCAAGCAGAAAGCATCAGAACGGCGCAGAAAATCAGAGTTTAATCAGGATGTCAGTGTTCTCGGTTTTCACGATGAAGACGGGTTCATCCGCGATTTTCGGGTGGAACAAACCCATTTTTGGACCCGAAACCACTTTGCCCGATGTGACATCGAAGCGCGCCTTGTGTTTTGGGCAGGTAACAATGCTGCCTTCCAATGTTCCCATTGAAAGGTCGCCTTTTTGGTGCGTACATACATTGCCTATTGCGTAGTAGGTGCCGTTTACGTTTGCCAATAGGATTTCTTTGCTTTGAACAATGACTTTTTTGGTTTTTCCAATGGGAATTTCTGATGTGTCAGCTACTCTTACATATCCTGATTCCAAGAATTTGCCTCCAGAACTTTACCTGATTTACACATGCGAGTTTGTATTTGTATTGCTTGCTCACTGCGGGGGAGTTTAGTTTATATCTGGCTTAAGATGGAGCTTCATTGTTTTGAAATGTCAGAGAAAAACGTTAAGAGCCAAGAGTTAACTGAGGAAAACGTTGTGGCGCAGGTCGCGGAGTTGATGGAGACTCTGGACCATGTTAAAAAATACAACGCGCTCGCAGGCGCTTTTAAGCGGTTTGCATTAATCGTGTTGGGCTCAATTGCAGTTTTTCTCGCCGTCGGCGCTTCGCTGGGATTCCTCAACCTCGTAGCCACGCTGGATAAGCCGCAGCTTTTTATCACTGCTCTTTTACTTCTGCTCGTTCCAGTCTCGGGCATAGCAGCCGGCATCCTGTTCATCCAGAGAAAAGTAAACGCCATCAAAACAGGTGAGTGGAAAGAGGATCTTACACATGGCTTTCCCTCAGCTCTAAAAATACTGCTTGAAATGGATTGGGATGAGACGTTTGACGAGATTTCTTCAGGGCGAGTCGGCTACGCACTATATGGGCTGCTCAAGGCGGCTGCGTACTGGCTAATCACGGTTTTTACAGTTGGGCTTTTGGGTAATCTTTCGGCTTTTCTGGTGTTGGGTAAAACGGGGTTTTTGGGTTTACCCGTTTGGGGGCTGCTTTCAGTTTTAATAGTTTACTTAATCCTGCGAAAGGACCTTTCAAGACGATACAAACAGATTAGAGCATTAGATAAGCTTCTTTGGGAGCTGCGGTGGTTTAGCCTTGAGCTTAGGAGAGCCGAGTTCCAAACCTGACCTCTACGTCATCGCCCGAATAATCAAGGCGTTGAAAGAGAAAAACAGGATGAACAAAACCGCCTTGGCAACTTCCACGGGGTTAGCGTACGATAAGTTTGTTAAATATTTAGCTTGGATGTCGCAGAAGGGGTTTGTTGTAGTTGACGAAAACGGCTTAGTTATTTTGACTAAAGAAGGTGCCGAAGCCTACGATGACCTGGTGGCGTGGATAATGAAGTATGTGGGGCAGCTAAAGTTTCCCCGGTTGCGCCTCCGCACATAGCGCAACGGAAACTCCCTCTCGATGAGTCTGCCTTTTAAGCAACCGCCCCGTAACGGATTGGGAAGAAGAGAATAACGATGCCATCGATAGAAGCAGTTAACTTAACAAAACAGTACGGCGCATTCACCGCCCTCTCAGGCTTAAACCTGAAGATTGAGGGCACAAAATGCGTCGGTTTCCTTGGACCAAACGGGGCAGGAAAAACAACCGCCCTAAAAATGTTCACAGACCTAATCAGGCCAACTAAAGGCGAAGCCCTGATTAACGGCGTAAACGTCCACACGGAAAAGAAAAAAGCTTTAGCCTCCGTGGGAACACTCATTGAAACCCCAGAAATTTATTCGTCTCTTACGCCAAGAGAAGCCTTGACGATGATTGCGGAGATACGGGGAATACCGCATACGGAAAGAAAGAAGCGCGTAGAAGACGTCGTAGCTGAACTACGCATGGAAGAATGGATTGACAAGCGAGTAGGTAAGTTTTCTAAGGGCATGAAACAGAGAATCTGCATAGCCTCAGCCTTGCTCAACGACCCAACAGTCGTTCTGTTAGACGAGCCAACTACCGGGCTTGACCCCAGAGGCATGAGCGAAGTCAGGGATATCATCAAAGCGCTCAAAGGCAAAAACAGACTCATTTTTATGAGCTCACACATCCTAAGCGAAGTCTCCGACGTTTGCGACGAAGTCGCCATGATAAACCACGGCAAACTAATCATCTACGACACCCTGCCCCATGTGACAGCAAAGTTCTCAGGAGGAAACAACGTTGTCGAAGTAGGTTTGATGCGTCCAGTGGACAACCAAATCGTTACCAAAACCATAGCCGGTTTTCCCGATGTGGTTGCTGCAGAAAAAATAGGCGACAAAGACCTCAAGATAAGCTTCAGCGGAGGCTTAGAAGTGCAGGAAAGACTCCTCAACGACATAGTCAAACTTAACATTGGCGTTGTCAGCTACAAACCTGCGTCATCTGAACTTGAAGATGTTTATCTTAAACTCATAACCGCTACGTTGTGATAAAAATGACCCAAACAAACTTTGAATCAAAAAATGTTGTACCAAGCAGCATTGCCCAGGTGGGCATAATCACCAAGTACACTCTTCTTGACTACGTAAGATCCCGACGTTTCTTTATCATGCTGACTATAACAGCGCTGATAAGTGTGCTGCTCACGGTTCTTGTGGGATATTACCGTCCAGCGGGCTTTCTAACGTCTGAACTGGGCTTCTACAGCAGCTGGTGGGGAACATCGGTTACATTTGTGATTATTCTTTCCGGCATTTTCTTTGGCGGCGACGCAATTTCAGGTGAATTCCAGAACAAAACAGGGTACTTCGGAGTGCCAAACCCCATTAGGCGCTCATCCATCTACATAGGAAAATGGATTGCAGCATTCATAGCTTCAATCGCCATCCTTGGAGTATTCACGGCTGTAACATTAGGGAACGGCTTATACTACTTCTCAGGTGTGCCCAGTCAATTCGGCGAGTCATTGCTGTTTGCTCTACTGTATCTGGTTGCAGTTCTTGGCTTCACATTCTTCTTCAGCTCGCTGTTCAAAAGCAGTTCCATGTCTATTCTGCTTACGGCTATTCTGTTCCTGTTCGTTTTCACGCTGATTCAACAACTTGTCGCGGGGCTTGTCCAAATTGAGCCTTGGTTCATCTTGACATATGGCTCCCAAATCATCGGCAACGTGTTAACATCGCCCTATCCACCCAACATAACCACAGCCAGCCTGCGTCCAGGAGGAGGCGGACCCACCCTTACCACGTATAACGCAACAATTCCCGAAGGACTCGCTATCATGGGCATCTACTTCGTCATCACCGCAGTCGTGGGCTTGATTCTCTTCGAAAGAAAAGAATTCAACTAAACAGAGAAAACCAAACGGGTGTGCCGGTTCAAATCCGGCTCCCCAACGCAGTATTTTTTTGTCAAGAAAACAAATTTTTCTGATTTAACATGGAAAGAACGAGTTTCTTTAAGCAAACTGAACAAAAAACTCTACTGTTGAATTGTTTTTAGCCACTCCAAGAAGCCCTCGCGGACTTTCTGGGGGTTCTCGAATACACGCACATCCTCCGTGGCTGTCAGCCTGCGCACTTGGTCGGCTTCTTCTTTGCGTACTCGCAGCTTCATCTCTTTTCCGTTGGGCAACTTTGTATAGATTACGCTTTCCTTGTAGTCTACGGGCATGACCCATACGGGCACGAAGGCTTTGAGGCTCATGAGCGCCGAATTCGTTAGCAACGTGTCGCCGATGCCGTTAACCAGCTTCGCCACCGTATTCGACGACGCGGGCATTATGAGAAGGAACTCATATTTGCGGCTCTGCACCATACCCGCGAGGAAAGGCGAGTTCGCGTTGGATTCCACGTTGACTTTCGCGAAGCTTTTTTTGAGTTCTTCGTCGAGGCGGTAGAATTTGAGCATGGTGTCGCCTGCCTTAGAGATGTACACGTCAATTTCCACAGCGTCCTGACACTGCTGTTGCAGGTCTTTCATGGTTTCGATGATTTCCGCTATTTTGTCGCCTGCACCCGTGATGCCCCAGGCAACCTTAAGTTTCTTAACTTTGTTTTCCGCCATCTTTCACGCCGTACCTTTCGATGTATTCTGCAAACCGTTTAGTCGTCTTCTTGAGGCTTCGGAAGCCTTCTTCATCCAGCTTCACGCCGTCAAGCGTATCTTTAGACCAGAAAGTAGCTCCTAAATTGGCTCCGAAAAAGCCGCCGCCCACGGGAATCATGCCGTTAATGATGAAGAACGTGTGGATTTGCATAAGCGCGAATTCTTGGCCGCCGTTGCGGTCGCCCCCCGTCACGATGCCCATACCCACTTTGCCCTTGAAAAAATTTTTGTCCGCGGCAACAACGGCGCGCATGCGATCCATAACTGCTTTGGTTTGGGCGCTTACTCCGCCGTTGTAGACGGGTGACGCAAAGATTATCCCTTGTGCGCCAGTTAGTAATGCATAGAGTTCCTGTAAATCGTCTTGGACGACGCATTCCTTGTTTGTTAAGCAGTAATCGCAGTGGGTACAGTAATCTACCCATTTTCCATGGACTGACCACAAAGTGGTTTCATAACCTTTTTCCCTAAGCGTGGCGAGGGCTTGTTCAAGAACGTACTCCGTTGCTTGCTTACGCGGGCTACCGCAGATTCCAATTATCATAAATAGTCACCTAAAACTTAAGGGGACATTAGCATTAAAGCCTTACCCCAAAAAATAAACGGCAAAGTTCTAAATTGCAAACAAAAAAATAATTAAAAACTAAAAATGGTAAAAAAAGAAGATTATTCTTTTTCGAAGTATTCTTCTGGCTTTGGCGGGATCGGTGGTAGTCCTCTGCGTTCGCGAATCTTCTTGATGGTTTCTGCCTGCATCTGTTCTGGAACGTATGCCCAGCGGCTGAACTGTGTAGCCCAGAATGCTCTGCCTGAAGTTGAACCGCGCAGTTCATCAGCTATGCCGAAGCTTTCTGAAACTGGCATTTCTGCTTTAACGGTGATTATGTCGTCTTCTGAGGGCATGTCGAGGATTTTTCCGCGGCGTTTGTTCAGCATTGTGATGACGGCACTAACATATTCGCTTGGAACTTTACATTCGAAACTCATGAGTGGCTCGAGCAGTTTGGGGTCGCTTAGCAGTATGGCGCAGTAGATTGGTCTCCAGGTCATGGGGATGGCTTGTGCTGGTCCACGGTGGACGGGGTCCTCATGGAGAGTTATGTCTTCAAGGTTAATTTTTAAGCCGTATGCAGGTTCCTTGGCGAGGGGTGATGTGTGGACTGCTTCTCGGAATCCTGTTTTGATGTGGTCGATGATTTCTTCTACATATTGGCGTCCGCGGATGCGGTTGCAGAGTATGCAGTTTTCTTCTACGGCAACAGCTCCTTTGGCTTCGTCTGGTGACCAGCCTAAGGCCTTGAGGGTTTTTGCGCGTTCATCTCTGCTTTGCATGTCAGTGACTTTTTCAGATTTAATTGCCTCGATGACTTCGTTAGATAACTTGTCGATGGTTATCCAGAGTTTGTTGTGTTTGTTGGGGCTTTTACCCATGATTGCTGGTCCCTTGTAATCGTGGCTGATGGTTTCTCTGAAGATGACGATTGGTTTGCTGAGTTTGACTTTTAATCCTGCTTCCTGCATTCGGTAAGCGGTGATTTCAAGGTGAAGTTCACCCATACCTGATAGGAGGAATTCGCCGCTTTCTTTGTTCATGGTGAAGTGCAAGTTGGGGTCTTCGGTTGTGAGTTTGTGCATTACTTTATCGAATAATGGTAAGTCTTTGACGTCTTCTGGCTCAACAGCGACGGTTACGACGGGGTCTGAAACGTAGTTTAAGCCTTCGAAAGAGTGTACCTCTGCACCTTCTTCAGCGATGGTTTCTCCGACGTGGATAGATGGAAGACCAGAAATGGCTCCAATGTTGCCTGCTGGCACGCGGTCGATGAAAACTCTGTCAGTTGCCATACTCATGAAGACCTGTTGGATAGTGCCTTTTTGGCTGCTGCTCAGTAGCTGAACAGTTTTGCCTCTTTCGACTGAGCCGCTGAATATTCTGCCGATTGCAACGGTTCCGCTGTGTGGGTCAACTTCAATGGTTGAGATGCACATAAGCAAAGGTGCTTTAGGATCGACTTTTGCCATGCCTATACCTGTTGGGCTGGTTACGTCGCCTGGCCAAATCTGGGGCTGCCTGTAGGGCTGAGCTTCATAGGGGTTTGGAAGATGTTTAACGAACATGTCCAGAATTGGTTCGGGCAGTGGAGCTTTTTTGCTGAGTTCGTCGACTTTTCTGCCAACTTCAATTGGGTCACCTGTGTAAGCATCGATGATGTCTTGGAAGGAGACTTTCTTCATTTTCATATGGTCAAGGTTTAAGCCCCATTTGTGCAAGGCGGATCCGAATGCTACGCGGCTGTCTTCGATTGTTACTTGCCAATCTTTCTTGTGCTCGAGAGGTGCATATTTCTCGATTAAAGTGTTAACTCGTAGGAGAATCTTTGCAAATTTCTTCTGGATTTCTAGGGGGGAAAGTTTGATTTCTTTGATTAAACGGTCGACTTTGTTGATGAATAAGATTGGTTTTACTCGTTCTCTTAGAGCCTGCATCAGAACGGTTTCGGTCTGGGTCATTGGTCCCTCAACTGCATCGACAACTACGAGTGCGCCGTCGACTGCCCGAAGGCTTCTTGTTACTGCTCCTGAAAAGTCAATGTGGCCGGGTGTGTCGATGAGGTTGATTAAGTAATCTTGATTTTGATAGGTGTGAACTAAGCTGACGTTTGAGGCGAAAACGGTCATTTGACGTTTCTGCTCAAGGTCCCATGAGTCAAGGAACAGTTTCTGCCCCGCGGTTTGTGTGCTGATGATGCCTGCCGCTGCCAGAAGACTGTCAGCCAAAGTTGTTTTTCCATGGTCAACGTGGGCGATGATGCTGGTGTTGCGAATAAACAAGGGGGTTTCCATTAGTTTTACAATTTCGTCTGTTTGCCTATAGCGCGCCATAACTATACAAACTCCAAATTAATTGAATTTATCACTTGAAAGACTTGTTTTTTAATTATTTGAATCATTATTTAATCTCTCATGAAATTGGGGTAAGCTACATGGAAATTGAGTTTGTAGCCTATTAACTTTATGGCATGAATACTCAAAAAATATTGAGCTAAAAAAAGTTGTTTGTCAAGCTTTAACCTGTTTTTTCTTGTTTTACGCCGTTTGTAAGCTCAAGTTTGCAGCTAATGGAATTTTGCAAATTGGTTAAGGCTAATTTGCAAAAAAGAATAAATCTATTTTATTTTTGTATAAGCAAAAGAAGATAAGGCTAAAGGAGAAGAAACTGTTTAAATTAAGCATAAAGCACTTGCATACAATTCACCATTAAACACCAATTCTTTCGACTTAAAGACTGCTCGTTCTGCGATTACTTTAAATGCAACAATCAACAATAAAATCGAATTAAACCGTCAAAATTGACGATGAAAGTTTAAACGTTGAGGATATGAATGTACCATCCAAGTGCTGCTCAGGAAAATAACACATTATCTGAAGAGTCTTTAGCACCTGACATCTTTACTTATAATCGGGGTTGTTATTAACTAATCATCATTGAGGTTTTGGCGGAATAAGATTGGAAAAAGCTGCTTCTTTGCCGATTGACGAGGTTTTCAAGGACCTAAACACAACAGAAAACGGTTTAACAAGCGCTGAGGCTAAACTTCGCCTAAAAAAATACGGGCTAAACCAGCTTTCCGAGAAAAGGCAGCCTCCATTCATTTACAAGTTCATCACACACCTAAAAGACCTATTCGGCATCCTCCTGCTCGTAGCCGCAGGTCTATCAGCCGTCAGCGGCAGCATAGAACTTGCCCTAATCATCTTAGCAGTAGTTTTCGTCAACATTTTCGTCAGCATATTCCAAGAAGCACGCGCAGAAAAAGCCATGGAAACCCTCAAAAGCTGGATGCCTGAGTATGCCAAAGTTTTCCGAGATGGCGAACTCAAAAAAATCTCCGTTAAAGAGATTGTTCCAGGAGACATCGTCCAATTAGAGGAGGGCGACCGTGTTCCAGCTGATGCTCGGTTGTTGGAAGTTTTTGATTTATGGACAAATAACGTGCCGTTGACTGGGGAATCTGAACCACAGCCGCGGGTTGCTGAACCCGTCAAAGTTGTCGAGAAAGCATTCTTGTATGCGCCTGACCTAGTTTTCATGAGTACCAGCGTGGCGAAAGGTCAGGGAAAAGCTGTTGTTTACGCCACGGGAATGGAAACACAGTTTGGCAAAATCGCCAGTTTAACCCAGACCATCAAAGAAGCTGACAGCCCCCTGCAGAAGGAAATTGCGTTAACTGCAAAGTACGATTTCATAATAGCTGTTGTTGTGGGCGCAGCTTTCTTCTTAGCTAGTTTCATTTTTCTGCATGTTAATTATCAAACCAGTTTTCTCTTCATGATAGGTGTCATGGTGGCATGTGTCCCTGAAGGCTTGCAGGTTACCGTTTCCAGCGCCTTAGCCATCAACGTGCTCAAAATGGTCAAACAACATGTTCTGGTTAAACGGTTGTCAGCGGTTCAAACCCTTGGCAGCGTCACAATAATCTGCACGGACAAAACAGGGACAATCACCAAGGGCGAAATGACCGTTAACAAACTCTGGACCAAAGACCGCGTAATCGAAGTCTCAGGGTTAGGGTACATGCCAGCGGGCGACTTCTCCATAAACGGGGAGCCCCTTGAAGAAGGCGAAACAAAATCACTTGACAAAATCCTCGAAATTGCGGCGCTTTGCAACGGAGCCAAAATCGATCCGCCATCCGACAAGAACAAGAACTGGAGCGTAATTGGCGACCCAACTGACGGTGCACTGCTCGTTGCGGCACTCAAGTACGGCCAAATAATCGAAGAGTTAATCGAAGAGAAACCAACCATCGACATTGTACCGTTCAGTTTTGAACGCAAACGCATGAGCACAATCCATGAGGTAAACGACGAGATACTGATTTACACTAAAGGCGCCCCGCGAAACATCCTGGACCTATGCACTAAAGTTTTCGTGGATGGCAACGTTGAAGACTTAACCCAGGAGAACCTTGATTGGATAGAAACAAGAATCCATGAATTCGCCAACGAAGGCTTACGCGTTATCGCGTTTGCGTACAAACAAATCCCCAAGGGTGACTACAAGAAAAGCGAAGAAAACGAAAAAGACCTCACCTTCGTCGGGTTAGCTGGAATGCGCGACCCCCCAAGAAAAGAAGTAAAAGGCGCCGTCCAAAAAGCTAAGGAAGCAGGAATCAAAACTGTCATTATTACAGGCGATTATGGTCCAACTGCCCAAGCTATCGCCCAAGAAGTAGGCATAGTTGAGAAGGGCTTAGCCCAAGTTATACGGGGTGTGGACTTAGAAGATTTAAGTGACCAAGCAATCGTTGACGAAGTCAAGAAAGGCAACGTTATTTTCGCAAGGGTTGCCCCTGAACAGAAACTTCGCATAGTTAAAGTTCTCAAGAAAAGCGGCGCAATCGTTGCAGTTACAGGGGACGGAGCAAACGATGCACCTTCGCTCAAGGAAGCTGACATCGGCGTCGCCATGGGTGCTTCAGGCACGGATGTTGCAAGGGAAGCCGCCGACATCGTGCTCTTAAACGACAGCTTCGCGTCGATTGTGAAAGCAGTCGAATCCGGCAGAGCAATCTATGAGAACATACGCAAATTCATTGTCTACGTGTTCAGCCACAACTGGGCAGAACTCATTCCATTCGTGCTCTACGCAGCGCTGGGTATTCCGTTGCCGCTGCTCGTGGTGCAGGTTTTAGCTATAGACTTAGCCATAGACGTCATCCCCAGTTTAGCGTTGAGCCGTGAACCTCCAGAAGCAGGCATCATGCAGGAGCCGCCTCGAAGCATCAAAGAAAGACTGTTTACGCGCAGAGTCCTCATCCGCTCAGTGTTCATTGGAGTAATCATCGCTGCAGGCGCCATGATTGGGTGCCTAAACGCTTGGGCTGCAGGCGGTCCAGGTGAAGTTGCATGGCACATTGGAATGGCCGTGCCCAGCAACTGGCAGTTTGGAGTAAAAGGAATAACAGCGAGCCCACTCTACCTCAAAGGTGTCACCATGATGTTCGCGGGCATAGTAGTGGCGCAGGCAGGAAACGTCCTGGCATGCCGAACCAGCAAACAATCCATCTTCAAAACCAGCCTCAAAACCAACAAGTGGATAATTGCGGGCATAGTGTCGCAGATTTCGATCTTGGCGTTTCTTGTGTATGTGCCGCTGATGCAACAGGTGTTTGGAACAGTCGCGTTGGGCTTAACTGACTGGCTATTCTTGATTTCGCTGGCGCTCGTCGTGGTGTTCGCTGAGGAAATCCGCAAGTTCTTCTCGAGGAGATTTGGCAAAAAAGCTGAG
This sequence comes from Candidatus Bathyarchaeota archaeon, assembly GCA_903901015.1. Taxonomy (GTDB): domain Archaea; phylum Thermoproteota; class Bathyarchaeia; order Bathyarchaeales; family Bathycorpusculaceae; genus Bathycorpusculum. The sequence continues at coordinate 46,805 of CAIUPH010000054.1, read as the reverse complement.
GATTTAAGCAAACACGACCACACCTAACTCTTTATTTTGAACGGTGAAATTGGGTTTGCGGTAAACTATTAAGGCAGCCGACGGATTCTTTGCTTGAAAACTATGCTGCAGCCAACGCCTGAAGAGATTTGGAACCTAAACGAAAAAGAACTCCGTGGTCTACTGGACTCAGGCGCTTTCAAGCCGAGGAGCCGCGAAATCCGCTTCTACGCCCCCAGCTTCACCTACTACAAAACCACGCATTTCTGCTCCTCAACAACGGCGTTCCCAACCATCTCCGTCACGGGCAACACCTGCGCCTTGAACTGCAAACACTGCGGCGGCACAGTCCTTGAAACCATGCATCCCGCGCTCTCACCAACCGAGCTGTACGAATTGGGCTTGAAACTGAAAAGGGATGGCGCGGTGGGCTGTCTTGTAAGCGGCGGATGCTTATCCGACGGTTCGGTGCCTCTTGACGAGTTTGTGCCCGCTCTGAAAAGGTTTAAGCGGGAACTGGGCTTGACAGTTTTTGTTCATACGGGAATAATTACACAGAAAACTGCATGTGCACTCAAGGCTGCGGGGGTTGATGCCGCGTTAATCGACGTGATGGGTTCGGCTGAAACCGTCGGGAAAATCTTCAACCTCAAAGTCACAGTGCAGGATTATGCGGATTCGCTTTGGGCGCTGTCGCAGGCTAAACTGAATTTGGTGCCTCACGTCATCGTCGGGTTAAACGAAGGCAAACTCGACGGTGAACTACGCGCTCTCCAGATGATACAGCGGGAGAAGCCTTCGGCGCTGGTGATTATCGCGTTCATGCCCATACGTGGAACCGCCATGGCTAAGACGCCGCCGCCACAACCCGCTGACATCGCCAAAGTCGCCGCGGTTGCACGCCAGATGTTTCCCAAAACGCCTCTGGTGCTGGGGTGCATGCGGCCAAAAGGCAAAAGCCGCGGTGAAACCGACGTTTTAGCTTTGAAGGCTGGGGTAGATGCAATCGCTTTCCCCAGCGAAACAGCGATTGAATACTCAAAAAACAAGGGTTACAACACGGCTTTTTCATCGTATTGCTGCGCTCAAATGTATATGGATTTTTGGAAGCCATAAACTGCTGAATCCACGTTCAAATCCTGCTCATTTCTGTGGTTGCATCAGTATTTTCTTTTATCTTTGCTTCCATTCCTTCTTGCCTTTGTTTTTTGTTTGGTTTGTCTGTTTTTCACTTTTCGGTTTGTTTTTTGTTTTGCTTTTTATTTTGAACCCTCCTCACTATCAAACTGTCCTGCGTCCTTATTTCGTTTTGCCGTCCTTGTCTTTGATTTGTCCAGTTTTAACTTTGAAAAACGCAAAAACCTTAACTGCTTTGGTTGATTGAATTGCAGAAAACTCTGTTCTAATAACTGGACTTATATCCAGCCAGTAATCTCTATGGTCTGAGTGGTTACGGTTGAACGGCAACAACGAAGCAGACCTCGAGTATTCACTGCGCGGCAAAGCATGGAAAGTCTACTGGTTCCTCCTAAAAACCGGCGCCCCCGTAGGTGTGCGCGAAGTTCAACGTGCCCTGCATTTTAGCAGCCCCAGCATCGCTTTCCACCATCTTGAACAGCTACGGGAACTGGGGTTGGTTGAAAAGCAGGAAGTCGGCGGTCACTACCTGCTGGTTGGACAAGTAAAAATTGGTGTGCTTCGTCACTACGTGAAACTGGGGAAACTGCTCTTTCCACGTTTCTTCTTCTACGCCCTGTTCTCAACCGTTTTCTACGCGGCTTACCTGCTCATTATAGTTAACAGTTTTACCCGTGACAACTTGTTCATCATTTCGTTTGGCGCCATCGTATGCGCGGTATTCTGGTATGAAGCTTACCGCATATGGGAAATGAGGCCATTCTAAATGTTAGTACAGGTTGTTCGCGTGCTTAGGATAAAATAAAATGGTCACGTAACATCTACCACGGAGAAAAAAAGTATGGTGCAAAAAGAAGTCAGAAGAAAAACAAGTATTTACGCAATCGCAGCAGTTATGTTCGCAATTGTTCTTATTTCCATGGTTTACACTTTTGGTTCATCGCCGTCGCTTTTGCCCGTCCTTCAAATTTCCCAGTTACCACCTGTTTCAGGCATGAAAACTTTTTCTTCGATAGCTGAACTCAAAAATTACCTTGTAAGCAACACGCTGGGCGGTTCAGCTAATTTTGAGTATGGCGTTGAGACCCCGCAGAGTTCAGGTTTTGCTCCTGTTCCGGCACATATTTCATACGGCACGAATGGTTTAACAGCTGACCACTCAACCACTAACATTCAGGTTGCCGGCGTAGATGAATCCGACACCGTGAAAACAGATGGACAATACATCTATACATTATCCAGCACTCAAAACAGCAATTACGGCTATATCTACAGTTACTCTTCGCAAACAAGCAATAACGTCTTCATTTTAAACGCTGACCCACAAAACCCCAAAGTTGTGTCTAAAATCGACCTTGGCAACAACACGTCTCCACAGGGGCTTTTTCTTAGTAACGATAGCAATCGACTCGTGGTGTTATCGAGCCAATACCAAACGTACGGTGTCATTCCAATGTACTCTATGATTATGCCATTCTCCAGCGACGCATCCACATCCATAACTATCTATGACATTTCAAACAAGGCTAACCCAGTTTTAACACGTAACTTCACCGTCAGCGGCAGCTACTTCAACTCTCGCATGATAGGTAACTATGTTTACGCAGTGACCAGCCAGAACGCATGGGTTTACAACGACGCCGTTACGGTTCCAGCCGTCTACAATGATGGAGAGGCATACAGTGCAACTCCGACAAGCATCTACTACGCCGACATGAACCAATCAAGTGGCTATTCCTTCACGAGTTTCTACGGCATCAATGTTGCAAACGACCAGCAAGCACCCACGAACATGACAGTGTTGATGAGTGGCGCAAGCGCAATGTACGTTTCCCAAAGCAACCTCTACGTTACATTTCCAAGATACGTTAACGGGACCGAAACCACATCAGTTTACAGGGTGAAAATAGACGGTTTGCAATTGGCTTTTGAAGCTCAAGGCAACGTTCCAGGCGACGTAATAAACCAGTATTCGATGGATGAATTCAATGGCAACTTTAGAATCGCTGTTACCACGGATTGGCAGTCGAGAACCAACAACATCTATGTGTTAAACCAGAACTTAACCGCCATAGGCAAACTTGAAGGTTTAGCAAACGGTGAATCGATTTATGCTGCGCGTTTTATGGGCGACAAATGTTATCTTGTGACGTTCAAGCAGACTGACCCGTTCTTCGTAATCGACCTGAGTAATCCAGCGGCTCCTAAAGTTGCGGGTGAACTAAAACTTCCAGGCTACTCAAGTTTTCTGCAGCCTTACGATGAAAACCACGTTATCGGCATAGGTGTAGATAACACCATAAGCTCTGGCGCAGAGAACTCTAACCTTAAACTTTCGCTCTTCGACGCCACCGACATAAACAACCCCAAGGAAACAGCAAAGTACACTGTAGAGGGCAATTACACCTCCTCCAACGCGTTAAATGACCCGAAAGCTCTGCTCTTTAACCTGCAAAAACAGCTGCTCGTTATTCCTGTTTCAATAAACAACTATTACAGCAACTACACATCGACCTTTGGAGACGGCAAAATAGCTCCACCTGTGCCACAGGGGAGCACAAGCGACGCAGCTACATCATCCATGGAAAGCTGGCAGGGTGCATACGTCTTTAACATCAACACGAACAGCGGCTTTTCTTTGAAGGGCACCGTTACTCACTTAAACTCGACATTGCTAAACAACCGCGGATACCTCAGCGACGATTCAACACTTTACAACATTCAAAACGAATGGATAACACGCTCACTCTACATCGACAACACACTCTACACCTTCTCCAACGGAGAAGTAAAACTTACCAGCTTAACCGACATGTCAGAAATCGCAACAGTGAACCTCGGGTAACTCCCTTTCTTTTTTGGTTTGCTCAACTCAAAACTGTTTCCTCAAATATCCCTCTCATTTTTTTAGACACGGAAATTCAACATTCTAATAGCCTTGAAAATCGCCAATAGCGACCTACCACCCTTAGTGAAGCACCTACCCCCTATAGGTTTCTGCAATGAGTTTCTAATAGGCTCCAAATATGTTCGTGAAAACACGGTAACGGTCGGCAAGTTTATTCATGCCTGATGCCATTGTGGCGTCAACAATATCCGGCAAAATTTCACCTCCACTGCAATTAAATTTTTAGAAATCGCTAAAAATACAATGGATAGATTGCACTATAAACCTTGCTGAACCTGCTTGAACCGCCAGAATCCCATGTAGGGCGCCGCCAAATCCATCTGCCAGAACGCCGCTGACAACTCGCCATAATGAATCATGTCTTCGAGCACCATGTGGGTTAAGGCTTTCTCGACGGTTATGTAGGTGCAGGGTTTGTCGCCCCATGGAATAACGATTTGGCGCGTCAACTCTTTTTCTGAGAGCGTTTCCAGGTACTTTTCAGTGTTAACTTTTGTTTGCTGCATGTACTGTTTGAGCGCGGCGAAATCTTTGAAGGCATCAAAATCAGGGTCAACCCACTCCTTGAAGCAACCAGGAATAGTATAGCTTATCCAGCGGTCCTCAACAAGCATCAAATGCAAAAACACATCCCGCATCGAATTAAAACTTAAACCCCGAGGCTCAACAACCTCGCTCCAAGGCATCTTTGCCATGGCGTCGAAATAGAGCCCGCGGACAACATGATTGTACCCGATTAAATCCTTAATTTCCATAAAACATTGTTGGGCAAATTGATATTTAAAACTTAAGAAGAAACGGTTTGGGCGACTCTAAAGATTGTGAATTCGGCTGGTTTGGCGACTGCCACACCGATGAGCACTATTATTCGCCCGTTATTGATGTCGTTTTGAGTCATGGTGGTTTTGTCGCAATGCACAAAGAACGCTTCCTGCTGACTGGCGCCCATCAACATGCCGCTTTTCCATGTTTGCGTCAGAAAATTCTCTGTTTGCGATTTCACTTTAGCCCACGTTGACACATTGTTCGGTTCAAATGTTACCCAGATAGTGCCTTTCTTGATGGATTGCTCAAGATAAATCATTAACCTGCGCAAATTGACGTACTTCCATTCTGAATCGCTGGACAGGGTTCTGGCGCCCCATAGAAGTAGTCCTCTGCCCGGGAAGCTGCGGATGCTGTTTATTCCCTGTGGCATCAGGCTGTCTTGTTGATACGACTTCATCACAACCTCTAAGCCCACTGCACCATTAACCAACTGGCTAGACGGCGCTTTATGGACTCCCAGCTCAATGTCAGTGTGAACATAGATTCCTGCAACATGCCCGCCCATCGGAACCAAACACAACCGACCAGTCCCAGTTTCTTTAACGTAAATCCAAGGGTAATACAAAGCCGCAAACGAAGAGTCACCTGGTTTAGTTACGCTGGATGGGTCTTGACCTTTTATGGAATCAATAATGGCAAAGCGGTTCCTCAACCGTTCACAGTGACTAATCAACGCTGAAGCTAAACCTGCTGTGGCTTGTGCGTTTGGCGCATAAATAATAGAGGCATCCAAGGCTTCAAGTTTAGCAAGAGCACCTGCATAATCTCCATCATTCACGCTGCATACAAAACAGCGTTTACCACCGTTCCCAAAGAACCCTTCAACAACATACGGCAAATACTTGCCCTCGTCAAAGTAACCGCCGAAGAGTTTCTGGTATTCAGTGAAGCTGGTGACAAGTGTTGGGGCACTGGGGCCAGCTTGAGTTTCCCCTAAAAAGGCGGCGGTGCTTGTGCTTACACCTTCAATTGACTGCGGCTGAATCCTAATGTTTTGAACAAATACGCCTGGTTTTATGGGTAAACGGCTCATGGCATAAGTTATGCTGGAGGGCGTTTTTGAGCGTATTGGTACCGCCGCGGCTCGCCTGTTCTTCATCGATAAGAAGTGGCTTTCTCCAGTTTTTCCCTGTTTTTCGTGAAGAAAACCCGAAAAGAAGCCGTCAAATTGTAATTTTCCACTTCGCCGAAGGGCACCCAGCGCAGTTCTGCCGCATCGCTTGCAGCTTGGATGTCGCCGCTTTTTACGTGGACGAGGTAGTCGACGATGACGTAGTGGTATTTGATTTTGCCCTGTTCATCCAAATCCACGTTATCCACCACGTCGACGAGGCGTGGGTTGTCGGCGTCTAGGCAGGTTTCTTCTTTGGTTTCGCGGATAACTGCGGTTTCGAGGCATTCGCCGAGTTCGACGTGTCCGCCTGGAATGGACCATTTGCCTTTGCTGGGTTCATTGCCGCGTTTAATGAGCACTAATTTGCCATCTTTGACTATTACGGAGCCGACGCCTACGACGGGTTGGTCTGGGTATAAGCGTTTCACATAGAAACCTCACGAATACGGTGTGATATTGGTTTCTTAAAGCTTTTCAAAAGTTTGTAATAAAAACTAAAAGAAAAAAGGAAAAAGTAGATTGCCCTACTCGTACCGTAAGGCTTCTACTGGCTTAAGTTTTGAGGCGCGCCACGCGGGGTACAACGCGAAGATTACGCTCACGCCGATGCCGAACGCTAAAGCGCCCACAAACACTTCTGGAGTCAGCAACGGTGTTATAGTGAATCCGCCGCCTCCGCCGAAAAATCCTGAACCCAAGACTCTTGCAGTGATGTTTGCTAATATCCAGCCGAGCACAATGCCTACGACTGCGCCGATTAAGCCAATTATCACTGATTCGCCAAGGAATATGGTCAGGACGGTTCTGCTCTTCATGCCGAGTGCTTTGAGGATGCCGATTTCGCGTGTACGTTCAATCAGCGAGACAATCATTATGTTCATTATTCCGATGCCAGCGACGAGAAGCGAGATTGCTGCGATTCCGCCAAGGAACAGTTGCAGAATGCTAAAGATGCTTGTGAGTAAGCTTAGGACTGCGGTTGCGGATATGACGGATACTTGGTTGCTGAAGTGGTCAGTTATGAGTTTTGAAACGGTGCTGACGGTTGCGTTGTCGCTGCTCTTGAGCTGGACAAGTATCATGTCAGCTTGGTTAGTTCCAAAGAAGCTCTCTGCCTTGTCGATTGGGATGTAGACGCCTGTGTCTGATGGTCCGCCGATGCCGAAACCGCCGATTTTGCCAAGGACACCCGCTACGTTGGATGTATAGGTCTCGTTCACTGGCGGCAGAACCGTTGCGTTAGCCCAGATGATGTTGATGCTGTCGCCTGCGCCGAAGAATATGGTTCCGTTTTGTCCCGGCTGGTTAACGCGTGTGCCCACTACTGCGGAGGTTTCAGCTGGACTAGTGGGTATTGTTCCGCTTGCGGCTAAAAATGTGGTGCCGTAGAGTTGAGAGTACTGGTTGAAGTCAACACCGTAAATCGTAACAGTCCTATTCAAGGTGCCAGTTTGGATGTATCCTGTGCGGCTTATTATGGCGAGCGAAGACGTGATGTCTGGCGATAATGCGTCGATTTCGCTTGTGTAGTTAACGTATAAGTTGAAACCTGAGTTGCTGCTGGTTCCGCCTCCAAGAGCTGCACCACCGCTTCCTCCGCCTCCGAATCCGCCGCCACCGCCTCCGCTGCTTGCACCAGCTAAAGCACCTCCGGTACCTGGTGTAACGATTAAGGTGTTAGCTGATAATCCCTGGTTAAGCTGGCCGGTTAAGGTAGCCTGCAGACCCTGTGTAATCGACAGCAAAGCCACTATGGCTGCGATGCCTATGATAACGCCCAACGTGGTTAATGCTGCGCGGAGCTTGCGAAGTTTAATCGCGCTAAACGCGTATCCAAAAATATCTATAGTCTTCATTGGTTATTCACCATATCAGATGTTATTTGTCCGTCAAACATTTCCACGGTTCTTCTGGCTTCCCTTGCTAAATTCTGGTCATGAGTAACCATGATGATGCTGACGTTTTTTTCCGTGTTGAGTTTCTTGATTAAAGACAGCACTTCACTTGCTGTTTTGGAATCCACGTTTCCCGTCGGCTCATCCAACAGCAGAAACTTGGGGTTGTTTGCCAATGCGCGTGCGATGGCGACGCGTTGCTGTTGACCGCCGCTTAGCTCCGCGGGTTTATGGTTCACTCTGTCCTTTAACCCGACGGTTTCTAAGAGGTCGAGTGCACGTTTCTTTTTCTCTGCTTTGCCCACGTTGGCAATCGACATGGCTAATTCAACGTTGTCGTGTGCAGTCAACCTTGGGATTAGATTGAAGAATTGGAAGACAAAACCGATTTTTAATCTAATATCTGCAAGTTGGTTATCGTTGAGTTTACCGATGTCCACACCGTCGATGAGTAAAGTGCCTGAGGTGGGTTTGTCTAGGGCTCCGATTAGGTTCAGCATGGTTGATTTGCCGCTTCCCGACGGGCCGAGGATGGAGACGAAGTCTCCGGTTTCAACTTTGAGGTTTACTCCCCTGAGTGCTTCAACTGGGATTTTTCCCAGCATGTACGTTTTTGTGACGTTGATTGCTTCAACGACTGAAGTTGTTTTTGACATTTTTTTCGCTTCTTCTTAACTTGTTAATTTAACATGAAAATAATGCAATCTTATAAAGGATAGCTAACTTATAAAAAAGAAAAGAAGGGTGGTTTGCCCTTATTTATTGAGGTATCTCCACGAGAGCACTACGCATATGGCTGTTACGACGACTGCGAAGACCCCGACGTATGCAAAGTCAAGCGGCAATGGTCCGAATCCATCGCTGAACAAAATTAGCTTATAACTGTGCCCACTTTTTCGCCTTTAATCGCCGCCAACATGTTCTCAGGCTTAAACCCATTAACCACAACTATCTTGAGGGGTTTGCGTTTGAGGACTTTGATGGCTTCAGGGTCGATTATCTGGTGAATCCCCGCTTTGTGTTCGCTCCTGCCGAAGATTTTTGCTAAATCGTCAATCGATAAGTGGTCGATTTTTACTGCATCGGGATATTTTCTTGGGTCTTTGTCGTATACGCCGTCTTGGTCACTGCCTTTAACCAGCAACTCTGCATCCACGCGTTCCGCCACAAGCGCCGCAACGGTATCGGTGGTGATTCCCGGCTTTAAACCGCCCATCACAACTACCTTGCCCTCAGATAGGCCTTGAGCTGCATCGTCAAGCGTTATGGCAACCTTGCTACATGCGGCGTCGCCGAGTTTCTTTAGGAACAACTGCGCAAACAGCCGTGAACAGGAAATGGCAATCTCATCCTGCGCCGCCATATCCAAACCCAAGCTCCTGGCGAACCCGATGAATTCCCGCGCCAACGCCCCGCCGCCAACGACCACGGCAACTTCGTTTCCCTGCTGCTTCACGGTTCTGATTATTTCGGCGTATTTGCCCATTAATTCAGTGTTGATTGGGTTCGCAACGACTGAGCCGCCTATTCGAACAACGATGCGCATGATTAGCCATCCTTTACTGGCTATCAATGCGGTCTGGAGTTAAAAATCTTTAATCTACAGTTTATTTCTTTGACCTACCCCTCTATGGTTTGTGCAATGAGTTTCTATTTGGATCCAAATAGGTTCGTGAAAAACCTCCGAATCTTGGGGGCCTGTTTGGCTTACGAGATGTGCAGTTGGGGGATTAGAAAAAAGGAGCTGTGCTTACCATGAACTTGCCCATTACCCTTTAAGGCTCGAGCGATGTTTACTCAAAAAGGTAGAGGGCTGACATCGGCTTGATGTCGGTCAACAGTTTAGCTGCTATAGCTCTCTACTATAACTTTTTGTTTTTTTGGGTTATAATTGTTTGTTGTTGTGTATCGAGCAATTTTGCATTTTTGATTTGCTACAGCCGCGAAGGCTCCCATAAACCCGACCGAAACCTCGTCTTAATCATATCGACCGCGACGAGCAGCGGCGAAACTGCTACAAGAAACTAAAGAAATGGAAAAAATTAGAAGCCTAATGGATTACGTTTAGGCGGGGGGAATGACGTCTTGGAACGTTATTAATTCAACGTTCAAGACTGGTTTAACAGCGTCTGATACGCGTGAAGCCACGATTCTTTTGGTGCCTTTGTCTGCTGAGATGTCAACGATACGCTGGGTGATGATGCCGTCGAAGACGACTGTTTCAACTCCCGTCATCTGGCTGAGTTTCTCGGCGAGTTGGCTTACTGGTAGGCGCTCGATTAATTCGAGTTTTTCGTTGAGCAAGACTGCTTCGAGTGTGCCGACGAGTGCTTTTGCCGCTTGAACTATGGTGTCTGGGACTTCGATTTTGACGCGTTCGGGAACGATCACTTTCTTGGGGACTGGTGTTTGTTTTGGTGGGATGCTTGCGCCTGCAGCTTCCGCGATTGGCAGTTTGTTCTCGATTGCTTCAGCGATTTCTTTGCAGTTGCATTCCTCGATTTCTTTGCCTCTTGGAGCGCGTCCGACGAATTTCACGTTTGTTACTTGCATGAGCTCTTTAAGGATTAAGTCTCCGCCTCGGTCGCCGTCGAGCAGTGCTGTGGCTAATCGTTCTTTTGAAATCTTCTTTATTGAATCTGGAACTTTTGCGCCTTCGAGTGCTACGGTGTTGAAGATTCCGCATCGCATCAAGTTGATGACGTCTGCGCGTCCTTCCACGACGAAGATTTCTTTAGCGCCTTCAAGTCCAGGTCCCGCTGGCAGGTCTTCTGGCCCGTACTTTTCGACTTTGCCCACTTTCATGGTGTCGCTGATTTCCTTGTAGACTTCGTCGACGCTTGGCATGGATTCGATGTTCCATTTATGCAGGATTTCTTTGGCGCGGTCGATGATGATTTTTCGGCGGGCTTCGCGTATGTCCTCGATTTTCTCGAGGGTTACTTTGGCTGAGCAGGGTCCGACGCGGTTTATGCTCTCTACGCTTGCGGCGATGAGGGCTGTAGAAACACGGTCAAGGCTGGTGGGTATGTTTATTGCGCCGTTGGTTCGGTCATTTTTAGAATGTAGGTCGATTTCGATTCTGCCGATTCGCCCAGTTTTTTGAAGTTCGCGCAGGTCAAGTTCGGGACCGAAAAGTCCTTCTGTCTGCCCGAAAACTGCTCCAATAACGTCGGGTTTTTCAACTACACCTTCAATTTCAAATCTAGCGTGTACAACGTACTTTATCGTAAATGTTTGGGATGTTCCCGTAAGTATGCAACTCCTATTGTAAATTATATTCTATTATTATGTTAATCGCACTAATGCGAGTTTTTCCCGCATGATGAGATTTTAATTTGTTACTGATTGAGAATTTAGGTGCATTGTGTTTAATATAACTTCTGTTTCGTGGCTATGTATCCCGCGCAACCTTCCCTTTTTCTTTTTTGGAGGTTTCTAGCTTGAATAAGACTGTTCTTGACAGTTTAGAGCAGGCTCAATGGGATATTCGGCTTAACAGGTTGAGTGCGAAGTTAGCTAAAGCCAACGTGAGAGGGGGTTCTTAGGTTGGTGGAATCCGAGTTTTCTGTGTCGGGTTTTAAGAGCCGCAAACATGAACACCGCGCCGATAAGGGAAGCCAACATAATTATCCAGCCGAGAGAGCCGCGCCTTATACTTACTGCAAACGGCAACGGTTCAAGGCTTCTAAGCATCAGTTACCGCTAACTGTTTTTCGGAATTTAGGCTTAAACGGTTCAGACAGCCCACTGGTTTCTATGGGTAAGGTTGGCGGTTACTTTCCGAGCAAGCACTCAATCGCTCCGTCAACTTTACCCATTAAACCCTATGAAGGATAACCCCAAAATGAAACTTCAAAGTTTAAAATCAATCCGAGCCGCCAAGTTTTTTGCGGCAATATTAGTTTTAGCTCTCTTAGCTGGAATAGTTTTTGAAGTAAGCCAGCCGCCACAAGCGAAAGCCCAAACATCATACACTATCGGCGTTTCTATTGTTGGGCCTAGTAGTGTTGGCGCTCAAACCCCAACAACCTACACCGCAAAGGTGCTTAATGCTTCTTACGGCGCGGATTTATTTTATTTGTGGCAGATTAACCCAACCGATAATGTAGTTCTTGAGCAACACGGCGTTAACTGCACTGTGACTTTTACCAATGCAACAGAAACATATTACAGTTTAAGCGTGATGGTTCAAGACACATTTAATCATGGGTACGGTTCCGCTGCAACTCCAATTAAAGACCCCTACACCCAGAGCAACCTATACTTAGGCGCTTATGGCGCACCATATAGTTACTTAATTGAATCTGACGGAAAAGGCTGGTATCAGGCAATAGATGGAAAAACAGGTCAAATCGCTTTTACATCAACCAACTTTGCAACTACCTTTCAATCCGTTTTAAGTGACCCAACCGAAGGGTTTGTTTACATAGGCGCTGGCTCATTCACCTTTACAAGCACCCTAAACTTCACAGTAAATGGCAAAATTATAGTTGGCTCTGGCAGAGACACAACATTGCTTTATTATACACCTAATTCGGGAGTTGCTTTTAATATCGCCAGAACACCAGGCAATGATACGTCTTTAACTATAGAGAAATTAGCGTTAAGAGGTCTATATGGTGGGACAGGTGTATTAATTCAACATGCAGCAACTGTTCATATAAAGAATTGTGTAATAGACCGATTCGGAATAGGCGTAAACATTCAAGGTAACTCTTATGTCGATGTTATAGACTCAACAACAATAGGCTGCACAGGCGTAACCAATGGCACAGCCGTACAGTTTGACACATTAGGTGGCTACATACCTCATCATATAGAGATGTATCTTGTTGATTTAGGCTATACCGCTGAATTTGGTATTGTTGGTTCAGTCGATACTTTATGGTTCCATAACTCCTATACTGAAGGGACTCATAACTCGGCAATCTATAGCGTAAACATGTTTAACTCGATTTTTAACTCTAACACATTTTATGGACCTGACAACGGCGACCACCCTACAATCAGCCTAATGTACGGGGGAGGAAACAACACCTTTGAAAACAACTATGTTTCAGTATCTAACAACAATGGTTTTGATATTGGCACTTTACGGAATCGCATAACTGGGAATACCATAATCGCTAATGGCGCACACGGCTTTGGAATACTAATGTGCGCTGGCGCAAACTACACGCGATTAACTGAAAACTGTATTGCTACCTCCGCTGCTTACTTTGCATCTATAGCTCAAAACGGTTCAGATGTTTTTGGCTACAACATCTTTGCATTAAATGATGTTTCACAATCAGGAACCTATCTTATGGGGCATCTAAATGCAACTGGAACCTCTGTGATTGCTAACAATATCGGTAACCTTGTGTCCTAAGTTAAACTTAGGCCAAGGTACATTTTACCCACATATTCTGAAGCCTAAAAATAAGGTGGGCCGCAAAAAACTTTAACGCTGACTTGTACAGTTTTCTTTCTGCTAAATCTTTTTTAAATTCGTTAAGCCACTGCTTTTCGTAGTAACTGTATTGTATCTTAAACCCTGATTGGTTGAGTAATTGTATTATTTCTTTTCTTGCGAAGTGATGTGGGTGCGGTGGATCAAAACGACTTATTACTTGTTGTCTTATTATGTGGGGCAATTCGTAGGTGTTTATTGAAAATAGCAAAACCCCATTTGGTGATAGGGATTCTTTTATTTCCTCTAATACTTGTGTTGGGCTTTCTGTGTGGTCAAGTGTGTTTATACATAGAATGGAATCAAAAGCTGATTTTTTAAATGGTAATTCTTCGCCTCTTGCTTCTATATGTTCGGCTGTTTTTGGGTAGTTGTTGCTTAGGTAAGATGCTAAGGGGTCTAATCCAACCGTTAGGCTAGGTTTGCCATTTAAGCTATGTATGTGACTGTAAATTGAAGAACCGATTTCTAGAATGTTTTTGTTGTCAAAAAATTTTAGCGGCAGTTTGAAGCGTTTATTTATGAAAATATTTGGTTTTGGAGTTTCGATTCTTTTTGGAAATCCATCGTTGTATTGTTTTTCTGCTTGTTGTGCATTTAGCCATGTTTGTTTTGTCATTGTTTTATCCAACGCAGTTTTTGGTGAATACTGTTTTATTTCTAATCTTTGGGCATTCGGTCTTTGCGGTTACGCAAATGGGGTTTTGTCCTATTTGTTTTTGTTCTATTTTGCACTTCTCGCTCAACATATATTCAGCCTTATAAGCTGTTAAGGCTTTGTAAACTAATAAGGTTGATGGTAAAAAGTATAGTTTAATCGTCTGCTTTCAATTTGAAAGGTGAAAAACAAGATGGACCGAGAAAATAAATCTCAAGTGAAAGATGGTTTCCCTAACCAAAAAAACATAGTAGTGTAAGAGGCAAAAAACATGGCGGTAGCTCAGAATCTTTGGCAAAAAGGCAAACCATTAACCTACAATCAAAAGAAGGGGCAAAACATGAATCATCCGACAAGAACTAGTGGCGTAAGTTTCCCTAAGCGCCGGTGTGAACAGACTTTAATGATAATTAGAGCTGCGCGTTTGCGGTTAATCAGAGCTTCATACGAGATAGAAAACAAAAAAGAGAACCCAACAACGATGGAAGGCGCTAAAGATGCTGTCTAAAACAAATACCCCCGTTCATTCTCAGCGAAGGGATGCTAAGCAAATATCATAAGAAAGGCATAGGAAACTGTGGAAAAAAGAGCTGTTCACAAACTCTCCATGTTGGAGATAAAGTAATTTCCTCGAATGCTAAGACACACAAAAAGGTTTACCACAAAAAATGCTGGGAAAGCCTATTTATCTAATTAATGGAGAAATGATTAAATGAGTACCATCCCTCAACAATTAAAAACGCAACAACAAAATAATCTGGCGCAAGTACAGCAGCTACTTGTTCAACGTTCCAACTTTGAAGCAGCACATCAAACAAACACAATTAACGACCAACAGTATAAACAAGCTATGGATTTTAACCAGCAGCAACTTAGCGGTTTAGGCTATAATGTCCAGCCAACATACACAGCCGCACCTAGACCAAGCCAAACATTTGTTGGACCAATGCCAGCAGATACAAGTCGCATAGCAGGGTTTCAAGCTACATCTAAACCGTTTGTTGGACCAGTTAAACCAACCACAACAAACCAGCCAACTGCTTTAGAAACTGCTAAACAACAAGCCGACATTGAAGCAAACTTTAGATTAGGCGCAAACACCCGACAAGGAACAAGCCCGACAGGTATGAGTTACGGACAAATAACTCAGAACTTAACACCTGAAGATAAGAAGGCTTTTACTCAATGGCAGAATCAGAAGCCAATAACCGCGATGGTTGACTTAGGATTATTCTTAGGATCCGCGTGACCGAAAAAGCAAACTTGCCGATGTCAGAGCGCACCCCAAAAGCTACACGTTAAAATGTGAGAAGCACCACGACACCGACAAACAAACAAGAACCCATGATTCAAGAATGCGAAAGTTAGGATACCGATAAAATATGTTTGACCCCGTAGTTTTAATTGCAGTTCTAGGAATCGTCTTAGGTGTAGGGTTTGGCATTGTTACCATAGCCTTAATGCGTTATGGTAGAAGGCGCTAAGTTATTTTGTTTCTATTAGTAGGGCTAATACCGCATAGTTTAACCACTTCGGGAACACGACCACCAATTTAACCTTTTAACCCTCAGACACCAAACTAACGTTATGCCATACAAAACAAAAGAAGATAGACAACAACACAACCGAGAAGCACGAGCCAGGGAACGCACCGAGTTAAAAACACTCAGAGTCAAAGTTTCTAAGGCGCTTGAGCTAATCAAAACAAAGCATCCTATCCGAGAAGTCGAAAAAGTTTTGCTAGAGGAACTCCAACATTGACAACTCCCGAATTATATCTAAACTCTGACTTGTTCAACTATTATTTTAGAGGCAGAAACCCAACAGAGAAACGGGCCGTTCTTTTAGTTCTCGATGATGGCTTACCTTTGAATGTAGCAGCCGGTAAAACTGGAATCCCACAAGCCTTGATCCGTTTGCATATCCTATCATTGAAGCATAAGAAGATTATAGTTGTTGAATAAACTTAGAGGCAAAAAACTATGTCCGAAAAAATTTGGTTAGGAGAAATCAAAATGACAACCAACCTATCTGACAATAAAAACCCGACCCCTGCACCTTACGGCATAATAGCCTACGCAAAAAACCGCCCCCTATTCTGTGAACGATGCAGAGAACGCGCCACAACAAAGAAGAAACTTTAGCAACCAGCCTTACCTTTTTGTTAACAAATACCCCTGTGTTTTCTGTTTATAATTATGCGTATAATTAAAAATAGGCATTTGGGTTTCCTATCCGAACCCAAAGCAGAACGCTTTTGTTATTCATATTAATATATGAAAGCAGAAGGCATTTCGCATTTAGTTACCCGTACCTATTTGATTCAAAAAGCCCAGAGTTTCCACTTACTATTTAGTCTTATTGTTAAAAGACAAAGTCAGTCGTGTAGCCATAGACAGAAACAGACTTTCGACCATAGCCCTATTTATATATAAAAGAATAGACACAGTCTATAGATGGCTTTTGTCTATAGCAATTAACAGATAATAAAGAAGCTCTAACGATGCAATCATTTAACATAATGCACTAATGATAAATAAGACCATCAAAAAAACAAAACTTACCAACGGGGCATTATTCTTTCTCCTTTTTGTATCTCTATTAATTAATATATATTAGAAAAAAAGGAAAACGTGGGTTTTATGGTTCCAATTCCTTACGGGTAACAGCTATAGACGGAAGATATAGCTTAGATACATCCTCAACCGTTTTGTATCTCCCTCGATGGTTAACCCCTTTGTATTTCAATACAAGAGATACGTTAAGTTTGATGCGCCTTTCAAGCAGATTTATCTCAGGAATCAATGCGCCGCATTCGGCTTCTTTTCCCTTTAGATTGCCTTGTGTTATGATAGTTGGCGTTAACCACATCTTCTTTTTTATATCGGCTATCTCTGCGCTTAACTGCCTGTATATAGTAACCTTTTCGTTGAAGGCTTGCTGGTCCTGTTTTAAAATTACTGTAGCGTTATAGAAACTCAGAGCCGCTTCTTTTAGACTGATTCTAGGTCGCAAGTTCAATACCTCACTGAATAACCGTGGTTGTTAGATACTTCATAGTGCCGAATGTCAACCACCGGCGGCAACTTAGCGGATTCACTAAGCGCCTTCTGTACCTTGTCAATCATAGCCTTAAGATAACAAACATCTGTTGAAGTTAAAGTTCGCTCTGCCTTAAGCGGCGCGTCTATTCCACTGTTACGGAGTGCATCATTAAGTTTTGTTTTAAACGCGAAGTCATAGAGGTATTGATTATAATTTATACGGCCCAATTTAGCGGCGTATTGAGCAGCTATGCGGTTAAAGTCAATATCTAAGTACCCCAGGTTCTTGTTGTAGAATTTCAGCGAAGATAAGCCAATTTCTAAAGTTCTGCTTAGTAAATCAAATTCGGGGTCGCTAAAGGTTACAGTGTGGAACTTTGGCTTTTTCTGTTCTATTTTCAATTTTGTTAACCCTCATGCGATATATTAGAAAAAGGGTATTAACCTTAAATTCCCAAAAAAGTTACGACTTAGTTATATTTTTCAACAATGTTATAATTTGTTCCAATTAATACAAACTAAAAAAAATAATACAACTATGTTCTAAACTGTTAGATAGTTTTAATAAGCGCTTGCTTCTAACTGTCAAGACATAACAAGGGCTTACTAAAGCGTAACCAAGCTGTCAAAAGTCTGCTATTGACTGGTTGAAAAACATGGATGGCAACGCAACCAACGAACCCCCGATAACATAAGGAAGCCCAAAAGGAACAACTTATTCAAGCGTGGTTGTTCCGTGGTTGAAAACCAAAGCGCAATTCACTGAAAGCGTGTTTGGTACACTTAGAACCGAAAAGTAAGTGTAAGACCTACGGAACAAAATGAGCACGAAAAAACCACAAAAATATTAAATTCTGACGGCTTAGCGAAAAGCCCGACCATTGACAAATTTAAAAATCCACCTGAAATTAGAGCAGCTATGGCTCTAATTCAACGTGAATACAGAAAAAGAAAAGCTGAAGCAGAAGCCGCCAAGCAAAACGCATCAGCTTTAACTACTGCAAACTCTGGGGTGAGTGCCTAAATGTATAGTACCCCAGCTCATCTTTTTAATGTTTCTAATAATAATGGCTGTTTCCCCGTAGATAATCAACCACGGAAACACCCTATCTTCTGTATTGAATGCGCTAAATTTACTCATTACACTAAGAACCATTGTAAAGTTGGCTATTCCACAACCGCCTTATCAAAATCATGCCGTCAAGGCACACCCATAACCTCTGAACCTCTGGGGCTTTAAACATGAAAAACGCTAGCACTTGCAACCATTGTATAGACCTTGAATGTTCAGTACGCGCCGAATGCTCCGATGATGAAAGACAAGTACAAGGAGCCTTACAGCAATGACCGCTAATTTTTGTTTAGGGAAACACGGTTATCTACGCCTTGACATAACAAGCTGCTCAAAATGCACTAATACCTTATGCGTAAGCCGCCAACCTTTAGGGTTCTGCATCATAAGCATGGTAGATGGCAAATTCAGATTAAACGCTGGAAGCCTACCCGCCTTAGAAAAATACAGCCAAACACAAGGAGCGCCAACACAATGAACCAAGAATTATTAGGCGCAGCCCAAGCATACCACGATACAGGCTTACCAGTAATACCCTTTATACTGACATGGAACGAACAGAAACAAAAATACGACAAAGATAATATCGGTACTTGGAAGAAATGGCAGACAGAACCCCAAACAGACGAAGAATTTAAAAATCTACGCTGGACCCAAAACGGCAAAGACGCTAACGCTATTGGAGTTATCTTAGGAACCCCAGCTAAAAACGGATTATACTTAACCGCCATAGACTACGACACAAAACCAATTTCACAACTACCAAACGAAACCAAAGAACAATTTGAAGTCAGACGCATACAACAATTTGAAGCAATCAAAACAGGCAAAGACTTAGTTTCAGAGTTTCCGACAACCCGAATAGATGAAACCATAAACAAAGGGTTACACTTACTTTATTGGGCTAAAACTAAAGCAGAAACAGATGGACATTTCCACGACACAGCCGGTTTAGAATTGCTGGGAGATAGTATTTGCTTAATGGCTCCAAGCACAGGCTACAAAAATGTCGGAAGTGATGTTATAACAGAAATTGATAACACAGCCGCAACCTTCTATAAAATACTACAAAATCATGGATTAATACCCAAAAGCAAAGAACAAGAACAAGCGGATCAATCCGAAAGATTAGACAAATTCGGTTTTAACATAGGGAAACTCATAGACATCAATCGTTTTAACTTAATTGCAAATGACGAATACCAAGGAAGCCACCCAATACACGACAGCACAACCGAGAAAAACTTTACTTTCAACATTAAAAACAACACATGGTACTGCCATCGACATAAAAGAGGCGGTGGCGCTCTGCAATTTTTAGCCATGAAGGAAGGCATAATAAAATGTGAAGATGCTGGAAAAGGCGCGCTTAGAGGTAAAAAGTTTAAGGACACTTTAATGTTGGCTGTTGCTCAAAAATTAATTGACCCCGCCATATTACTACAAGACGATAATCAAGACAAAGAACACACAATACTATTAGCTAAAGACATCATGGAAGATTATACGTTTGTAACTGACAAAGATTCTAACACCCTCTATTTTTGGCTAAGTGACGAAGGAATTTACTGTAATCAAACGGAACAGCTCATAATGCGCGAAATGGTAACACGTTTAAACGATAACTTCAAAGCCCGATACTACAAAGATGTTTACGAATTTATCTTAAACTCAGCCCCACTAATCAAAATGAACGGGCAAAACCCCGAAATGTTAGCAGTAAAAAACGGCTTGTTAAATATTTTCACGCGCGAACTAACAGAGTTTTCACCCGAAATATACATAACATCTAAACTTGATTGGAACTACAACACAGACGCACAAGCCCCAACATTCACCAAGTTTTTTGATTCCGTACAGCCAAACAAAGTACAACAGCGCCAAATCCAACAATTAGTAGGGCATTGTCTATATCGCAAAGTCATAACAGAAACCAGCCTAATCTTGTTAGGCACAGGCGAAAACGGCAAAAGCATATTCTTAGATACAATAAAGACGTTCTTAGGCGCTAACAATGTTTGCAGCCACTCAATACAACAACTATGCTATGACAAGTTTTCTATAGCTGAAATTAGAGGAAAACTCGCTAATATCTGCGCTGACCTACCCCACAAAGAGTTAATGAACACAGGCACATACAAGGCCTTAGTTTCAGGCGATCCCGTACAAATCTACATAAAACACGTTCAAGACAGCCAAACCTTAGAACCATACACAAAATATCTCTATTCAGCAAACCACATTCCCACAATCTCCAATGAAGAAGATGGACACGCATGGTATAGACGCTTTATATTCGCAGACTTTAGCCAAACATTCAAAGGCAAAGCCAAGATACCACGCCAAGAACTTTTAAACAGCCTATCAACACCCGAAGAAATGGAAGGTATTTTAAAATGGGCTTTAGACGGATTGAAAGAACTTAAAGAAAATGGAGAGGTAACAGACAAACCAACCGTTGAAGAAATCCGCAAAGAATACCGCAAACGCTCAAGCACAACTTTAGCTTACTTCGATGCAAAAGTTAAAGTCACTGATGAAGAAACCGACTTTATCTTTACTGATATTTGGTTTAGAGATTATGTGACTTACTGCCACGCTCACGACTTAACACCTAAAAGCAAATTCCAATTTATTCAAGATGCAGAAACATTCTTACCAGGAGCTTTTAGAACAAAGATACGCCCCGAACCAATAGAAATACATGGCAAACTTAAAACACAAAGCCCAATAGCCGCATGGCGTTATGTAGTCATAAAAGACACAGCCCCCGAAGTTACACCTGAAAAAGCCCAAAAAACCTTAACTTCCACTACAGAGCCTAATACTGTTCCATCTGTTCCATCTGTTCCACAGTTTTCTAACTTAAGCGAAATAAATCAAGAATTTAAAAATTGTAAAAATTCAGAAAAAACGCAAACTAATTCTGGAAACGTGGAACAAACGGAACAAATGGAACAAGCGGCGCTTGGGGAAACCCAGCTCAAGGTTGTCACTGAGGATTCAGGTTTAAAGCGTTTAGAAGTTGAGAAAAGCAGTATTGTTAATGCGAAACGGTTTAAACCTAAAGCTGGAAGGCTCTGTCAACAACCGCAGCCGGATGATGTTCAATGCGCGAAGGAAGCGGAGTTTAGTATTAATGGGAATCTTTATTGTCCGACTTGCTTCGATGTTGAAAAAGAGAATTTGAGAGCGCAGGGTAAGGTTGTTTGCGCTGAATTTGTTGGGGAGGTTTCTTAGATGGAAGCCCAAACTCAGGTTATAATTTGCCCTCAATGTAAAAGCGAGCGAATCAACAGAGCTGGAGTACGCCACACAACTTTAGGCGAGAGGCAGCGTTTTGTATGTAAAGAATGTAGCTTCCGCTTTAGTCAGCCGACAGTCTTAAATGTTGAAGTCAACGATAAAGCAAACAGCCAACAAAACAATCCTTGCAAGGAATTGGAACTATTGGCGGCACTAGACCAAAATGGAGTTAGTGCGGGAACAGGAACCACAGACAGCCAAACACTCAAAGGTTTAATGGTTAGCTACGAGTTTCAAATGCAAAAAGACGGACTTGCTAAATCGACTATTCTAAACAACTACCAGAAAATTAAGCGCCTATCGAAAATTGCAGACATCAACGACCCCGAAAGCGTTAAAGAAGCATTGTTTAACATTGAATTGAAGCAGAACAGCAAAGCAAACTATACCAATGTGTACACAAGTTTCCTAAAGTATCTCGGTAAAACATGGAACGCGCCGAACTATCAGTATCAGCAACCAATACCGTTTATTCCACTTGAAAGCGAAATCGACCAGCTCATAGCCGGTTGCGGAAAGCACACAGCGACAATACTGCAAACATTGAAAGAAACAGGTATGCGAATAGGGGAAGCATTAAGGCTACAATGGACAGACATAAACCCCGAAAACAACACAATCACATTGAACGACACGGAAAAGCATGGCGTACCGCGAATGTTTAAGGTTTCAGCGAAGTTAATCGGTATGCTTCAAACAATGCCTAAGAAAGCAGAACGGATATTTGGAAACGCTCAATTATGCCATAAACTCGCTACATTCAAGGACCAACGCATAGGGTTAGCTAAGAAACTTGAGAACCCCAGGTTAGCCAAAATAACTTTCCACACGCTTAGACATTGGAAAGGAACAATGGAGTATCACAGAACACACGACCCCGACCACGTTAAACGATTACTAGGCCACCGTTCATTGAAAAGCACTGAAATCTACATCAACATGGAGCAGGCAATCTTTAGCGAATCCGACCAGAAATATCACAGTGCAATCGCATCAACAATTCAAGAAGCGCAGCTGTTAGTCGAGCAGGGCTTTGATTACGTTACAACCTTTGACGGAAAACAACTGTTTAGGAAGCGTCAATGATGCTAAAAACCGCAAGTGTTTTCCATAAACCGATATTTCTTAATAATACTTGTGGTTTCCTGCTTCAGGAGTTTTTTAGATGCAATTGCCCAAGGTAAGCGTTTTTTCGCAAATTAGGGCTGTGCTGGTTATAGTAACGTCGCGCAGTCACATACCCATTTAAGCCTAAGAAAGCATCCATAAGTTAATCCCAAAAAGATTGCCTACTAAAAGATTGGGCGGGTCAATTCTAAAAAGAAGCGCGAACACCCTTCCGAATGGAAGATCTCTTTTTCCCCTCGTGACTTTGCTGATGCTGACTGGTCCCTCAATCTCCCTTTCTAGGGCGCTTTAGGCAATTCTGGTTAAATTGACAAGCTATCTGCAGGTTTTATTAAGGAAAAAAGGTCTCTAAATTGCTCTTTTGTATATTTTGCCGAAAAGTAGTGTTTGGCGAAGCCCCCTCTTTAACCCGATGCAGAACCAAAATTTTGTGGAGAGAGGAGACTTCAACCGCATTTTGGTTAAGAGTTGACCGCCAAACGATGGCAATGCGGGTTTCATACGTGTAACACATCAAATCCAACGTAAAAATAAAAGAATATGTGACTGCACCCTGAAGCCAACACTGAACAACCAGTTTGAACCCTTCAACTTAAATAATGAATCATACTAAGAAGAAGGCGGTACCCATGAGTCTGCAACTGAACCCCGAATACGACAAATTGCTTCCAAGAATGTCCGACGACGAATTTGAGGAACTCAAAAAATCCATCCAGACCGAAGGACAGCACTACCCCATAATCGTGAATGAGGACCTTGAAGTTTTAGATGGGCACCACCGTTACCGCGCATGCATGGAACTTGGGATTGAACCAGATTTTGAAGTACGCAAATTCGATGACAAACTAATCGAGAAAAAATTTGTTATCGAAGCAAACCTGAGGCGCCGACACCTAAACAACTTTCAGCTTGTAGAGTTAGCTGTTCCGCTGCTGGAGATTGAGAGGGCGCTTGCGAAGAAGCGGCAGTCGAAAGGCGCCAAAGATGGGCAGGATGCGCCGTTGGGGTTAGCGTCAGACGACGCGGAGCCCGAGTTCAAGGGCAAAGCAACCGAAGCTATAGCTAAGAAAGCAGGTGTTTCCGCCCGAACGTTTGAACGGGGCAAAAAAATCTTGGAGAAAGCAAGCGAGGATGAGCTTCAGCAGTTGCGGGATGGAAAAACAAGCATATCTAAAGTGTACAGTGAAATTGTAAGTGAAAGTCACCCCAAAAAAGCCGCGATGGAGGGAGCTGATTTACGACAGGAGAGCCCCCGTGAACTACAAAATAGGGCGGATTTGAATGTACTTCTGGAGCGGCTGCAGAAGGGAGAACTTTTCTGTCCAGCGTGCGGTAACGCTATGCTGCAGTGTAGTAAATGCCATAAGACTTTGGAGGCGCTTTTGGAGTTGAAGGGTCCACGCGCCAAAGACCTCGCAGACAGTGTTGAGGAAAACGAGGGTTCTTTTTCTGACGAATAAGAATTGTTTAAAGCTTGAATGACCGATGCAGAAAGCATACATTCTTCCCGATAAGTGTATTCGATGCCCCAAATGTGCTGCGGCAAAGGCGTGTCCCGTGAAAGCTGTTTTCCACATAAGCGATGAAGACCCAAACGTTGTCGATGTGAACTTGTGCCATGGATGCGGGGACTGCGTTTCGAAGTGTCCAGCTAAAGCTGTGATTTTAAGGGACGGCTAACCACCCTGAGTGTGGAGGCAACCTCGAAGAAATCAACGAATGGATTACCCACTCAAACAGGCGGAGAAAGCTCCGTGAGGCAAGGGCAAACTCGAAGCAAAAGCCTAATTTTTCTTATTTTCGTTTTTTGTTAAAAAGTAAAGTCGCCAGCAGGGTTGACGCGGCAAGAAGGATGAGGGCGACTTGAATGTTTAGTTCTGGCGCTTGAGGCGTCGCTGTCGGTGTGGGTTGGGTGGTTGGCGGAGTGGTTGGGACGGCGCTTGGAACGGGTGAAGGAGTGACTACTACATTAGCGGGTTTATTCGTTGGCGTATTTGTTGGCGGCACAGTCGGGTTTGTAGTCGCTAAGACTGATTGAAGGGTAACTGTGCAACTGAAGTTTGAAGAAACCCACCCTGCAGTATCGTTGTATTGGACTGTGACAGTTTTTACTCCATCACCGCTTGTAAGACCCCAAATCTTCGATGTTGCATAGGGTTCCCATGTTGACCAGCCGCTGTTCTCATTAGCAAAACGCATCCCGGCAACTCCTGAAGCCGAGTCGGTTGCGCCTAAGATGAGAGTAACTGATGGCGAGGTGACAGTGCTGCTGCTGGGCGAAATGGAACCAGTCGGCGGGGTCTTGTCCAGTTTAATCCCAGTCACAGTCACGTGGGGAAGGTCGGTTATGTCTGCGCCGTAAACGTTCCAAGTGCTCCAGTACTCGAGTGTGTTGGCGGAGCCTTCTGTGGTTATGATAGGCAGGTCGTTGGTGGTGGTGTTCAAGGGCGGTTCGCCGTTTATGCGGTAGTAGGTTCCGTTCACGGGGTAATCGGGCGTTAAATTGATTGAGAAATCAGTGGTGCGCCATATGTCGGTGTAGTTGTTGGTTACCGTGGGTAGGCGGGTTACGTTAACGCAGAATGTGCTGTTGCCATCGTTCACTGTAAGCCTGTGCTGCCCAGCCGTCGATGTTGGCACCCGCACGGTTGCAGAAAACGACCCTACGCCGTCGATTGTTCCTGTTCCCAAGTTTATGGTGTCATCCCAAAAAAGCGAAGCCGTACCCGGAACAAACCATTTCCCAGAAACCGACATCGAATCACCATTCTGCACAAACACCGACGCAGCCAAATTGGTGCTGTTTCCATACAATCCAGACGCAGTCGCGTTGCCGACCTGGCTCAGTCCCCGCCGCATTTCAGTATAGGGTAGCGTCGAGTTGTAGTAGCGGAGGTTGCTGTTGTCTTGGGCACGAAAAACAATGTTGTTAAATGCGGCTGTATTGTCTCCTGCTGTGTTGTTCTGAAGTAGGTCAGGCGCGTTCAGGTTGTAGGTGAAACTTCCCGAAGATGTCGCCCAATTGTTGACTATGGGTATCCATGATGAGTTTATTGGGTTAAGGTATGTGATGTTGACTGAACTGCCCAAGAAACCTTGTCCGTTGAGTGTAACTGAACCGTTCGATGGCCCTGATATTGGGGAAACATCGAATGATGTATTGAAGTTGAATGTCAATGGACTACCTAAACCGGTAACTGTATCATAACCTACTTTTGCCGTGTAGAGTCCATTTGAGCCAGAAGTTATGTCTCGAAAATAAGAGGAATAGGATGTTTTTGCTTTCTGGTAAAGATTAGTGTTTGTGGCTGAACGACCGAGAGCTTGGATTGCTGCCCATTGAGGTGCCCCAGCGCTCGTGCCGCCAACATAGGTCCATTGATAATTACAGTATACTCTGACGCCGGTAGATGGATCTGCGTTGTATGAAACATCAGGAACCGAACGCTTAGCTGCGGTGAGACCGTAACTTGTTTGATACGACGGTTTAGGTTCATAACTGCTTACTCCTCCGCCGCTTCCACTCCAAGCAGTCTCAGAAACTGCACCAGTGGGGTTATTGAGAGTCGTTCCTCCGACAGAAATTACGTTTGCTGAACTTGCAGGCCAAATTACTCCAGCGCCATCGTCACCTGAAGAAGCAAAGAAAACCGCTCCATAAACACTTGTGAAATGTGAATCATCAAGAGTCTCGCCAATATATTCGGGACCGCCCCAACTCATGGAGACCGCAACAACGTCTGAGCGCGACCTTGCGTAATCGACTGCTGAAAGAAGGCTGTCATCTGTGTTGTTCACTGCTTCAACGAGAAGTATCTTTGCGTCTGGAGCAATGGCATGTGCCCATTCAACATCCAAACATGTTTCCGTAGTCCAGTTGCTATTTGGCACTATGCTTTGGTTCATTTTGACAACTTCAAAATTTGTGCTGTTTGGAATGGGCAGGTTGAACTGTGCTGAAAAAATTGTTAAATCGCTAAGTATACTGGGTACGTCGTAGGCGTTTACTATGGCGATTGTGGTTCCCGCGCCGCCTGACGAGGGCAAACTATAGGCTGCACGTATTTGGCTTACATTATAACCTGAGAAAGCCAAAGGGTCCGCTGCCATAGAAATATGCATAGGCGAAGCCACCCAATTACCCGCTGGCTGTGCATCCAGAAAACCGCCGAACGGCGCAAAGTAAGCGATGACCAGGAATGCGCATGTAACGAATACCAGAATTTGTGTTGGATGTGTCCGATTCACTTTTTTGTGTTTCCTCTTTTTTGACCCAGCGAATCAAGTTGTTGATAGTCTGCTTATGTGAACGGTGCTCTTTATGGTTTATTCATGTCAGCTCAACTTTACTGTTCACAGCGTCCAAATGGAAACCAAAATTATAAAGCACAAGCAATATAGCCAAACACACCGCAACAATACAGTACAGTGAAATGAATTGTCAACTCAAAAGTCATATTCACGTTTACTAGGCGTAGTCGGGAAACCCAACACGGGAAAATCCACGTTTTTTAGCGCAGCCACGTTGGTTGCGGCTGAAATAGCCAACTACCCCTTCACAACCATCAAACCCAACCGTGGCGTCGGCTACGTGCGAACCAAATGCGTCCACGAAGACTTCAAAGTCCAAGACAACCCCCGCAACTCAGTGTGCCTGGGCGGCGACAGGATGGTTCCAGTCGAATTAGTCGACATCGCAGGCATCGTGCCCGGCGCTTGGGAAGGAAAAGGCTTAGGTAACCAGTTCCTCGACGAAATCCGCCGAGCAGACGCCTTAATCCATGTTGTTGATGCTTCGGGCGGCACTGACTGTGAAGGCAAAAGCTGCAAACCAGGCGAACACGACCCCTTGGAAGATGTGCAGTTTCTTGAAAAAGAAATCAACATGTGGATGCAAACAATCCTTAAAAAAGACTGGTCAAAAATCTCGCGAACTGTTGAAACCGATAAAAAAGGCCTCGTCTACCATCTGGAAGACCGCTTAGCAGGCTTAAGTATCAAGCGTCAATTTGTGGCAGAAGCCGTTCGAAGAGCCAACTTGAACATTGAAAGACCAGTCTCTTGGACCGAGGATGACTTTTACCGCTTCATCGACCATTTGAGGCGTATTGCTAAACCGATGCTGATTGTTGCAAACAAAATTGACTTGCCAACCGCAAAAGCTAACCTTGAGCGGCTAAAGAAACTTGACTACGTCGTAATTCCATGTAGCGCCGAAGCCGAATTGGGGCTAAGACGGGCAGCAGAGAAAAAACTGATCGATTACAAAGCAGGTGACACAACATTTAAGATAACTGCACCAGAAAAGTTATCCACTGGCCAAATTAACGGGCTCGAGGCAATAAAAGAAAAAATCCTCTCAACAAACGGATCCACCGGCGTGCAAGAAGCCCTCAACACCGCGTACTTCAAGCTCCTTGACATGATAACCGTTTACCCCGTGGAAGACCTCGAACACCTCAGCGACCACAACGGACGCATCCTGCCCGACGTATACCTGGTTCCCAAAGGCATCACCGCCCATGCGTTCGCTTACATAATCCACACGGAACTGGGCGAAAACTTCCTCTACGCCATCGACGCAAGGGATAAAAGAAGAATCGGCGAAGACGCCATCCTAAAAGACCGCGACGTAATCTCGATTGTAAGCGCTAAAAAACGAGGGTAACCCAAAAAAAGACTTTATTTGTCGACTAAAATCCATGTGCAATGTCTACCTTGCAACAATGTTCGCTTGGCATGTTAAAGTTTAAAGGGAACAGCACACTTTTTTAAATTCAAAGTGAACACATGCCTTTTTGTCGAAAATGCGGAAGACGACTCCAGCAATACAGCCAAAGCTGCACCGACTGCGGGACTTCAACTACTGCTACGCTGATTAAAATCAAGAAAGTCTCAGCCAAAAAGAACGCTAAAGCTGACGCCCCCGACTGGGCAGCGCAAGCCACCTCGCCTGTTTCAATCAAAGTTTTTTCATCCGCCAAACCCGTCAAGAGACTTCTCCAAGCAGAGGCCGCCAAGCCAGTTGCCCATGCAACAGTTTACCTTAAACATAAAGACGTGATAGCTAAGTTGGCTAAAACAGCCTTTTCCCGCCCAGCCAGAAAGGTTGAATTTAAAAGGCCAGCCAAACCCCAAGTCACGGTTCAACAAGAAACATATTTCCAGTCAAAACCAGTTAACCTCGCCGCAATTATTCCCCCGCATGAAATCATAAAAAACAACCTCTCCACCGAAGAAGACATCTTAACTAACCCACAAGACTACCAAACACAACCCTTCAGCTATGACCTCCGCTGCCCACACGGCCACTTATGGCGCGCCGGCAAAACTCTACCAGTATCTAACAAAAAAGCATACTGCCCCACATGCGGCGAACAACTGAGAAAGCCCAAAAGCAAAAAATGGCGCACATACCACAAATATTAATAGCTAATTGACCAGCGAACGATACAGTAGTTTGGGAAAAACTAAGCCCAGCGCAACGGCCACCGCTACCTTTGAAAAAGCTCGCTGAGGTGGATAGGTGAAGACGCCATCCTAAAAGACCGAGACGTAATCAGCATAGTCAGCACCCAAAAACGAGCATAAACCCCGATGAAACAAACGCCTGCAAACAACACGAGAATTAACTAACTAAAAATCCCTTTTCTCTTTTGAGCAAGTTTTAAATCCACCCTTCTCCCACTGTAGGTGTGGGATAGACATGGAGTTAGTCGAGCAAGTCAACGTAAAAGTAGATTCTAAAGGCAGAATCTGCATTCCAGCAGAAATCCGCAAAGAAATAGGTGAAACCGCAACCATAAAAAGAGTTCCCGAAGGCTTTCTACTAGTCCCAGGCAAAAAAGAAGACGCAGTCGAGAAACTCCGCAAAATCATCAACTCAAAACGCAAACGAACAGGCAAACCCGAGAACTGGTCCCCTGAAAAGATGAAGTCAATCTGGGGCAAAAGCGAATGATAACTGGCTTGGACGCCAACTTTGTCTGTTATGCCCTTGATGATGCATACCCAGAACATGAAACCGCCAAGAATCTGCTGCTTGGATTAACTTCTGAAAACAAAATTGCCTTCAATCCCACAACAATCCACGAAGCATACCATACACTTGTGCGTTCTCAGAAATGGTTGCCTGAAGAAGCGGCGGATGCTCTATTAACCCTCATAAATATGCCTAACACAGAATTTTACAATCAAACACGAAAAATCAGTACAATAGCCCTCAATCTAGCAGTACAGCACAAACTTGGCGGCAGAGATTCCCTGATAGTGGCTAATTTCTTAGCAAACAACACACCTGTCATGTATACCCACGACAACGAGCTACTGAAACTTCAAAAAATATCCTACAAAAACACCAGCCTAACGATAAAAGACCCATTAAAAAAATAAACACATGACCAAACCGCAATTGAGTAAAAGGCAGACTTTTCTAATTGAGAATCAGAAATATCTTTCTGGAACCTTTTGTGTGTCGTAGCCCTTTGCCCTATTTTGAAAAAATCTTTTTGTTTTGTCTTTTGTTTGTGGGTTTGTTATTAGGTGTAGGGTTGGTTTGCTGGTTGGGTGGCGGTGTCTTATCCGAATGGGCCATGCTAGTGCCCGCTTGCATTGTGCTGTCGTTGCTGTTCATTGATTCTTGTGAAAATAAAAGTGAGCTATACATGGATTCACAACCACAAGAAGGCGTTTTCAACATGGTGCTATGTTGGGCGTGTGATAAAATTCGGATATCTCACATTGAAACAGGCGCGGAAAAACGTTGCAAACACAAAAAGCAATTGTTTCATTTTGCAGACTTGTGGAATTCCTAAAACCGTTTTTCCCACATAAAGAGAGAAAAGCTCCTTATGTGCCGAAGCGGCGTTTGCGGTGCTGAAACACCCTGATGGCTCTTAACAAGTCGATTAAGCGGAAGTCGGGCCAGTAAACATCGAGGAACAAAAGTTCGCTGTACGCGGCTTGCCAGAGCAGAAAACCGCTCATTCGTTCCTCGCCTGAAGTGCGGATAATCATGTCTGGGTCCTGTTTAGGCATGTGTGAAGTGTACAGGTACTTTTCAAACGTGGATTCAGTGACATCTTCGACGTTTAATTCGCCGCTTTTAACTTTCGTAGCGATGGTTTTAGCTGCATCCACGATTTCTGCTCTGCCGCCATAGGCAAAAGCGAAGTTCCAAAAGAAACAATCATAATTCTCCGTAGCCTTCTCAACATTGGCAATGCTCTTCTGTAAGCTGTCGGGCAACATGTTAACTCTGCCGATGACTTTAACGCGAACCTTATTTCTGTGGACTCGCTCGTCAGTGAGCAGTTTGTCGAATCTTTCTTCGGCAATCTGCATAATCTTGGTTATTTCATCGGGGTTACGGCTAAAATTCTCGGTCGAGAACGTGTAGAGGGTGACGAATTTAACGTTAAGCATCTGGCACCAGTCTAAAAGCATCTCAACGATGTCTGCTCCTTGCTTGTGACCCCACTTGTCCGTGAGCCAAGGGTTGTTTTCTTTGTCGTTTGCCCAACGCCTGTTTCCATCAAGAATTATGGCTATGTGCTCGGGTTTAATGCCGTTTTTAACTTGGAGAAACAGCCATTTCTCATAAACCTTGTAGGCGCCGATAACCGAGAGAAATCTCTTAAGCACTACCCGAACCTCTCATACATAAACAATTTTGCGCTCGCATTCCCGTAATGCACTATAGCTAAAGCCTTGAATGTTTCAATTAAAGCTTCCCCTAATCAAGAAAATAAACAACCAGAAAAAACTCAGACGGATTGTTACGGTTCGTCAGGTTTTTCCGCATCTTTCTTCGTGAAGAAACCTTTTGCAGAACGGTTAACTATGTTAATCAACAAGACAGACGCCACCCCAATTAGGATACCCACAATTATGGTGAACAGGAAATTTTGGAAAAACGGATCGTTCAACCCAACTACAGCGTTTGAAACGTTGTAGTAATGGATTATGACGTTTGCGGTTGCGACAAAGATCCAGTTTGACCAAGCCACTGAAACGATTAAAGCCACGTTCCGCAGTAACCTAGTATCTCGCTCAAAGTACAACCGGATACTTCTCCCCAGCAAAACAATGACTATACCCGCCACTAAAAGACCGATGATTCCAGTAATGAAGTAGTAAGCTACTCTGGGCGCCATGCTCAACCACGCTGCTAAATTGGCGGCGGGTGCCACATTGATGTTAACGTTTGCAACGCCAAGGTAAACACTTACAGCTATGCAAAGTATTCCAACGATGATAGTGTAGTTTGAGATTTGTATAGGAAGCGACGGCGGCGAATAGTCTCTTGCCCACTTATAGACGTCTTTAGTTGCTCTGTCAACGCCAAAGCCCTTGAGCAACAGAAAACCGCCCACTACAATGACTATGGCTACGCCGTAGTAGTATATGGTGCCGGGGTAGAACAGGTTGATACCCCAGAGAATACCAAAAATGAAAACCAATATGCCGGGTAACCCAAGCGCAATACGCGCATACCTTGGGTTATCCACGAGTAAACGAACGTACTTTGTGAATACAGCCGCAGTTTCCTCAATTGATTCGCTGTGCTTAATCACGATACGCCTCACTGACGAAACGGGCACTCTTGACTCCACCAGCGGCAAAACCGCCTCATCAGAGTACCCATCAGTAACAAGAATGACTTCGTTGGCGCTGAAAGACTCAAGCAGATTGTTTAGTTCAACGACAAGTTTCCTGTCGGCGCTAACCCCGCCCAAATTGTTGCCCGAGATGGTTGCGACTTCGAAGGTTTCTTCAGGCTGCTTCTCGTCATATAACCTGTCATAGAGCCTGACTGCTTCAAACATGGCGTTGGCATCGGGTTCTTCAGGGTCTTTAAGGGCTAAAGCAACGGCGCCGTCGAGGTTGGCGGTTCTTCCCAAAAGCGGTGTCTTTATTCCTGCTTTAACTTCTATATCGCCATCTCTATCAACACATAAAATGAGGATGCGTTTTTGCGTCTGCTGTTGGGTTTCCCGGTTAGCCATCGCGAATCTCTAACTCTTAATCATTGCAAGATTAACTTTAATCTTGTGCCTCTGAGTCGTTTTCTTCATCATCGCCGAGCATCATCTGGAATTCTTCCCAGTTGACTTTTTCGCCGCGTTGAAGTTTTTCTTTGGCTTCAGAACCGATTTTCTCCTTAATCTCTTTAGCTTTAACAGCTCGCTGTGCAGCTTCCTCTTTTCGTTTGGCCTGTTCAACTTGCCATTTTGCTTCTTCTTCCTTGCGTTTGGTCAAGTCGACCTCTTTAAAGACTGCTCTTTGTCCTCTGCTTTGCTCGATCAACTGCCGGATTTGTTCATACCACAAAGTATTTTGTTCCTTGGCTTTAACGAAAGCTTGGTGAAGACCGTCTGCTTCCGACTTGTCTTTTTTCACGGCGTTGACTTTTTCTATCATCGAGGCATGTAAATCTTGGCTTTTCTTGGCTAACTCGGTTAATTCCTTGTGGAAAACGTCTGCTTGCGCATCAAGTACCTTGCGTTGTTCAAGCAGTTCCTTGATTTTCTTGTGTTGTTTATCTATTTTTTTGTAACCTTTAAGCTGAAGTTCAAGTTCTTTGACTTGCCCAACGAGTCTTTTCTCTTCTGGGATGTCCAATGAAGTTGTGGAAATCTTCCATTCAACCGCGTCGAGTTCCTCTTGGAGTTCACGTTGACTCACATGCGGCACTGTCTTTCGGAGTTCAACGATTTTCGCATCCAACGCATTAACCTGCTCCATGAAGGGTGCAGTTTGGTCTCTGATGAGGTTCCTTTGTTCTTTGAGCGCCCTAACCTTCGCGTTTAAGGCATCTCTTTCAGACTTTATACAGTTAATTTCATCTCTTGACTTGCGGACTTGCTCGTGAAGCTGGTTTCGTTTCTCAACGTACTTTTTAATTTGGTTGTTTGCTTCACCAATCTGCTTTTTTATCTTGTCAATCTGTAGGTTGACGTTGCCTTCTTGGATGGGTTTTTGGTTCTCTGTCACGCGTTAGCCTCTGTATCGTTATGTTGAGGGTTGTTACTTAGCTGTGCTTTCGGAATTTATATTGATTTACCTTGTTAGTATGGTTTTCCTTTTAGAAAACGCGGCATTGCCATCGCAACGGCGTTTTCCAACGTTATAATTTTAAATATGTGCTGGCACCATGATTTGTTGAGATGCAAACATGACCTTCAACTACGACGACCTCTTAAAACGGGCTTGCGCTCAAATGCCCCAAGTCTCCGAAAAACGCGAACGTCTAGAACTTCCCAGATTGTACATTAACACCGTTGGAATGCGCACGATTATTTCTAACTTTAAAGATGTAGCCGACGCCTTAGACCGCGATCCACAGCACGTCTTAAAGTTCTTAACCCGGGAAATGGCTACAGCAGCTACATACCATGATACACGTGCTATTTTCCAGGGCAAATTCCGCGCCGACAGCTTTGAACGTCTGCTGCAAAGGTACCTTGAAGGCTACGTCACCTGCCCAGTATGCAAACGACCGGACACACGTATCGTAAAAGAAAAACGCCTAGCCTTCTTGGTATGCAATGCATGTGGCGCAAAATCAAGCATTAAACAGCTCTGAGAGAAATAACTTGGAATGCTACCTTAACATCCAAAGAAACGCGGGACATGTAGTCCTAGCAGTTTGCGACTGCGATTTGCTCGGGCGAACGCTTCGAGAAGGCAAAATTGTCTTCAAAATAAAAGAAGAGTTCTACAAGGGACGAAAAGTAACCGTGGATGAAGCGGTCGGCTTGATTAATAATTCAACGATTGTGAATCTTGTGGGCAAACACTGCGTGGAAACCGCCATCGCCCAAGGATATGTTCATCCTGACGCAGTGATAAAAATAGAAGGCGTGCCCCACGCCCAAATAATGAAACTCTAAATTTTGTTTAAGTGATGAAGGAGCGCTCGTAGCAGTCTTCGTGGCGCACAGACGTGGTTTTTCTTGAAGCCACCCGTTGCCCTTCCACGATGGGTTGATGACATATTGCACAGAAAACGCAGCCGCGTCTCTGTATTTGTATGAGGAGCCTGTGAGTAATTACATAGTGGTTTAACGCCATGTGTGTTTCTCTCCTTGGCATCTGCTTAGTTGGGTTAGTTGATATGCGTTTTCGTAAAGGTTTCTTGACTAAAGTTAGTCCAACTTTCTTGACTAACTGTTGACTGCCTCAAAAATCGATGATTTGACAGAAAAGTTTTCTGGTTTATATAGTGTAACAGCCAGCGGGAAACGCTGGTTGCATTTAGAGTTAACGGGTCTAAAAAAGCTGAAAATAGTGTAAGATAGGCTTAAATTCCATCTGCAATAGACGCCGCATTTCCGCTGGGATTTGGTTTATCAATAAATTTAATTAACGATGCCTCTTACATGGTACTTTAAACCGTTGAGCCTTCAACATGAGAGAATCCTATAAAAAACTGTTCTCCAAACGCGCCATCGTAATCGTTCTAGCAGCCCTGCTTGTCCTCTCAGCTTTCAACACTTATTTGATTTTTGAGAGCACCCGATCATCCATGAGCACCAACGCCGTTAACTATGACTATGTGCTCTCCCGCGACGGCAACAATTACAAACTAAAAAACATGTTAACAGGGGTTGTGGCGGAGCAGTCTGCAAGCGCGTCGTCAACGATTAATTCCGCTTTAAGCGCGGGAAAATCTGTTTACCTCAACTCGGGTACCTACACTTTAACAAGCGACGTCCTCATCTTCAACAAGATAAACGCCAAAATCGTCAGCGACGATGCAACCATCATTGGCAACGGCCACAAAATCATAATCCGCGGTGAAAACTATACCGTTTCGAAGTACGCGTTTATCTCAGGATTAACACTCATCAACGCCACCGTTAGAGTAGAGAACTCGTTTGGCACAACCATAGAGAATACGCTTTTTGAAAACACCTCCACAGGAATAGAATTCGCTAACACCAACACATGGACCGAATACAACAAAATTGAAAACTGCCAGTTCATCAACGCATCCGAAGGCATCGCTTTCCGAACGCCAGTCGACAACGGTACAGGCAGCTACGCCAGCTCGATGATTGAACGCTGCTCGTTTAACCTGCAGGATTACTCAGTCGGCATCAAAGTTGAGCGGCTGGCAGAGTTTTCGGACAGCCAACTGCAGGATGTTAGGTTCTGGATAGGCGGAGAGGGCAAAACCAACCAAACCGCTCTGCTGCTGGACGGCACCATGGATCAGACCCAGCTTTTCGGCGTTGTCTTCGAATCGTTCGCATCTGACCCAGTTTACCTGTTCGCCATCGACATTGGACCAGCCTGCAAAGCAGCGCCCGTCATCGACAGCGGCGTGAGTTTCCTTGGCAACTGGACATCGAGAATTCATAACCCAATTGGCGAGTGGATAGCGGGAGTCGGTACCGCCTTCCAAAGAACTTCCAACGTGCCTGTTGGCGTAAATGGTCAGTATGGGCAAACCGCAAGCATCCAGCTGAGTCCGCTTAAAATCTTCACGTTCAAACCCCAGATTGTCGTGAGCGGAGGCTTCCCAAACAACGAAACCGTGTCGGTTAGAATACGCATAGAATACATAGACAACTCCGTTTCAAACGCTGTGTTTCGAACCTTCACTAACAGCAGCTCGGTCTGGCTTTCCGACGACGAAATGATGCAGCTGTACCCCTCGCAAAGCGTAGTTTGGGCGGTTCTGATAGATGCTGCGTCAAATCAGGGTTCCACAAACGCAGTCGTAACGGTAAACGGGTATGGAACCGCAGGTTAAAATCTGCTTTTAAATAAGAGAAAGGTCGCCTTAAGCGAGCACCCTTTAAGGTTCGTTGAGAAGGTTTTTTCTGCTAAAAATCTTCTCGATTTCAGCTGGGGTCAACAGTTTTTTCTCGAGCGCAATTTCTTTCACAGCGCGTTGCTCGGCCTGTGATTGCTTGGCGATTTTGGCGGCTTCCAAATACCCAATTTTTGGGGCAAGCAGCGTGGCTAAGGACGGGTTTTTCTCGAGGTATTGGCTGCATTGTTCTTCGTTGACGGTTATGCCTTTGACGCATTTTTTGGTGAAGACAGGGATGTAGTTGCCAAGGATTTGGATGCTAAAGAGCATGTTGTATGCGATTGCGGGAGTCATGACGTTGAGTTCCAGTTGCCCAGCTTGCACAGCCATGGATGCGGCTAAATCGTTGCCCACCACTTGGAAAGCCACCATGGTAAGGCACTCCGCCATGACGGGGTTGACTTTGCCAGGCATTATAGATGATCCAGGCTGAACCGGTGGCAGAGTAATTTCGTTGAATCCGGTAGTGGGTCCAGAAGCCAACAGCCGCAAATCGTTCGCGATTCGGATGAGCTCCAGCGCCAGTTCCTTGAGTCCGCTTGAAACCGACTGCGCCGCCCTGTGGCTTTGCAACGCTTCAAAATTATTTTTCGCAGGCTTAAGCGGGAAACCCGTGAGCTTCCCCAGCTCGGCGGTGG
The DNA here is from genome assembly GCA_903901015.1 of Candidatus Bathyarchaeota archaeon. GTDB lineage: Archaea > Thermoproteota > Bathyarchaeia > Bathyarchaeales > Bathycorpusculaceae > Bathycorpusculum. Next base: position 9,818 of record CAIUPH010000054.1, on the reverse strand, counting down.
CGGTTTTTTTGTAATCGGGGTGCGCGTTGGCGCCTGTTCCAGTGGCTGTGCCGCCAAGAGCAATTGAGTATAGGTTCTCTTGACGTCTGCGAAGTTCAGCACACGCGTTGGCAACCGCAGAACCGTAAGCGCCAAACTCCTGCCCAACCGTAACCGGCACAGCATCCTGCAGATGAGTCCTGCCAGACTTCAAAACATGAGCATTCTTTCTGCCTAGCTCAATAAAAGCCTCGGCAAGTTCATCGAGCGCCAAAAGCAAAGGCTGAAGCGCTATCAGAACCGAAACATGCAGCGCCGTCGGATAAGTGTCGTTGGTGGACTGCCCCATGTTAACGTGGTCATTTGGGCTAACGGTTTTGTAGTCGCCCTTCTGTTTGCCAAGGATTTCCAGCGCCCTGTTCGCCACGACCTCGTTGACGTTCATGTTAAACGAGGTGCCTGCGCCCGCCTGAAAAACGTCCACGACGAATTGATCGATGAGTTTGCCCGCGAGGATTTCGTCGCATGCTTCAACTATGGCTTTTGTGCGTTTTGAGTCAAGCATGCCGACTTGGTTGTTGGCTGATGCAGCGGCTTTTTTGATGAGAACATACGCTTTGATGAATTGAACGGGAGCTTTGATTCCGCTTACTGGAAAATTCTCAGTTGCCCTCAACGTTTGAATTCCAAAGTAAGCATCTTTGGGGATTGCGCGTTCGCCCAACGGGTCAATTTCTATTCTTGTATCCACCTAACTCTCTCCTGTAGCATCCTGTTTTGGTTGTTCAGTGATTATTTTATTTTTGGTCCTAAGTATGGCTTCAGTGACTTTAATGTTCTTTGGACAAACCAGTGTGCACATGTAGTAGCTTTTGCATGCCCAGACGCCGTGGGGCTTCTTGAGGATTTCCAGCCGCTCTTTTGCGTCGGTGGTTCTGGAATCGTAAATGTAGCGTTGCTCACGCAGCACTGCGGCGGGTCCCACGAAACCTTCGTCTTGTTCGGTCATGACTGGGCAGGCGCCGTAGCAGCAGGCGCATAAAATACATTTTAGGGCGTCGTCGAATCGGCTGCGTTCTTCAGGGGTTTGGATTCGTTCTTTTTCTGGTTCAACTGTTACCTGGCTTAGAGGCGTTTGGGGGGTTATCGATTTAATCCGCTCAAAAAACGGCTTCAAATCCACAATCAAATCCTTAACCACACAAAAGTACCTGAGCGGTTCAACCAGAATCTCCTTGGTGTAATCGTAGTCTTTGACGAGTTTCTGGCATGCCAGGGCGGATTGGCTGTTGATGGTTAAGCCGTCGCTGCCGCAGATTCCATGGGCACATGACATGCGAAAAGATAAAGTGGGATCCTGTTGCCATCGGATTTTGTTTAGGCAGTCGAGGATTCGTTCGTTGGGTTCGGCGTTTATGGTATAGGTGTCGTAGTGTGGTTCCCTGTCGGTTTCTGGAGTGAAACGGTAAACTTTGAAGGTGGCCTTCATTTTAGTACCTCCGTTTCTCGGGTGCAAACCTGCCTGCGGCGACGGGTTTGTAGGTTTCCTTTAAGCCAGTGGGCGTTTCGTTGACGAAGGTGTGTTTGAGCCATTCCTCGTCGTTCCGCTGGGGGTAGTCGCTTCGGAAGTGGGCGCCTCGGCTTTCTTGGCGTTGAAGTGCAGAGTAAACGATGACTTCTGCAACCCGCAGCATGTTGCCAAGTTCTAGCGCTTCCTGAAGTTCATAGTTGAAAACCCGGGATTTGTTGGTTAACCCGACGTTTAAAAGGCGCTTTTTGAGTTGGTGAACCTGCCCAAGCGCATCCTCAAGGGTTTTGCCGTTCCGAAAGACGCTACACTCTTCAGTCATCAAACACTGTAAGGCTTCCCTTAAACCCGCGGTGCGTTCGGTTCCATGGGATTCCAGTAAACTGTTGATTTTGTCCAGCACTAGGCTTTCAGCCTGCACAGGCAAAGGATGAACGAGTCTTGCTTTAATTTCATTAAAAATACTCAACCCGGTTCTGCGCCCAAAGACGACGAGGTCAATTAGTGAGTTGCAGCCCAAACGGTTTGCCCCATGGACGGACACGCATGCGCATTCTCCTGCAGCATAAAGTCCAGGCAGAACTGTTCCTGACTTGTCGGCTAAAACGTGCCCTTCCGCATCCGTCGGGATTCCCCCCATCATGTAATGACATGTCGGCGCCACCGGAACCTGCGTTTCACTGGGGTCGATTCCCAAGTAGGTCTTGATGAGAGATGTTATTTCGGGCAGTTTCTGGTTCAAACGTTCCCTGCCAAGCTCCCGCAAATCCAAGTAAACGTAATCCTTGCCCTCTACGCCTTTGCCTTCGCCGATTTCGTTGAGAACCGCGCGTGAAACTATGTCTCTTGGCGCCAAATCCTTGAGCGTTGGCGCATAACGCTCCATGAAGCGTTCGCCCAGCCCATTGCGCAACACACCGCCCTCAGCCCTTGCCGCCTCGCTTATGAGGATGCCCAACCCGTAGATGCCAGTCGGGTGAAACTGGACAAACTCCATGTCCTCCAAGGACAAAAGTGCATCAAGCGCTAGCGCAAAACCATCGCCGGTTGAAGCGAAGCCGTTGCTGGTGGTTTTGTATATTTTGCCGCATCCGCCTGTAGCCAACACGACCGCTTTGGCGTGGAAAACCTGTGGTTCAGTGGTTGCTAAGTCATAGCCTGCGGCGCCGCAGCAACTGTTCAAAGCGAAAAGCAAGTGCTGGATGAATACTTCATTGTGGAACACCACGCCTTTTTGGAGGCAACGGTCGTAGAGCGTATCCATTATGGCTCTTCCCGTGCGGTCTGAAGCGTAGCAGGCGCGTTTGATGGGGGCTTCGCCAAAGTTTCTGGTGTGTCCCCCGAATCGGCGCTGCTCAATCTTGCCCTGTGCGTTTCGGCTAAACGGCACGCCCATATGCTCAAGAGTGTAGATTGCGTTCGGGGCTTCCTGAGCTAAAACCTCGACTGCGTGTTGGTCGGCAAGGAAGTCACTGCCTTTCACGGTGTCGTACATATGCCATTCCCAATGGTCCTCTTCCTCGTTTCCAAGGCTCGCCGCGATTCCGCCCTGCGCCGCAACCGAATGCGAACGTGTAACATGCACCTTGCTGATTACGGCGACTTTGGCGTTTTCTGAGGCAGTCAGGGCAGTGTATAACCCTGCGATTCCGCCTCCGATAACCACAACGTCGTATTCATGAATCATGGTGCTGCCTCAAAAAATCATATTTCGAATTTCTCGATTATCTTGGTTTCTTTTTCACCCGTAATTTCCGCGATAACATGGAAGAACTGTTCGAGCCCCGAGTTTACAATTCGCGGTTTTAGGAGCTCATCGATTTGGAAGACGCCTGCGGAATTGGACATCTTGATTTTTATGTTGATGGGCTTCACGCCAGCGCCGCCGTCGGTTAATTCTATGTCCACTTTTTCGATTGAGAGGGCTGAGATGGCGTGGATGTCTACTTTTCCAGATTGAAAAGGAATCCGCGCTCTTCCCGCTTCCATATCCAAAGCGTCTGCGATGCCCACTATGCCCGCTTCTTTTGTCAGTATTTTGCAGGTGGGTTCGTTACTGGGCGGTTCCTCATGGGTTACGATGGCATGGAGGACTTCGGAGGTGACTATTGCTTTTTCTTCCTCACTGTAAGTTGGCGTTAAAAATTTCTCCAGGAACTCCAACGCTAAGAACACACTGTATTTTTCATGTTCTTTTCGTTGCACAATCATACCAAGGTCATGGAAAATTGAGCCTAAAACCACTACGACTTCGGCGTCGTCGTTTGTCATATCATAGTTTTCGACTATGCTGGGAACTATGAGGTTTTTCTCCACCAAAATCCGCAGCAGCTTAAGCGAGATGTTAGCTACGATTTTAACGTGGGTGGGTCCATGGTCCGTGTATCCCATGCGTTCGATAGCCATGACGTTGGCGCATCTCCAGTACGTTTTCAGTTTTTTGTCGTCTTTCACTTTTTCCATTACAGCTTTGAGTTTTTTGTTATCGCGGTAGGGTATGTTGAAGACGTAGGACACTTGCGGATGCTCCAGTATTGAACTATTATTTAGGGAGGGCATTTAAACTTACATCAAACCTAAATTTTGGCTAAAGAGAAAAAAATGTTTTTTGCACTATTGAAGATGCCTTGTTGGATGAACAGGCTTTTAAGTAAGCGCTACATATTTTTTTCAAGTCGAAATGGGGTTTAGTGTTTGGGAAAGAAAAAAGTGTTAAGCGAAGGCGCAATCGGCGAATTAGTCTATCCTGGACAGGGCGAAGTCTTGGGCGTAGTTATCAAACTGCTCGGCTTCGACCGCATACTCGTGAAATGCCAGGATGGCGCGGAACGCTTATGCCGAATACGCGGAAAAATGAAGCGGCGCGTCTGGATCCGTGAAAGCGACATAGTTATCGTTGCACCGTGGGAGTTCCAAACTGCCGAACGCGGCGACGTCGTCTGGCGATACACCCATTCGCAGGCTGATACTCTTAGGCGCAAGGGCATTCTAACCCTCTAATTATTTGTTTTTAAAATCTTTATTTCTGTTTTAACCTGCCTTTGAAGTTGGAAAACTTTGGTAACAAAAGAAAGTATGTAAAAATTTTTATTACGATTAATTTAATATAAATTTCTTCGACTGGTTTTAATACCCTGAACCAGTTAAATATGAGTGATATTATGTCTGGAAAAACTCAAGAACGCATCGCCCACACGGAACGAAGAATCGAACGCCGAGACAAAATGCTAAACCACGACCGCTCCAAAGAACGCGCCACCGTCGAAGAAGTCTTTGACCAAGCCACCCGCATGATTGTCTTCGACTTGATGAACAACGGCAAACTATACGAACTAAACGGCGTCGTTAGCTCGGGAAAGGAAGCACGGGTTTACTGGGGCACAGCCAAAGACGGCACTGATTTAGCCGTTAAAATCTATTTAACTTCATCCGCCGAATTCAAACGGGGCATGCACAAATACATCGAAGGGGACCCCAGATTCAAAGATGTTAAACACGATACGCGCTCGTTGATTGCTGTTTGGGCGCAGAAGGAGTTTCGCAATTTAGGGGAAGCCGACGCGGCAAAGGTTCGGGTGCCAAAACCCCTCGCTGTCAAGAGCAACGTTGTTATTATGGAGTTCATCGGCGAAAAAGGCGTCAGCGCGCCCTCACTCAAGGAGCGGGCGCCAGAGCATCCCGAAAAAGTCTACAAACTAATCGTAACCTACCTAGAGCGGCTCTACCAGAAAGCCAAAATCGTGCATGGTGACCTGAGCGAATACAACATCATGATGTGGAAGGGCAGACCCGTGGTCTTCGATGTTTCCCAGTCCGTTTCGACCCAGCATCCTCTAGCGGATTTTATGGTGAAGCGTGATATTGCGAACGTAAATAGGTTCTTTAAGCGGTTAGACGTAGAAGTATTTTCAGACGAAGAATTGTATAAGATGGTTGTTGGTAAATAATGGTTGGTCCAGAGACTTTTGTTAGAATTCCAAAAGAACGCGTCGGCATCTTGATTGGTCCCGAAGGCAAAGTGAAGCAGGAAATAGAAAACAAGCTAAACATAAAGCTTGACATCGACAAAGAAGGTAGCGTCACAATAACGCTTCCAGAAAACGTACCCGACCCATCCGTGTTCCTAAGAGCCAAAGACCTTGTAACCGCCATCGGCAGAGGCTTCACCCCCGAAACCGCTTTCCGCCTCATCCGAAACGAAGACGACATCTTTGACATGATAGATTTACGCTTGATTTTCGGACGTTCAGAATCCGACATAACACGCGTCAAAGGCAGAATCATCGGAGCAGATGGCAAAACACGAAAGCTAATCGAAGAGTTAACCGAGGCGGATGTTGTAGTTTACGGCCACACCATTGGCATAATCGGCAGTTTCGAAGAAGCCGACGCCGCACGCAACGCCGTCCAAATGATTGTTGAAGGCTGCCAACACCACACCGTCTACAATTACCTGCAGAAGAAACGCACAGAACTCAAGAAGCAGAAACTCGAGCTCTGGGAAAAACCGCCAGCAGAAAAATAATTTCCACTTTCTTTTGTTCGTGGCAGGGTGTAAACGCTAATAAGTAAAGACAGACAACCGTATTCAGCTGGCACATGTTTCCACTCTTCAAATCCAAAAAAGCCTTCTTCGCCGTAGCCATCGTCATCATAGTCGTTTTGAACCTCTACACGTTCTCCATGGCTTACCCGACGATGAACCAGCCCCTCAACTTGGGCGGGGCAGATTTGCCAAGAGATTTCTCAGTCTACTACCTTGCAGCGTGGCGGATGGTTCATAATCCCTCGCAGATTTTCACCACACAGCCATTAAACGACGGCGAACCCACAATTTACCCGCCCATAACCCCCTACAAGTACCTGCCGTCTTTTCTTGTGGAGATTTCGCCGCTTCTGAGCCTTAGCTACTATCAGGCGTTCTGGGTTTTCGACGCCATAATGTTCATCCTGATTCCGATGATGGCGTTTTTGTTCTACAAACTGCTTGAAGACAAGCACCCAGCCATTGCCTTGGTGGTCATGGTGGCTGTGCTATTGCTGCCTTATCCGATGGCGGACAGGGGTTTGTCGGTGAGTTACTTCATGAGTTGGGCTGAGGGGCAAGCAAAAATTCTCGTCGCGTTTCTCCTGTTGCTCTCGTTCTACTTGGGGTACAGGGGCAAACCTGGGATGTCTGGCGTCGCGTTTGCGTTGGGCGCTTTTGATCCCAGGTTCGCTGTTTTGGCGCTTCCGCTGTTTATCTTCTATAATAAGGGCAATCTCCGCCGCGCAGGCGCAGTAATGGTGATTGGGGTCGTGGCGTTGAATGCCGTCGTGTTTTACCCGGGAACTGCACAAGGTTTCATTGGTATGGTTTTTGGAACAGGCACCACAACGCCGCTCTACACCCCAGCCTGGATACCTGCCATAATGCTCGCGTGCCTCTTCGCAGTAAACGCTAGGCAAATGGTTGATGAATTAAAGAAGACGGCAAATGCATTCAGAAGCAGGGACAAGAATGCTGCTGTCTCAAGCCCAGCGGAAAGGCCACTCTGAACGTTGAAAAAGCTCCGTTGAGAAGACGCGGTAGTTTTTGATTTGCGGAGGCTTGTCGATTGAATCTTGGACTCGTTTGACCGCTTGGGAAAACACTTCTTTTTCAGACCTGTCCAGTGCCTCTTGATCTACCCACAGTGTGAGGATTGTTACGGCGTTTGGGTCGTCGTCAGCCAGCAGTGAAATGGCGCCGCGAAACCCCGCGGTGTGATGCGCAAGTGTGTTAAGGACAATGTCGAGCTCTGAGAAGCCTTTTTCGCCCTTGCCTTCTTTAAAATGCCAAACTGTCATTCTTGCTAAAACCAACAAAATCACCTAGGAACAGTTTACGGCTTCTTTCTTATTAGCCTACTTATTTTTGGGCAGTTTAGGTGGGCTCTTAGAAGGCAAAAAAAATCTCTATAGAAACAACTTTCATAAGATATGAAAGAACGGAACTTGTTAAGTACGTCCATGAATTTTTAGAAGGGCATGTAATAATAGAAGGCAAATTTGATTATGGAACAAGCTTCGACACTGTAATGTTCGTTAACCTTCATGGAGCTAACAAGCTTATTGGAACAGCTAAAGGTTACAATAGAAAAGCGAAGCATAGAGCTTACTATGACCCACATGGATTCAAGCATCACACTATGCCTTTAAAATGGTCATTATTCGGAGTGCAAGAAGTGCAAGAGAGGTACTCAAAAAGTGGAACATACCATTATGTGCATTTCGACAACAGCTTTAAAACCTTCAAATACCCAAATTCCAGCGTTAAATTCTCAAATTACTTTTACCATGCAGTTGAAAAGAAGGATTCCAGTAAATGGTCTAACACCGATTGCCAATATACAGAGGTTGATAGCTTCGAGACCTTGCAAAAGATGCTATATGAACGCTTTGTTAATGGCATGACTGGTCAAAAGTTAGATGATGCACTGGAATTGAATTCACCTAAGAACCCACCACATAGACCGCTGGGTAGCAAAAACAAAAGTAAAAGCATTAAACGAATTGATATAAGGTCAATGTTAACTTAGCCGTAGGTCATTTCCCTAAATAGCCATTTATCTAAATGACCAAAACCGCATAAAGGGCTAAGTTAGCGGCAGTACACTGAGCAAGTTTTAAAAAGAAAACCTGAAGGGTTGTGATGCATTTTTGTATACCTTTGTCTTTAGAAACTATAACTAAGAAGGTAGATGCACTACCCTTCACATGCTTCACATCATAGCTACGCTTTGTGCAAAAATAGAAATATGTAAACAAACTAGTGCTTATCTGAAACTCTGCCTAAATCGATTACCTCAGAAGAAATGCAAAGCCAAATTGAACAGGAAACAGAACGATAGAATAAAAAATACAAGAAATGGCTAATAGAAAAACCTGAAGAACTCAAAAATAAACAAGAACAAGAAGTACAACAACTATCTTATCTACAAGAACAACCAGAAATCTTCAAAGAGAGCAAAGAAGAAAAAAATATGTTGAAGCAAAAATAGAAGAACTCGAACAAGCCATAAGAGAACCAAAACAGATGACAAAACTCTAAAAGGAGAAAAGAAATTATGAATCCAACTAAGGAAATGTGTGAATGGTGGGGAAATGACTTACCATCACCAAATAATACTTGTGAAAGTTGCAGATTTAGACTACTTTCAAATGATAGCAAAGTAAACAAGAAAAGGTGAAATCATGTTAGACCAATTTACTCTAAAAGACAAAGCAGTAATACAACTACATAATATAATGTCATACCGTGCAGATACACCTACTTTGCCTTTTGGAATTAGCTTTTTAGTTATAGCCAAGTATTACAATGAATATATTGAGAAGTGTTTGTTGAGCATTTTACCAGCAGTATCTAATGAAATTATTCTTGTGGATGGGTCTTCAGACAAGAATACAGAAAATCTCATTCATAGATTAGCAAATGAGAAAATAAGATATTTCAAATACGGCGTTGGTGGTTCTGGTTGGCAAAATCTTGCTGATAGCTCGAACTTTGGTTTGCAATATTGTCGTTTTCGCTGGGTGTTCAAGTGGGATTGTGATATGCTTGCTGATGTTGACGGTTTAAGGTCTTGGGTTGAGCAACTAAAAAGGTTAAATGCCAGGTTCCATTATGCAGTTGATGTTGGTCGAATAAATCCTCGAATAGGCTTGGAGTTTGGTGGCTATGAAGCAAGATTATTTACTCAACACCCAAAGTTGAAATACCGAGTTGTTTCTAATTTGGATGTTATGAACTATCCTATTTGGTTTAGGTTGCTACGTTGGGATGAACGGTTTATAACTCATTTAAACCCAAAATAATTAACAAAATAGCAAAATAGGAGAAAAGAAGAAAATAGAACAGTTATTCTTAGCAACCACCGCCGCCACCACAAAATAAGAGTAATACTGGACTAAAAGTTGTAGGCGTTGTATTAGCAGTGGTTGTTATAATAGCAATTTTTATTGCCGCTTTGCCATTGCTAAATAACGCTGGCAACCAACTCAACCAAAGTGTGAATCCGCCTAACGCTGTAGTTACAAGCACAAACGGCAGAACAGGTTTAAGCGGATTGGATTACATTGCCTATGTTGATGTTAGCGTAAATAATAATGGCGGTGCAGGGACGGTTGTTATTTGGGCAGAATGGCAGAATCTGCTGCCGAAGGTAACGCTTTGCTTTCAATAAGGAATAGCCATAAACTTGAAAGCTACATCATTGAACGAATTGCAGAAGATGGAAAGCAGCATGTTACTTTCAAATAGTTATTGTTTAATTAAAAAGCAAAATGAGTA
>CAIUPH010000053.1 GCA_903901015.1 Candidatus Bathyarchaeota archaeon | reverse complement strand
TTGTTGGTGGTGGCAACGATCATGTTGACGTCTTTGACGAGTGCGTCTTTGTCGAGTGTGTAGTGGTGGATGAGGGTTCCGCGTGCTGCTTCAACGATGCCGACTCCTTCGGTTGGTTCGCCTGGTTTGTTTCGGACGTTTGTGCTTGTGATTTCCTTGTCTTTAACCAGTTCCATCGTGCGTTCGGTTGCGTAGAGCAATTCGATTACTCTTGCCCAGTGGAACGCGAGTGTGTTGTGGATTGGTTTCTTGCCCAATGTCTTGTACATTACTTCGTATTCTGCTTGTGCGAGCGGGGTTGCCATGCCGTCGGAAGCATTTAACCTTGCGAGCGGTCCAACGCGGTATACACCGCTGTCTGCGCCTGCAACTTGTCCTTTCCAGCCGACTGCTTTGAGGTATGGGAATTTGCTGTATGTCCATTCTTCAACGTGTTCGCCGATGTGTTTGAGGTAGTCTTTTGATTCGAATTTGAGGAATTCTTTGCCTGTTGGGTCGACTACGCGGACTTTGCCGTCGTAGAAGTTGACTTTGTTGTTTTTGTCAACTGTGCCCATGTAGTAGGTTGGCATCGTGTAGGCTTGGCTTGTTATCATATCGACGTATTTGGGGTTGCCCAAGACTATGTCGTGGAAGATTTTTATCGTGAATTTTGCGAAGTCAACGCAGGAAGCAGCCATCTTCTCGATTTCTTGCCTGTTCTCTTCGCTCAGAGGCTTTGAGATTCCTCCTGGCAATCCGCAGACAGGGTGGGTTGCTTTTCCACCGATGATTTCAGTAATTTTCTGTCCGTACGCACGGTGCTTTATTACTTCAGAAGCGATTGGCATGCCGACTTTTTCGATGACGCCTAAGATGTTGCGTTTTTCTGCTGGTGCGTCGGGTCCAACTATGAAGTCTGGTCCGCCGAGGTAGTAGAAGTGCAATGTGTGGTCGTAGATGAAGTAGGCGTTGTACATGAGTTCGCGCAGTTTCGCTGCTGCAGATGGAACTTCAACGTTGAAGGCTTGGTCTAAGGCTTTGACTGCTGCGAAGTGGTGGGCAACTGGGCATACACCGCAGATTCTGGTGGTGAGTTGTGGCATGAGTTCTGCGCGTCTTCCAATGCAGAATTTCTCGAAGCCTCGCAACTCTGGGATTTTGAGGTATGCGTTTGCTACTTCGCCCTGGTCGTTTAGGAATATGGATACGTTTCCGTGTCCTTCAAGCCGAGTTATTGGGTCTATTACTATTTCTTTCATTTTTTAATCACCTTTCTTTTTAAGATGGAATTTGGCAAGCCATACATGTAGACCGTGCCGACTGGGTCTTTTACCTGGTTGATTAACTCTTCAATTTCTTTTTCGGTGTACTTTGTTTTTCCTTCTACGCCGTCGTAGCCAAGAATCGTTGCCAGTGCAGTTATCATTGCTGCTCCTTGCTCTGGGACGTTAGGTGCTGGTCCGCCACATCCTGTGCACGGCATGTCAACTTTCAAACATTGAGCGCCGCAACCACTTCGAGTCGCCATTCCCATGCAGATTATGCCTTGTTCCATGAGGCATTTTTCTGGTTCAGGAACTTTCTCGTAGACACGGTATATTTTCTCGATTTTTTTGTTTTCGCGTTTCCGTGGGCATTCGTCGCATACTGCTTTGAGTGGTGCTAGAACTGAGCCTTTTGGCGGAAGCTTGCCGGTTGCGATTGCATCAACTGCAGCCGCGATTAGTTTAACTGGTGGTGGGCAGCCTGGGAGGTAATAGTCTACGTCTACGGTTTGGGCGAGGGTTTTTACGGTGTCGTAGAACTCTGCGTTTTTCAGGGTGCCTTCTTTAACTATTGTTTGGGTTTGCGGTGTTGTTCCCTGTGGGTTGACGTTTGATTTGTCTTTTATGTAAACTTGATCGAAAATTTCTTTCTTATTGTTGAGGTTTGCTAATCCGGGGACGCTACCTTCGTGGGCGCATGAACCGAATGCAACTAAGGTTTTGGATTTTGCTCGCAGAACTTTAGCCATGTGTTCTTGTTCTGAGTTGCGGATGGAACCGTTGAAAAATGTGATGTCGATGTGTTTGTCTGGGAGGGCTTCCACGTCTTTGTATTTGACGTCGATGGCTACTGGCCAGAAAACTATGTCGGCGATTTTTACTACGTCAAGGATTTTCTCGTTTAAGTCTAAGACAGCTATTTCGCAGCCGCCGCAACTTCCAGCCCAATAGAAGGCTATTTTTAATTTTTGACTCATTGTGTGTTTGCTCCTTGGGTTATTTGTTTTAGTATTTTTGATGCGTTTACTCGAAGTTCATTAAAGGCTAACTCTTCAGGCGTCAACCCCATAGCTAACCCGAGTAGTTGAGGGTAGTGTAGGATTGGAATACCATAGCTCTCATTAAACATTTTCTCTATTCGAAGCTCGTTTGTGTCGTACATTATGTGGCAGAACGGGCAGATGGTGATTAATGCTTGCGCATCGACTTGTTTTACGTGGTTTAACTTGTCCCTTGCCAGTGCCAACGCCACTTTGTCGCTGACTCCCACGCTTGGTGCGCCGCAGCATTCAGTTTCATCAATGTAATCGAGGCATGTGGCGCCTGTGGCTTCGATTAGTGCCTTTAGGGTTTGTGGATCTTCAGGGTCGTCGAATCCAATGATGTCTTTTGGCCGCAGTATGTGGCAGCCGTTGTGCTCTGCAACCTTAAGGTTTGTCAGTGGCTTTACGACTGATGCTTTGATTTTTTCTAAACCCACATCTTCCTTGAGCAGTTGGAGAAGATGCTTGGTTTCGACTGTGCCCTTGAATTCCAAATCTACCTCTTTTAAGTGCGCGTTAATCTGTTCCTTTAGCGCTTTGTCCTCTTTGAGGGCTTTGTTGACCTTCTTTAGGGTTCCAGCGCATCCCGGGCACAATGTAAGGATGTTGAGTCCCTGCTGTTCTGCCAAGGCCAAGTTTTTTGAAGCTAAAATAAGCATGGTTTCGTGGCTTACGGGGTCAAGAGGTAAACCGCAGCAGTTGAATTCGGGCATCTCAACGAGTTCCACTCCCAATTTAGCGAGGACTTTGCGTGCGGAAATTTCGTAGGCTGAAACACGGTAGGGAATGGCGCATCCGAGAAATATGAGGTATTTATTGCCCACTTAGTTTTTCTCCTTGTGGCTTTTGGATGCCGTCGATGAATTTAACGCCTTTCAACGCCTTGCGGACTTTTTCCGGGTTGCCCTTTGGCAGCGGAGGAAGCCCTTGGGATTCACGTTTCTTAATTCTAAGTTCGGGGATTTTGTATGCGTACCCCGTTTCGATTAGGCTTGCGGCTTGTTCTTTGAAGACTTGTGGGAAGCAGCCTTTTTCCGCGGCTAAGTTGCGGAAGACTCGGATGACGTTTGCGACTTCTACGTCTTGGGGGCAGCGGTCGGTGCATGTGAAGCATGCGGCGCACAGCCAGAGGGTGTCGCTGTTTAAAACGCGGTCTTTTAATCCGAGCTGCGCCATGTGGATGAGGGTTCTTGGCCTGTAAGAATCGCTGTACCGTGCCACTGGGCAGTCTGAGGTGCAGGTGCCGCACTGGAAACATTTGAGGATTTTTTCGCTTCCATGGATCTTTGATAGTTCATACTTAAATTTGGGGTCTATCTCGGAAGCTTTAATCGGCTGCTCTCTGGTTTGAGCGGGATTTGCGGCTGCCTCAGTCATAAGTTTAACCTTGACAGTTAATTTAGGTAGCACACTGCGTGCTAAACTCAGAAAAGCCTATATCAAATAGATAAAGTTTCAGCCAGTCCAGGTTAATTTTTCCATGTTTCCGTTGAAAAAGAAATAAGCCTATTTCAACCGTTCTTCGGCACTTTAAACGATAGTATTCGAAACGGTTCAAACCTGATTATTAAGCTGTAGGAGTTGGCGATTTCGCAGATTTGGAGGAGCTGTTTACTTTTTGTCAGTGTAATTCAACCGATGTTGCTGAGTAACTTTTCAAGCTAATGTATGTAATTCCAACCATACAACCGCTAAATAGGACAACATCTTTGTCAACAGAACTTGACTAAAAATTGGGGTTTAGTCAAGAAATGTTGACGAGAAAGCTTTTAACTACAAACATAGCCAAAATGAACAGGTAAGCCAAATGAAAAAAGCCCTATCGCTCCTATTCATCTTCCTCTTGGTTACCGTATCTTGCCTCGTGCTTTTTTCGTTTGCTAAAGCAGTTGCTTCTCAAACCATCGTCGTTCCAGACGATTACTCAACAATAGCGGCAGCCATAGGTAACGCTTCAAGCGGCGACACCATACTCGTCAGGGGCGGAACCTACCTTGAACACTCGTTAACCATAGACAAAACACTCACGCTGATAGGGGAAAGAGCCAACAACACAATAATCAGCGACATCGACTCACCCACCCCGCTGTTTGGCTCATCCATCATGGTTGGACCCAACGCAATCTGGATTTCCGCAAACAACATAACCATTTCAGGATTCACCATCACCAACGGCAGTCCAGATATAGGCGGAGGTGGCTCAAACACCCTGATTACAGGAAACATCCTGCCCGACGGTATCACCCTCTCATCTGGGAGCTACCAGACCATCACCCAGAACAGGCTGGGGCCAACTCACATACAGGTGCCCTACACGTTTATCGGAAATAACACGGTTAACGGTTCGGGTGCCATTGTTGATTTGGAGGCGGCAGGTGCCTCAGGCTACAACTGCGTTGTTTACCTGAATAGTTTGAATGGAACACGCACTAAAAGTTCCTCGATGGGCCTAAGCACAGGCGTTGAAGCGTACCAGTCCTACGGGAACCTGATTGCAAGCAACAACATAACGAATTGTTATGTAGGCGTTAATTTGGATTCAAGTTCCCGCAATAATGTAACTGCCAATAGAGTGGCTTTGGGGGTCTTTGGGGTTGCGACGACTCAGGGCGGCGGCGAAAACATCTTCAACGCCAACAACGTTGAAAATAACGATTATGCAGTTGCCCTCTCAGGTGTTAGAGACAGGTTTTACAGCAACAATTTCATAAACAATACCCAGATAATCGGAAACCCCGACTCCATCATCGGTCCCAACCCGGCTGCAACAACTTACTGGAACATCATCAGTCGGGGAAACTATTGGAGCGATTACCAATCGAGCTACTCTAACGCGACTGAAGTTGCTGGTTCAGGAGTAGGCGATACGGCTTACTTGATTAATTCAAACAATACGGATTCGTACCCGCTCATGGCACCCTACGAAGTTTCCAACGACACTATTCAACTGCCACATTGGGCAACTGTAGCGTTATCAACTTCGGCGCCGACGGTTTCTTTTCCATCGCAACTTCACCCAACAAAAACGCCAGTAAATCAAACATCCAGCCCGAGCCCAACAGCCAACCCGTCGCAATCACCCCAAAGTTCACAGCAAGACCAGAAAGATAAACCCCAGCCCCTGCCGCCGACAATAATGTTTTTAGCTCTAATCGTTGCCTTCGTAGCGATAATGGGCAGTAGCCTATCCCTGTACCTTAGATGGCGAGATAAAAAATCAAAATAACAAAAAAGAAAGCAGTTATTCCCTGCATTGGCGCAGGGTACGGAGTTCATCCATGGTTTTGTTTAGAACTGCTTTGTCCTTGACGGATTCGACTGCAGATACGGGTAAGCACACTACGACTTTTCCCAGATAAGGATGCTTAAACCCCATCTTCTTCGATGCTTCGTCAGTTAATGCGACAAATAGATTGATGATTTGCCAGTTGCTCATGTCAAGTTCTGCGCTCTGCACTTCGCCAAGCAAAATATTGTCAGAAGTGAAAGCTGGTTTCCAAAATAACTTTGTAATTTCAACCATAAAAAAACCTTTACTAGTAAATATCAAGGCTTCTTTATATCTGTTTTTTAAAACATAATGTGCAGAAGTGTTTTTTACATTCCAAATGCATAGTCTTTAATGGTGTTTTATTGTCCACTTCTGAAAAACAATCCAACCTCAAACCGCTCACCCCTGAAGAAGAGCAGGTCATAATTCACAAAGGCACCGAAATGCCCTTCACAGGCAAATACTATGCATTCTGGGAAAAAGGCACCTACGTCTGCAAACGCTGCGGCGCAAAACTGTACCGCTCCGAAAACAAGTTTGAAGCAAACTGCGGCTGGCCAAGCTTCGATGAAGAAATCCATGGTGCGGTAAAGCGGCTTACTGACCCAGATGGTCAGCGAACGGAGATTCAATGCGTTAACTGCGGCGCCCACCTTGGGCACGTCTTCACAGGTGAGCATTTCACTGAAAAAGACACACGGCACTGTGTTAACTCGATGTCTATGGATTTTGTACCTGACAACAAATAACAATAGTGGCTGAACTGTTTTTCTGCACGAAAGAGTTATAGACGACTTATCGCAAGAGGGCAGTAAAGAGCGGCTTAGCTTTGTCTGCAATGTTTGGTGTCGATGTTAGGACAATAGTGGATTTAATAATAATCGCTATCGTAGCCGTGACGTTGGAAAGGCTAATCAGCCGTTACCTATTCCATTTTTCTACACGAGTTAAGCTTGAACCCAGCACTAGCAACAACCTTGTCCTAACATTCCGAATACTACTTTTGGTATTCACCATCTTAGCCATCAGCAGCGTCGGTGGAGTACAAGCTGAATGGTTGCTGTCAGTTTCCGCGGTGGGTGGCGCTGCTATAGGTTTTGCTTCACAGAAAACCATCGGCAACTTCATCGCTGGACTTTTCCTCTTAGCCTCTCGACCCTTCAAAGTGGGCGACTACGTGAAAATCGGCTCTGCAGAAGGGCTGGTCCAGGAAATAACCCTAAACTATACCAAGGTTTTGACGTCGGATAACAACGTTATTTCAGTGACTAACCTTCAGATTTTGGACCGCGACATAACCAACTACCTCTATCTGAGCACAAGAAACGGCAATATGTACTGCTACTCTTTTGACATCGGCTTTGACCATAGCGTCTCAACAGAGAAGTTGAGCGATTTATTCAATCAAGTCGTCAACAACTATGCAACCGTACTGCCCAGAAAACCCGAATACCTGTTGACTGCATCGACTGGCTTTACTCGGGTGTACACTGTTTACTTGTATGTTGAGAAGCCTCGAGATATATTCGCGTTGAAACCTAAAATAATCGATGACGTGCTCAAACGTTGGGATGCGGAAAGAGCTAAACCAAAGTAGAAACCAACAATCACATCAGATGGTTTAATCTATGTCGCACAAAAAACAGGAATTAAAAGCCCGCTCGTCTAACCTCTCTGGCTTAATCGACTATCACGAAGGCTCAGTGGTCAGCCGAACAATAATCGACAAGAAAACAGGGTCCATAACACTTTTTGCGTTTGATGAGAATCAGGGTTTAAGCGAGCACACCGCGCCCTACGATGCCATGGTTTACATTTTGGACGGCGAAGTTGAAGCCACAATATCTGGCAAAAGAGTACCGCTTAAACAGGGCGAAATGACCGTACTGCCCGCCAACGAACCGCACAGTTTAGCCGCAAAAACACACTTCAAAATGCTCTTAACAATGATAAAATCCTAAAGCGCCCTGCCCCACATATCTACAAAACAGTAGCCTTCAAGCAGTTTCTTGATGGGCACCTTCGGTTTTTCAGCTGGATACCCAATGGCAACGAACGCTTGGGGTTCCACTGCGTCGGGGATTTTCAGGGTTTTTCTCACGGTTTCTTTGCAGAAAGCTGGTGCACAGAACCAGCATGCACCTAAACCCTTCGCGTGCGCCGCTAAAAGCAGGTTTTGGAGGGCTGCTCCGAAGCTCTGCACTGCCAAGTCGCGTTCGCACATCTGTCGTTCCAAGTCTGGATACTTTTGCAAATCAGACAGGGTTAAGCATCCCAAGATGAGCACTGGCGCAGTTTTGAATCGTTCAGCTCTTTCCGCGCGCTTAACTGCTTCAACGGTTACGCCGTCTCTTTGCAAATCTTTTACCCATGCATCAGCCATAGCCTCTGCAAGCCGTTGCTTAACAGCAATATCATCTAAAACGATGAATCGCCAAGGCTGAGAGTTATGCGCTGAAGGCGCCCAGCCAGCAGCAACCAAAACCTCAGAAACAACCTCGCTGGATACTTTTTTGGACAGGTATTTCCTTATACTTCGCCGCTGACGAATCGCATCTAACACTTCTGGCATAACTAACCTTCGTGCGGTTTTTTTTATGCTCCGTTAGGCTCTAAAATAACCTTAAGCGACTGCCCCGCTTCAACCATCAAACGGAATCCTTCCTGCGCTTCAGTTAGAGGCAGCCTATGGGTAATCATGTCTTTAACGTTCAATTTTCCCGTTGCCAGAAACTTAAGGGAGTCTTCAAGGTCGTTTGGCGCTGCGCCATAGCTGGTGCGCATGATGATTTCGTTTCGCCAGAATTGGTTGATTGGAACCTGAAGCTTTACGGTTGGGTCGGGTACGGCGAAGAACAGGATGGTTCCGCCGTTTTCAACGCAATCCATCGCAGACATCGCCGCTGACATTGCGCCCGTGCAGACGATAACTTGGTCAGCTAATTGTCCATCGTTTATTTCTTTTAGTTTTTCTGGCAGGTTATCTTTAGCGTTTAAGGCGTGGTTTGCACCGAATTTTTTGGCAAGCTCCAATCTGTACGGGTTGATGTCGGCTACAACGATGTTTTCTACGCCCTTGAACTTGGCTAGCTGCGCATGCAGGATGCCTGAGATGCCGCTGCCGATGATGAGCAAGGAATCATTTTTCTTGAGGTTTGTAAGCCGCTGTCCCCGCGATACGCATGCGAGTGGCTCGATGAATGTGCCTTCTTCGAAGCTCATTGCGTCGGGTAGTTTGTAAATTCCCAGGTCTATGTTGATTTTTGGGATTTTTATGTACTGTGCGAAGCCGCCTGGGTAGTAGTTAGTGGTGTGGAGTGTGTGGCAGGCTGTGTGGTTTCCCTGTTGGCAGTGGCGGCAGCTGTTGCATGGAACATGATGGGAAACAAAAACGCGGTCGCCCACCTTGATTTTTTTGACTTTGCCGCCCACTTTGCTTATAACGCCCGTTGCTTCATGCCCCAGCACACGCGGAGCTTTGGGCACACGGTACCATTCCAAAACGTCGCTGCCGCAGATGCCGCTCGCCATAACCTTGAGGAGGGCTTCATCGTCGCTGATGCTTGGAAGGGGGATTTCTTCGATGCGGACGTCATGGTTGTTGTAGTAGAAGGCTGCAAGCAAAACTTTTCACCTTAAAAGTGTGGTTAGGCTTTGCCTGCGATTACTTGTTTGTAGAGGTCGTCGGCTTCTTGGGGGTTGTAGCCTTCGTGGATTATGGCGCGGATGGCTCTGATTGAGGCAACGGGGTACTGGGTTTGCCAGATGTTGCGGCCTAAGTTGACGCCGATGGCGCCTTTTTGCATGCCGTCGTAGACGAAGTCAAAGACTTCTTTCTGGGTTTCAGTTTTGGGTCCGCCAGCCATGACGACTGGTACTGGGCAGCCGTCGACGACTTTCTCAAAGTTCTCCTTGCAATAATAGGTTTTAACGACTCTTGCACCGATTTCCGCAGAGATACGCGCTGCTAACGCGAGGTAGCGTGCTTCGCGCTTTTCGAGTTCTTTGCCGACTGCTGAAACCGCCATGACTGGGATTCCGTATTCTTCGCATTCGTCAACGAGTTTGGCAAGGTTGCCAAGGCTTTTATTTTCGTATTTGGTTCCAACAAAAACTGACATGGAAACCGCGGAGGCGTTTAACCTTAGGATTTCCTGGATGGATGTAACTACGCTTTCAGCAGCTAAATCTTCCCCAACCACTGATACGGCGCCGCTGACTCGCATGATGATTGGTTTCTCGATTGCGGGGTCGATACAGTTTCGCAAAACACCGCGAGTCAACATCAATCCATCGGCGTATTGGATAATTGGTTTGATGGTTTCTTCAGGATGCTCAAGACCATGTGTTGGTCCCTGGAAGTACCCATGGTCAATAGGCAAAAACAGAGCTTTGCCGTCTTTCTGGATGAGTCTGCTTAAGCGGTTCTTCATTCCCCACTCCATAATCAAGTCTCCGAAGAAGCTTTGGGCTTAAGAATTAAATAACCTTTTTCTATGAGCCAGTGGTGGAACTGCCATGTAGTGTAGAGGCATGCGGCGCCGCATTTTTGGCGGGTTTGTTCGTAGGCTGGGCAGCCTTCTTTTTGAGTATTCAATTCTATTTGGACGGGGCACTGAACGTCTTTGCAGAATTCTCTTCGCTCATACTCAACATAACCCTCAGGAGCCATCTTGCATCGTGCTAAGTTTTCCTCCAAACCTAATAAGTGTTGCCGCCAATAGCGTTAATGACCTACCCCTCTATCGTTTCTGCAATGATATGATATTTGGAACTGAGGGGTGTGCTGTATTCTGTTTTTGGGTGGTTTGTTGCTTTTTTTCTGTTACTCTAAAGTTGCCCGTTAGGAAAGTTAAACCGTAAAGAAAATACAAAACTGAATTGTGCACAGAGCTCAGATACAAATAGGTTTGTGAAAGCATAACTTAACCTTCCAGCAACGACCTGTTAGGTATCTCCAGTCGCTTAACTCTCTTTTTGGATTAAACGTGTTGGTTACCACTTTTTATATTTCCAATTACTCATTATTTTAACAGAATATTTCTGAGGAGTCAAAATGGCTTTTTTTACTGACCGCGTCGATGCTGGCAAGCGTCTAGCTTACGCGTTAAAAGATTTTTCTGGCAAAAAAGGAATGGTTCTGGCGATTCCGCGGGGTGGAGTCGTCGTGGGTTACGTGATTGCTAAAGCCCTCAACCTGCCTCTTGACGTGATTATTCCCAGAAAAATCGGAGCACCCGACAACCCTGAGTTGGCAATCGGCGCCGTGGCTGAAGATGGCTCAGCAATCCTCGACCAGAACCTACTCAGGTACTTGGGCGTCAGCCGAGAATACATAAAAGAGGAAGTGGAACGCCAGAAACAGGAAATCGGGCGAAGATTCAAACTGTACAGGCAAGACACCTCATACCCCGACTTGAAGGGACTCGACGTTATCGTGGTAGACGACGGTATAGCGACGGGGTCAACGATGAAGGCCGCGTTGGCTTCGGTGAAGAACAGGGGTGCCGCCAGCATAACTGTCGCTGTTCCAGTTGGACCGCCCTCAATCATAAATGACCTGCAGAAGATGGCGAACCGCGTCGTTTGCCTCCACACCCCTGAATTCTTCCAAGCCATAGGTGAATTCTACAGCGACTTCACCCAAACCTCGGATGAAGAAGTAATCGGGTTGCTGCGGGAAAACAAGCGTAACCTCGCGAGAACAGCTGAAGATATGGTGGAAGCATGATTCACAACCAAACAGACATGAAAATTCCAGTCAGAGAAGTAGTGGTTGAGGGCACTTTGACTTTGCCGCCCGGCGCCAAAAGCGTTGTTTTGTTTGCACATGGAAGCGGCAGCGGCAGGTTTAGCCACAGAAACCAGTACGTGGCAAAAGAATTCAACAAAGCCTCAATTGGAACCTTGCTTTTTGATTTGCTCACTCAAGAAGAGGAAGAGACAGATGTGGTGACGGCTGAATACCGATTCAACATTCCCATGCTGGCGGAACGCCTCATCGGGGCAACTGAGCGGCTGAGAAACGACCCTAAAACAAAGCGGTTAGCCTTCGGGTATTTTGGTGCAAGCACAGGTGCGGCTGCGGCTTTGATTGCGGCGGCTAAACTTCCAAAGGATATTGCAGCTGTGGTTTCGCGTGGGGGACGTCCTGACCTTGCAGGCGATTATCTGCCCCGCGTGGTGGGTGCGCCGACTCTTTTGTTAGTTGGCGGTTTGGATACTGAAGTGATAGAACTCAACAAAGAAACGATGGCTCAAATGAGGGCTGAAAAGAAACTCGTCATAGTTCCCGGCGCTACGCATCTTTTTGAGGAATCGGGCACGCTCGAACAAGTTGCTAAAGTTTCGGCTGAATGGTTCCTGCGTTACTTGCATTAAGGCGGCGCGGCTATTCACCCTTGGGCTGCTTAATCAACTTGAACAACGAATAGTTCTCCGAGATTTCCGCCGTGTAGAGGACGCTGAAGGCTAAAATGCTTTCAACGGGCACGTTCATGTAGACTCTTTCTTTTGCGGTGCTGAGGGCTTGGGCATCAGCCGGTTTAAATCACCTTTAAGATATCTCCCAGTTCCAATTCGTCTCCAATCCTGTGTCCGTCTTCCGATTCTTCATCGAGGGCTATGGCTGTTTTCCATGCGTCGGCACCCCAAAATCAACGATGATGTATGGGTGTCCAACTTGGATTATCGAGGAAACTGAGATTGAGGGCATACATTTTCTGCATTGCCACACTAGCTGGTTCATTTCTGCTTGGCTCAGGGGAACAACGAGAACTTTATGTTTGATGCTTGATTGGTCTGTAACCGTAAAAAACTGCATAAAATCACTAATCTAGTGATGTTTTGGGAAAGTTTTAACTTTTTCTGTTCTATGTTGAACGCTGCGCTGGGTGTTAAGAGAAAAAATAATGTTGGATTTTAGCTTTGGTGCCGTTTAGTTTTGTGGTGGCGGCGGTGGTGACTGATTGTTGTTTACATTGACTATAACGTTCTGCTGGTTTTGGTCTTTCTTTTTGCCCATTGTTGCCAAAGTGAATATTAGCCAAACTATGAATGCGTAGATAACACCGTTGAAAACTGCGATTATTAAAGCGTAGGCGTTGGTGCCAGCGATTGCGTAGGTAGACGTGTACTGCGCTGTGTTAGGCAGAGCTGCTTTGTAAATGGCTTGTCCAGGCGGAATCGATGTGTAGGCCAAAGTTGCGATGACTACTAAAGCGAAAACTATTAGGAATATTATTGCTCCTTTCATGCTCCATCCTTAAGGCGTTAACTCGACTGTTTAACATATAAGCTTTATTCCAACTGTACCAAACGACCATACTTTCAAGAGAAAAATTATAGAAACTCGATAAAAACCTTGGAAAATGAGGTTTTATCATCGAATGTTGATGGTTTTGTTGAAGTATCCAAACGGCATCTTCACTCTGTCACCATAAACCTGTTTTAGCAAGTTAGTCAAATTGCTGTCTTCATTGATGACAAACTCGTATTTTCCCGCTGTTGAGTGAAATTCCACTTTAAGACCACGCTTCTGGCCCTCTTGGTCCTGGTCTACTTTCACCCTGATTTCGCTAATTGTGCTGTTGTAGAGCTCAAAGTTGCCTGGGGTTTCAGCAAGAATCGTTTGGGGCGGCATCGTTAAGTATTTTTGGGAATATAGCCATGTGGCTTTAAGCTGGTCTCCCCATTGCCCAAAGAAACCTTTGCCCTCCGCTTTAGCTTGGTCACGTGACTGCCGCACTGCCGCGTTAATCATCTCATTGGTCATCTGGGCAAAAATTACTCGTTGACTGGTCAAGACTCCAGTGTAAGTATCCCATCTTCCAAGAGACTTCATACGTCGAAACAGGATTACGCCGTATATGGGTTCTGAACCTGGCTGAACCTGAGGCATGGGTGTTGCCTGCTGCATTTGCGGCGGAGCTTGATACTGTTGAGGCTGCATCGGCTGCATGATTGACGCTGGCGGAGACTGCATTGGCATCGCAGACGGGGAAGGCGGAGAATAGTATGAGAGGCGTTCCCGTTTAGGTTGGGCGGACTGAGTTTCCGCTGCGGGTTTTGCGGTGGCTGGAGCTGTTTTGGGTTGGGCTGGGGTTCGGGCGGCTCCACAGTTGCCGCAGAACTTCGCATTCAGATTAATTTGTGAACCGCAGTTTTCGCAGTAAGGCATCTTTAAGTCACAGATACTAAATGTTTTGATTTTGTTTATAAATTTGACTTATCACCACTCACTGCGCTATGGGTTTGTTGCATTGCACAGTTCATTATGCAGCAACGTTTTGGAAGGTGATTTTTTGGCTAAAAAGAAAGGTGAACAATACAGGTGCGATGAGTGCGGTCTCGTTGTTTTAGTTGAGAATCCCTGCGATTGCGGCGAAGGATGCGAACT
>CAIUPH010000052.1 GCA_903901015.1 Candidatus Bathyarchaeota archaeon | reverse complement strand
AGCGCCATCCCACTCATAGCAGAGTACTTCGTCAAAAAAGGACACAAAGGAGCGTTTGCACTTTCACCCGACAAAGGCGCCATGTACATTGCGAAGCAGGCTCAGGCGGTTCTCGGCGGCGACGTGGGGCATCTTAGCAAAACCCGCGACCGCTACACAGGGCAAACCGTTCAAACCGCGGAGGGATTGAACGTGAAGGGTCAAACCGTCATTATTCTCGACGACATCATCAGCACGGGCGGCACCATCGTTGGCGCAGCAAAAATCCTCCGTGAACAGGGCGCTAAACACGTTTTTTGTGGATGTGTCCATGGCTTGCTCATCGGAGACGCGGAAAAACGGATTTTGGATGCGGGCGTCGAGGAAATCGTGGGAACCGACAGTGTTCCAGGCAATGTTAGCAAGGTGTCGTTGGCACCGCTCATCAGTCAAGAGCTTAAGGCGCAGCAGTAGTGCCTAAACTCTTCTTTTTGTTGTCAGGCGAGAACGATTCGATGCCTGCCGCCGAAGTTAAGGCGATATTGGATGCGGAAGGCTACAGCTACGTGAATGCGTCTGAGTTTGACCAGATTCTACGATTAGAAGCAGACGTGAACTGCGTTCAGCCTGTGCAGGTTCGCTCGGCGTACACGCGTTTTAGCGCATTGGAACTCTTTGTGTCAGATGCAATCAACGAAGATATAGCTAAAACAGCCTCGGAAACAGACTTCAAAAGCGTGCTCAAATCTGGCGAAACCTTTGTGGTGCGGATAAACCGCATAAGAAACTACGCGGACAAAGCATTGAACACGATGGAGCTTGAGGGCAAACTGGGCAAGCAAATCCTAAACCTCACCGAAGGCACCAAAGTCAGCTTGAAAAACCCAGATAAAACCTTCATAGGCATAATAACCGACGAAAAACTCATTCTGGGCTTAAAACTAACCGATATCACCAGCAAAACCTTCTCTGAACGCCGACCCCGCAAAAAACCCTTCTTCCACCCATCCGCAATGCCGTCGAAGATGGCACGGTGCATGGTGAATCTGGCACATGCAAAAGCGGAGTCGGTGCTATTGGACCCCTTCTGCGGCACAGGCACTTCGCTTATCGAAGCCACGTTCATCGGCTGCCGCGCAGTCGGAGTGGATGCACAGAAACGGATGATTCTGGGAACACGCAAAAACCTGCGTTTCTTCAACATCTCCGCAGAGGGACTCGTGCTGGCGGATTCGCGCAAACCCCCGTTCTTCAAGGTTGACTGCGTTGTCACAGACCCACCATACGGACGCTCATCGAGCACCATGAAATCCACCACCGAACAACTAGTCAAAGACGTCTTAGCTTCGTCGCGTGAGCTGCTGGGTGCAGGGCAACGGATTTGTATCGCGTCACCTAAAACATTAAACATCGCGCATATAGGCACCGAACTGGGCTACAGGCATGTGGAATCCCACTTCGCCTACATCCACGGTTCCTTAACGCGGGAAATAGCAGTGTTCGAAAAGGTGAATACATGAGTCTTCGCGTAGTGTTCTTGGGAACAAGCGGCAGCGTACCAACTTTGAAGCGGAGCTTGCCATGTGTTGTGGTTCAGTGTCCGCGTGACCAATGGATGTTTGACTGCGGCGAAAACGTACAACGCCAGATGATGCAGGGCAAAGTGAGTTTTCACCGGAAAATGAAGATTTTCATAACTCACTTACACGGCGACCACGTGCTTGGGCTGCCGGGGCTTCTGCAGACCATGGCGCTCATGGATCGCAAGGAACCCGTCCAAATCTACGGTCCAGCAGGACTAAAGGATTTTCTGGTCTGCACCAAAGAAACACTCAACTTCGGCTTAAACTACCCCGTCGAAATCAACACAGTCACTTCCGAAGGCGTCGTCTGCGACGAAGAAGAATACAGTGTAGCCGCAATCAAATCTAACCATGCAGTAGAAAGCTACTCTTACGCATTCATTGAGAAACCGCGTCCAGGCAAGTTCTACCCCAAAAAAGCGTTGGCTCTGGGAATTAAGGCAGGCGAGTTGTGGTCCAAACTGCAGAACGGACAAGAAGTCACACTGGCAAACGGCAAGGTTGTGAAGCCAAGCGACGTGATGGGTCCGATGCGAGCGGGAAGAAAAATCGTCTACACGGGCGACACTAAACCCTTCGAAGCCTTCGCTGCGTTTGCGGAGGACGCGGATTTGGTTATTCACGACTGCACCTTCGACGATTCCTTAACTGAAAAAGCAGGGTTGGATGGTCATTCGACGCCAACTCAAGCGGCTGGGCAGGCAAAAGCGGCTGGCGCAAAACAACTGGTCCTGTCACATATCAGTGCGAGGTACCCGAATGCAGAACTGCTTTTGGAGCAGGCAAAAAAGGTTTTCCCAAACAGCGTACTCGCCGAAGACTTCATGGAGCTGGAACTGCCCTTAAGAGAGCAGCTGCTTTAGCTTCTGGATGCTCTGGGGCACCTTATGCATGGATTCAACTATTACGCGTTGATCGTAGCCGATTTTCTTGAGTGTTTCAGCAAACCACACGTAGTCAATGTTGCCGTCTTCCACGCCGAAATGCTGATCTTCTGAGCCATCGTTGTTGCTGGCGTGGATGTGGACTATTTTGTCGGCAAGCAAATTAAAGAACGGCTGGATTTGCCCCTCAAGGTTAGCGTGTCCAAGATCCATCGTTATCCCAATGGGCAAATTGGTTTCCTTGTACATTCGCATGAATTCCTCAGGCGTATTCATCAAAAACCAATATTTTGCAGGCAAATTCTCCAGTGCAATGTTTATGCCGTATTCCTCGGCTTGAGTGTAGAGCTTCTGGATGCTTTGGCACATGGTTTTGAAATCGGCGCCTGGATAGAACTGCCCGATACCTGTGCGTTGCCCCGGATGAAAAACCCACATCTTAGCATCCAGCGCGTTGGCGTTGGCGAGTGATTGGTTGAGGCGTTTTAGTGAAGCGTTAAGTAAGGGTTTAACTGGCGAGGCGATGTTGATGTCGGCGAAGGGAGCATGCAGGCTATATGTGAGGTCGTAGGATTTTGCGGCTTCTTTTAGGAGATCGATGCGTTTTTTGTCGAGGTCATGGGTGCCATCGTCCAAAATCTCAATGTACTGTGTATCCATCGTGCCCAAGCGTTTAACCATCCTGGTAAACGGTTCGCCAAGGCAGTAAAGCATTGAAACGCCGACTTTCGCATTTGACATGTTCAGTTTCTCCGTGTAAATGGAATGTTTCTGGTTAAAAGCCGCCTCTTCCTAAATAACTTAACCCCACAGCAAATGCAAAACATTATAAATGAAATTTGAGCCTAAATTAGGCTAAAAATAATATGTTTTACAATAAAAACGTCGATTTACGGGAATAAATGTCTTCCCCATTGGTTCTGCGCATTTTCAGCTCGGGTGGTTTTGTACTGCATCTGCCTCAGTCCCAAGGCTAGTTCGGTGAACTCTTTTATTGTGTTGTAGCGGAACTCCCATGTTGGTGTTCCTTGGCGCAGGCCGCTGCACATGGTGTCGCCGTAAACGTAGAGGCGTACGCCGTGGTAGTCGTAGGCGGCTTGGTTGGGTTCGCCGTATTTTGGTTCGGAGAGGATTTTGAAGGGCCAGATTTTGCATGCGTTAGGCTTCATTGCTTGCAAACCGCAGTAGTAAGTGTCGTGTTTGTTGCAGAGGAACCCACATGAGCCATCACTGTACCGTTTGATGTAGAAGCGGCCTAAACCAGAAACCGTGGTGTCAACGCCGAATGTTCTTGAGATGTTGAGCCACTCGGGAAAGCCTAAGACGACGCTGTAGAGTTTACAGCAGTAACCGCAAGCTTTGCAATGCCAATCTGCGATGTTTTGCCATGGAACAAACTGCATGTGTCTGGTACACTCTGGGTGAATCAAAACCATGCGGGATTAAATGGTTTTCCCGCTAAAAACGGGGAAACTAGGGTTTTTTGTAGAGGTAAATTGTGTGGGCAGGGTAACCGAGTCGGGGGTTTTCGCAGAAGTTCTCAACCTTTGTGGGTCGCCAACCCGTAACTTCGTAGTCGTGGGAGACGACGCGGGTTCCTTTTTTGAGGTCGCTTTCGAGTTTTGACTTGATTTTCTCGTTAGCACTCGTCGTCAAATACAGGTAAACTACGTCTGCTGAGGTTAAGTTTACGTTGAACATGTCATCGTTCATGATGGTTACGCGGTCGTCAAGTCCATTCTCATGGATGGAACACATGGCTTTCTTAGCTAAATCTTCACGAAGCTCGATGCCGACGCCGCGTGCGCCAAAAGTTTTCGCTGCCATAATGACTGTTCTGCCGTCTCCTGAACCCATGTCGAAGAGGACTTCGCCTGCTTTCAAATCAGCCAGTTTAAGCATGTACTCCACCACGAGGGTGGGGCTTGGAACGAATGGAGCGATGAACATTCTCAATTCCTTCTTCCTAAACGATTAACAATCATGCTGTTAAGCCACGTAGGCGTCTTTTTTAGACTGCGGTCTTTTTGCTTCGCCGCATTTGACGCAGCTTTGAGCGCAAAGGTCCAAGTATTTTTCTTCCTCTGCTTTGCCGATGGCGTTTGCGGCTTTGATACACATTTCGCTGGGTTCGTTGCAGCCTTCTTCTTTGCATAGCTTGGAGATGTACAAGCAAACTTCCTGAACGTCTTTAGGTTCTAAAACCGCCCTGTT
>CAIUPH010000051.1 GCA_903901015.1 Candidatus Bathyarchaeota archaeon | reverse complement strand
TTTGTCCTCGCCGTAGATGTCCACGAAGCCTGGCTCCACTTTTTTCTCCCAGCTAATCGGCTTAAACCCTTCTTCGAGGAGTTCGGGTTTGAGGAGGATTGCTCGGTGCATGTCGTCTTCGCTTGCGTGCAAGAGGAAGTCTCCTGAATCCTGCAGGTTAAGTGAGGAAACCATCAGGATTTGGTTGAAGGTTACGCGCACGCTTTCCCGTGGCTTCTGGCGGATGCCATGCACTTCGAGTCCGTCTTCTTTCATTTCGACGTGGAAGACGCTGCCTGCGGGTTGCCAGTTGACGGGTTCGTAGCCGACTGGGCGATGCACGAGTAGTGAGCCGTCGGATTTGATGATTAAGAGGCGCTCGCCAAGTTCCAGCGTGGAGTTTGCTCTGCCTGCGTAGTGGACATGGCAGTTGCCTGCGACGACGAGTGTTCTTCTCTGCGCAAATGCCCTCTCCATGAGCACAGCTGCCTCTGCAAGTGTTGGCTCTGTTAATACCGCGAGTTTGTTCGGTTGCTGCATTCGGGTTTTCGCCAACTATTTTAGGTAGGCATTGGGTACATAAGAATTCTTGAAGGATTAGCGTTGGCAGGTTGGAAAGACAAGCGCAAAGTGATGCACAGCTACGATGTAACGGCGGAAATGTACGAGGAGCGCTATGCCGAGGAGCAGCAGCGAAAATACAGGAAAGCCTTGGAGAACGCCGCGGTTTTGGGCGAGGCGGTTTTGGATGTTGGATGCGGCTCGGGGCTTTTCTTTAGCCAAGTATCCGCTCAAGCTGACATGGTTGTTGGCGTGGATGTTTCCCGTAAACTGCTCCAAAAAGCAAAGGAGCACGCTGGCGCCTTTGGGAATGTTTTTGTTTTGCAGGCTGATGCTGACCACCTGCCGTTTAAAGACGGGTTTTTCGGCGCCGTCTTCGCATTCACCGTGCTCCAGAACATGCCCAAACCCAACGAAACCTTAAGCGAGCTAAAGCGTACCGCAAAAAGGGGCGGCAAGGTCATAGTGACTGGTTTAAAAAAGGCTTTTCCGCTCGAAAAATTCATGGATGTTCTTGATGGTTCGGGTTTGCAGGTGGCTGCTTTCGTGGATGATGAAGCCGTGAACTGTTACGTCGCGGTGCTAACGGCTTAACATTTGCATTATTGCAACTTTATTTGTTTGGCGAGGGGGTAGAATTGCTTTTCGCTTCAATGTAGGAGCGGGGATTCACAATGTTTTAAAGTGAACACATGGTCGTGTATTGTATATTCACTAATAATATTCACTAACGGTTTTGAGTGGAAAAAGAGAAACGAAAAATGACCGAGCAATACGAACATGAAATATACGGAAACGCGGCAGTAATAGATACCTCCACCCAAAAACCAATTGACAAAAAACAATTAATTGAACTCCTGAAATCACACGGGGTCAAACCTGGTTCCGTTGAAAACTCTGACATCCCCCTCGAAGACATAATTCCTTCCCTGAGAAAAGCCAAAGTCAACCTTCCTGAAGCCTTCTTCAACGACTTAGCCTCAAAATTAGGCATGCGTTTTCTTCAAAATTCCAAAGTGAAAAAAATTTATCAAGACACACAAAAAAGCAAACTCATTGCCGTCCTGCCGTACTCAATAATAATGAAGTACAAAATCATCCCCTTAGAAATAAACGGGTCAAGCATAGATTTAGCGATTGACAACCCCTTAGACAGCAAAGTTATGGTTACCCTCCAGTACCTGTTTTCCTCTTGGAAAATCAACCTGCGTGTTGTCTCCACAAAAGCAATCGAATGGGCAATTGACAACATTTACCGTGAAATCCATAAAACCAACGCAATGTTTGACCTCTACAACCGTACCCCTGACCAATCAGCTTTCAAAGTCCTGTACCCCAACCAAAAATACTTCATAATAGCCTTAACTGCAGCAATAACAGTTTGTGCAGTCATAAGTTCAGCAGTAACCTTCATGATTTTATTCGCAATAATTAGCATCGGATACTTCATCGTTAACCCCATCAAAATCTACATATCCCTAAGGGGTTTTCGGGGAGCAAGAACCCCCACCCGAATAACCAAGGGCGAACTACAATGGACACACGACGAAGACCTCCCAGTTTATACCGTTTTAATCCCGGTTTTCCATGAATCAAAGATACTCGCCCAAAACCTACGAAACATGTACCACCTAAACTATCCAAAAGGCAAACTCGACATCAAAATCTTAATGGAAGAAAAGGACAAGGAAACCATCAACGAAGCCAAACTTTTAGGGTTGTTTGGTTCACCTAAAAAGATGGTTGAGGGAATTCCACGCGAGGAATATGCGGATTTTCTAAAGCTTTTTGACCCGATAATTATTCCTACTGCACAATTAACCACAAAACCAAGAGCCTGCAACTATGGATTACTGCGGGCTAAAGGCGAACTCTGCGTCATCTACGACGCTGAAGACAATCCTGACCCTGACCAGCTCAAAAAAGCCGCAATCGTATTCTTGCGCTTAAGCCCAGATGTGGTGTGTCTACAGTCTAAACTTAACTTCTACAACGCTGAAGAAAACATTCTGACCCGATGGTTTTCGATTGAATATGCAAACTGGTATGAGTTTTATCTTCAAGGGCTAGATTGGATTGAGGCGCCAATTCCGCTGGGCGGAACAAGTAATCATTTCCGCAAAAAAGGTCTTGATGACCTCGGCAGATGGGATCCGTACAACGTTACTGAAGATGCCGATTTAGGCTTGAGGTTGGCGCGTCAAAAAATGAAAACTGAGTTGATTGACAGTTACACGTATGAAGAAGCCCCTGTTTCCGTTAAAGCGTGGATTCATCAGAGGTCGCGATGGTACAAGGGGCATCTTCAAACGTATCTAGTTCACATGCGGCAGCCAAAAAAACTCTACCGGGATTTGGGGGCAAAACAATTTCTAAAATTCCAGCTGACATTTGGAACTGGACTCTTTATTCCAATCATAAACCTTGTGCTCTGGGCTTTTATGGCAGCAAGTTTTCTGTTGCCATCGTCGTTTGGTTGGTTGATTCCAAGCTACCTGCAGCCCATATGTATCTTTAACCTAATCGTAGGCAACATTTCGTATCTGGCAATCTACGTTGTAGCATGCGTTAAACTAAAAAAAGCCCGTTTAACACCGTACGCGCTGCTCATGCAACTGTACTGGGTGCTCCACAGCATAGCCAGCTGGAAAGGATTAATCCAACTAATAACGAACCCACATTACTGGGACAAAACCAGCCACGGCGTATCCAAAGCCGCAAAATAACTCATTGCTTAGAAAACGTAAATTAACTTGGATTGATTCTCATAGCTTGGACGATGAGAAAATCGAGGTACGATGAAGCTAAAGGTGGGGAAAATAAACGCCGGAGGCTTGTGAATACTTTTTCCGCTATTGAGTCCACTTAATGAAAAATAAACGAAAGTAATCGGTGAAGCCCAAGTTACTTGTGTTTTTGCTCCATCGCTTTCTTAGCAAGAACCACCGCTTCTTCCCTTGTTTTGCCAAACAACGCGCCTATTCTGTCGGCGTCTTCCTTGGTGACGGCGGCGCCTCCAATCATGACTGTGACTTTTCCCTTTAACCCTTCATTTTCTAGGGCGGTGAATAGTTTTGGAAGGTTATCCTTAGCCGATGAAAGACCAACGGTCACCACTATAATGTCTGCGTTCGTCTCCTTAGCTTTCAACGCAAGAGCTTCAGGTGAAACCCCTTTCCCAGCATCTACAGTTTTAAACTGAGCCGTCTTAAGC
>CAIUPH010000050.1 GCA_903901015.1 Candidatus Bathyarchaeota archaeon | reverse complement strand
TGTGCAAGAGGATAATCGTATCTTGCAGCTGATTGGATAGTTACGGTGGCTAAGCCTTTGTATTCTTCCAGGAAGTTCTCGGTGTTTTCTGGTGAAAGGTGCCCTCTGAAAGGTTTGGATCCCACGCCGATTATGGGGTGAATGTTTATGTTTTGTTCTTTCTCGATTTTCTTTAGTTTAAAGAGCCCTATTTTAGAGAGAAGCACCGCGCAGATTAAACCGTAGTTTAAGGCTGGATCTGACCTTGCGATGAAAACGCGGAGGTTTTTTGGTTTGGTCAAGTTGATGTAGGGCTGAACGATTCGGTCGATGTTTAATATGCTCTGGAAATCTTCCACAAGGGGAATTACGCTGATGTGTTTTGGTTTAGTAGCGCCGACCCAATCTTTAGCTTTTGTCGATTCATCCAAAAGCGAGTCTTCAACACTGACTATAGCGTTCTTGTAATAGTTGTATAGCCAAACGGGTTCTTTGCCGTCTGTAGTGAAGGGCAAAATCACCTCAAAGATAGGCGTGACTTCTTTACGGTAAAAGCTTGATGCAGCGTCGTAAGCCATCGCAATGTTCTGAAGTGTTTCAACAACGACTTTTTTCTCAACAGCCTCAATCTTCGGGTTAGGAATACGGTAAGTCAAGAATACGTCTTCGCCGACGATGTGTTTTTCAAAATAACTCCAATGTTTATCCATAAGTTTTCTTAGGACACGTGTGTCAACGTCTTTTCCTTCAGAATCCCACATTACCTCTTGGCAACCCAGAATATCGTATGCATAGTATGCTTCGTAGACTTCGGCGTTGCCATCGATAACTTGGTCTGTGCTCCATTCGGGAACGTTCACGTTGTCAGGGTGCTGAGTGGACATTGTACGCGGGATTTTATCTTCGTCAGGCTTCAAAGAGTGCTCTCTCCAACATTGAAGCACAAAGAATTACAGAAATATAAAGGAATTATTTTAATTTTTTAATTGCTTCGTTAGCTTTGTCAAGTTCTTTCTTCTTGTCCTCTTGGTAGCGTTTAACGTTGGCTTCCAGTTCTGGGTCTTGGACGGCGAGGATTTTTGCGGCTGCGATTGCTGCGCCTTCAGGCTCGATAGTTACGACGCTGCCGATGCCGCTTGGCACCCGAAGCGAAGAGAGGATGTCTGCGCCTCCGAATTTGTCGCTGTATGGTGGGCAGGCGATGACTGGTTTTGAGGTGTTGCCGTCGATGAAAGCGCTAAGTGCATTTGAGCGGCCTGCAACCGTTACGTAAACCACTGTTTCCCCTTCAAACTCCCTGATTATCTCAAGAACTTTCTCCGGGGTCTTATGGGCTGAAGCAACGCGGAACTCGTAGTCTACCCCTAAAAGTTTAAGGTACTTCGCGATGTCGCGGCTAAAATCCAAATCCCGCTCTGAACCCATGATTACAACTGCTTTTCCAGCCATAGCCAAATCCCTGCAGAATGCTAACTCGAAACCTGCTAATTAATATTTTATCAGCCAAAAGTTGGGAAAAGTAAACAGAAACGTTGATTTCAACTTTTTATGGATCCCCGGTGTTTTTTAAGATAAATGAGTAAACCCGCAACAAAGCAAACAATCAGAATTGGAGCCGCTATTAAGACAGTTGTCGTCGTTAGTGAAGTCGCAATCGCTGTTTTTCCAACGTTGAAAGTGATGGTTTGTGAAGCGCCGGTGTTGCCATATGTATCGTTGGCGTAAACCGTTAAACTATGTAGACCGTTTTTCAGGTTAGATATGGTGATATTGCCAGTTAATGTAACGTTTTGTTGTCCATCCAGACTGTAGCCTGTCCAGTTTACAGGTTTATTGATTGAGAAATTTAGTGCAACATCGCTGGAAGAGTAGTTTGCGTTTAACGGCGAAGAAACAATAATCTCAGGGGGAATAGTGCCGTACCCAAACGGAATGTACGCCTGGTTTATTGCAAGCTCAGCTGTATCTTCGGTATAAAAACTGCTTTTAAGAGAAGTAACACTTTCGCCTCCGACCACATAGATAACATCGTTTAGTACTGTAACACCGTAACCTCGATGGTCAGCCACAACTCTATCGACATCTGAGCCAGGATTAGTTTGAACGGGCGGCAAAACTGCGGCATCCATCCAGCTGTTAGTCTGGGGATTAAAAGCCGCGAGCACACTTTCCTCAAAGATATAGATTTGAGCTGGAGCATTCAAACCTGAAGTTGCAACGGCAATCGGCTGAGTGGCAGCTATGGGTATTTGAATGCCCGCAGTCCAAGTGTTATTTTCTGGGTTATAAATCTGCATACACGGTGAACCTACCACGTAAATTTTATTGTCGTAGACGCATGAAGATTGTGTTCCGTTCGGAGCGTTCGGCATAGATGCGATGGCTGTCCAGTTGTCAGATGCCGGATTATAAACGTAGTTTGGACCGCCACCGATGACGTATATTTTGCCGTTCACAATGTTCGCTTGCATGCCCTCTTCCGGTGTAGGCAATAGTGCTTTAGTTGTCCAGCTGTCATTTGACGGGTAATAGACTTCATTAACTGGAACAGCCGTCGAATCAGTTGTACCTCCGATGCAGTATACCTCATTTTCAAAGGCGGCTATAGCAAAATGTGCCCTAGCAATGAGCATGTCAGTTTTAGTAGACCAAGTATTCGTTAATGGGTCATACTCTTCGTTTGTGCCAACAATTTTAGCCTCAGTAAAAACAGGCAAACCGCCTGAATGACTTACGTCTAGCACCGATGGAACACTGATGCCTCCAATGGCGTAGATTTTGCCGTTAACGCTGGCAACGCCTAAGTAGCTTCTTGCAATTTGCATCGGTGCTTTTGTTGCCCATGAGTTTTCAACAGGCGCTATTCCTGCATTAGTACTCTGAATAAAAATTAGCGATAAAGCCGAAAACAGTAACAATATCAGAGTAAGTATAGATATTGTTGCTTTTTGCAATGTTTTCCTCTTCAATTCTAAGACTGTATGCAACGGTATATACGTTTATTCATAAAACCAGAAATTACTCTGAAAATGAACAAAGTTGGAAGAGAATTTTTTAAGAGAGAGATAAGAAGAAAAAGTAGAGAAACAAGGGGTAAATTAAAGCTCAGCGCCAACTGCGTTTTGAAAAGAAAAGAGGCCGCGAAACCAGATGTTCAAGAAGAAGCGTAGTTAACCTTTCAGCTGCGCACTCAGCTTCAACGCTTAAGCCTTCGCCAAACTCCATATCCGCCGGCTCAATAAGCAACAACCCAATTTTTGCCCCTGTCACTTTTTTGATGTGTTCACAGAAAATCCGCAGAGGCAACGCATGGGTTGAAACTGCCGAGTAATCAACCATTCTTTCTGCAGCCACAAGTTGGGCTTCGCCTGGTTTTAACTCCAGAAAAGCAGCGTCAATCAATAGGACATGCGTGGGTTGAAACTGCTCGATGTCTAAGATGTAGCTTTCTGGAACCGTTTCACACTCCAAAAGGCAAACGGTGTCTGGGACCTTGCCCTGCAAAGCCTTAACGATTTTTAACCCAACATAATCATCTGAACGAATAGGGTTCCCGATTCCTGCTACAACAATTTTCTCTGCGTTAACAAACCAGTCTTTGAGTTCTTTCCCGACAGAATCAGACATAGAAGCACCATTAAAAGAGAATGAGGATTAAGTTAGTAAAGATTACCGCGAAAATCGCGGTGGAACTTAAGCTCGATTAATTGGTGTTGAGTGTTTTGCACCATTCAGTGATTTGTTTTTCCGATTCTGCTTTGTTGTCTAAGGGTTCAATCAATGTCAACACGCCGAGGAATTCAGAGTTGGGAATCAACGCTTTAGTCTGGTCAATGGCACTCGGTTTCTTGCCTCCCTGCGTAAAGAACAATGCGACTTTTTTGCCTGAAAGATTGTTTTTCTTGAGGTAAGTGGTTATTGCTGGTGCGGGTCTTGATGCCCAAACTGGAGTTCCGACGATTATCAAATCGTAATCGGCGGGGGATTTTTTGGTTGGAGCTATTTCGGTTTCTTTGCCGCGCCGTGCATCCGCGCCACCCGTTAAGTAAGCGAGTTTGCCGCTTCGGTTCTTCATATCGATGACTTCTTCGACGTCTGCGCCTATTTCAGCTGCTATGGTTTCAGCAGCGAAGCGTGCGTTGCCGGTTCGAGTATAATAAACTACTAAACTTTTCAAATGTAATCCCTTAACAAGGCTATATCGAATCTAAAGGCATATAAGATTTACTTTTAACATGAAAAAAATAAATGTTGAGTGCCCTAAAGAAAAAGGGCTGTCTAACGTGAAACTTTTCTGACTAACTGTTTTTGAGCGTTGAAGACTTCAATGGTCAGAGGCATTTTGCCGATTGCAGCATGTGTTGCACAGCCGAAGCATGGATCGTAAGCTCTGAATGCCATTTCAACCTTGTTGAGGATGCCTTGGTCGACTTTGCCGCCGTGGATTAAGCCTTTTGCTGCGTCGCGTATGCTCATGCAGATTGCTGGGTAATTGTTGGTGGTGGCAACGATCATGTTGACGTCTTTGACGAGTGCGTCTTTGTCGAGTGTGTAGTGGTGGATGAGGGTTCCGCGTGCTGCTTCAACGATGCCGACTCCTTCGGTTGGTTCGCCTGGTTTGTTTCGGACGTTT
>CAIUPH010000049.1 GCA_903901015.1 Candidatus Bathyarchaeota archaeon | reverse complement strand
TTTTTCTTCCTCTGCTTTGCCGATGGCGTTTGCGGCTTTGATACACATTTCGCTGGGTTCGTTGCAGCCTTCTTCTTTGCATAGCTTGGAGATGTACAAGCAAACTTCCTGAACGTCTTTAGGTTCTAAAACCGCCCTGTTAGTACGTACAAGCAGACAAAGTTCCCGCGCCATAACACAGGTTTTCACGTATTTGATGCGTTCAAGAACTTCGTTGCGTAGGTTTTTTCGGCTTATTTCCACTTTCTATTCCCCTATAGGCATAACGAGCAGATACGCCAAAATAAGATGTTCTACCCTTAAAAAGTTGCTGTTAAAACCGTCAGCCAAACGGGGAGTTCAACAAAACCTAATAACTGGTTCTAATACTTTTGGTGAAGATGAAAACACCCCTTGCTCATCAGCAACCTAAAAACAAAAAGCTAGCACTCATTTTAGTAATCATAATCGCATTAGCGCTAAACGCCACTACTTTTTGTCTTGCCTACCCAGAAACACTCAAACCTATGTCCTCATTTTACGCAAAAGATTTTTCAGCCTACTACATTGGAGAATACAGATTACTGCACAATCCATCAGCAATTTATATCGGCGGCAATCAACCGGGTGACTACCCTATTACGCCAAACGTCCAAACCTTCAAGTATACACCGTCATTTCTGATTTTTTTGGCGCCTTTTATGGTTTTAAATTACCAGAACGCACTTAACGTTTTCGATATACTGCAGTTTGTGTCTATCTTTGCTTTAGCGTTCTTCGTTTACAAAATTGTTAAGGACAAAAAACTCTTGTGGGGCGGCACAGCAGCGTTCATTGTCTTGATTGCTTTCCAACCCGGCTACTTTTGGGGGTATGCTCAGGCAAATGCCCATGTAATTCAAGCTGTTCTGTTGGTGGGCAGTTTATATTTTGGGTTCTCTAAAAAACCGTGGCTTTCCGCATTGCTTCTTGCGGTAGGCGCATTTGATCCTCGCGGTGCTCTTCTTGCGCTTCCACTGCTTCTGTGGTATAACAGACAAAAACTATGGAAGTTCGGAGTGGGCACAGTTGCTTTTCTTGCTGCGTTTAATCTGCCTTTTTTCTTCTACAACAACATCGGATTAAATTTTTTGCAGACGGAAGTTAACGGCACCATCGTTTCGCAGATTTATTCGTACGATGTGCTTCCTATTTTCGCCGTTGCCACGCTGACGATACTCGAAGCAGTTACTTTGATTGACAAGAAAACAAATTTTAGTGTTCAATTAGAAACTAAACCCTTAAAACAAAAACAGTAACTATCGAAAACTCGGCGCTACCTAAACCGTTTGCTGAGCACTTTGCGTTCAGCTTCCAGAACTAACTCATAAAACTTGTCCGAAAGCTTGGGTTCAGCCTCCAGAATAGCCCTGACATCGGCCGCCGAAACCCGTCGTGCACTCAACGCCACCGCAGCCGCTTTCCCGTACTTTTCTATCAACTCCGCGGTTTGCCTTGCATGCACCTGCATCTTCTCCTCGTTCTTCCCCAGCTTTTCCCCGCGTTTTTCAATCAGCGGCAGAGCCTTCTCTTCCTCGATTTTAAGCATGCCAATCGCAAACGACCCGCACCGAGGGCACTTGGGTTTGTCAGGCAGGTCTTTGATGCGTATCATCTCCATGTAATCCCAGCAGCTTGTACAGACAAAGTTGCCTGTTTCGTTTAGCAACCGCGCCTTAGCAGATTCGACGAGAACGACGCGCATTTGTTCGGGCGGGATAAGGTCAGTTTTCATGCTGACCCGTTCGATACCTACACGTGCCACTGGCGTGGCATTGCCACCTGTCTCAACCACCTGCAACCGAACAGCTCCATCGCGCAGGCGCCCCAGCACCATTACCAGTCCGTCGCCGTCGAGGTCTTTTAAGAAAACTTCCTTGAGGCCTTCCTCATAGATGGGTGTTCCCTCGAAACCCGTTATCAGTTTTTGGATGCTAATGTTGCTGAAGTCCGCCCATTTCTTGAGCGCTCCAAAACGCCTTGCTACCTGAATCACCCGACGCTTGAACAACCCAGTCTTCACCGTTGAGACAGCCAGTGTGCTTCTGATAGTTTGCTCGCTCATACATTGCACTTCTTTAAGGACGCTGACGAGCTGCTCAGCCGTCATGGCGCCCATGGTTTGCACAAAAATTCTGTACGGGTCATGCTGCACCACGATGCCGCGTCCAAGCTTATCAGAGAGCACTTGCCCTATGAGCTGGGCGAAAGCCCGATTGATGAGTGAACCAAAATTAGAGTGAATGATGACGAATTCACCCCAGTCCTCAACCACAATCCGCTCGGGAGTAGGCACTGAAAAGCCGCTGTGGACCTGCTCCAAGGTTTCTTCGAGGGCATGTTGGATTGTTTCTTTGTCAGCTGGGTAACGTTCGGAAAGAAGCCCGCTGATTTGCTCTGCTGAGAAGCCGCTGTGCGACTTTTCCTCCGCAAACCCCCTGATTTCGGACAGTTCCTGCGCGATTTCGTAGGGAACGGGGATTTCTTCGCCTATCCAGCTGGGTATGGAGCCTGTGGAATCGTCTACTGGGCGAACGTACACTTTGTCTTCGGTGGTGTGGATTATCTGCCAGGGGCTGCCGCGGATAATGAATTTTGTGCCCGGCTTGCCGTACTCCGCCATGAAGGCTTCATCTAAGACGCCGATGGAGGAATCCACGGATTCGTCTATAACGAGGAACTGTTTTTCCTCTGGAATCATGGATAAGTTGTCAAAGTAGTATTCGTAGAGGGCTTTGGTGCGTTGGGGTCTTAGCACCACTTTGTCCTCGAATGATGCCCATGCCAGCCTTGGGAAACGGTTGTGCATGTACTTGAGAATCTTTTCAACATCTACCATCGTTAAGTTTTCGAAGGGCGCAGCGTTTTTTGCCAACTCCAGAATCTCGTTAAACGCCAACCGTCTGTTCTTGAGCAGCAACCCCGCGATTTGGTGTGCCAAGACGTCGTAGGGTCTTTCGGGTATCTGCATGGGCTCAAGCTCTTCCGCCAAAGCCCGCCGCGCAATAACCAACGCTTCAAGCGTGTCATCTGAATCCATCCCGATGATTATGCCCTCAGACAAATCGCCGTAAGTGTGTCCTGCCCTGCCAACCCGCTGGATTAAACGCGAAACCTGCCGTGGACTCATGTACTGGATAACGAGGTCTATTGCGCCGACGTCTATGCCGAGTTCAAGGCTGCTGGTGGCGATTAAGCCTTTGAGGTTGCCTTTTTTGAGACCCGTCTCGGCGGCGATGCGTGAAGGCTTAGTTAAGGAACCATGATGGATGGAAATGGGAAAATCGGCATCCCACACTTTGAACCGTGAAGCCAAAACCTCCGAGACAGACCTTGTGTTAGTGAACAATAGCACGGATTTGCGTTTGGTCATGTAGTCGCGGATGATGCGTAGCCGCGCTGCCACTTCGGGGTGGGTGTAGATTTTGGAGGCGAACTGAGCGTCTTCTTCACTTGGGCGTGGATAGATGACTTGCAGCTTCACCATCTTTGCGACGGGCACACGGATGATTTCGACTGGGCGTTTGTTGCCGACGAGGAACTGCGCAACTTTTTCTGGGCTGCCCACCGTCGCGGACAACCCGACCATCTGGAAATCTCTGCCGATTAAATCCCGGATACGTTCAAGCGCCAACGAGAGCTGGCTACCCCGTTTACTGTCCGCTAACTCGTGAACTTCATCGATTACTATCCACCGCAGACTCTGGAGACTCTGGCGAAGAAGCCACCCAGTAAGTATGGCTTGCAAGGTTTCAGGAGTGGTGATTAGGATGTCTGGAGGGCACTGTGATTGGCGGGTTCGCTCTTTGGTCTCGGTGTCGCCGTGCCTAACAGCCAATTTAATGTCAAGGTTGTTGCACCACCACTGAAGCCGCTCGAGCAAATCGCGGTTTAGTGCCCGAAGCGGCGTAATGTACAGAACCTTGATGCCGGGGGTTTTGGGCATCTGCATGAGCATGCTCAGGATGGGCAGGAAGGCAGCTTCGGTTTTGCCTGTGGCGGTGGGCGAGATTAACAGGACGTTTTTGCCTTCGAGTATTTTGGGGATGGTTTTTTCTTGGGGTTCGGTGGGTTTTCGAAATCCCTTCTGTTCAATTAGCCTTCGCACTGGCTTAACGAGCATTTCAAAGGCGTTTTCAGAAGTGGATTGCAAAACAGGGTCCTCGAACGTTTAAAATATAGCTTGTTTTGTGCTATAAAAGATGTTGGGACATAAATTCATGGTATTCTGGGGTTTTTATCATTTTTTTGGTTGATTCGTGTTCTATTGGCATTGTCCATGCGTATATCCATGGTTTTAACTTGCGGTTTCGACATTTCGCATACTGCCCGTCCATGGTATTGACATAAAAATGTTTAATCTTAATGTTGAAAAGAAAAATATCTATGGGAAAACTATGGAAAGTTTTTTATTCAATCAGGCTAAAGCATGGAAGCAACAATACTGAGGAATATTAAATGGCTAAATGTCCAAAATGTTCAACAGAAGTAGCAAAACCAAAAAAGACCTGGAAAATGGCAGGCCGCCCAGATAAAGCTGGCAAACGCATGCAACTCGAAATCGGACTCTACGAATGCCCAAAATGCAGCAACGTATTCCGCGAAGTCCTAAGCAAACAAAAAATTTAGTCATGCGGCAATAAACCAACCAGTTGCGTAGAATTCGCACTCTCTATTTTTTCTTTTTTTGTTTTAAGCGGTAGTTTTAAAACCAAGCGGCTGTTAAAGAGTTGAAACAGGCTTGGCAGATGGCAAAGAAAGTTGATTTAAAAAAGCTTTGGAAGAGCAATTACTTCAAAACTGCAGTCGCCATCGCCCTTATAGCTGCAATCGTTTTAGGTTTTTTCCTCGGAATGCAGTTGGCTCTCGGCTCGGCTGTTCCGATTAGGGTAGTGCAAAGCGGCAGCATGTGCGTTGACTACGGCATCAACTGTGACGGCTTGCTCTCGCTGGAACATCCTTTCGCTCAAACCCTGCATAAAGGTGACATAATAATCATCCAGAAAGTGGACCCTAAAACCCTCAGCGCCAACTATCCCAACAGCGACATCATCGTTTACGACAACCCCAACGGAGTCACACCCATCGTCCACCGAATCGTCGCGAAACAAGAAATCAACGGCACCCTCTATTTCAAAACCAAAGGCGACGGCAACGGACCCGTAGTTTGGCCTGGAACCCCCACAAGCTACGACAACTTACCCGACTCAAGAGGAGTTCCCCAGAACCTCGTTGAAGGCAAAGTTATCCTGCGTATTCCCTGGTTTGGCTGGATAACTCTTTTCATGAAGGGCAATTCATGGGCTTTGCCAGCGGTTATCGCCCTCATACTTCTGTTGGTAGTCATCGAGTTTATTCTCCCAGCCGTTAAAGAGAAATGCAGAAAACCTGCACAACAGAAACAGATGCAGAGTCAGCCATAGGTGTATTTATAAACAGAGCTTGGATAAATGAACATTCAAGAAAGGCGATATCGCCGAGGGAAACTGAATGCCGAAAGTTAAAGCAACACTAAGCATCCAAAACGTGGTCGCTTCCGCAACGCTCAA
>CAIUPH010000048.1 GCA_903901015.1 Candidatus Bathyarchaeota archaeon | reverse complement strand
TGCATCTTGGGCATGTGCAGTAGCCTTCGTCGGCGAAGTGATAGAGGTTTAAGGTGACGCCCGCGATGTCTTCTTTGGATATGCGGTCGAGGTATTCGTAGACTTTAGTTCGGTACTGTGGGTGGGTTGGGCATACGAAGTCAAAAGCCAAGTTATTTCTTCTATTACGCCTTAGCGCTGGACCGTTGGGTGAGGTGGAGACGATTGTTGGGTCTTCGCGGATGGCTTTGGCGTCGCAGAAAACTGTTACGTCGTTTTGCATGCCTTTTGCCGCTGGAAAAGCTTGACCGTCAGCCCATTTGCTATAGTAAACGTGCAGGTCAAAGCCTTCGACATGTTCAGGTTTGTACGTCACTAACCCTATCTGCATGGATAACCCTTCTGCTCGCAACAAATATATTCTTGGCGCTTAATTACTTGTTGATTCAAATGGACAAACATAAATCAGCCATCACAATCGATCCTGCAAAGTGTGCTCCTTGCACTGGGCAGATTTGCATCGGTGTTTGTCCGCAGGGCGCCCTGGAAGAGGGAAGGAACAGAAAACCCCAAGTTATCGAAGTGGTTCAATGCACGAAGTGCGGGGTCTGCGTGAACTTGTGTCCAACCAAAGCCATCAGTTTAAGTGATGGTGAACCCAAAAAATAGTTGACATGGGGATTGGCGGCTTGGAAGAGTTTGCCCTTGCAGAAAACACTAAACT
Organism: Candidatus Bathyarchaeota archaeon; assembly: GCA_903901015.1. GTDB lineage: Archaea > Thermoproteota > Bathyarchaeia > Bathyarchaeales > Bathycorpusculaceae > Bathycorpusculum. The sequence goes on along the minus strand of CAIUPH010000048.1, from coordinate 3,528 downwards.
TATCGTTAAAGACAACGTACTAGCTGTAATTTGTGATAATGTTTTAAAGACAATAAGCTCTGCAATCTTTAATGGCGGGAGCAAACAGGTTAGAGCTGTCCTCAATGTAGGCGTGCCGGAAGGATATAGTGACCATTCCCTGCACCTTGACCCGCTGGAACTAATCACTTCATCCGCGGCTAAGGTGGGATTAACCAAGGATTACCTTGCCATGGTTACCGCCGCCAAAATAAAAAATTACAGTTTAGTCTCAAAGAAAAGCGACAATTTCTCTGTCCATGTAGCCGCCACAGCCGGATGCTCACATGGCGAATCTTCGGGCGAAGAGATGGATGTCCAAGAAATCTTGGGAACCATAAACATTATCGTTTTCATCGACGGCAACCCTTCGGAGAGCAGCATGGTCGCTGCATTAATCACCGCGACAGAAGCCAAGTCGGCGGCTCTGAGGGATTTTGATGTGCGAAGCCGCTACACGGGCGATTCAGCCACGGGCTCCATTACCGACAGCGTCACTGTCGCCTCACCTTGCCACGGGAAAACGTTGAGTTTAGGTGGTCCAGCCTCAAAACTGGGCAAACTTGTGGGATACTGTGCAAGGCACGCGGTTACGGAAGCGCTACTCAAGCAGGAGCCTGTTTGGGTTTGCCGAAGCGTGTTGGATAGGCTCAAAGAGAGGCATCTGCCGCTTGAAAAGTTGGCTGCGGAAGTTTCCAAGGTTGAAGGCTTAACGGTTACCGCTGATGGTTTGGTTGAAATCCTTAGCAAGAACCCGTCGGCTGGGGTGTGGCTTTTGGCGGCGGTAAAGATGGATGATGACTACAAAAAGAACTTGCTGCCCACCGACTTCACAGCTTGGACAGAGATAAGCAAATGCTTTGGCGCCATAACTCAATCTAAGCAGAACTGCGAAAAACTGCCAAATTATGATTCAGTCGATTTGCCGCCTTTCATAAAATACGCCCTAATCAAACTCGTGAAGGACGCGCAATCTATGCGGTAACTGAAAAGACTTAAATAACTTGCACTTTTATTCCGTAAACAAAAACAACATAACAAATGGTGCATTAAACTTGAAATTCGGCGTATTTCTGTATCAACCCGAGCCTGTTGAAGGCGTCGACTACAATTTCTACCGTTTAAAATCTGAATCAGGAATTGTAGGTAAAGTAAATCCTGAAATGTACACTAACATCGCGTGCTTCGGCGACAACCACATGGCGGCTAAACGCCCCGACTGGGTCTCTGTTAGCTCTTGGGGTCCAGCACTGCGCACAAACAAACGCTACAACTTGCGCTGGGACGTCGTTTGCATGACTAACCCAGAAGCCAGAGAATACAACTTGAAAATCATCGCTGACTGCGCCAAAGTATCTCCAGGCATCAGCATCAGCAGCCAACACTTTGCAGACCAGCACTTCTGCACATGCCCAAGATGCATCAAAGAGCAGGCAAAAAGCGGCTTAAGCTGGGTTGCATGGCGAGCAAAAACAGTAACCGATTTCCTAGCTGAAGTCAAAGAAGTAGTCTCAGGTAAACCACTCTTCGTCAACTGCCTCCCTGATCCATTGATGGGCAAGGAACGCTTCGGCTACGACTTTGAAGCCATGGCACAGTACACAGACTACTTTGTCATACCAATGTTCAGCAAAGCCTATCCGACTCCGTGGTACTGGGAAACCATCGCAAGAGGCTACAAGAGCTTCCTCAAAAAACCAGTCTACGTAAACTTCTATGTCCGCGGACCAAACGAAACATGGGACACCGTTGCACCAGCAGACCAAATCATGACTGTTGCCACCCGAGTTGCACGCCAAGGCGTAGACGGCATAATCTTCTTAGCTGAGAAAGCCGAGTACATCACCGAGTTCCAGAAGAGATGCGTTGCCAACAAGGAAAAACGTGAATTCCTCAAAGGTCACAACGGCGACGAAGTCTTGGAACTCTTCAACAGATGGGAAACGATGCTCAAATAAGCATCCAAAATTTTTCTTTTTGTTTTATTTTTTTGTTTGTCAATCAAGTTGGATTTTCTTTGTTTCAGCAATCTTGCAGTCTGTTTTAATTTTTAAATGCATGTGTGCATATAAAATGGTTGGAAGAGATTAGAATGAAGATGATTAAAGGTTGGAAGATGCTGAGCCACGACTGTGGGTACCTAAACGAGAGTTCTGACCAGACCGTGGTTGTTTTAAAAAAGGAGTTTAGCTGCGACTTCCATGTTCGGCTGTTTGAAAGCGGAAAAAGCGGCAAAGATGAGGGAAAAACAATTTCGCCCGATTACCCCACTAAATCTAAAGCTGACGCCTTCGCTGTAGATTGGATGCAGAAGCACCCAAAAGGCACGGCTTAGCCACAGGTTTATGGTTAGCCAACTGTTGAAGGCGCAGTGCTCAAGCATTTAGAGCTAGAGTTGTACATGCTGTCTTTTTTGTTAGTTGGTTAACAAATTCTTCATTTGGTAGAGGTTGCCTAATTAAATAAAAGAAATAAAAAGAAAAACTACATTCAAGTCGGAATTAAGAGGGAAAAATTAGGCTTCTGCCGCTGCCTTAATCTGGGCATCTATTTTCCTCTGGCGTTTCTGCAGAACCTTCCTTTTATTTGCTTTAGGGTTAGGTTTTACTCTGTAGACTTTGCCGTGAGTATTCTGGTAGTATTTTACTCCTTTGCTCTTCAATTTTGTCTTTGTCAAGGGTATAGTCCCTCCTTGGGTCTCCAACGGGGAATTGTGCTATACAATACACCGTAACTATTTGAGTGTGTCTATAAAAATAAAGAGCATTGTGCGTGGATGACTGGTTCAATGCGTGTTTTGCACAGAAAATCTTGTGTCTTTATAAGCATGCACAACCCTTTATAAGTTGGCTTGTAAAAGAACCGTTTTTTGCAAGAAAACAGTAGAGAAGGCAAAACTATGTATACTTACGAAAAACTCATCCAAGAAAGGTTTAAATGCAGAATCTGTTCATCCAGTTTTCAAACTCCCGAAGAACTGCGCAAACACCGAATGGACGCACACAAAACCCATATGCTTGCTTACAGGCATTAAGTCCCCGTAAACAGCAAAACTCTTTTTAATTATTTAAAACAAGCGCCCTTGTGCGGATTTCTCCGTAAATCAGGGTTTTTCATGTTTACGGTTTTATTTAGAAAACTATATAATCCATCTCACCCTACAACCACACATTAAAAGGGCGAACCATGTTGAAGATTACTCTTGTCAATCCACCCTACCCGCCAAATGCACATTCACACCCACCGTTCATCCCACTGGGCTTAGCATACCTTGGCGCAGTAGCCGAAAACGCAGGCCACCAAGTCACAGTCATAGACTGCCAAGGCGAAAGATTAACCTACGACGGCTTCCGACAGCGAATCACAGGGGTTCCATCCGACGTAGTCGGCGTAACTTCAACTACGCTTCTCTACAATTCAGCTAAAACCATCTTGGAAATCGCCAAAGAAGTCCATCCAAACGCCGTCAGCATGATTGGCGGAAGCCACGTGAGCTTCTGGGATGAAAAC
>CAIUPH010000047.1 GCA_903901015.1 Candidatus Bathyarchaeota archaeon | reverse complement strand
GTTCCATCCGACGTAGTCGGCGTAACTTCAACTACGCTTCTCTACAATTCAGCTAAAACCATCTTGGAAATCGCCAAAGAAGTCCATCCAAACGCCGTCAGCATGATTGGCGGAAGCCACGTGAGCTTCTGGGATGAAAACGCCCTCAATGAATCCAAAAGCATAGATGTAATTGTGCGCCGAGAAGGCGAAACTACATTTCTCGAGCTTCTCCAGTGCATAGAAGCAAAGAAGAGTTTTTCAGGTGTCTTGGGCACAACTTATCGCGGAAGCGACGGAAAAATCGTTCGCAACGAAGACCGACCTTTCCTGATGGATTTGGATTCTCTGCCTTCCCCCGCATACCATCTGCTTCCACTGGACTCATACCACCGCATGGGCAAAACCATCTTCCCCATAGTAACCAGCCGCGGATGTGTCCAATGGTGCGACTTCTGCAGCACCGTCCGAATGTTCGGCCGAGGATACCGTACCCGCAGCAGCAAAAAAGTCGTAGACGACATGGAAGCACTCCACAACAAGTACGGCGAAAGCCAATTCACATTCTACGATGACGCATTCACAATCAACCGCCAACACACCTTGGATATGTGCGCCGACATCAAAGCCCGCAAACTAAATGTTGAGTGGGACTGCGAAACCCGCGTTGACGCAGTTGACAAAGAACTGCTGGAAAAGATGCGCGACGCAGGATGCATAACTGTTTGGTTTGGCGTTGAATCGGGCTCAGAAAAAATGCTCGCGAAGATGCACAAAAAAATCAACCGCGAACAAGTCAAAAACGCTTTCAAAATGGCGCAGAAAACCGGCATGATGACCATCGCAAGCGCCGTCATCGGCTTCCCAGGAGAAACCGAAGAAACCGCATGGGAAACCATCAACTTCATCAACAGCCTCAACCCCGACGACATCGGCTGCTACATCGCCACACCCTACCCGGGAACACCAATGTACGAGGAAGTCGTCAAAAACGGCTGGCTACGCGTCACAGACTTCAACAAATACGACACAGCAACCCCAACGTTTGAAACACCCGACCTAACCATGGAACGCCTCCGAGAAATCAAATACAAAGCCCACCAGAAATTCTACCTACGCCCCAGCTACGTTTTCAAGATGATGCGCAAAGGAGGCACATACGGACGCTCAGGACTCAAAACCTCAGCCGCATACGCACTACGAGCCATGCACATAAAACTCTCCTAAACTCCATTTCTTTAAAATAAGGTCTACTGTGCGCTGTGCGGACGTCTATTTAATTTGCTTTTTTGGTAGTGCAGATAGGTATTTGTCGAGTGTATCTTCGTTATTTGCCAGTTTCTTCCGATTTTTACCCGATATACCAGGTTATCCGATATTATTTCCTGTCGTATCGATCGAATTTCAGGTTATCTGATATTGTTACATATCGTTAGCTATGTTGGGTATATTTGGATCCTATTAGGAACTCATTGCAGAAACCTATAAGGGTAGGTGGAAAGGCGCATTTTTCTAAGGGTTCAGATACGCTCGCCTATTCATGTTTTTTGTGTCCTCAAATTGCGTATAGTGGCGGCGGGGTTTTTTGTTTGGGCGGTTTTGTCCGAATGGGCTATGATAGTGCCCGAATGCATTTTGCTGTTCACTGCTTTGCAATGATTCTTGTGGAAAAAAATAGGCGATACATGGATTCACAAGGACACCGTGACGCTTTCAACATGGATGCATGCAGAGCATGTGTAAGAAAATGATATCTCACATTAAAACAGAAACAGAAAAACGTTGCTAACACAAAATAGGACGCAGGCTGCAACCAGTCTTGTGGCATCCTTAAAACCGCCCCACCCAGATAAAGACCAAAAACGAAAGAAGACATCAAAAAACACAGCTCATCCGCAGCCAGCAGCATTTAAGAAAGCAATATATCCAATCCAGCCTAAGACATTCAGCAGAAAGGCGCCTTAGATGAAAATTACCCTCGTTAACCCGCCGTATCCGCCAAGCGTCCATTCCCACCCGCCCTTTATCCCGTTGGGTTTAGCGTATTTGGGCGCTGTTGCGGAGAAAGCGGGTCACCAAGTTACAGTCATCGATTGCCAAGCCGAAAAACTCAACTACGAAACTTTTCAAAGCCGCATTGCAAAGACGCCCTCCGACGTAATCGGGGTAACCGCCACGACGCTGCTCTACAAATCCGCGATGCAAATAATCACTGTGGCTAAGCAGACGCAGCCGCAGGCAGTCACGGTTCTTGGCGGGTCACATGGAACTTTCTGGGATGAAAACGCCCTCCACGAGTACCCGAGCTTAGATGTTGTTGTTCGAAGGGAAGGCGAAGAGACCTTAATTGAACTCGCCGAGAAACTACAGAGCCAATCAAGCCTCAGTAGCGTTTTGGGCGTCACATACAGGGACGGCGACAAAGTTGTTCGCAACCAAGACCGACCCTTCATCGAAAACCTGGATGCATTGCCTTTTCCCGCTCATCACTTGATGCCGCTTGAAAGCCTCAAGCACAACGGCAAAATCATTTTTCCCCTGGTCAGCAGCCGCGGATGCGTGTTTTGGTGCGACTTCTGCAGCACGGTGCGTATGTTCGGTAGAGGCTACCGCATGCGAAGCGCAAAAAACGTCGTTGACGAAATGCAGTTGGTCCACGACAAATACGGAGTTGACCAAGTTACCTTCTACGATGACGCTTTCAGCGTTGATCGTAGCCGAGTCGTTAAAATCTGTGAGGAACTGCATGCCAGAAAACTTGAGATGAAATGGGATTGCGGCACCCGTGTGGACATGGTTGACCGCGAACTCATGAAAACCATGCGTGACGCAGGCTGCTTCGCCGTCTGGTTGGGGGTGGAGTCGGGTTCAGAAGCTATCCTTGGAGCCATGAACAAAAGCATAAAACTCGACCAAACACGGCTGGCATACAAGACCGCGCATCAGCTGGGCTTGATGACGATTGCAAACGTCGTACTTGGTTTTCCAGGCGAAACCGAACACACCGCCAAAGAAACAATCCACTTCGTCAAAGAACTAAGCCCCGACGACGTAGGCTTCTACGTGGCAACGCCTTATCCTGGAACCCCAATGTATGAACAGGTAAAGAAGAACGGTTGGCTAAGGGTAACCGATTTTGACAAATACGACACCGCGGGCCCCACCTTTGAAACCCCCACGATGACTATGGAAAAACTCGCACAACTACGTTACAAGGCATACCAAGATTTCTATCTGCGACCAAGCTACGTGATAAAAATGATGCGTAAAGGCGGAGTCTACGGAATCGCCGCGGCGAAAACTTCAGGCGCTTACCTGCTCAGGTACCTGCACATTAGACCATGATTTCTCCCTGGTTTTCCTAACCAAAGCTATCACGGAGAGAACCAACACCAGTGTGCTAAGGGAAACAGTGATCGAGTTTAAGCTAAGCCCAATGGGTGACAAACCCAGAAACAAACCTATTAGCCCAGTTAAGCCAAAGCTCAATGCAACCGACAAAACCAGTTGCTCGACTATGTCTATGCTGTTTTTGCCCAAGAAAAGAATGTTAACTAAACAGTACCCTGGCAAAAACGTTATGAAAACAAAGCTCAAAATGTACCGCGGAACCAAAGTTACGGAGAAATCTGGGCTGCTTGGAATGAGGTAAGTGGCAAGTAACGTTAAAACGGTGATTCCGACGACGATTTCAAACCATCTTAGCGGTTTCAGATTTTAGCCTTCAAAGTTTTAAAAAAATAAAAAATAAAGGAAGAAAGTTTTTTACATGAACATCTTATAGATTGGATGAGACTCTTCTAGCGGTCTTGTTCCGAGGTCGCCTGCGGCTGATGCAATGTATGTGTCTGTAACTGCAACTGCTGGGAATATCCATTCAGCTTGCTCTGCGGGTCCGATCATGAGCCAGTTTGCGCCTGCCATTTGCATGATTGAGTTTGTTGAGGTTCTGCAGCCTGGACGGAATTCTTTAGCGACGTTTGCTTTGACCCAACCCATGGTTGTGACAACGTTTCCGCTGCCTAAGCCTACAGGGTGACCATACTTCTCTTTCATGATGGGTATAGTTCTGACGGCTGTTCCCATGTCTGGTTCGAACGCTGGGATTGCTGTGTCGATAAGTGGTTTTGTGATGCCGCCTTTTTCAGCTAAGGCTAAAGCTTCAACAATAACCTTCATTTTGCCTTCCATGGTTGTGTCTTTTGGATCATCAGCTAGCACTATGGACATTTTAATTCCGCTGTCTTTGAGGTTTGCAAGTTCAGAATCGGTTACGCCTTTGTAAACAGAGTTGTATAGGCATCTGTTTGAAAGACCCATCTTCTTTGCTAAGTTTGCTGCTCCCATGCGGGTTTTTGGACTCATTGCGTCTAGCATGAGTGGTGCGTCAGTGTGTTTCGGTACGAAGTCTATGTATTTTTCGAATGCTGCGTCTGTTGTGCCAACTATGTCTAGCGCAAATTTTACGCCGGTTATGTCGCTTTGAATCTGGCATGTGTTAATGATTTGTTCAGCTGCTTTAGCGTCAAAAATGCCTTTGTTTGCATCGGTAACCATTTTTTGGCCTAACCAAAAGATGGAGCCGATCAGAAAGGTTGGGTTTTCGCCCGGTTGACCGCCTATTTTCGCTCCAGCAAGGTCGTATATTTTTTGTTGGGTATTGAACTTAAATGACATTATTCCACATCGGATGGATTTATTTTTTCAGTGCTTTCTTTGCTAGCTCTGGAGCTTCTTCTTTGTTCTTGCCGAAGAGTGCGCCGATTGCATCAGCATCTTCTTTTTTGACTGCTGCGCCGCCCATGATTATGCCGACTTTGTCTTTGAGACCTGCTGCTTTGAGGAGTTCGTCGAGTTTTGCGAGGTTGTTCTTTGCTGGAACTGTGTTAACGGAAACTGCAATCAAGTTTGCATTGTTCTCTTTCACTTTGTCGATGAAGACTTGTGGTGCAACGCTTTTTCCAACGTCAATGGTTTTGAAGCCTGCACGTTTCAAAGAACGCCTAACTGCTTCTTTTGCGGTATCATGCATATCTGGTTCGATGTTGCCGATAACAACTATACCTAATGGATTCTCTGGTTCTGGAGGCTCTTTTTCCATCATAGATTTAAGCCAAGACATATAAACACCTTTTTAGTCCTTTTTTATACTCTGGGCTTTTTATACTCGAAATTGATATTTAACCTTTTACCAACAATTTCGGGGTAAGCAATCACAAGCGGGAAAGTAAATGCTCAAAGCAAACAGAACGTATGTCTTACTTTTGTTAATTTTTACTTTCTCATTCATCTACCGATTAATCTTAATGATTTGGAGCAATTTTCCATCGGGCGCAGACATCGGCTTACACAACAGCGTAATCTACTCCATAACTGGGAGAGACAACACGAATTTCATGTATAACTTCTACCAGATGGGCGGAGGCACATCTCTGACTTTTCCAGGGTACCATATCTTTGCTTCAAGCGTTATGATGATGACTGGATTGACCGAGTACACTGTGCATGCAGTCATCGTGGCACTGTTCTCGTCGCTTATCGTTTTGTGCGCGTACTTGATAACTAGGAGCGTTTGGAACGAAAAAGCGGGTTTCATCGTTGCATTTCTCGTGGCGATTTCACGTTTCGATATAGAAATGACTCTTTGGGGAGGTTACCCAAACGTCATAACGCTGATGTTGATTCCGTTAACCTTCTATTTGTTCCTGCAAAAAGACAGGTTTTCCAAAGTGCCCTTTCTGGTTTCAACCAGCATTTTAGCAGGCTCAATATTCCTTACCCATTCGTTGAGCGCCGGTATCTTTGTGGGTGTAACAGTTCTCACGGTTCTTCTTGTGTTTATTTCGCCCAAAACTTTTGGCACCTCAAGAAAAACTGTGCTCTACTGGATATTGCCCCTAATCATAGGTGTCATCCTTGTCGCACCTTTCCTAATGCAGGCTATACCCACATACCTAAAGGATAACGCTTCAGCACCGGGAGTTCAGGGTGTCAATGACATAACCTTCGCAACGCTTTCAACACGGATACTTCCGTTAACTTTGGTTCTGCCTCTCTTCGCCATAATCGCCGCTTTCATAGTGTTCTCCAAAGTGTACAAGGGAAAATTCATCACGCTTCCAGCACTCTTGCTGTCAGTGTGGCTTTTTGTCCCGTTATTTTTGACGCAGGGCTACCTGTACGGGTTCATAATCGATTACAACCGATTCCTATACTTTGTGATTCTGCCAGTGATGATTTTCATCGCCCTGTTGATTGACCATGGCTCAAAGTTTTTTGCTGGAATAGTTGACAGTTACCAGACTTTGGTAGCTCAGGTTCAAAAACCAAAGAAAATCCTAAACAAGAAAATCGAGTGGCTTGAGGCTCACATAACGCATAAGACAGTTTATGCAGGGTTTGTTCTGTTTTTCCTGTTGTTTTCCTTCTTCGTCATCCCCATCTTTGCAACTCCGATAGAGGGCCATAACATTCAGAGTTTCTACCAATTCATGGACCAGCCGGGGTGGAACGGGATTCAATGGATAAAGCAGAACACGCCAACCGGCTCAGTGTTTGTTTCTGATGCTCATTACGGTTGGTGGCTAGGCGGGTTTGCTCAGCAGCCCACCTTGAGCGCTGTTGACCCTGAGTATTTGACCAGTGCCCGAGAGGTAGCGCCTGCAAAGAACGCCACTTACCTTCTCGACACTGATTACTTGGTGGATAATAGTTTGGTTCAGGTCCGCGAAGACGGCGGCTACATTGCAAGGCATAACCCAGAAATTTTAGCAGAGTTTAACTGGACTTACTTTGACTATTCATTCTTTAATTTTGACAGCAGCCAAAACGAAATCAAGTTTGAAGTAAACGGAACCGTTCAATCCGCCTATTTGGACACGCTTTCGGTGAAAGACATGCATTTTGAGAACGCCGCCGACCACAAAACCATCGTAGTCACAAGAGGAAACGACTACTTCAACTATACACAGTTAACAACTGTTTATCAGGGACTTCTTTTCGTCAACTTAACTTCAACATTAACCAGCACTGTTCCAGGAGTCACATTCGACTGGGTAAACATCGACGTTCAAGCCAAGGGAACACCACTATCTTACGACGACCCAAGCACAATCGCGCTGGTAGACGTAGGCGTGAAAACTTTCGGACAATTAATCTTCACAAGTAACCAGCCCAACGTAACCACAAAAGTTGCAGAACCACTCTTAATCGATTTAGAATACAACCTGCAAGGTCAATCACACGGACAAATCCAGATTTCCGCAAGCGCCTATTCCGCCGACAACAACCCTGACATCTACAAAGACAGCGCGAGCATAAACAAGTTTTTCGACCCCATAATCGCCGCCAACTTAAAACCTGACCAAGCGCCCAGCAGCGTCGACTTCAAAGAATGGTTTGATTACCGATTTGAAATGCAAAGAAACAGCGTTTCCTTCATTGCATGCAGAGACTTTGCTGTTGAAGCGAAATTTGTGCGAGACCCCGCGTTTAACCTTGTCTTTATTAACAGCGAAGTCGCCATCTTTAACGTTAAAGGGTAACCTCAACTAAGACGGGTGAACACTATCGCCCCGATAAGCGCTATGTTAAACGAGAAAAAAATTGAGTTTGCATTCATCGCCATTTTCTCAGTGCTTATCTTTGCTATCTTCTACACACTCATATCCATGAACGGCGTAGTGCTGGGAAATGACCCTGCCGTCCACTTAGAAAAAGCCCAAATCTTCCTAAACACAGGCAAAATATCCTTAGCCAACCTAGGCTGGATTCCGCCGCTCTACGAAATTGTGCTTTCAATGTTGGTTTCGCTTACTGGAGCAACAGACATTGGGCAAATGATTTTTTTAGTTAAAGCGTTAACTGTGATAATCGATTGGCTCCTGTTCCTCTCGGTGTATTTGCTCGCCAGCAGGTTTTTCAGCAAAAAAGTCGGGGCTGTCGCCTCGGTTTTGGTGTTGATGTGTTATCCCATGTACGAAGTTAACCAGTTCGGCGGCTACACAACCGTTTTGGCATTAGCATTCTTAACCTTGGTGTTTCTCTATACGCCCTTGGCGGTGGAGCGTTTAGGTTATCTGGTGGTTACGTTCTTCGCGGCTTTCGGAGTTGTCTTGTCCCATCAACTGGGCGCTTTTCTCGCAATATTCATAATGCCGCCAATCCTGATTTTCATGCTCATAAAATCAAAAGGCGCCAACATGAAAGTTGTTTTGGCGTTGGTTCTAGGTGGTGGAATAGCGTTCTTCCTCTATTATTTCCAAGCCATGGCAGGTTACATAGGCTTAGTCATCGAATACGTATTCTTCGCCGTCAAAACATACGCGTACCAGGAACCGTCGGTCAGTTTTAAAATGTTCATGATTAATTTTGGCTTCATATTTTTCCTAGCGTTAGGCGGCATAGTAGTTTCTTTCTACCTTTTGAGAAAACAGAAGAAACCGATTTTTTTAATCACGTTACTGCTGAGTTTCTTTGTTCCGCTTTTCTTCGCTGAATCCTACCTCTTTGGTTTGTACATGCCGTTTAGCTGGTTTGTCTACTACTTAACGCCGGTGTCGGCGGTTTTGGCGGCGGTTTCCGTAGTGTTCATATTCGATGAATCCTCAGCGTTCTACCTCAAAAACAAGCAACTGTTCAAGAAAAACTGGGTAAAAGCAGCAACCATCTCCATAATCATCCTTTTATCCGTAATGGTTGCATACCGCTCCGACGTAGTGTATGGGCGAATCATGCAGGGCAGCGTTTTCTACGCGACCACCGACGTAAAAGCGTACGACGCGGGAGTGTGGCTTAAAGCAAACTACCCTGACAACACTACGGTGGTGGCAACGGAGACGCCGGGCTTTTGGTTCCAAGAGTTTTCAGGCAAAAATGTTACCGCCCAAACCGACCCGACGGTGCAGCGAAACGAGCTCGTAGAGTCAGTTTTGAGTTTATCCTACGAAATCGAGCATCCTCAAACGCTGATTAGAGCTTACGAGGCTAAAGGCGACATAATCTATGAAACCTACGTTTCCATAAACCAGGTTTGGAACAGAGTTTCATATGATTCAGCAACCGGCGACTTCCTCTACTACACAGTAAACGGCACGGACTACAAAGTTCCTCTCGGAGAAATGAGCAAACAAATAGTTTTTGATGAGCAGAGTTCACCCAAGAAAATAGCGTACATCTACACTAACTACTACGTAACCTTAACCGAGACTATACTGGTTGAAAACAATAGCTATCCACTTGACGTTTCCTGGAGTTTAACGTCAATCAAGAGCGAAATCACTAACTCTTCGCTTTACTTGAGCACTTTCATGGATCTCACATATAAGTTTGACAAAGCCCAGATTCCCCAGTTTATGGATTGGATTAACCCTTGGGATGTACCTGCATCGACAAGGCTCACTTCTGGAGCAGATTGGACATCAGCCAGCTTTAACGGTACAGACTTAAAGGATAATTACATCGGCGTCTACGACGACACAAACAACGTGGCTTTTGCCTTCAAATTCAACGAAAATCCCACCTGGGGAAGCATCGGCGCCCTTGGGAACCATCAAATCGACGCTGTAAGGTTCCAGTACCAATTCAACGACCTATCATTAAACCAGACTGCCCAGCGCTCCTACCAAGTTCTTACTTTGGCGAAAAGCTGTTTTCCAACGCTCCAGCCCGATGCACTGCAAGACTTGTTCAACTATAAACCCGCTGAGTTCACGGTGTCGGCAAGGGATTTTAACGATTACATCAGGGAAAACAACATTGGCTTCATTGTCTACGACAGAAACCACCTGGACACAGCGATGATACGCAGTAAACTGCTTCAGCTTATTTACTCAAACGACCGATATGTGATTTTCAAAATCATAAAATAAGCAAAAGATGGTTTTCAACATGTTTATGAGCTGGGTTTCAGCAATAATGACCTACCTCTTAGGTTTCTGCAATGAGTTTCTAATAGGCTCCAGATAGGTTCCAAATAGATTGTTAGAAGCAACGAAAAGAGTTGAAAGAAAAGGGTTTATTGTTTGCCCATTGGGTTCTTGCTTAGTTTTTCGAAGTACTTTGGGTCTTCCCGCAGGATTTTAGGTATGTAGTTGCATGCTGGGTCAGACTCGAAGAGGTCGCCTGTGTAGAATTCTGCGCGTGTTCTGCATCCGCCGCATATTTCCCGGTACTCACAGATTCCGCATCTGCCCTTGAGGTTGTTTTTGTCGCGCAACTTCAGGTGCAACTCGCTTTTTTGCAGTCCTTCCCAGGCGGTTCGCAGTTTCATGTCTTTGACGTTGCCGATGCGGTAGCCTTCATGGAATCCGCAGCTTCGGTAGTCGCCGTTTTCGGTGATGCCGATGTAGTTGCCGCCGATGGTGCATTTTCCAAGGTAGCCTTCGTTGTACCATTGCCAGAAGTCCGCTGGGTTCTTTTGGCGTACGATTCGTGCGTAGAATGGTGCGTAAACGTTGACTTTGACTTTGCCATACAACTTGCGTTGTATGTCGTAGATTTCGTTGAATGCAGTTTCGTATTGGTCTGGGGTTGGAGCTATATCTTCCATGTGTTCGCCTGCTCTGCCCACGGGAACCAAGTTGTGGTAGACGAGCATGCGGGCTTTGTATTTCTCCGCTAACATAGCGGGGTGTGCCATCTTGTCAATGTTAAATTTAGTCATGGTTGTAACTAAACAGTCGAGTAAGCCGACGCTGCTGAGTTTTTCCATGGCGTGGATGGCTTGGTCATAGCCGCCTTTACGTCTGATTTTATCGTTTGATGCTTTGTCACCGTCAATGCTGATTGCCGTATGTACATTGTATTTAGTGAGCAGATCAAACCGTTTTTCATCCCATGCATAGCCGCTTGTAATCAAGCTGACTTGCATGTCGTGCTTTTTCTCTGCGTATTCGATAACTTCCCAGATGTCAGGTCGAATCAGGGGTTCGCCGCCGCTGATGCCTAGCCATTTTGAACCGAACTCTGCCATTTCATCCACCATGTGTTTGGCTTGTTCGGTGCTTAACTCTTGGTCTTTAGCGTATTCTTTAATGAAACTACAATAAGTGCAGCTGCCCACACAGTTGCGGGTACATCGCCAAACAACCATGAATAATGGGGCTGTAATTGGATTAATTGTACTCATTGAATTCACAGTGGAAGATACATTTGGTAAAGCGATATAAAACTTCCTCTAAAAAACCACTTTTCCATTTATCCGCAAAAGTTGCAGTTAATCTGTCCAGCAGAGGCTTCTGGTGCATCTATTCGGCGGCGTTGCCCATTTTCCGCCTATTTTGCAAGTAACCTTCAACCGTGAAAACCGCAAACGCCAAACCCGTGATTAGCGTTAACAACAGGAAGAAAACCTTGAACTCCACTGTTTCAACGGGGAAATGAACGATTACAATGAAGACTTCAACGATTAAAATAGCCAGAAAAACCAGCGAGTAAACCCACATCTTAGGCATCAAACGGCATCCAAGCCAAACGTGTCCACTGATGTGCGCTTTCTTTTTTACTGTGTATTCCCCGTACTCGTTCTTCTGCAGGTAGCCTATATCTTCGAGTTTCTGCAGGTGGCGGTACGCGACGCTGGGGCTGCTGAGGTTGGCGCTTTTCATGACGTCTCGCGGACCCACGGGTTTGCCCTTCGCTACGACGTGCATGTACACGTTTAACGTTATTCCTTCAAGCTCCGCGTTCTTAGTATCTGTCAAAGTCAAGCCCTAAAGAATACTTTGTGTTTTACTGGTATTAGCTTTGCCTAAAACCCAGCTTCTTCCTAAACTTCTATTTGTGTGCGAAAGCAAAAGAGAAAACACTATGCACCTCAATTCTCGGCTATTTTCTTCGTTAATATTTGAACATGCCCATGTTTAAGGAAAGTCTTATAAAACCTATCAGTGCTAAAGTGAAAGCAGAATTCAATCAAGGAGATTAAAAAAGAATGTCTAAACCTAAAGAATACTCATGGATGACTAAAGATAAACTAATGACATACACCTTCTTCGCACTCCTTATCCTCACTATCATAACAGCCGCAATGTGGTCTATGGAAACCACTCCGTCAGGCTGGAACCTTGGTCTCACACTTGGCATCAACGCAATAATCGCCGTCGGCATCGCCGTCGGACTCGACGTTTTCCTGCATAAAATCACAGCTGACAGCCCACTTAACATTCTATCTGCAGCAGTCTTCGGCTTAATCGTCACAGACTCATACTCTCTTGGCGTACCAGTTATGCGCACAGTCGAGTTGTTCCCACTCGAAGCACCACAATGCTTCATCTACATCGTTCTAATCACTGTCGTAGGCTTAGTTGTCTTCAAAAAAATCGTCGGCACAACGGGCAAAAAAATCGTTAACCCAGCCGCAGCCGCAAAACTCCTCGTCACAATACCCTTCGTACAATCTCTGCTTATAGCGATAGACCACTTGAAAAGCTCCGCGCTCGGTGTCCCTGCACTGTCAGGTCCAATTGCCTTATCTAGCGTCGTAGACAAGAACGGTGCAGCCAGCTTCGGTACTTACATAGTCAGCTGTTTCTCCAACGCCAGCGGCAAACTTCCAGACCAATTTACCACAAACAACTTGCTCCAGACTATGTTCTTGGAAAAGTTCCACGGTTGGCCCGGAGGAGCCGTAACACTTGCAGTCATAATTGTCGGCGTAGCCTTCTTCGTCGTTGCACGCAGATATGTAAAATGGAGAATCACACTAAGCTACTTCGCAGTCGTCGCTATTCTGTCGTTGATATTGTCGTTTGCATACGGTGACGCAGACCTCTACACGCGATTATTATTCGAGTTGTTCATCGGAAGCTCAATATTCTTGGCGTTTTTCATGGCAACTGACCCCGCGACTACACCATTAACTTACACTGGACAACTAATCTTCGGAGCAGGAACAGCCATCATAACTGTCCTAATGCAGACCTACACACAGTTCTTCGGAGCCTCATTCGTAGCGCTAGTCATAATGAACTTAACAGTGCCAATACTCGACAAAATCGGAAGAACCAAACCCACAACCGAAAGCAAAGAACCCAAACTGCCAAAAGCCAAAGCATTCGCCCCTGAAAAAATCAAAGAATACCAATGCATGAAATGCGGTGCTTGCATGCGCGTTTGCTGCCACGGACTTAGCCCGATACTGATTAAGCAGGCCTTCGACAAACAAGACTTCGACACACTGATAAAATTGCATGCTGACTACTGCACTGGATGCGGACACTGCACTTTCGTTTGCCCATCAAGAATCGACTTGAGAAACAGTATACTCCGCGCAAAAGCAATGCTGCGACAACAATAAAAAATTCTCTTCCCCTATCTTTTCTTTATTGTTTTTTTGTCAACAAAACAATTTTTGCCTTTCTAATCCCTATCAATCGCTGGGTTTCTAATTTTGTAAACGCCGCATATCAAGCTTCCAAGCATTAAGCTTATTAACGTGCCAAGATGTAAAATAATTAAAAGGGATAAAAATGGAAACAGGCAAATTTAAGCTAATGGACATAGCTTACGGCATAGGCATACCTCTAATTCTCGTGATACTGATATTCGCATTAGCAATGTATGTGAACCCAAGTGGCGCTCAACACGTATTCGGAACTGCAGGCTTAACCGGCACAATCGCTGTCATTTTAACTCAGGGCTTTGCTCAAATGATCGTTCTCGGCATCCCACTGGTTCTTGGCTTACTCTGGAACAAATGGGCAGGCGGAGCAGCAGGCTTCATCATGGGAGGCATTTACTACGTTGCAGCAGCAGGTCAATACAACGGACTCTTCGGAATGATGGTAGGCGGCACAGCTTCAATACCAGTTACAAACACTACAGTAGCAGGAATTATGAACGGCACAATCACTTCGCTTTCAGGAACGGCCTTTGTATCTCAGTCTTACAACTTCTACGGCGACTTAAGCATGCTCTTCTACCTAGTCAACGCTGTCATAATCGGTTACATGGCAGGTTCACTCAGCGGCGGATCAACAAACTTCAAACGAATGCTAGGCGCAGGCTTAACAGCTTCTATAACAGTTGCAATAATCCAAGAACTGCTAAACTACTACGTCGCACTGGCTCCAGCAAGAAATATGGCACAACAAAGCTGGGTAGCAGACCCCGTAAACGCCTTCGTTATAGCTTTCGTGCCTGGCATTGCTTTAGGTGTAATAGTGCCAATATTGGCAAAAGTAATGACCTGGTACGGTCTACAGCCGACGAGGCATCAATAAACCTCCATCTCTTTCTTTTTTATTTGTTTAATTTTTTAAAAAACCGGTTATTAAGTAGCTTTCAGGTACTTAGCGAGAATTTTAAAAACAAAAAATTAATCAATAAAAAAGGAATTATTTTGTTTGGTTAGGCGCAAACTCCCACGCAATGTTGCCCTTCCACACTTCGCCCAGCTTTGTGATTCTGACTTCTTTTTCGTCGATTTCGATTAAGCCCTTTTCCTTGAGTTTCTCAAGCTGTTTTGGAAAGACTTTTTCTGGGGTGGTGCCGAATTTCTCCATAAACTCTTTCTTGCTCACTGGCAACCTCAGGTAGAGCCTTGTCATGGTTCTTCGCATCATGTCTTCGTTCGTGGACTCGGATAGTCTGCAGATAGGCAGTTTACCTGACTTCACCGTTTCCATGTAATCGTTTATGTTTTCAAGGTTTGAGTACGAGAATTTCTGGAGGTATCCCATGAAGCAGCCTGCGCCCGTGGTTAATATGCCTCCCCATGGCCAGCCGTTGAGGCAGTTCTCTCGCATGTGCCATTCGATGCGGCTGTAGCGGTCGTGTCCCACAGCTTTGTATCCTGCCGCCGTCAACATGTTGTAGGCGGTGAGGTACATTTGCTTCTCGTATTCAGCATCTCCAGTAGGCGGGGAAACACCTGTCTTAATCATTTTTTCAAGCATCGTTCCAGGGTCAACGTGCAGCGAGTAAGCATCTATCTCAACGTCTAATTCGATTGCTTTCTTGAGAGTATTAATCCAGCTTTCCATCGTCTGACCGGGAAGATTGTACATGAGGTCCACGCAAACGCATAAGTCCAGTTTTCGCGCATGCCGAATAGCTATCTCCACGTCTGCAGCGCTGTCTGGTAAACAAAGGTTTTTTCGCAGTGTGTCGTCGAAGGTTTGTGCGCCCATGTCCATCTGGAAAACGCCATACTCAGCAAGTTTAGTAATTTTTGGTAGCGCCAACGTCTTTGAGGAACCAGTAACTTTGATGAAGTTTTCCTTGTTAATGTTAAAATTCGCTTTGCAGAAATCTATGAGGTCAATCATCTGCTCAGCAGATAAAACGCTGGGTGTTCCGCCGCCCAAAACTATTTCGTCAAAAACACTTGTCTTCACGTACTTGGTTTTTGCGTACATGGCGAGTTCTTTTTTGAGCAGTTCAAGGTAGGGTCCAATCTGAACTTTGCTCGTGGCGGTGGTTGGGAAATAACAGAAGGCGCATTTGCTATCGCATACGGAAATCCACGGCTGCAACTCCATTAACCTGCCTGAAGTGTTCTCGGTGTCTAAGAATTTCATGAAGGATTCGTACGCTTCAGGTTTTATGCCCGGGTAATCTCGGTAGGTGTATGGTGGCCAGTTTTCTCTTGTGCCATAGGCTTCTGCGGTTTTTGTCATCTAACGTTCCTCTCTCTGATGTTGTTTTAAAAACCGTTCGAATACATAATAAAGTTTCCGCAAAAAAGCCTTAACTGACTAAATCTGTGAAAGCGACGTCCCCGCTTCTTTGTGTTGGTCATAGGCGGGCTTTTGCTCGCCAAAGCATGTAGTTCGCGGCGGTTCTGGTCATAATTTTGCTGTACAAGTTGCCCTTCAAGTAGCCTTTCGAGGCCTGCCGCATGATGTATCGTGGCGAGTAGAATTTGTCGTAGAAGTTTTTGCGCATAGTCGCTATCTCTTTAGATGGCAGTGTGGGGTCTTCAAAGACGGGGTTCATGGTGTTGTATAGTTCCCAGTTCTCTGACATTTTCCAACCGTTGCTCTTAACTAATTCTCGAAGGCAGGTTCCTGGGTAGGGAGTTGCGTGGCAGAGCCAGACGTCGTCGGGTTCTACTCGGCGAACAAAATCAAGTGTTTCCTGAAGGCTTTCCTTGGTTTCGCCTGGATAGCCCAGCACGACGGATACTGTGACGAATATGCCTGCTTCTTTGGACCATTTGATGGCGTTTTCAATCTGCTCGGTCGACACGTTCTTCTTGAGTATGTCGCGCATCCTCTGGCAGCCAGATTCCACGCCGAACATGGTTTCGTCGCAGTGCGCCTTACTCATCTTAGCTAAAACTTCTTTAGTGACTACGTCTGCTCTGGTTCCGCATCCCCAATGCATCTTTATTTTTCTCTCAATGATGCCATCGCAGATGTCCGTCGCCCGCTTCTTATCAAACGTTAACGTGTCATCTTGGAACGCTATTCCTTCCGCGCCGTATTCGTCTCTGAGCCACTCCATCTCGTTGAGCACGCTTTTTGGGCTTCTTGCCCTGAACCTTGGACCGAACATTTGTGAAGCCACGCAGAAGGGACACTGGAATGGGCAGCCTCGACTGCTGATTATGGGCATGAGTTTTCGTCCGGTTATGTTGTATTTTTCCATCGGTAGAAACTTGAATGCTGGACGCGGTAGTGCATCGAGGTCTTGGATAAACGGTCTTGTCTCTGTTTGGATTATTTGGTTGTCTTTTCTAAAGGAGATACCTTTGATGCCGCCGAGTTTCTGCAGGTTTGGTGCTTGCTGAGCTATTTCCAAGAGGGTTTCTTCGCCTTCGCCCCTCACGATTATGTCTACTGCTTTTTCAGAGGAGAGGATTTCTGTGTCTGCGAAGGTTGCATGTGGACCTCCCATGATGACTGCGGCGTCTGGGCAGGCTTCTTTTGCTACGCGTGCCGATTTAAGCGCGGATGCTATGGTGGGCGTCATGGAGCCTATTCCGATAATCGTGGGTTGATAAGCGTCGAGTTCAGTTTTTAGTCTGTCATGGTCGAATTCGCAGACTGGGCAATCGAAGATTTTCACTTCAAAACCGTTCTGGTCCAAAACAGCCGCCATATACGCTAAGCCCAATGGGGGAAAGAGCGGGTGATGAGCAACCTTCTCTAAAAGCGGAGTAGTTACCAGAGCTACCTTCGTTTTAGTTGCAACCATCACGTATTCCAGTCAACAGTTATTTTTTGCGTAAGCTCAGCGGTATGTAGGCGCATGCGGGGTCAGATTCAGTGATGTCTCCCGTGTAAGCGTACGCTCGGTTTCTGCATCCGCCGCAGAGCTCTCGGTATTCACAGACGCCGCATTTACCCTTCAACACGTTTCTGTCTTTGAATTTGTTGAAGTAAGTGGACTTTTGGATTTCATTCCATGCAGTGGTTAATTTTTTGCTGCGTATGTTGCCAAGCATCATAGGCTCAGACGGCGTCAAATCGGTGTAGAAGCAGGGAATTAAGTCGCCGTTTTCGGTTACGCTCAAGTAACCGCCGAAAGCAAAGTAGGTGCATTTGCCGTGGAAATGTTTCTCGTACCATTCGTCAAAGTTAGGTATGTTCCGCTGTTTCACAACTCGTGCGAAATGTGGACAGTGAACATGAACCTCGAATTTGCCCTCGTATTTCGTGGTTATATCCCAG
>CAIUPH010000046.1 GCA_903901015.1 Candidatus Bathyarchaeota archaeon | reverse complement strand
GGCGCTCGACGTTTACATAAAAAATAATTCTTTTACAATTGACCAATCTGAGTTATCGGAAAAAGAGTGGAATATTCAGAAAAAAGAAGGAAACGATCTTATCAATAAAATAAGAAATGCTGGATTACCTGTCGAGGAATATGTTAACGCCAAAATCAATTACGGGATAAAAACAGGTTTCAACGAAGCATTTATTTTAGCTGAAAAGAAAAAGACGGAACTAATAAATCAAGATTCAAATAACGCTGATTTAATAAAACCGGTATTAAGTGGTGCCGAGTCAAAAAGGTACTCGATAAGGTCTAAGGCGAACTATATTATTTTTACCCGAAGAGGTATAGATATACTTCAATATCCATCAATTTTAAAGCACCTAGAAAGTTTCAAGACCGAATTAACACCAAAAACAAATAAAGATCAACAAATTGGGCGCAAACCAGGTAAATATAAGTGGTATGAAATTCAGGACACTGTTGATTATTATAAAGAATTTGAGAAACCGAAGATAGTGTGGGGTAATCTTTCTACCAAGGCATCGTTCTCTTTAGATGAAGATATCGGTTATTATATTAACGCACCAGCCTGCATTCTACCAACCGATTCAAAGTATGTTTTAGGCATACTTAACTCAAAAGTTATGTCTTATTTTTTGAGGTCAATATGTGCTGAAAGACAGGGCGGTTTTATTGAACAAAAGCCCGTTTATGTTTCACAGGTTCCAATAAAGGCTCCGACAAAAACCCAGGAAACCGCGATTATAAGTTTTGTAAACAAAATGCTTCAGTTGAATGCGAAACTGGTTGCGTTAGGCAATAAATTAACGGATGAAAGGGCGCAGCTTGAAAAGGAAATTGCTGAAATCGATGCAAAAATTGATGCTGCGGTTTATGAGATTTATGAGTTAACACCTGAAGAAAGAACCATCGTGGAGCAGAATAGTTCTTAGGAATACTGTTGACGATGTAATCGTATTTTGTGCCTTTTAGAATCTCGTTGTTGTTTCTGTAGAGGGGTAGGTCTGTATTGGAGATTTTTATGGTCAACGGTATTCGCTATTCTGACCCCTGCATCTTCGGCTGATGCTTCTTTGATGGCTGTTTGGTTTTTTCATTGGTGCAATTTAAATAATTGATATGTATACATCATGTATGCAGGATGGATTGGGGTGGCAAGGCAGATTTCAGTTTCAAATGAAGTTTACGAACTTCTCTCTAAAAGGAAAGGCAAAAAGAGCTTCTCAGAAGTAATCAAAGAAAACCTCTGTGCCAACAAAAAAAAGACAGATATAATGAAATTCGCAGGCATTATGAAGGATGAAAAAGGTAAACTTGAAGAACTGAAAAAACAGATTGCCGCGGAAAGAGAAGCCAATTATGGCCGAACATTTGACGAGGAATAATGACGTTAATTGACACCAGCGTAATTATCGACTTTTTAGCAGGCGACAAAAAGATTGTTTCCTTAATACAAGAACTCGCAGAGAAAGGGGACCTAAAGGCAACCTGCATAACGGAATATGAGTTACTTAAGCATAAGTCAAAACTTAAAAGACAGCTTGCAGAAGAATTCCTCGCTGAAATAACCGTTAGTCCTTTCGATTCAGCCGCCGCCAAAGAATCAGCAAAACTTTTCACAGAGTTGAGGGAACAAGGAAGAATGATTAACGAGAACGATTTGCTTATCGCAGGAATTGCACTTGCCAACCACGAGGTTTTGTTGACCCGCGACCAAAAATTCGGCGCGATAGATGATGTGAACATAAAAATAGTTTAAATGGTGTGTGTTTAGCTGTTTTTGTTCTAGCGGTTGTTTGATGCTATGGCTTAGGCGGGCGATTTTTTCTAAGAAGAATCTGCAGCGTTTTTGCAAAGGCTTTTTGTGTTTGCTGGCGGGTTCTGTTGTTGGAAGCTGCAGCCGACCCCCTCCGATGACTTTTTAAAAACCATGCAAAGAGCATTATTATAAAAAACCAGCTTAAATCAACAGCATAGAAAAGAAGTTGTTGTTGCTGTTGTTGTTGCAACTCTCTCCCCCGGCTGGTTGCAACAATCAAAGCAGAAAAACAGCTAACCCCACAACATCAACGTCAACACCGTGAAAAACGACGCGCAACCGGCCCTAAGCCAAGAAAAAACCCCGACACAAAAATCTTTGTACCCCCGTCTAAATACACACTTTAAATGTTTTCCAAACAAAGCCTCGAAACCCTGATGTCTGGGCGGACATTTTTGCTGCCTACTAAAAACTCTTTGCAGTTTCCATGTTGAATTTCTGACCTTTTGGCAGGGTGTTTGAAAAAGGCGTTTTCTTTATGTGCTTTTGTGTGGTCGGATTGCTTATAGGCGCGGGTTTGGTGAAGAAGTTTGCGATCGTTGTTGCTGGGCTTGTGTGCATGGTGGTTAATGCGGTTGAGGCTTTGTTTAGGGATGATTTGAGCCTGAAGTGTGCAGGCAGGTACTGGGATTAGACCCAAATAAATTTGGAATTGGAACCGTTCAAACACCAAACCATGGTTTAATCGGGTACAAATCCCAGGCTGCTCAAAGATAGTTCAGAGGGCAAGGTATTAAAATTTTAATTGTGCACATCCCTCGGATCCTATTAGGAACTCATTGCAGGAACCTATAGGGGTCGGCAAATCACTAATGGGGCAGGTCCTATTGGCGCAGAACCAGAGTATTAGCATGTTGAAACAACCTAAAGTTCCATTTATCCTAACTTTGTAGGCGTTATTGTTATTTGGTAAAGATATGGCCAGTCTTTGCCCGTTACGTAGAGTCTGCTGGTTTGCTGGTCGTATGCGATGCCGTTTAGAACGTCGGTTGTGCCTTTTGGCTGGTAGATGCCTGTGAGGTCTATCCAACCCGTGACTGCGCCTGTCTTTGGGTTTATGATGGCGATTTTTTGTTGTTGCCAGATGTTGGCGTAGATGCTTCCGTTTATGTATTCCAGTTCGTTGAGGTTCGTTATGGGTGCGTTGCCGTCGTGGACGCTTACTTGCCCGACTTTCTGGTAGGTAACTGGGTTGAGGAAGTACAGGTTGGAGGAGCCATCGCTCATGACTAGTTCGCTGTCGTTGTAGGTTAAGCCCCAGCCCTGCGTGGAATAAGTGAAGTTGCCCTTTTGGGCGAAGGTTTGTTTGTTGTAGATGAAACCTGTTTTTTCCTGCCAAGTTAACTGGATAAGCGAGTTGTTGACGGTTGTTAAGCCTTCGCCGAAGTATTGGCTTGGCACTGAAACCTTTTGCTGAACTGCTCCGTCTTCGAGGTTGACGCGGCGCAGGGAAGATGAGCCGTATTCGCCTGTGCTCTCGTAGAGTGAACCGTTGGTGAAGACTAAGCCTTCGGTGAATGCGGAGGTGTCATGCGGATAAGTGTTGACGACATGGTAAGTGTAAATGGTCGCTACACCAGAATCCGTGGGCGCTTGCATAGAATTCAGCAGGACCAACCAAACTGCGCCTGCTACAAGAATTGATGCCAAAACCAACAGGGCAGCTAAGGTAGCTCTTCGCATAAAAACCAGAAACATCTCTCCTGCTTATATGCGCAACGTTTAATCCATAAAAAACACATTGAGCGAAACACTTAAGTGCAGAGAAATCTAAGTTGTGTCTCAGACATTACAATAGGTGAAATCAATTGGCTGTTGAAGGTTTTTTCGAAAACAAAAAGGAACCAGTAGAAGCAAAAGTCG
>CAIUPH010000045.1 GCA_903901015.1 Candidatus Bathyarchaeota archaeon | reverse complement strand
AGGAATTGTTTATGAATGCATGAGATGCGGCTCAAAAGTACCCTCTGAAGAGCTAGAGCTACGTGGCGGAGAAACCAAATGCATCATCTGCGGCTACAGGATTCTAAAGAAGGTTAAACCACCAGTAGTGAAACGGGTTAAATCGAAATAGATTGGGAAACTCGTGTGTTTACACGAGCAAATTTTTGTTTTAACTTATTTTTTTGTTTAGAAGAATTCTTGGTCTCCGAGTTTACGAAGTGCCTTTCCTTTAAGCCTCACTGATTCATCGGGAAAATCGTCTACGTCTTTGTCGATGGTCTTGCGTTTGATGGTTTCGCCACATACCCCCTCGGGCAACATACGTCTTTTCATGCACATCGAATAGGTGCATTTTGCGACGTTACATTGCTCTTCGGTTTCTTTGCACCAAATAGTATCACGCCTGAAAATCACTGAGTTTTTTGCGCATTTAAAAGATTGACACGATGGAGAACAAGCTTTTGATTGAGCCAACAGATACACCTCAATTGTCAATTCAAAATATTGTGTTTTGTACTGGTCTTAGTTTTCTTTAAGTGATTTGGATGCCATATAAACTTTATTCCAATAAAGGGGAAAATTTAAGGTGTCACCATGTCTTTAGTTCTTCTGCGTCGGAAGACTTCGACAATAACCAGCAAGATTAAGGCTGCTAAAATTATCAGAATCGTAATGAACAAACTTGCAGGTATCAACATGGACCCGAAGGCAACGTACTTGTCGATTTTCATCTGAACAGTAGCGGGCTGGTCAACGGTCACCGTCAACGCTTGGTAACTGTCTGGTGTGCCTGAAGATTGAGCGATTATCTGCATGTTGCCGCCGATGATGTTGTTGAATACTACTGTTCCGTCGCCTTGAGTGGCTGCAGAGGTTTGTGTTGGACCGTTTAACGTTACGTTGACATTTGAGATTGGCGAACCGAAGAAGTCAACGACTTTCACGGATAGTTGGATGCCGTATAGGGTGCAGCGTATTTGTTGTTCGCTGTTGGCGAAGACTTGCACGTTGGTTTCGTTGATGAGCGCGGTGTCTTTGTAGATTCTTGCGCGGTACATTCCAAAGGGAGCTTGAATTGTGGCTGAACCGTTAATGTCTGCTGTGGCAGAATAGAACAATCCGTTTGACAACTCTACTGTTTCTATGCGTGCGTTTGGAATGGGCTCTTGATTGTACCCAACTACGTTAAGTGTGAGAGTTTCGGTTGGGCAGATTATAACAACTTCGGCGGTGGCTAGAGTTGGAAGGTTACTGACTGTGTTGTTGCCGGCGTTGAAGATTTTGCCATATATTGAGGCGTCTATTTTGTAGGTTGCACCCGCAAGAATCGAGGTTACGGTGAAGCTGCCTGAAGCGTCCGTTTGCCCCGTCGCGCTGCCTGTTTGTGAACCGTTACTTCCTGTGTACTGGTATGAAATGACGAGGTTAACTAAGGGTATTGGGACTCCGTTTGTGTTTTTAACCGTGATTTTAACGTTTGTCAGCTGGCACCTGATGGTGAAAGCTTGGTCTCCGCTGACAGTCATGTTTGTTGACCCGACGTTAACGCCGTTCCAAATGGCAGTTATTGTGGTGACGCCTTTTTCAAGTTTAAAGACCGCATACCCAGAGGCGTTGCTTACTGCATTGTACACTGTGCCGGTTGAAACATCCAAAGCCTGAAGTGTTATTCCAGTAACCACTTCACCCGCCAAATTTGTTGTTTGAACTTGAACGTTGTATCCAACGACGGAGAAGGTTTCTGAGTCAGGAATTGCTTTCGAAGTAGGTTGGGAAGATATT
>CAIUPH010000044.1 GCA_903901015.1 Candidatus Bathyarchaeota archaeon | reverse complement strand
GGTTTTGCAAGGTTATAAATTCTTTCGAATTCCCCAAGATTTTTTTCAACACATTCATCTAATCCCTTAAAGCATTCAAATTCTTCTGAAGCTTACAAAATTGAAGCCCAAACTTTATCGGTCATCCATCCATTATTTCCAGTTGGATTAGGTCTTTTTAAATCTACTCTTGTAGCACCTGTCATCAAGAAACGAACCTCTTTTTGATCAAGAGCTCCAGGAACTTCATCTTTTATTTTTAAGCACATTAAAAATGAGAATAACAATTTATCTTTTTCAAAAAGAGATCTGCAAATATTTTCATAAAGTAATTAAGTAAATTCATTAATATAGAAATTCTTTTTAGCTTATTTGGTTTTGAATGGTGGTTTTTCTTTGCTATTTTCCAAAGCTTTTTCATAAATAATTCTAAAGAACTTTAAATTATTAGCCAATTACATAACGATTTGAATGTGTGACAGAGCCTCAAAACACTTATGTATTGTCCAAAGACAAATGCCTCTGCTTTTGTCTTGAACGCTTCAACCGCTCTTCAAGGCGTCTATTTCTTTCTTTATTCTCAAGGATAGAAAATGGAGCCATCGCTAAGGCAGTAACTCCTCGGCTAATCTTCTTAGATAATTTCATTGAATCTTTCACCTCTATCCTTCAAAAAAAACAGCTTATATCTGTTGAAACCCAGTAAGTATTATCGTAATTCCACATTTGCCGCAAGCAACAACTAACTCACCTAGTTCATCATTGACGACTTTGGTGTTTACGATTGTGTAGTTTTCCTGGGTCTCGTCTTCGGGTGAGATTGTCATTCCACATTTAGGACAGCAAAAGGAACCGTTATCTTCAACGGTGAGTAGGTCTACGATGTATTCATGATCTTTGCATTCTAGCTTGTTTATCATCATTTTCTACATCTTGTCTTCTTTAGATTTTCAATACCAAAATTGCCAATTAAACATTATGAATTAGTAATCAGTAAATAATTGAAAAGAATTCAACGGGAAGACTGCTAAAAAGAAAAATGAATAATCTAATTATGCACATGGGTTTGGCGAGCGCCTAAACTTGACTATGCTTATCTCATTTAACGGCAACTAAAACATCCCTGCGTTCTTGCCTTCAGCAGACGCAACGTGACATTTGCAGACGCATCCAAAAGCCCTCCAAAGCCTGTGCGACGAAAGCAACCTAAAACAAGCCTTCACTGCACAAAGCAAAAAACCCCTAATCTTCTATCAGACAAAAAAATTAAGTAATTAGAAAGTAGTTGTGTCGTCATCATTCTCCAGGGCATGGTTATGGCGTTCACTTAGGGTTGGCTATGGATGTGTTTGTGCGTTTTTTGTGTTACAGGGGATTGAAGGGTGTTTAGAGTTCTCGCTTCATTTTCTCTTCTATCATGGGGCTTTTGTTAGCTTATCTCTGCTTAGTTCAAGTTGAAAGGGTTTTCAAGACTTTAGGCGCCATCTTAACCGTAGACCTCAGACACGTGAATATTCCTGTTTAAAATGTCAGAAATAATTATATTCTGGATTATCCAGATAACTTAGATGATCTACAATGACGACAATCCTAGTCAAAAACCTGCCCGAAGAACTACTAAAAGAACTAAAACGGCTAAAAGTGGAACTCGGCTGCAAAACCTGGGCTGACCTCCTATCCGAACTAGTCAGCAGCGAACAGACCCTGCTCAACGAAGATTTAAATAGCAAAACCGAAACCGGCATCAAAAACTTCCTAAACCTAAAAACCGCAGTCTCAACCAAATGGAATAACAGCCCCACAGCACTAGAAGAAACACAAAGGTCTAGACGACATGAAACAGCCAAGTAGACTCCTTACTCTAGACGCCAACGTCCTTATCGCTGCATTAAAAGCAGATGAACCTCACAGCGAAAAATGCACCGAAATACTTAGCAAGGTTCCAAACCACTTCCAGTTAACAGAGCCAAGTATCATCTACCAAGAAGTATGCGGAACTCTTGCCAGAAAAACAAGCCTTAACATAGCCAACCAAACAAAAAAACAAATGGATCTTATGATTAACCCAAAACTACTAACTAACTGCGACAAAACCCTCTGTACCTCAGCTTTTTGCTTATGTTTAGAATATAACATATACGCAATCGACGCATTATACCTGCAAGTCGCCCTAAATAAAAACGCAATCCTTGTTTCACTAGACAAAGAAGACTTCATTGATAGACTAAAAAAGAAAAAGCTACCCATCGAAGTCTACAGTGTCCCCGAATTTCCCTACTAAAACAAACTAACTCCTTAATTTTCAGAAACTTTCAGGCTTTAGATCGAAAAATCAAGGCAATTATCATGTAACGGGTTCCGATGGGTGCTATTTAGGTGTGCCAAGTTGGAATCGTTTAGCAGGCACTCTATGCCTTTGATTTATCCGATTCATTAAAAAAAACCAACAAAACGGGCTAAAGCAACAATAACCCAAACAAACACAAACTGCGTCCAAAAAGCAAGCGTCAATTTATATGCATATATGCATACATTATTTTAGGTGGACACTTTGGTACGAGTAATATCCATATCTGATGAAGTTTACTTTGAACTATCCCGCATAAAAAATGGATTGTCCTTTACACAACTTCTAAAAACTCTACTCTCAGAATGCACACTTAAAGGCGATGCAAAAAGCATACTTACTTTCCTCAAGACACAAGGAACTTTAAGCGAGGAAAGCGCGAAAAACATAACTGACTTGCTGGAAAAGACCCGAAAGAATGCAGTTGCAAGAAAGCTTAACTAAATTAAGTGGTTCTTATGGTAATCTTTGACACCTCTATTATCGTGGATGCCTCAAGAAGCAAACCAGACGCCATAGATCTGATTGAATCATATTCAGGAAAAGAAAAGATTGCAATCACAGTGATTAGCAAATATGAAATGCTTCGCGGCGCCACTGAGCATGATGCTAGTTTTGTATCGCAATTACTCGAAAAATTTGTTATCTACGATTTTGAGGATTGCGCTGTTAGGGAAGTTGTTGAGGCTTACAAAAAGTTGGCTCAGAAGGGTAGGATGATTAACGAGCTTGACCTCATAATAGCGGGTATAGCTTTGGCAAACAACGAAACACTCATAACAAAGGACAGGGACTTCTTGAACTTTGAGAGCGAAAAAATAATAGTTATAAAATAACCCTTCACTTTTACTCACCCCTCCACTGTAACAAAAAGCTGTTTCTAAGATCAGCTTAAAAGCACAAACACCAAACTATGCACCACTCAAACATCCAACAAAGATTCAGTGTAATGGAGGAAAAGTTATACCTAAAGGTAAACCATGGAGTGCAGACGAAGAAACCACCCTCAAAGCGCTAGTTGATGCCAATACACCAATTGATATTATGGCGGCTAAACTAAAAAGAAAACCCGACGCTGTGTACGTAAAATGTTTACGCATGGGATTAACACAAAAACCACATTCACACCCATCCAACATTTTGCTGCCAAAAGAATTGCCAAGCGTGGAGGAAACCCTAAAAAAACTTGCCGCCGCCCTTGAAACCGCAAGCACACCGGGACTTGACCGCGTAGAAGTTCAAAGACTGCAAGTTGTGGCAACCCTATCTAAAACATACCAGGAACTTTTATCTGGTTACCTAAATTACCGTGAAATTGAAGCTAAACTAAACGATATGGAGGCAAAATATGACGCGTTACTCAAGGAAAAAAGCAAGGACGATGCGTCCAAACCAGTTTCTACTCAAGTGGCAGAAACTCGAACAGACCAACCAGCAAATCCAGCAAGTTAACCTCCAAAAAACCAAAACGTTAAGTGCTGACCCAGTGGAGTTCTGCTCATCTGTATTAGGCTTTAAACCCTTTAGCTACCAGGAGCAATTCATTAGATTATTTGAAACAAACCAGTTTACCGCTGCACGATGGTGTCGGCAAAGCGGAAAAACCTTCACCATATCAGCCCTGCTGCTATGGTACGCAACAACACATCCAGAAACCGCAATCGGCATTGTAGGACCTTCATGGCGCCAAACAAAACGCATTCTGCAAAAAATCGCAACCCTATCCCAAAAACTCCCCAAAGACACAGCGCTAAAACTGCAAAGAACACAAATAATATTTGCCAACCAAAGCACCATAGAAGCCTTCCCAAACAACCCCGAAACAATCCGCGGCCCCACACTTCACGTTGTTTACGCCGACGAATTCAACTTTGTTGCAAACGACCAAGAACTCTACGACGCAATCCTCTACACTCTGGGAACAACAAACGGCAAATTCGTGTGCAGCAGCACCCCCTGGCACTCAGACAGCATATTCTTTAAAATATTTAACCACAAGGACTTTAGCGACTTCAAAACACTCCACGTCCCAGTTGAAAGAGCCACCGAACCCAATGGACCGCTAAAACCAGGTATCATCCAAAAAATCAAAACTCAAATGGGGGATGATCCTTCACGTTGGCGCCGGGAGATGGAGGCTGAGTGGGCTGAGGACGATGATGTTTGGCTATCTCAAAGCCTAATTGCCTCATGTATCGGTACAGAAAAAGCCTGCGGCACACAACTCCAGCTCGATGGCTGCGACGAAAACCAAACGGGAGAATTCTATGCGGGCTTAGATCTCGCCCAAACCAAAGACTACAGTGTCCTAGCTGTAATAGAGCATCTAAACGATAAATTGGTTCTGCGGCACTTGAAGATCTTTGGGTATCCAACCCTATACGCGACGGTGCTTGGCTACATCAAAACGCTCCAAGACCGTTGGGGCGGCTTTGAAAAAATCCGCGTTGACACCACCCGGGAAGGACCGAGCATAATCTCAGATATGGAAAACGCCGGCATAGATAACGCTGAGGGCGTCTGTTTTAGTGTGCCCCGCAAAAGCGAGATGGCAAGCCTTCTTAAACAACGCATGGCAAACCACCAACTCTACTATCCCCTGCATAGTTGGGAGAGGCCTTACCAAGGAGAAATCTGCAATGAACTTTGCATCGAACGCTACCTGCTGCGCAAAGACGCCACCATAGGCTACTATCACCCCATGGGAACTCACGACGACGTCTTCTGGAGCATAGCTCTAGCAGTCTACGCAACAGTCCAAATGCAACCCGAACCATTCCTAACCATAATTCCAAGATAAACCCCAACCACAACAACCAAACAAACCCCAAAAACCAGTGTTTTTTCTATCAGACAACAAAACACTCCAAAACAGAAGCGCGCTAAAATGCTCTAAAACGTGGAAGACTATGGTTGTATTGGTCGGGCTGGATCGATAACTTCCAATTCTAGTTTGTTTGCCAGGCGCTTGAAAATATCGTCGTGAGAAACAATTTTCTGTATGTTTTGCAGCTTCATGGATGCAATTACGGTTGCATCTCTTCCCCCTAAACCTTCAGTGTACGCGTACGCCAACAAGGTTTCGATTGTCTGGTTCAATGCTTGCCGATTAAAGTCTGCGATATCAATGTTGGTTAGGTTAATGAAGGTCTCTATTTTCTTGCGGGCGACTTTTTCCGGAAAATGCCTCACAAGATAATGTGCCACTTCCATGACTATGACAGTGTTGCAGGCTATTTGCTCGGATTTTATTATTTCCCGCATAGCATCCCGCACAGGCACATGCTCGGGAAGGCGCTGGTCAAAATAATAGCACCAAATGTTAGAATCTACGAATAGCATTTTGCTCACTTTATTTCCCCTGTTAGTTCCCACATTTTCTTAAGTTTCAACGGATCCATGTCGGGGGCGCCTTCCTTGATGCAGCCTTCCATTTCTTTAATGAACTCTTCAGGTGAAATTGGAGGCATAATAACTATGTTTTCTTTTTCTATTTTTAAGCGAGCTTTTCCGCCAACGTGTAATCCGACTTTATCTCGGATTGCTTTGGGGATTTGTACACGACCTTTGTTGTCAACAGTTACTTCTTCAGCGGACATTTTTTCCCACCAAAGAAAATCCCACCGTGGGAAATATAAACGTTACCAAGGTTTAACAACCACCGCGCGCGTTTCTTTAAGTGTTTCCACAATTCTAGATTTTACTGTGCTTGGCAATTGTTTCTCTTTTTTAAGGAACACTTTAGAAAATCTTGCGGTGTAAGACATTACTTCAAGACTTTTTCCAAGTCATTAATTGAGCACTCGACGTATATGCCCTTAGCGACCTGTTTTTTGCTTTCCTCAATCGCTGTTAATGTTTCTTTATCTGCAAGTGTCTCTAACGTTGCTAGGATCTGCTCCATTTTTATGTAAGTGCCAACCATTTCCTTGAACAGCTTCTTTGGAATAACTATTCCTTCTTCTTTGATTTTGACCTTTGCCTCCAACTGAATGCACCTGAGTAATAAACTGTTTAAGGCGGCTTTTAATTCTTTTCAACCAAAAGTCTTTGTAAACAATAAAACCAAAAACAAGCTGCTGCACAAACACTTCTTCTACACAACAAATACTCAAAACCAAAAACCAACCACATCAAACACGCGAAAACCAAACCCATCCTACAGCAACTCCACCACTGGTCCATCTCGCCGTGATGAAGTACAAAGTAAAGACACCACCCCAGGCTACTATCACCCAACCGAAACCCACAACAACATCTTCAGAAACACAGCCCAAGCAGCCTACACAACAGCCTGAACCATCCATAACCAAAGTTCCAAGATAAGCCACAACCACAACAACAACCAAACAAACCCCAAAAACCAGTGTTTTTTTTATCAGACAACAAACACTCCAAAACAGAAACTTATGGAAAAATTAGTGATTATACAAATGGATTTACTACTTTTATGAATTTGTAAGGTTTGAAATCTGCAATGTTCTCAGTAAATATGCTGTCTACACTGTTCTCTTTGGCGGTCACAGCCAAGACACAATCGAAAATCTTTGCCTTAGACAAATTAAGCTCTTCTACAAACTTGAAAACTTCGAGGGGTGCTATTTCGGAAGGGTTCAATTTTAAAATCTCGTTGCACTCCCAAAGGTCAATGCAAAGATTTGCAGCTTCAGCTGATGATATTGGGTGCTCAACTCTTTTAGCGCTGGTGACTACGGCGAAAAATTCGTAGAGCACTTGAGGTGATAGGCATGCTTGGATTTTGCCCTGCATGGCTTGTTTGAGGATTTTGCATGCTTGCTCTTGATTTGGCGAAGACTTGTTGTATGCATGAACCAGAATGTTTGTGTCAAGTAATGTCTTCATAGATTTCTTCTCTTGAAAGCTTTCCTTTAATGGTTCCCAGATCAGGCGGGTTATCCAACGCTTCAAGGGCACGTTTAGAGGCACCACACCGACGTATGACACTTATTTTGGCAACTCCTCTCTCAACGACTTCAATGTGCAAAACGTCTCCATCAACTAATCCGAGCTTTTCACGCACCTGCCTTGGAAGATACACCTTATCTTCATAGTAAGTAGTTTCAACCATACAAACCACCATATTACCCAAATAAATGGGTAAAATATAAACTTTACCAAAACAACCCCATCAAAAACCAAAACCCACCCTACAACCCAACACCTGAGGCGAAACTGATTGCCACACCCAAATTTCCAATCAAAACATTGCTTGCACCACTGGTTCTCCCCACTATGATAAAGTACAAAACAAAAACACCACCCCCAGCATCTATCACCCCATGGGAACCCACAACAACATCTTCAAAAACACAGCCCAAGCAGCCTACCCAACAACCCAAAAACAACCCAAACCATCCAAAACCAAAATTCCAAGATAAACCACAACCACAACCACAACAACAACCAAACAAACCCCAAAAACCAACCCAAAACAAAAACCCAACCACAAACACAACCCAAAAAAAACAAACACCCACAAAAACCCACAACAACAACCAAACAAACAAAAAACAGAACAAAAAACAAAAACACAACACTCCCATAAACATCAACCACTACCCCACCACAAACCAACACCAGCAACACCTCAACACCTAACCAGAACATAGAAACCATTAACTATACATCCACAAACACCATTTTCCCATAAAACCCATAAATCTCTATAAAGCCACTGCCCAAAACACACTTTGCACCGCAGACAATTTGCAACTTTTATTATAGCAGCCATGACTATGAATAAACACTCAAGTCAACTGTAGTGCACCCTCAACAAAACAAACAGAATAAAAACAAGACCTACAACACATATTAAAGAAACACAAACACCACAAGAGGCTAAGAAGAGAAATATGAGTAAAGCTGCGGAAATGGCCAAAATTTCAGCGAAAGGCAGCTTCCACCTACTCTGGGGTCTAGTAGTTTCCACAGTTATCTCTGCAGCTGCCACAATCTTTGTCGCGAGGCTACTGGGATCTGACCTCTATGGCCTATACGGCATCGCACTGATCGCACCTAATCTCATTGGAGTATTCCGAGATTGGGGCATAAACTCAGCCATGGTACGCTACACCGCCCAGTACCGATCAGAAGGCAGGGCATCAGAAGTCAGAAACATACTTGTATCCGGAATACTCTTCGAAATAATCCTAGGCATGGCACTATCAGCAGTATCTTTTGCACTCTCAGGCTACATCGCAACAAACATATTCCACCGACCAGAAATAACCTCGTTAATCCAAATCGCCTCCATCACAATCTTAGCCGGCGGACTCATCAACGCCGCCACAGCAGCCTTCACAGGCATCGAAAAAATGGAAATCAACAGCCTCATGCTCATCGCCCAATCCACCATAAAAACCGCCATCATGCTAACACTATTAATCTTGGGATTAGGTACATCCGGAGCAGTCATAGGCTACACAACCTCCATGATAATCGCCGGATTAATCGGAGTGGCACTTGTGTGGACTCAATACAAAAACCTGCCAAAACTAAAAACAGTTAAACTCGAAATAAAAGCCTACACCAAAACAATGCTAACATACGGCACACCCCTCTCGCTCTCAGCAATCATAGGTGGTTTTCAAGGCCAATTCTACGCTTTTCTGCTGCCAATCTTCTACGTAACCGACAACACCGCAATCGGAAACTACGGCATAGCATCAACCTTCATCGTGCTAATAGGATTCTTCGCAACACCCATCACCACAATGCTGTTTCCAGCATTCAGCAAACTCAACCC
Source organism: Candidatus Bathyarchaeota archaeon (assembly GCA_903901015.1). Taxonomy (GTDB): domain Archaea; phylum Thermoproteota; class Bathyarchaeia; order Bathyarchaeales; family Bathycorpusculaceae; genus Bathycorpusculum. The sequence continues at coordinate 6,660 of CAIUPH010000044.1, read as the reverse complement.
CGAAAAAGACAAACAAACCCTCCAAAACGTCTTCCAATACTCCGTCAAATACGCCTCACTCCTAGTCGTGCCCGTGGCAGCACTCGTTATGTGCCTAGCTCAACCAGCAGTCTCCACACTTTTTGGGCAAACATACTCCTCAGCGCCACTGTTCTTGGCACTGCTCGCACTAAACTACTTCTTCCCAGCCTTCGGAAGCCTAAGCACAGGCAACTTTCTAAGCAGCCAAGGAAAAACCACATTCATCCTCTACCTAACCTTGATCACAGCAGCCATAGGCATCCCTCTTGGATACGTCTTAATTATGCAGTTTGGAGTTTTGGGGCTGATTGTAACCTCTATAGTGTCCGGGGTTCCCACAACCATAATTTCACTCTTCTGGATAAAAAAACACTACCAATTAACGGTGGAATGGCGTTCCTCAGCAAAAATCCTGCTGTCCTCAACACTAGCCGCCGCATTAACCTACTTCTTAATCTCTGAGCTGAGCTTCTCAAGCTTGGCTAGGCTAATCATAGGCTTCATATTCTTCGTATTCGTATTCGCCGCCGCGACCCTGCTAACCCGAACAATAAATAAATCCGACATAGAAAACCTCCAGGGCATGGTAAGCGGACTAGGCATAATTGGCCGCCTAATCAATCGTATTCTAAACATTATAGAAAAACTAATAAAACCATCAAACTCTAACTCGCATCACACAACCGACTAAACGCACTGTTCAATGAGATCTAAAACTGCTCTTTCTGCTGCCACTTGGATGTAGATCACGCTTGTTTTAATTAGTTCTGGCAGAAGCCTTAATGCATTAAAAGATCATCAACTTAGTTTTTTTCGAAAGCCAACCACTCAAGTCACGAATTTGTGTAATCTTGTGTCGATTAGTCGTGACTGTGATCTCAGAATTGGTTAGATTTGTATTTTTGTTGTTCAGGTCGTCAGGTGGCATTCAGAAGTAATAACATTTATTAAGACTTGAGACACACGTTATTTTATAAGAGGGGTAAAATACGTCAAAAATAAAACTCTCAGTATCAACCGCAGTAATAGCCTTAGTCGTAATCGCAATAGCCCTAACACTAACAACCTTCGCAGCCATCAGCACATCCCAAAATGTATCCTCAAACGGCACAGTAACCACATCGGCAAACTTGGGTGTCTATTCAAACGTTAATTGCACAACTCCCTTGAGCTCCATTAATTGGGGAACCTTAACTCCTGGAACACCCATCACTCAAACAATTTATGTTAAAAACACTGGCAGCGGCCTCTCACTTGCTTTGAGCATGGGGACCAGTAGCTGGACTCCGGCAGGTGCAAACGGGCCAATCACTTTAACATGGAACCAAGAAGGCACAAGATTGCAACCTGGACAATCAGTAGCCGCCACTCTAACCCTAACAGTGTCTTCAACCATTGCTGACGTAACAAACTTTAGCGTCCAAATAAACATCACCGGAACAAACTAAACCCCACCCACTTTTTCCACAACAACAAATTGGTTTTTTCAACTTATCCCTCATGCCACCCTGATGATGGCAACAAAATTATTCAAAACCAAAGCCGTCAACGTGAAAAGCGATATAGCATACCCTGATTTTAAAAATTTTTTGGCCAACGGCGAAATTTGACTGGAAATTTTCGTTTTGGTTTCAGCTCTGTAGAATAAAAGCCCAGTAAGCGTTATCCCCGAGAGTTTAACGGCGCTAAAGAGGAGCATGTTTGACTGCGTTAAACTAGCCAAAAGGGGGTTAGTTTCAGTTGCTCCAAAAAACACTACTCCCACAAAGGTTGTTAGCCAGTCTAAAGTGCCGATTAGTATGATGGTTGTGCAAAACAATACTTCTTTTTTAACCAACTCATCCATGACTCCTTGTTCTTTCCTGGAAAGAGATTGGTGAGCGAGTCAGTTATGCATTCTCAATGGTGATCTGCAACAACAGATATACAGCTGTACATCAATCTTTACATAATAAAGCCAAAAATCTATCTTAAACTCGCGGCTTTTGCTTTGTAAACATCAAAGCTCGCTGCACACACGTTGTACAACAAGAACAACAAACACAAGCCCGCCTCTCAAACTACAGTTATTTTTTTTACACCAGATAACTCTACACGTTGTTTTGTCATTTGGTTAATTATAGCAAGTTTAAGGTTTTCATCTTTGAGACTGATTAAGAATTTTTGAACTCTCCGATGAGCCACAACTTTGTATTTAGGGGGCACCCACCTTTTCATTGATATGCTGGATACTCTTCAGCTTTATCTGCAATAGAGTAACAAATTTACCCTTTTTAACTCAATCGGCAGAACATCCCGTCCGAGAGGAAGTAGTGAGCATGGGACAAGTAACTGGACTAAGGGTTACAATAATTGTTACGTGCACTACAGACATATTGTTCAAAGGTTATACCCTCAGTTATCCACTTAGATAAAGACAATTTGTCTTCAGTTATCTGCTGAAAGTCAACGTTTATTTTCGAATAAAGATGATGCATACATTTAATTTCAAAAAGAGCAGCACCTAAACCAAAGGTCTTATATAATAAAGCGGCGAAATCTTCGATATGATTAGGAATTTCATTTTTTGGAATGTTTAGGTTACTTTCTAACATGAAATACACTGTGTTCTTAACTGGTTCTCCCATTGACGTTAACGTTGCATCTATCGCTTCACGTAAGGATTCATCGAACTTTCTTTGCCTATAAAATTTGTCTTGAGGTGAGTCTAACATTCTAACATCCTGAACTTACTTGAATACTTCTCGAAACTTACAAGTTCCCTTCTTACACCAACTCGGCGGGCGTTATATATTAAACATATTTCTTACATGGAATAGTTGCTCGCTACTCAGAAAGAAAGTTAAACAAAATGCTCGTCCACAATTCCGACTTAGGGACACCCGCATTAAATTAAAAGTCGTAGTTGTTAGCAGACGGAGAAAAGTAAAAGAAAATTTATTTTTAAGCCAAAAAACTTTTAAGCAATTTCTATTCAAATGGAAATTGCTCATGCTAGCTCTTTGGATATTGGACGGAAATGTACCGCCCTTGAAATTCTACGTTTACTCAGCCAACCCATCCGCAAGAGTTGATTCAAATAATTGCTCTCGATCGCACGACACCTCCCCGTGTGATTTGAAACTTGCACTGCATCGCATTCCCCTTTAGTCGCCACAATGACATAGGTCTTCCTTAGATGATCGGGCAAAGCAATTAGTGATGATTCAGGCATTTGCACAGGTTGTGGATTCCAGCCTGAGACGCTGTTTTCTATATCATCGAGACGTTGACGTACGTTCATCATTTCTTTGAATATTTGTTCTAAGATCGATCTTCTTACCATCTTTCTCTCTTCCTTCTCCCTTAATTCAAGTTACCAAGTGAACGCAAATATATCTAAAAAGTCATTTAACATTTTTTGAGAACACACCTCACGCGATTTGTCAACATTGCTCTAAATTTTGCGAAGCCAACTTGACAAGTATTGCGAATACAAATACACAAAAAACGAAGCCGCTCGAACAGGCAAAAAAGAGAAGTAAAAATCTCGGCTCAGCCAGTTCCCGAAATAATTATCTGAACTCCAAACGATGTAATCCCAGCTATGCTTGATGAGACTGTCAATGTAACTGTTGCAACAGTGGATTGTCCCGGTGCCAGTACTGTACTTTGTCTGTTCCAAGTTAACGTCATCGGCCCATTCGCCCTTTCTGGGGTCCAATCGCTAGTCGCCATATTTAGCGTCAACGAAGATGAGCCCTGCACATTCTTGATGTAAACGTATCTGGTTATCGTTGCACCCGGGGAGAGCGAACCCCAATCTATAGGTGCCAGGGGAACGGTGCAGGCGCTGTCAGAATACAAACCTAAGGCTGATGAAGCAGGAGTCGAGGTGACGATTGATCCAGACGAATTTACGCTCGTACTCACGTTAATTGCACCATACACGGTTAACATAAAAACAAAAATAGCGAAAATCACTGAAATTATCGCTAACCCGGAAAGTTTTCTCTGTACCATATTTTATCCACACTTACGTCCATGTGCAGTCTGAGACTATGAATTTGAGTGTAAATCAGAACAACAAATAAACTCCAAATCAAAATCAAACATGGAAAACCAACACACCACCCCCTGATTTCCCTGTCAAAACATTCTTTGGGTTATCAAAATGACCAATTTCCTCTACTTGAAACCTTTAAAAACCTAACTCACTAAACTTAGTACTATATAACACAACATTTGAGACGCTACCGAAATTGACCGAGGACAATAGAAAAGTTTCACTAAGAAGAAATGAATTGGTAAGGATAATTGATGCTTCAATAGGTATCGTTGATTTGTCGTTTGATATTCTGGTCGGTCTGCACAAGAAACGAGTTGTCTGGAAACAGTTAGAAGATTGCTCCAAGGATTTTGGAGAAAACTTTACTTTCATAGCAAAGTCGATGCCCCCGCTCAACTTAAGTTTCCAACAGATCTCATCAACCATAGAACGCCAGATTCCCAAAGAAACCTCAAAAGAAGCCTACAACATCCTCAAAAATATCTATGCCTATTTTGACGGCTTAAGCCTTGATGATGACCTAAGAGAGTGTGTTCCAAATTTCCAAACTGCAAAAGCCATAGTTCTCTCATATTATATGTTAAATGACATTTTACTTGGCAAAGTGGTCAAAGATAAAGAAACCAATAAAGAGACCCACGAACTAGAAAATATGTTACAAATCTTAACCAACAATACTCCCTTTAAAGTTAACATCGAGGCACTTATAGCCAGTATAGAACAAGTAATTCCCACGAATGATTTAGACAGCCTTATTGATGACAGCAGAGAAATCTTCAAAGAACAACTAAAACACCTGAGCACACTTTTTATTTGGTCCATGAGTAAAAGATAATTAGACCTTAGTCATAATTAGTTGTGCTAGAAAAATTATGAGTTTTCCGTAGTTTAGCGGCAGGTATCTTGTGAAAAGCGTAACTGTTGATTAGGTGATGGTGGAAATTTTGCGATTTTCTCCAGCGTAGCCAATTACGACTAAGGTCTAATAATAAAATTACTTAAAACCAGACGAGGTCGTCTCTGGTCGCGAATCATAACTGCTCCATAAATGGTCGCATGCGATTTTTGTTTTGTTTTGCAATTTAATCTTCGGATAAGCCTTCTCTAACTACCTGCGAAGCAAGATCTTCTTCATAATCATCAAGAATTGGAACCACTATAGTGCAACTTTGGCTCTTATTTTTTTTCTCATTTAGATCTAAAATCTAGTGTTTCAATAGATAGCTAAGGTTTATGAAGCAAGAATTAATATTTCAACACTGGGGATTTTTTAACGTGAGGAATTGGCTGAAATTAGTTAAAACTCTTCCGAATGCCCAAATGAGCTGTTATCTCTGTTTTTGTGATTTTTCTTCCAATCGATAGTTAATAAACAGCTCTAAAGCACGTAAAATCTATGTTGTGGGGAAACCCACAATTCTTAAATAGATTATCGGGTTATGTTTTAGTGAGGGAAAGAGTCAGTCTAACCCGGAAATCTTAGGGCTTCAATAACGTAGAGAACTACCAAAACAGAAGCATGTTGCAAGGGTTCAAAGTTACACAAATAGCATTGAATACTCTGCTATCAAAAAACAATTAGAGGGAAAATGAAATGGACTCTTTTCGTCATCCCTCTTTTTATATTAAATTTTTGAGTGCCTGATGTTTTTTGGTGTAACAAAAGTTAGTTAACGCCTGTATTTGTGGTTGTTTGACTACACTCACACATAGTTATATTCTATAAACTAATAGAACCATTAGGTATCAAAAGATTAATTTTTGGGAGTAGATTGTGAATAAATCTCTTGAAATCATAAATTTTCCATATATCAAAGAGAAAGCATGGAGTTCTCGAGTAATTGAAGGACACATCTTTAAAGGTAAAGTTAGAGCGGAACAATGTGCAGAATGTAAGTCTTCTTGTGAACTGGTAACTTTGGGCATTGGTGATTCAAACTCAATTCTATGCGGCTGTACAAAAGACAAATGCAAACACATACTCATACACATGAAATTTCCGTCTGACTTTCTAAATGATGCTTCTGCTAACTCGGTTTGAAAGTTACCTTTTAGGAAAAAGATGGTGAATTCAAAAAGTTAGCGATCGCTAAGAGAAATAAAAGTTTTGCCAAGTTTCTATCTTAAGAAGACAAGGAATTTTGATAATTTATTTCTTTGTGTGTTGTGTGGCATTTTTCGCAGGTGTATAATTCAATAATGAAGAAGGAGTTTTCGAGTTTTTGGATGGGTTCTCTATTTTTTTCCCACATTTGCTACAGTTAATCATGTTATCTTTCAAGTGTTTGTTTATTATGGTTTGCAAGATATGAGATGTTGTTGTCTCATGATAACTATCACAAATGTGTTGGAAACATGTTAACGCTAAATTTGTGAACCATATATACTTGCGTTTAATAACCCAAAAATGGGAATTTTTTGGTTAACGTGGGATTTAGATACCTCTTCTTGTTTAACTGGTAAGTTAGAGGTGATAAGAAGTATTATTTCGATGGGAATTCGCATATGATAGAGTCTTTTAAAAGTGTTTGAGGGAAGTTTATGTCAATATAATAGACCTTAGTCGTAATTGGCTACGCTGGAGAAAATCG
>CAIUPH010000043.1 GCA_903901015.1 Candidatus Bathyarchaeota archaeon | reverse complement strand
TGCCGCTTGGCAGAAAGGGTTAAAAGTTAAAAGCGAGTTTCCTAGAATAGTTTATTGGAGGATTTCTGTTTTGATTAATCAATTGCCAGTCGAGAAACTACGCAACGTTTGTGACGTTAATTTTCTTCATTGTGAATCAACTAAAGACCTTGTTCCGCTCAGCGAAATCATCGGTCAAGAACGAGCCGTCCGAGCATTAAAATTTGGGTTGGGCATAAAAAACCACGGCTTCAACGTGTACGTCGCCGGGAACCCTGGGACGGGAAGAAAAACTGCGGTGAAAAACTTTGTGGAAGCCCAAGCTAAAACCCAGCCTGTTCCATCCGACTGGTGCTACGTGAACAACTTCGGCAACCAGTATGAACCCAAAGCCATCATGTTGCAAGCGGGGAAAGGCAGGGAATTTCGCGAAGACATGAAAAACTTCATCGAAAACGTGAAGACCGCGCTTCCGAAGGCTTTTGAAAGCGACGATTACGTAGCCAAAAGAGACGCCACCATCAAGGGGCTGGAGGATCAGCGTAAAGCGTTAATCGACGAGTTAAGCGTGAAAGCGCAGCGCGAAGGCTTCGTCATCCAAACCACCCCCATCGGCATTTTGCTCATTCCAGTTTTGGACGGCAAACCGCTTAGCGAAGAAGAAATGCTGGCGTTGCCCCAAAAAACCAAAGACAAGATTGCTGAGAAACGGGAAGCCTTAGAAACCGAGTTCCGAAACACGATGCGCCAATTAATCGATATGGAACGCAAAATCCATGAAGCCCTAAAAAAACTAAACAAAGAAGTTGCCCTCTACGCATTGGGAAACCAAGTGGAGAGCCTCATGGAAAAATACACGGCAACCTCCGAAGTTACCGCTTACCTCAAAGAAACCGAAACCGACATTCTCGAGAACCTTCAGCAATTCATCAGGCGGGGCGAGCCTGAACAGCAGCTTCCGTTTCCTATGCCCTGGCTCAAGGAGGAACCCTTCAAAAAATACGAAGTTAACCTCGTCATCGACAACTCCGCCACCACGGGCGCGCCAGTGGTCGTGGAAACCAACCCTACCTACCATAACCTGCTGGGCAGAACCGAGAAGGAAGCAATGTTCGGCGCCTTAACCACGGACTTCACCATGATTCGCGCAGGCGCCATACACCGAGCCAACGGCGGATACTTAATCGTGCCCGTCGAAGACCTCCTGCGCAACCCCCTCTCGTATGACGGTTTAAAACGGGATATTCGGGACGCAAAAATGTCGATAGAGGAACCTGAGGAACGCTACGGTTTTCTAAGCGTTAAAACCCTCAAGCCCCAGCCTATCCCGTTGACAGCTAAAGTAATTCTCATCGGCACCTCGTACCTCTACCAGATGATGTTCAGCATGGACCCCGACTTCCAGGAGCTCTTCAAGGTAAAAGCGGAATTTGACGCCACCATGCCACGGACCGACGAGAAGGTGCGGCAATACGGCGCGTTTGTGTGTAGCCTATGCGATAAAGAAGGCTTAAAACACCTTGACGGCAGCGGATTAGCCAAACTCATCGAGTTCAGCTCACGGTTAGTGGAAGACCAGTACAAAATGTCAACGCAGTTCTCAGCCATCGCCGATGTCGTCCGCGAATCCAACTATTACGCGACACAAGACAACGCGGAGTTCAATACAGGCGTCCACGTCAAAAAAGCCATCGAAGAAAAAATCTACCGTTCCAAACTTATCCAAGAGAAAATTCAGGAGATGATAACCCGCGGCTTCTTCCTCATCGACACCGCCGACCGCAAAGTGGGGCAGGTGAACGGGCTCTCAGTCATGGGCTTGGGCGACTTCGCGTTTGGCATGCCTTCCCGCGTCACCGTTAGCATTGGGCTCGGACGGGAAGGCATAATGGATATTGAACGGGAAGCCAAAATGGGCGGACCCATCCACACCAAAGGCGTCCTAATCCTTAGCGGCTACCTAAACGACAAATACGCCAAAGACAAACCCCTAAGCTTCTCAGCCAGATTAGTTTTTGAGCAGAACTACGAAGGCGTCGAAGGCGACAGCGCATCCAGCACCGAACTCTACGCCATACTCTCCTCACTAAGCGGATTGCCGATAAAACAGAACTTCGCCGTCACAGGCTCCGTTAACCAGAAAGGCGAAGTGCAAGCTATAGGCGGCATCAACGAGAAAATCGAAGGCTTCTTTGAAGTCTGCAAAGCCAAAGGACTCACAGGCGAACAAGGCGTCATGATGCCAGACAGCAACGTGCAAAACCTGATGCTTAAAGAAGAAGTCGTTGATGCAGTGAAAGCGGGCAAATTCAACATTTACTCAGTAAAAACCATCGACGAAGGCATCGAAGTCCTCACAGGCACCAAAGCAGGCCAGCGCCACGCAGACGGAACATACGAAGAAGGCACAGTCAACTACCTCGTGGACAAGCAACTGCGGATGATGGCGGAGAAACTCAAAGAATACCCCGCTGGGCAAGGGCAACAGAAAAAAACCGAATAATAATTGATCGGTTTTAAGCAAGTCTGACAAAACTTGCTCTTTACCCCAAGTCTTTTACCTGAGTCTTTTTCTATAATTGATTATGGCTATTTTCAACAGGAGTCTTTCGCTTTTCTTCGTCGTTATCTTAGCCGTATCAAGTTTAATCGCGATTAGCCCTGCCTTTGCTCAGTCGATACCTAAGCCTTCTGTGCCACAGTTCACTGCCAAATTAGTTGATTTATCCTATAATGCGCCAACAACCACTTCTACAAACCAGTATACAGGACAAACAATCACAAATCAAGGACACCGTGTGGAAAATAGAACTATACAAATCACCATTAAGAACCAACCCTTCACCTCATACATATCGAATGGTCAAAACATCTCTTTCTACCTTAATGTCAGAGAAAAAGGTCATTATGAGACTGAGGATAACTGGATTAACATTTACACTGCTGACAACCACTATACTTCTGAATCAAACGTCGACTACACTACACTAACTTACTCGTTAGACCCGAGTATTCCCCCATGGTTGAATAACAACATACTTTCAGGCGGTCAATTAGACTTTCAAGTTGAGGCATTGATAGGATATGTGGGTCGTGGTTCAGGATTTGCGTCTTGGTATTTTTCTGGTGAAGAAAGCGGCTGGAGCACGACACAAACAGTAGACATTCCCGCAAACGAACCCACTGCAAACCCCCGCACTTCCCTGTCGCCAACAACATCAGCCACAACTGAACCGTCAGGTTCCCAAACCCCGGTATTGTTTGGTTTAGATTGGCTTCAAGTAGTTGCGGTAACGTTGCTGGTTGTTATCGCGGTTTTACTGGGTTTAGTGGTTGTGTACCTGCGTAAGAGAAGTTTGAAGTAGACTCGCAAAACCGTAGAGGATTGCCCTCGCTGAACAAAGTGTATATCAAACTGTATAAGCAAGCTGTCTACGAGGGGACTTCTCAAAAGTTAAGCTATTAATCCGATTTATGGTATCCATTTTTCTGCTTGTGGCAGCTTGCACAAACAGTCTGAAGCCCGAAAACAAATACACGAAAAATACTG
>CAIUPH010000042.1 GCA_903901015.1 Candidatus Bathyarchaeota archaeon | reverse complement strand
TGGAGCTGGGGATGGGAATTGAACCCATATAAAGCAGCTCTGCAGGCTACCGCCTCAGCGATTCGGCCACCCCAGCATAAGATTCTAGGACAAGGCTGACATAAAAATATTGTTGGCTGCAACAGTTTTTCTATACGTCTATATAGCGCTCGGCGGGGGCAGCTACTTTTTGAAGGCTAACCCCGAGAAAAACGCCACCTGCTTATCTTGGTTGCGCACCGTAACGTTGTACAGTCCTATAGTTTTGCCGTCTGAAACCCGCGTCGCCTCGGCCGTCAAGGTGTCGCCTTCGACTGAGGGTTTGAGAAAATTTATGCTGACCTGAACTGCCACCGCAACGTTGTCGCCGAAATTGCATGCCTGCGCAAAAGCGTAATCTGCCAGAGAAAAAATTGCGCCGCCGTGAGTGAAACCCAATCCGTTGAGGTGGTTTTTCTGGATTTTCATGGTTACTTTGGCGTAGCCGTCTTTTGCTTCCACGATTTGGATGCCAAGCTGCTCGGCGAAGTAGTCTGTGCCTTTCATTTAGTTTTAATCTCCTTAGGCTGGGGTTTCGCAGTGATGTAACTGTAGAACCTGCGAAACAGCGCTATCAACCCTTTGGGCGTGAAAATCACTATTAACAGCAGAATCACGCCGATTATCAAGTAGCTTATAGGCGGTCCTACGTTGTTTACTCCCGGGAAGACTGAGCCAAGAGAAGTTTGCAGGTAGTTGACTACGCTGGGAAGCGCAAAGATTTGCTGGATTGAAATAAAGAAGATAGCGCCGATTACTGGTCCCGCCACTGTTCCTAATCCGCCGATGACGCTCATGATAAGGGGCAGGAAAGAGTTGGCTGGCGAGAAAATTGAGTTGTCGATGAACCTTGTGAAAAAAGCGTACAATCCGCCTGCGATACCCGCGAAGAACGTGCTGATAACGAATGCTATGAGCTTGTACTTTGCTGTGTTGATTCCAATCATCTTTGCTTCTGCTTCGTTGCCGTGGATTGCCCTGAAAGCCAGCCCCATCCGCGACTTCATAATCAGGTACATGGCTGCGACGGATGCCGCCGCGAAGGCGATTACCAGAATGTAGAAGGGGTATCCGCCGGGCACGAAGGTGGCTGGCGCGAAACCATTTATGCCGTTGGTGAAAGAGTCAAACTGGCTGGAAAGCGTGCTGGCGATGACTGAGAAACCGAATGTCACCATAGCCAGATACCACGTCTTCAACCTGACACATGCTAAGCCAATCAGCAAGCCGATTCCAGCGGAAACCAAGCCGCCGACGAGAAGCACCAAAACCTGAATCAGCACGGACAAGGCGCCGATGGGCATTCGGGTTACGCCCATTGCCCCAATTAAAGCGGTTGTTATTCTGCCTCCGACGATGGCTGAGGAGAACCCGCCGATGCCCAGGAACAAGGCGTGTCCAAGCGAGCCCTGCCCTGAATTGGCGAGGAAATTCCAGCTTGCGGCGTAGATGGCGAAGACAAAGATGAGTGTAAGGATGTACAGAAAGAAGCTGTCAGTTATGAATATAGGCAGCACCGCTAAGACGGCGAAGGTAACCAGCAGGAGCTGGAAGCCTTTGGAATGCAGGAACGCGGTGATGGCTTGTTTTGTTTGCATTCTATTCTCCTTTTTGACCGAAGAGACCTGTGGGTTTGATTATGAGGACGACTATGAGCAGGGCGAAGGCGACGGCGCTTCCCCAGATGCCTCCCAAGAACAGGGTGGCTAACTGCTCGGCGATTCCGTAGAGTAATCCGCCGACGATGGCGCCTTTGATGCTTCCTAACCCGCCGAGTATTATGATTGCGAATGCTATGATTGTGGGCATGGCGCCGACTTGGAAGTCGAACGAGAATATGACGCCGTAGAGCCCGCCTGCTAACGCCGCGAGAGCTGCTCCGAGGGCGAATGTGAACATGTAGATTTTTTCGACGTTTATGCCCATGAGCATGGCGGCGCTGCTGACTTGGCTGGTTGCCTGCATGGCTAACCCAATCTTTGTCTTCTTCAGCAGTAGCCCAAATGCAACCAAGGCGGCGATGACTACGAAAACGGCGACTATGCGGTCGTAAGTGATGGATATACCAGGTAAACTCAAGCTTGAACCATAAAAGGGACTGGTAATCTGTTTTGAACCTGTTCCCCAGAGAAGCATGGCTGCGTTCTCAAAGATGTAGATCAAGCCGAGGCTGACGAAAATCTCGTTGAGTTTGTCGGTGCCAAGGACCCTGCGGAAGGTAAGCCGTTCAACAGCAACACCCAGCGCCGCAACTACCACCATCGAAACCACGATTGCGGCGTAAGCGTTTAACCCCAATGAAACCGAGATGCTCCAAGTTAAGAATGCACCTATCATTAGTAGTTGTCCATGTGCAAAGTTCACGAGTTTCATGACGCCGAAGATTATGTTTAATCCGGTTGCCAAGAGGATGTATATGCAACCGATAGCGACACCCCACACTAATGTTAGAATTATTGTCGGTGCCGTTATGTCCATGGTAACTTATCCTCTTTTGAGTGGGGTGGTTGACATAAATTCTCATGTTAACTATTTAAAATATGCGAGAAAAAGAAAAGAGAGGCTTGGAAGCCTGCTTTCTTACTGTGCTGGCTGATAGCCTGTTGGCAGAGTAAAGTTTGCTTGTTTGAGGTTGGTTGAGCCCGATGGTGACCAAACGATTTGTGAGGTCAGGTGGCTGTTCGTTGAATCCCACTTGAGCTGTTCAATGAAGGTTACTGGGTCTATTTCGTGGTAGTTGATGCCTGTGCTGAACTGTATTTTGCCTGTCTTTGTCTGGATCAGCATTTGGTTCATATTAGTGTTTTCGATTGCGTCGCGGACTTCTGTTTTGTTGACTGTTCCTGCTCGTGTGATTGCATCTTTGGCTATGTAGAATGCGTCGTATGTGTCAGCGCCCATCATTCCAGGCATCACATGCGGGTAGGTTTTGTTGAAGTTCTCAACGTAAGTTTGTACTACCTGTGAGTATGATGGTGTCATGAATGGGTCCATCTTCGACTCGAGTAGTTGTCCGTCACCGGTGCTTCCGAGGAGGTTGTAGAATGTTGGGTCCTGGTTGTTTTCTACTGCGATGTAAACAGATTTCAATCCGACCTCGTTCCATCCTTGCTTGATGATAAGGGGTGTTTGATCAGGGTTATCGACAATAAACACTGCGTCTGGATGTGAAGCGGCGACTGCTGTGAGGTCAGTTTGGTATCCAGAGGTCTTTGCTGTTGTGGGGTCATAGTTTCTTTCAGTTAATGTAATCGGAAGGCTTTCGTTCTGTATCCAGTATTTTGTAGCTTGGTCAACTCCTTGACCAAATGCATCGTTGCGGTAGAGTATTGCTAAGCTGAAGTTTCGGTCAGGTGCAACCATTGGTTTCATCACTGTGGCGAAGAAGTCAACGACTGTTTTGCTATAGTGGTATGTTGTAGTGCAGTAGTGGAATATGTAACTCACGCCTTCTGAATCAGTTATGCTGTTTGCTCCATTTACGCCAAAGCCGCCGTAGTTTCCTTGTGGTCCTCTTCTGGTGACCAGCTGGTTTGAGGCTCCTGTGATTATGTATGGCACTTTATCATCAATTGCTACTACTTCGTTGGCAAGTGTTCCAGCGCTGCCGTAGCCGCCTATGAGCATGTCAACGTGCTCGGACTCTACTGCTTGAACCACTGGTGTCTTGGCGTTGCTTGGGGCGTCGTCGATTGTGTTTACGTTCACGATTGAAACGTTGACGTTTGTGTTCCAGTCTTTCACGTAGATGCCGCCTGCATCGTTGATTTCTTTAGCGGCCAACTGCGCTGCGTCGGACATGTCCTGTCCAATCGATGTGCTCAACGGTGCAACCAAGCCTATTACGATGTTTCGTGCGTCAGCCGATGGTGTTGATGGGGTTTTGGGGGTTAATTCTATTGCTGCAACTGCTGCAACGACTATTATCACTACTACAATTATAGCGAGTAATTTCCTTTGCATTTTTACATCCTCTTTGTGTTTTGTCTGCTATATCAAAGCAAACAGCTAATAAAATTAACTCATTAACACGCTTTCTCTGCCCAGCTGGAAGGCTTTTAGGTTCAAGTTTACATATTTTTCTTTAATCTTTCCCGCTATTGCCTGCTCAAACGACACGGTCTTTACGGGTATCTCTGGAAGCGCCGATAATGCCCCCAGAAGAATCGTGTTTACAACGAGCAGATTGCCCAATTTTTGTGCGATTCCAATGCCGTCTACTTCGTGAACCAGCGCTTTTGCCCTCACCAAAGCCATCAAATCCTCCGCTTTCTTGGGTTTAGCGCCGGCAACCATGCAGTTTGGCGGAATGTATTTTTTGTTAACGATAACTGTGCCGTGCTGCTTTAGCATGGGCAGGGCTCTTGCGGTTTCCAGGATTTCAAAACCAACAATTGCATCCGCCTTCCCGGTTTCAATCAGAGGCGACTCAACTTTGGCGCCGATTCTTGCGTACGCAACGATTGAACCGCCGCGCTGAGCCATCCCGTGAATTTCCGCTTTCGCCACGTCAAAGCCGTCGAGCATGGCAGCTTCACAGTATATGTCGCTTAGCACGACGACTCCTTGGCCGCCTACGCCGCTGAAGACTACGTCTAGGTTCATTTTTCTTTTCTCCTTATGGCGTCGAATTGGCAGACGGTTTCGCATACGCCGCAGCCGTAGCAGAGCGATGAGTCGATTTCTGCGTGGTCTTTTTGGAGGCTAATGGCTGGGCAGCCGAAGGCTTTGACGCATATTCCGCAGGCGTTGCATTCTTCTTTGATTTCTCGGGGTTTGCCGCGTTCGATTAAGAGGGGGCAGGGACGCTGGGAAATGATGACGGATGGACCGTTGTACTCTATGGTTTCTCTGATTTTAGCGGTTGCGGTTTTGATGTCGTAGGGGTCGATGACTTCGACTTTTTCTATTCCCACGGCTTTTGCGATGTCTTGGATTTTTACGATTTTGGCGTCGGTGCCCATGGCGGTTTTTCCTGAACCAGGCGTCGGCTGGTGCCCGGTCATGGCGACCACGCTGTTATCCATCACGATCACGCAAACGTTAGCTTTGTTGTAGACAATGTTGAGCAGCCCCGGCATGCCGCCGTGGAAAAATGTTGAATCGCCAATAACCGAAAACACCTTATCCTTAACGCCCGCATGGATCATGCCCGCCGCCTGAGAAATTCCCGCGCCCATGCAGAGGCACGATTGAACCGCGTTCACCGGGGGCAGAACACCCAGAGTGTAGCAGCCTATGTCGCCCGTGACGATTTTGTCGTTTGATTTTCCGCCTAAGCTCAGGGCGCTTTCGGGGCAGGCTGGGATGCATTTGGGGTCGCCGTCGCATCTATCGCAGACCATGGCTTTGTGGGTTGTGGGGTGGCGTGTTATGGCTCCGTATTTGCAGGCTTCGATGCACCAGTCGCAGCCCTTGCACTTCGTCTCGTCCAAGACGATTGAGCCTGTCTCCTTGGACTGGGTTATGGCTTCTTCGGGGCAGGCTTTGATGCAGGGCGCGTTTATGCAGGCTTTGCACGTGACGGCGGTGTTTAAGGTTTGGTTAATCCGAACTGAGCGGATACGCGATTTAAGCGGGTTGAAAACTTTTTCTTTCTCGAAGGAGCAGGCGTATTCGCATATGTCGCAGCCCACGCATTTGTCGGTGTCGCAGTTGACGGATTGATTCACCATGTTTAGGGCGTAGTAGAAGGCTCGGTGTGGGCATCCTGGGCACAGCGCGGGGGGTCTTGGCGGCAGGTCAACGGGCTCCTGCTTCTCAGTTTGGGTTGTTAATCCCTGTTTGGCGAGTGCTTGGCGGATGTTGTCGGGGGTGAACTCGCCGATTTCTTCCAGTCCCAGCTGGATTTTGCCAGAAACCTGAAGGCACAGCCGCTGAATGTTCTCTTCGATGTAGGGTCTTAACTCTTCGATTACTATGAGTTTTTTGACTTTTGAAGCAAATTTCTTAACGGCTTCCTCCGGGAACGGATGCACAAACCCAAGTTTTAACCAGGAAAACTTTTTGGTATTCAAAACAGACCGAGCATAGTAGTATCCTACTCCGCTTCCCACGATGCCGATTTCGCAGCCGTTGTCTTCGAGTACGTTGAAACCCGAGTTTTCAGCGAGCCGCTTTGCCTCAGCTAATCTGCCCTCTAAAACACGGTGCTGGCGAATCGCATTCGAGGGCACCATAACCCATTTTGAGCCGTTCTTATCGAAGTCTGCGCGGCGGCTGATTTTCTGGAACGTTCCAAGTTTAACTCTGGCTTTGCCGTGAGCAACCCTTGTTGTAAGCCTGAGAATGACGGGCAGGCCGAGTTTTTCGCTGATTTCAAAAGCTTCCCGCGCCATGTCGTGGGCCTCCTGCGGGCTGCCGGCATCGAGCAATGGCAGTTTAGAGTGTACCGCGAAAAACCTTGTGTCCTGCTCGTTTTGGCTGCTATGCAGAGCGGGGTCGTCGCAGACTGCGATTACCAATCCGCCTTCAACGCCCGTGTAAGCCAGGGTCATGACGGCGTCTGCAGCAACGTTCAAGCCGACGTGCTTCATAGAAACCATCGAGCGCACCCCAGCCATCGAAGCGCCCGCAGCAACTTCAGCGGCAACAATCTCGTTGATGCTCCACTCCGCGTATATGCCGAATTCCTTGGCGACTTCAGCTATGGACTCCAAGATTTCTGTGGCGGGCGTCCCGGGGTAGGCTGCGGCAACTTTAACGGTGGCTTCTACTGCCCCGCGTGCAACCGCCTCGTCACCGTTAAGCAGAGCAAAACTGCCCGGCTTATCTGCTGCAATCTTGGAAGTCATAAATTTTATCCTTACATTTTGCCCTTGCGCAGGTCCAATACTCTTTTTGCTTTGCCCTCGGTTCTTGGAAGCTCGCCTGGCTTAACGATTTCCACGTCGGCAGATATGCCTGTAACGATGTGTATTCGTTTCTGGATGTCGTTTTTAAGCGCGTTTTTATCTGTCGCGGGGTTTTTGGCAGCCTGCTCAGACAACTCAACTTTGACCACGAAAGTGTCCAGTGCGCCTGGTCTGTCAAGAACAATCAGGTACTGAGTGGCGAGTTCAGAGAAGCACATGACCGCGAACTCGATTTGGGACGGGAAAACATTTACTCCCCTGATAATCAGCATGTCATCGGATCTTCCGGTTACCCGTGCCATTTTTGCATGCGTCCTTCCGCAGGCGCATTTTTCGGTGTTAATTGTGGAGATGTCTCTTGTTCTGTAACGCAGCATAGGTAACCCTGTTTTGCTAAGCGCTGTAAAGACCAGTTCCCCTTCTTCTCCAGGACTCAAGACTTCGCCTGTGTCGGGGTCGATTGTTTCCACGATGAAGTGATCTTCCCAAACATGAAGTCCCTTGTGTTCAGGACACTCGATGGAGACGCCTGGACCGCAAAGTTCAGTTAATCCGTAAATGTCGAAAGCTTGAATGCCCATTTCTTTCTCTATTCTTTCTCGGATTTTATCCGACCACGGCTCAGCGCCGAACATGCCCAGCCTGAGTTTAAGGTCTTTTTGCGGAATTACTCCTTCCTGCGCCATGGTTTCTGCCAGGTAAACTGCGAAGCTGGGGGTGCAGGCTAAGATGGAGACATCTAAGTCTTTCATGAGTTTGATTTGGCGCTGGGTCATTCCGCCGCTTGCGGGAACAATTTTTGCGCCGACTTTTTGGGCGCCGTAGTGAAAGCCCAGACCGCCTGTGAACAAGCCGTAGCCGTAGGCGATGTGGATGACGTCTTGGCGTCTGCCTCCTGTTGTGTAGATGGAGCGTGCCATCAGTTCCTGCCACATATCCATGTCGCTTTGGGTATAGGCTCCGATGATTGGGTTGCCGGTTGTTCCGCTGGACGCGTGAATCTCCACGATTTCATCGGATTTAGCGGCAACCATACCGAATGGGTAATTATCCCGCAAATCGCTCTTTACTGTAAAAGGAATCTTTTGCAGGTCATCAAGCGACTTTATATCTGCGGGTTTTAAGCCTACAGAGTCGAATTTTTTACGGTAAAAACTGCTGTTTTCATAGCAGTGTTTAACTTGGAGTTTGAGTTTTTGGAGCTGAAGCTTTTTTATGTCTTCTTTCGGCATCGTTTCAATTTTTTCGTTCCAGTATTTGCCATCTGCCAAATTCTTTGCCCCTCTCTGCTTTAAAGGCCTAGATACACTTCTTTTATGTGACTATTAGATAAAAGTTCCCTACTCTTGCCCTCTAATATTATCCTGCCTTCTTCCAAAACGTAGCCGCGGTCAGCCACGTTCAAGCTGTCTTGAATGTTCTGCTCCACCAAGAGCACCGTCACGCCCTCCTCGTTGATTGTGCGTACGGTATCCAGGACTTTCTCCACAACAATCGGTGCCAAACCCAGCGAGGGCTCATCGAGGATTAGCAACTGAGGATTCGACATGAGGCTTCTGCAGATAACGAGCATCTGCTGTTCGCCGCCGCTAAGAGTCTGAGCTAGCGCCTTATCCTTCTTTTTGATGACGGGGAAAATGTCGAAGACTTTCTCTTTGGTTTCTTTGATTTTGGCTTTGTCCTTTATGGTGTAGGCTCCAAGCATCAGGTTTTCTTCAACGGTCATGCGGGGAAAAATCTCTCTGCCCTCAGGAATCATGGTGAGTCCTTTCTTGACTATCTCGTAGGTGGGCAGTTTCTCGATGTTTTCGCCCTTAAACTTGATAGTCCCAGTTTTGGGATGTATGAAACCCATGATTGTTTTTACGAGGGTTGTTTTTCCTGCGCCGTTGGGTCCAATGATGCTGACGATTTCTTTCTCTTCCACCCTGAAGTTTACGTCCCTTAGGATCTGCACCATGTCGTACGCGGCGGATAAGTTTTCGATTTCCAGCATTACTCTTCTTCCTCGCCGAACTTGAACTGTTTACCCAAGTAAACATTCACTACATCCGCGTTGCAGACCACTTGTTTTGGGGGTCCTTCGCAGATTTTTTCGCCGTGGTGCAACACGACCACGCGGTCACACAGCCCCATGATAACCCGCATAACGTGCTCAACAATAAGAACCGAAACTCCCTGTTTGTTAATCAGCTTAACCAGATCGACTGCTTCGTCGCTTTCCTTGGGAGTTAAACCTGTAAGCAACTCGTCGAGCAGAAGCAGCTTTGGATTGGTTGCCAGCGCCTTAGCAAGCTGGATGCGGCGCAGTTCGATAACATTTAGGTTTTTTGCTGGAACACTGAACTTTTCTTTTCCCAACCCCACAAACGCCAAAAGCTCATGAGCCCTCACCGACGCATCGGTTTTACCCGAGACTTTTTTCTGGTTGAACATTACGCTTGCCAGCACGTTTTCTTGCGCGGTCATTTCGGGGAAAGACTGGACGGTCTGCGAGGTTTTGGTGATGCCTTTGGCGCAGATTTTGTAGGGCGGAAGCTTTGAGATGTCTTCGCCGGAGAACAGGATTTTTCCCAAATCGGGTTTGTAGACGCCGCTGATGAGGTTGAGTAGCGTGGATTTGCCCGAGCCGTTGGGTCCCACGAGCCCAACTATTTCGCCGTCGTTAACTGTGAAATCGACGTTTTTTAATGCTTGAAGGCCTCCGAACCCCTTGGACACTTCGGTACATTGCAGCAAACTTGGTTTTCTCCGGTTAGCAAGGAATTATCCATGTGGAAATATAAAGTTTGGCGAAGACGACAACTTCCGTAGGTGCTTTTTGTTTAAGTGCAATTTCAGCAGACTCTATCTGGATTCTAACTACCACTAAATAGCTGAAACTTTTGCGGCTTTTCGATGTCTAATGAAAAGCAACAGCAATAAGGCAATGAGTAAAGGGGTCTTCCATTATCTTCTACTAATTAAAAACGTCTTTTGGTTAAAGTTAAATATCCACAGCTGACTATTCTGGTATTGGTGTAGAGTTTGCCTATAACGCAAGTAAGCATTTTCCTCGATAACCATCCTGGTTCGCTTTTCGAAGCCATGACACAGCTAGACGAGAACAAAATCAAAGTCTTCGCATTATCCATCGCTGATAAGGGCGAATTCGGTTTAGTCAGGTTGATAACGGAGGAACCCGAAAAAGCCGCAAAGCTCCTGGAAGACAAAGGGTTCAACCTTGCAAAATCGAAAAAGAACACCGAGGTTACGGCGATTTTCAGCTCCAAACAAGACAGACTGTCGAAAATCACCAAGATTCTGGGCGACGGCGGCATAAACATCGAGTACGCTTATTCTTCGGCGGTTCATGTGAACGGCAAAGTTGCGTTGATTCTGCGGCCCAGCGACACCGTGAAAGCAGAGCAAATGTTAGCCGCCAGCGGTATTGAGGTCCTCTCGCTTGACGAAATCAAAAAGAATTTCCAGTAACTCCAGTTTTTTACAAGGTTGCTTTTCATAAGGGTGCAATCGTTAAACACTAGTTTTTAATCTCAGAATGCGGAATAATATTCAAGAATAGTGATTCAGGAACAATAAGCTTTAATTCGCGGCGTCTGCACGACCCTACAGCAGAAGGTAAAATTAATGGTTACCACAAATCTTGACAAGGTTTTCAATCCACAAAACGTAGCTATCATAGGAGCCAGCGACGTAGAGGGCTCAGTTGGCTACGCAATAGTAAAAAATTTTACTCAGATGGGCTACACCGGAAAAGTTTACTTCGTTAACATCAAAAAGCCCGAAATCTTGGGCGTTAAAACTTACCAAACAGTCGACATGATTCCCGAACCAGTCGACTTAGTAATCATCGCTACCCCAGCCAAAACCGTTCCAGACGTTATGGAGGAATGCGGCAGGGCACAGGTTAAGGGCGCAATCATTGTTTCAGCTGGATTCAAGGAAACAGGTCCAGTAGGCAAAGCTTTGGAAGAGCAGATTATTGCAACCGCCAGAAAATACGGCATCCGCGTCATTGGACCAAACTGCATTGGCATAATCCGCCCGAGAAACAATCTCAACGCAACCTTCCTAGATAAGATGCCTAAACCCGGCAACGTAGCTTTCCTTTCACAGAGCGGAGCATTGGGCTCTGCAATCCTCGACTGGGCAATACACGAAAACATCGGTTTTAGCAACTTCGTTTCAGTCGGCTCCATGATAGACGTGGACTTCGGCGATTTAATCGATTACTTCGGTTCTGACCCAAAAACAAAGAGCATTCTCATGTACGTTGAAGGCATCACGGAAGCCCGCAAGTTCATGAGTGCAGCAAGACACTTCGCCAGAACCAAACCGATCATCGTTGTTAAATCAGGCAAATTCTCCGAAAGCGCAAAAGCCGCAGCTTCCCACACTGGTTCGCTGTCAGGCGAAGACGGTATCTACGATGCAGCCTTTAAACGCGCAGGTGTAGTTAGAGTCAGTGAAATAGCTGACTTGTTTAACTCCGCTGAAGTTTTAGGAACACAGCCGCTGCCTAAAGGACCCAACCTCGCAATAATCACTAACGCAGGCGGACCCGGCGTTATGGCGACGGATTCTTTGATTGGGCAAGGCGGCAAATTAGCTAAGTTAAGCCAGAAAACGATGGATACTCTTAACGGGATTTTGCCTCCGTTCTGGAGCCATGGTAACCCAATCGATGTTTTAGGCGATGCACGTTCTGAACGGTACAAAGCCGCGGTTGAATGCTGCTTAAACGACGACAACATCGATGGAATAATGATTATTTTTACGCAGCAGGCAGTTTCTGAATCGGTTGAAATAGCCAAGAACATCGTTGAGCTTGTACGCGCAAAATCCTACCAGAACAAAACCATCTTAACCTCGTTCATGGGTTTTGGCGCAGTACAGGAAGCAAACAGCAT
The DNA here is from genome assembly GCA_903901015.1 of Candidatus Bathyarchaeota archaeon. Taxonomy (GTDB): domain Archaea; phylum Thermoproteota; class Bathyarchaeia; order Bathyarchaeales; family Bathycorpusculaceae; genus Bathycorpusculum. The sequence continues at coordinate 26,856 of CAIUPH010000042.1, read as the reverse complement.
CCTCAACGCAAACAACATCCCCACTTACTCAACACCCGAACAAGCCATCAAAACATACATGACTATGTACAATTACTCACGCAACATAGACCTACTATACGAAACCCCCGAGGAACTGCCTGTGGATGCTTCACCTCCAAAACGCCCCATCATGGCAATACTCAGGAACGCCGTATTCGAAGGACGCGAAGTCTTAACCGAGGACGAAGCCAAAAAAATACTCAAATACTACAATTTTCCAGTCGTGAAAACCGCAGTTGCAAACAACGTTGAAGAAGCCGTTGCTTTCTCGCAGGAAATGGGGTTCCCAGTTGTCCTCAAGATTCTGTCGCCTCAAATTATCCATAAAAGCGATGCTGGAGGAGTAATCCTCAACGTTAACTCGCCCCACGAAGTCCGCGAAGCATTTGAACTATTGATTCAAAGAGCAACCGCTTACAACCCCAACGCCCAGATAATCGGTGTCACCGTTCAACCCATGATTGAGAAGAAAGGCCACGAAATTATCCTCGGCGGAAAAACCGACCCTGTCTTCGGACCCGTAATTCTCTTCGGTATGGGAGGAGTAGGTGTGGAACTCTTCAAAGACTACTCGATTGGTCTGCCACCGCTTAACACTACGCTTATTCACCGAATGATGGAAGAAACCAAGATTTACCGCCTGCTCAAAGGCTGGCGCAACGCACCTGCAGTGGACCTTAAAAAACTCGATGAAACCGTGCTTATGTTCTCGCAGCTACTCGTTGATTTTCCACAGATAAAAGAAATCGACATAAACCCATTGTTAATCAGTGAAAAAGACGCAACTATCCTTGACGCACGCATAGTTGTCGACAAAGACAAGGTCTGCAAGAAATTCGAGCCCCACGAACACATGGTTATCAGTCCGTACCCCAAGAAATACGAGATTCTGTGGCTGCTCAAGAACGGCCAAGAAGTCCTGTTGCGCCCCATAAAGCCCGAAGATGAACCAATGTGGCTTGAGATGTTCCAGAGCCTCTCAGAAGAATCCATACGCTACCGCTTCTTCCAGATGCTAAAAGACACACCTCACGAAGTCCGAGTCCGCTACTGCAACGTTGACTACGACCGTGAAGTCGCCCTCGTCGCTGAAATGGTGGAGAACGGCAAACGCAAAATACTCGGCGTCAGCCGCCTCAGCATCGAATCCGACGAAAAAAGCGGCGAAATGGCTTTCCTGGTTAGCGATTACTGGCAAGGCTTAGGTTTAGGCACTAAAATGGTTGATTACACACTTGATATTGCTAAAGAAAAAGGCGTTGAAAACGTTAACGCAATCATACTGCAGGACAACTACCGAGCATTGAGCTTAACCAAGAAGATGGGCTTCAACATTGAATACTTAACCGACGGCACCGTCAAAGCTACACTGAACCTCAAAGGAGAAGACATCGACTTCCGATGCGCAGTAAAGCTGCCTGAACCCCCAAAATCAATACCGGCAAAACCAGTAGCCGAGGAAATAACGGTTTCAGAAACCAAAAAAGCCGTCAAGGAACCGCAAGAAGCCGCACCTGCCTAATTTCTCCCCTTTAAGCGCTTATTTTTTCATTCTTTTCACTTAAGAAAATTATACTGGTTGAAAACTAAGTTTCTAAGTCTTTTGCGTCCCTCTATGCTTTTATATTTCGGGCTTCTGTAAACTTTCAGCCGTTCAATGTTATTGACGCTTAAGGGAGGAAACTGTTCTTGATTAAAGACGACAAACGACGCGCAATGCTTGAAAAAGTCCTGAAAGAACACGATTACCAAGAGAGCGCGCTCCTGGAAATCCTTCATCGCGCCCAAGAAATCTACGGGTACTTGGACAAGGAGCTGCTGATGGATATTTCCGGTTCATTGAACCTGCCTCCAAGCCACGTCTACGGCGTAGTAACCTTCTACAGCTTCTTCAAACTCAAGAAATCAGGCGAACACGTTGTAACTGGTTGCTTGGGCACTGCTTGCTACGTGAATGAAGTTGAGCAGATTTTGGAGGCTATAGAGCAAGAGTTTGACCTTAAACGCGGAGGCTCAACCGCCGACGGCAAGTTGTCTTTGCTTTTAACCCGTTGTATCGGTGCATGTGCTATGGCTCCAAACATTGTTGTAGATTATGAAGTAATCGGCAAAGCAACCAAAGAATTAGTCATACAGAAAATCAAACAGGCACTCGGGGGAGTTAAAGCTGAAACTAGCTGATTTAGAGAAGATAGTGGCGCAGGAACTCGAGTTCCAAAACGCTTACAAATACCGCATCAACGTTTGCTGCTCAAGCGGATGCGTACCATTTGGCGCGCTTAAAGTTCTCAAAGCCTTCGAAGACGCAGTGAAAGAGTTCGGCGTGGAGAAGGAATGCAAGGTTGCACGTACAGGCTGCATCGGCACCTGCTCAGTGGGTCCAGCGGTGCTTGTTGAGCCAGGCGACTACCTCTACCAAAGCGTCACACCCGAACGCGTAAGAGAAATCGTGCGCGACCACATAGTTTTGGGTTTACCAGTCAAAGACATGCTCTACGAACGCAATGCATACTTCAAAAAACAGCACCGCCTCGTACTGCGAAACGCTGGAAAGATTGATCCATCCAGAATCCAAGACTACATCAACATGGGCGGCTACGGCGGACTCTTAAAATGCTTAACAGACACCCCGCAAGCCGTCATTAACGAACTGATAGCGAGTGGTCTTAGAGGAAGGGGCGGCGCAGGTTTTCCCACTGGGCAAAAATGGAGTCTTGTCGCGCGGGCACAAAACTCGCCCAAGTACATTGTCGCTAACCTCGATGAAGGTGACCCTGGAGTTTTCGCTAACCGAACCCTTGCCGAGGCAGACCCACACGCCATCATCGAAGGCATGCTCATTGCAGCCTACGCGATAGGCGCCGAGAAAGGCTACATTTACATTCGCTCAGAGTACCCGCTTGCCATCCAGACCCTCCAGAAAGCCATCGCCCAAGCAAAAGCCATGACGCTTCTTGGCGAAAGCATACTGGAAACACCATTCAAATTTGACTTGGAACTCCGTTTTGGCGCAGGCGCATTCGTGGCTGGAGAAGAAACCGCCATCCTCGCTTCGGTTGAAGGAAAAAGGGCGATGCCTCGTCCGCGTCCACCGTACCCAGCGAACTCTGGCCTGTGGCAGAAACCCACGTTGATTCAGAACGTGGAAACCCTCGCAAACATTCCCCTCATCATCCAAAACGGCGGCGCATGGTTCGCAAAGACTGGTACGCCTAAATGCACAGGAACCAAATGTTTCTCGTTAACGGGCAAAGTTAACAATCCAGGGCTTATCGAAGTGCCCATGGGTATTACGCTGCGGGAAGTTGTGTTTGACGTCGGTGGCGGAGTACCTGATGGCAAAAAATTCAAAGCTGTTCTTGTCGGCGGACCCTCAGGCGGCTGCTTACCCGACACACTGCTGGATATTCCCATCGATTACGATTCGCTGGTGAAGGTTGGCGCAATCATGGGTTCAGGTGGAATCGTCGTCCTCGACGAAGACTCCTGCATGGTTGACACAGCGCGGTTCTTCACGGAATTCTGCGTGGACGAATCCTGCGGAAAATGCACCCCCTGCCGAGCGGGTTTAGCCAGACTGAAAGATGTCTTTGGCAAAATCACCAATGGAGCGGGCGAAATGAGTGACATAACAACTCTTGAGAAATCCAGCAGCTTCATCCGTGACGGGAGCCTTTGTGGTCTTGGTCAAACAGCGCCAAACCCAGTGATTACAACGTTGCGGTACTTCAAGGACGAATACATCCAACATATTGTTGAGAAGCGGTGTGACGCGGGTAAATGCTTCAAATCCCGCGGTGAGGAGGAAATAGAATGAGCACTAACACGGTTAAACTGAAAATCGACGGCGTAGACGTCACGGCTGCAGAAGGTACAACAATCCTCAAAGCCGCCAAAGACGTCGGCATCATAATCCCAACATTGTGCAGCCTTGAAGGCTTAACTGCTTACGGCGGCTGCCGACTCTGCCTTGTTGAAGTCAGCGGCACACCCAAACTTTTCCCAGCCTGCACCACACCCATCGGACCAGGCATGGATGTAACAACCCAATCTGACAAACTCAAAGAATACCGAAAGATAGCGGTGCAACTGCTCCTTGCCGAACGCACCCACATCTGCTCAGTATGCGTCGCCGACGACCACTGCGAACTCCAAGCCATGGCTAACCAACTCGGCGTCGACCACGTCATGTTCGAGCGTAACTGGAGCCGCGAAGAAATCGACTCCACCCACGACTTCTTGGTAATCGACCGAAACCGATGCATCCTCTGCACTAGGTGCATCCGCGTCTGCGACCAAATCGAAGGCGTTCACACCCTTGATCTAAAACTCCGCGGCAAAGACTCACAGGTCATCATGGATTTAGATGAGAAATGGGGCAACTCATGTAGCTGCACGTCGTGTCGCAAATGCGCCAAAGTTTGCCCTGTTGGAGCCATCTATGTTGAAGGTGAACCAATCGAGCACACCAAGAAACGGGATGTTGCCGAGTTTATTGTTGAGCGGAGGAACCGCAAATGAGCACAAACGCAAAAGTCCGTGTGGCGACGGTTTGGCTTAGCGGCTGCTCAGGCTGCCATATGAGCTTCCTTGATCAGGATGAGCGGCTTGTGGATTTAGCTAAGAAGATAACTTTGGTTTACAGCCCCCTTGTAGATGTTAAGGAGTTTCCCGAGAACGTTGACGTCACGCTTATCGAGGGCGCCGTGGCAAATGAGGAGCAGTTGGCGATGCTAAAGAAAGTTCGCGGCAGAACAAAAATCCTGGTTTCCCTTGGCGACTGCGCCGTCACAGGCAACGTTACCGCGCTGCGCAATTCTTGGCGTCACAGTGACCAAGCCGTTTTAGAACGCGCCTACAAAGACCCCGCGGACCTCAACGCCGCTGTTCCCACCGCCGTGCCCAAACTGCTTATCAAAGCTCGCCCGTTGCATGAAATCGTTAAAGTTGACTTTTATATTCCTGGGTGCCCACCGCACGCTGACCTCATAAACTACGTGTTGACTGAGCTGTTGGCTGGTAGAGCACCTGTTATGGAGGGAAGATCGAAGTATGGTTAATGAAAAGAAAATTCTCATAAGTCCCGTCACACGCATCGAGGGACACGCACAAGTAAGCATAATCCTAAACGAAGACGACTCGGTACGAGAAGCGCTCTTCAAAGTCGTTGATTTCCGTGGCTTCGAAAAATTCACAGAAGGCAGACCATTCTACGAAATGCCCAGCATAACTAGCCGTTCCTGCGGCATCTGCCCAGTTAGCCACCTGTTAGCCAGCGCGAAAGCCTGCGACGCCATCGTCGGCGTAAAGCCTCCCGAAACCGCCGTGAAACTGCGGCGCCTCATGCACATGGGGCAGCTAATTCAGTCGCACGCATTAAACTTCTTCCACCTGTCCTCACCTGACCTGCTGCTGGGCTTTGACTCTGACCCATCGCAGCGAAACGTGTTTGGATTAATCGAGAAGCAGCCTGAACTCGCCATGCGAGGTATTAAACTGCGCAAGTTCGGGCAGGAAATCATCGAGAAAGTCGCGGGCAAAAGAGTCCATTCGAGCGATTGGATACTGCCAGGCGGCGCCAAATGGCCGCTCACAAAGGAAAGAGCCGATTACCTCTACGCCAACCTGCCCGAAGCATTAGAGGCAACACAGAAGACGCTTGAGATGTACAAGAATATGCTGAGTGGGCTTGAGGAAGAAGTAGAGAACTTCGGCAATTTCCCATCTTACTACATGGGATTGGTGACGCCCGACGGCGGTTTGGAGCACTATGACGGCAAAATCCGCATAATGGACAAGGATGGCAGAGTTGCCGCGGAATGCGTTGACCCCGCAAAGTACCGCGACTTCATCGGTGAAGCCGTGGAACCGTATTCTTTCATGAAGTTCCCATACTTCAAAGTAGTCGGTTACCCAAATGGGGCATACCGCGTCGGACCACTGGCAAGGCTTAACGTTGCATCCCACTGCGGCACACCGCTAGCTGACGAGGAACTTAAACAGTTCAAGAAGCTGGGCAAGAACGGTGTGGTCCAAAGCACCTTCCACTACCACTACGCACGCCTAATCGAAATGCTGTTCTGCATTGAAACCGCCAAAAGCCTTCTTGAAGACCCTGAAATCCTCTCTGACCACGTCACATCCAAAGCACTCGTCAACAACTATGAAGGCGTCGGCATCGCTGAAGCGCCAAGAGGCACCCTGATTCACCACTACAAGGTTGACCCGCAGGGAATGATAACTTGGAACAACATGATAATCGCCACCGAACACAACAACATCGCCTACAACATGGCCGTCACGCAGGTAGCTAAGAAGTATGTTAAGGCAAAAGAGCTGCAGGAAGGGATGCTTAACCGCGTGGAAGCAGTCATCCGCGCTTTCGACCCGTGCCTGAGCTGTGCAACCCACGCCGTCGGCCAGATGCCGCTTGAAATAAAGCTGATTAATTGCAACGGCAGGTTAGTTGACCGAAAAATTAGGTAAGTTTCTTTTGTTGCGGGTGCTTACAGGCAGCACAAACCTTTGAATTGGGATAAAAAACCTGACGAAAGACATATTGTAACTAAAAGAGGGTAGTCAAGAAATTTTGACTTAGCCTCGTCAAGAAACCTTGACCGATTCTTCTGGATAGTTTTAAATTTTCAAGCGTCCACTATGAGTGATGGAATCATGAAAAAGTTGGCATGTACACTGTTAATCGTAGCGATTCTATTTAGCAGTGGTTTGCTTTTTGTCGGCGATGTTCACGCTGATACTAACGTGAATGGAACAATCGCTCCCAACACAATTTGGACACTGGCGAAGAGCCCCTACACGCTCACGGGACAAGTAACCGTGCCAACCGGCGTAACCTTAACGATTGAGCCGGGAGTCACTGTGAACCTTGGCACATACTATATTCGAGTTAGCGGAACCCTAAACGCCAGTGGCACAAGCGACAACAACATAGTTTTTGGTTCAAACGCAACTTCCTACAATAATCAACGCATCGAATTCTCATACGGTTCCACAGCTTGGAACGAGCAAACCGGCACAGGCTGCATAATCGAAAATATTGTTTTTGCCAACGTCACTTTAACGATTAACGGGTCTCCAAAAATAAACAGCACTTCCTTCAGTAGCGCCCTCTCTGTACCCTCTTTGATAAGTGTCACGGGCGGTGCCCCGCAAATCTTCAACGACACCTTAAACTGCCAAAACACCGGCATAAACGTTGCAGGTGGGTCACCGGTCATCTCCTACAATACAATCGCGGGCAACGGACATTCAACTGGGATTTATACATCCGGGACCGCTGTAATCCAAAACAATTTAATCATAAACAACAATTACGGGATAAACCTCTATGGCAGTTCAGTTGTTGAATACAATGTGGTTGCAGGGAATACCTTTGGCATTAGCGGATTCACCGGAAACATTCAATTCAACACTGTTACCCAAAATTCTATCGGACTTCAAGTTTCAGGCGGTTCAGGAACTCTAAAGAACAATAACATTTTCAATAACAACCAAGCCAACCTTCTGCCCTTTACTTCAACCAGCCTTGACGCAACGAACAATTGGTGGGGAACAACAGATTCTGTGGCAATTAGCCAGATGATTCTTGATTCCAAAACCTACAATTATGTGGGCGCAATTATTTTTAATCCGTTTTTAACCCAGCTTGATCCCTCCGTCCCACCTCTTCCCAACATCTACTTGAATTATCCTCAAAACGTTGATTTAGGCCCCAAAAAAACCCCGTCTCCGCCGCCATCAACTCCCCTGCCTCCAACCCCGACTCAAGCGCCTACCCCAACTTCCGTTCCCACCCCGTGCCCAACGCCCAAAAATATGCCCGGCTCACCCCTATCAATGGGCGATGTATCGTTTGACGAGGCACTATCCCGATTCGACATCACTTCCATTGCAGAGCTTGTGCTTCTTATTTTGGGCATAATTTGGGTTGCGGTGATATTGGTGTCCGTTGACAGGAACTTCGACAAGAAAACCAGCGAAAAACAGTAAGCTATTAAGCAAAAAAGGCAGTATCTTTTTGTTGAACGCACAATGGTTGACACTTTCTATCTGCACTTAGAATTTAAAAACAAAACAGGCAATTGGTCAGTTAACCTGCCTTTCCTTTGTAGCAAATGTGGAGTCTGCTGCACTCTTGACGATTTTTTGGCGGCAGGCGAAATCACCGCCAAACCCCAAGAGTACCCAGAAGTCCACGCTAAAATGAAAGCCCTCACAGAAGAGCTGGGAACGATGTTTGAAGCAAACGAAGCCAAATACGACAAATATATCATGCGCACTCCTTGCCCATTTCTAGCGGATAAAACCTGTTCCATATATGAGATTCGACCTATGGGCTGCCGACTCTTCCCAAACACCGCGTTTGGCATGTTGACCCGAGATTGCGAAGCACTTAACCGATTTAAAAAGCAGCGTGCAGCCTTAAAGAAAGGAAAAGCCGCCAAAGAAACCTGCCATTTTACAGATGCAAGCGTTAAAGCGTCCAAATGTACCGAAAAACAACTCCAAGCATGCACAATAAAACTGAGCCGAGCAGGAATTACCGAAGAAGAATTAGCCCTCTTCAACGTCCTAAATGAACAGAAACCGTGCGTTTAACGGTTAAGCTGGACGTACCTAAAGCAGTCTACTAAATGGTCGTTTACCAGTCCCGCGGCTTGCATGAATGCGTAGCAGATTGTGGGTCCAACAAACTTGAAGCCTCTTTTCTTGAGGTCTTGGTTCATCGCTCGGGATTCTTCGGTTTCGGTTGGCATCTGGGAGAACTCTTTGAAGGCGTTCTGGATGGTTTTTCCCTGAACAAACTGCCAGATGTAGGCGTCGAATGAGCCGAATTCTTTTTGGATCTGCAGAAACTGCTGGGCATTGGTTATTGTCGCCAAGATTTTAGCCTTGTTCTTAATCACGCCTGGAGCCGCCATCAAGCGCTCAACATCCTTCGCCGTGTACTTTGCAACTTTCGCGGGGTCAAAGCAGTCAAACGCATCCCTGAACATTTCGCGGCGCTCCAAAATCAGCCACCACGACAACCCCGCCTGAAAACCATCCAACACCAAAAACTCAAACAGCTTCTGGTCGTCGTGCAGTGGGATGCCCCATTCTTCATCGTGGTACCTGACGTATAGGGGTTTGTCAACGTTCCAACATCTTTTCAGCGGCGCAGCCATAGTTTACCGTCCACACCAAGAGGTCTATTTGTTAAGTTCTTTCCCAACGCTCCACGCCTTTGCGAATTTTTTGCCCAAGCCATAGTAGCTCTGGTTATTCATCACAAACAGGATAGGCTGCACTTTTTCGAAGTCTACTTCGCCTTCGGTGAGGATTGCTTCGTCGCAGTATGTGTTGGTTATTTTGCCTATGAATACGTCGTGGTTTGGGAAATCCACGGTTTTGACGAGTTCGCATTCCATGTTGATGCTGCATTGTTCTATCATGGGGGCGGTTTTGAGTTTTCCATAGAACGTTTTGAAAATGTCAGCTTTCGCCGCGGTTTTTCCCGAAACTAATCCGCAGTAATCGGTTTGCTTAACTAACGCTGCGGAGGGAATGTTCACGCTGAAGGTTTTGTTTGCTTTTATGCCTTGGTTGGTGTAGTGGCGTTTGTTCATGCCCAGCGAAACCGATTCCAAATCCATTATGCCAACGTGTGCGATTGTGACATAGTTAGGTTTGCCATTAACCAGTGCCCCAACAAGAACTGTAGGCATTGGGTAGAGGCAGTTTTTTGCTCCAAGTTCAGTCTTCATTTTTTACCCTCAAAACTGTTTTTGCTCTATTTGAAATGTGTTGGTCTGGGTATTTAAGGAAACGACGAACAACACGAATGCTTTGCACTGGCATATTTGGAGCCGAGGGGTGCTATGCAGAAAACTATGGAGGGTGGGCTATTCACTAACCTGTTAGAATCCACATCTCAATTTGCTTTTCTTGTGAAGAAAAAAATAGTCTATACATGGATTCTCAACCACACCGCGGGCTCTTCAACATGGACCCATGCAGAGCATGTGATGAAAAATGATTTTCTCACATTGAAACAGGCGCACAAAAACGTTGCAAACATAAAAAGCAACCGCATCCACTTGCAGTCTTGTGGTATCCTGTAAACCGTTTTAGCCACATAAAGAGAAAAAAACCGCGTTAAACAGAGTTTGCTATAGGATTTCTCCTATTGTGTTGATGGGTTTGGGGATTAGTGCTGTTAAATCTTCCAGCCTGTCTTTGTCGATGGTTGCCAATATGACTGTGGCTGGACCCGCGGACTTATTCAAATCCAGCCCCGCTGCCTCGCAGATTTTTATTTGTCTGCCGACGCCGTACGCCATCATTCTGGCTTCGCTGGCAATTCCGAATCCGCCGACTGGCCAGATGTCATGGACGTATTTTCTCTGTGAGAGCTGAGTTACGTTTTTGAGGTCTGCGATTTCGTTGCGGGCTTCTGCCGCGATGACTTCGTCTCCTACCTTGGGTTTTCCGATTGCGACGATTAAGTCGCCGGGGCATGTTTTTCCAATCCGAAGGTCCTCCTCATTTGCGAAGCCGACCACGGTTAATCCAGCGCCCGTCTGCACGGTTGCAAAGTTTTCCTCTGTTTTCTCCATCAGCACCTGGTTTGGGTCAAGCCCGATGCTTCTGGCTTCCCGCCTTATCCCTTCAAGTATGGCGTTGCCTGTGGGCTCCTTTTCCACGCCCAACGTAACAGACAAAAGCAGCGGAAACGCACCCGTTGTGGTAACATCCATCAAGGCTACTCTTGCCAAGAACTTTCCCAGCACACGCCCATCCACTTTAACTTTGTCCATTTCTTTGGGTCCAACCGCTCCAGATGAGGTTGATCCTGCTACGATGGCGTGTCCCGTTGGAACCTTTAGGATTGAAACGTCGCCTCTTCGTGTGTAGCTTATTTGGGCAGGTTTCACCTGGAAAACTGTTGGTCTCAGCATGGTGCCGGCGTTTTCGGTCAGGTGCAGGTAGATGGTTAAGGCTTGGCGCATGACTTCTGAGCGGGTGAGGCTGTGTTTTTTGGATAGTTTATCTATGTCTTGAGTTAATTTGTCGGGTAAACGTACGTTTATGACTTCCATTATTAGTCACTTTCATGAAATTTAGTGCGCTTGAATTCTCTTATCTTTTATCCTGCTCAATATCGATTGGATGTATTTTAAAGCTTCATGAAACACGGATTCACGTTATTTGCGAAATCCAGCGCCTACTTTTGCAAAGCAGACTTAACAAACTCTGCAAGGAGCGTTTGTTAAGAGAGACCCAAAATCGATTAAGCGCTAAAAAAGTTAAATCCAATGGCTTTTTCAATCTATACTAGAATAGCGCAAATGTTATAAGTATTAAGAACTAAAAAGTTCAGGAGTGTCCCAAATTGAAAAACAAAATTCTAGCTCTAAGTTTACTAATCATTTTAACAACTATGATGATAATGTCCTTCTCGCCAGCTAAAGCTGTTGGTGAAGGACAATGGATAACGACATACACAATTGAAGATTCGTCAGGGCAACTCCTGGTTCAATATGATCCCATAACTAATACAACAAACACTTTGGCACCAGTATTACCTGGAGCCGACATCAAAGTCACATTCACAATAAACATTATTGCACAAGTCGGAGATACATTGAGACTTTCAACAAGCCTACAAAAATCTACTTCTCATCCCAGCGGCTACTGGGACCTTCAAAGCACAACGTACGATATGGGCACAAACTACAACCCAGCATCCCAATCTACAACGTTCCAATCGACCGCGGGAGAAACCTTTGATATGGTTCTATATGGTAAGGTTCCAACCAGCGTCTCACCCCTGGCACAGACTATTAACCTTGTTAGTTTATACGGAGGTTCAGGTGGAACTGCCCTCGACCAAATAACAGTTCAGGCAACTAGCCCGGGTTTAGCCAACTTTAATGTACTCTATTCTCAACAAGAAACAAAGCTGAAAGGACTCATATCAAGCGGAGTTGCCCAAGGATACATCGATATCTTCACCAACGTTCTCAACGCATCCAGAACTATAGCTAACGCAGGTGACGTTAAAGATGCAACAGCTCTCTTAAGCAGTCTTAATGCCTCAAATGCACCAGTAACTTCAGCGACGGAAATGCTCTTTATACCTGTAATAGCTGTGTTAGCAGTTGTAGCGGTTATATTCGTGGTCTTGTTCTTGAGAATACGTGGAAAAATTAGCTACTTCCAGCTTGTAGTTGAAGACCAAATCAAAGACTTAGAAGGTTTAACGATCAGAGTCTCTAAAATCGATAGAGCAATGTCCTCAAGTCTTGAGTCAGTTAAAGACAGGCTAAAAAGATTAGTTGGGATGTGATAGACTACGCGAATCTACCAAAACAGCGTTCAGTTGATTGGTCTTGGTTCAGCAGGTACCAACATAGTTGAAACTTTCTTATCAAACAAAAAAACCAAAGAACTATTAGAGAATGACCTGACTCGTCTTTCTCTTTTAGCCATAGACATAGCTGACCCAGAAATCAGAAGCCTACAAGAAACATATGAGCAAACAGTCAGATCAATGATTAAAGCTGGTGTCCCACGTGAACGAATGCGTTTGACCGCTCAATCAGTCAAATTTCCCACTGCCGAAGCAATGTTTGACTTCATCAACCAAAAATATGGTGAATACTTAATTGGTGAAGGTTCAAAACTCGAAACCTTTGTCCCTTGGCTACAAAACACAATGGCTATTCCACCAATGGCTGGTGGTGCGGGTCGAAGAAGAGCTCTTGCGAAAGCAATCTACGCCCTAAACTACTACCAACTAGGCATAATTCGTAACTGCATTAACTCGTTTAAAGAACAGGCGCTTTCGTCCATTGTGACTCCAACAGTAGTTTTGGTTTATGGACTTGGTGGTGGCACTGGAAGCGGTGTGTTCTTTGACTTTGCTAGGCACCTGCGAAAAGTGTTGGGTTCAGGTGTCCCAATCATAGCTTTCGTTATTACTCCGTGCGGTGGAGATGATCCTCCAGCAAAAGGATGCTCAGCCTTCGTAGCCATGAACGAACTTTCACTATTGCTTAACAAAGATTACAATGAGTATGTCATCAAAAATTATGGGGAAATTTACCGAAACCCAATCAATGCCTTAGTCTACCTACCTTTATTGCCAGCCTTCTCTAAGGTCGGCAACATAGTAAGCGCAAGACAAGAAATGGATCAAATGGTCGTAGACCTACTGTATGTCTTAATGGACTTTGACTTGGCAGACCTGTTGGGCGGTATAGGAACTGAAGTGGGCCTAACTAACAATTCATCTCATACCTTGGGTATGACAAAAGTGACCTATCCAGTTGAAGACTACATTATGGCTTACAAGTTGAATTTTGAAGGAATGCAACTGCTGCAGGAATCAAGAAAAGAAAAACTTGACATCCTCGAAGAAATTAACAACGTCATTAAAGTAGACAGCGAAATCATAAGAGAACTCTTCAAGAACTACCTCATAAAAACAGGCACCTTCAATGAAGAACAGTTCGAGGAAAAACTGAAAACCACCATAAACAGCAACCCCCAACTTGAAGACGATACAATGTTACATGTTAAAGGAACGGAGATACAGGTCAAAAACTGGCTAGCTGACATAATGAAGTTCCTCTCCACCATAAAACTCATGGGTAAGATAGGTCCCATCGAAGAAACCATCATAAACTTGACTCTGCGCAAAGATGGCAACAGAAAACTAGACAACTTAGAAGTCTTGCTAACGAATCTAACAAAGACCTATTTAGAATTCCCTCAGCGAAAAGCAGCAATTGTTGAACGCTTAAACCAGCTTATTCCAAGCTCACAAACCTTCAACCTAAGACAAAAGAAAGTTCTAGACGACCTAGTCAACATAGCTGAACTTGCGGAAAGATCACTAAGTATCCTCAGATTCTACGACGAAACCCGGTACCTAACAGACGCATTGATGCGATACTATAAAGTTCTGCCTGAATGCAAAGCCGAACTTGAAGACTTAGAGAACATCCAAACCGAACTAGGAACCATCTACCTAATTATCCAACTTATGCTAAGGACACCAGCCGACGAAGCCAGAATGATCGACGAACATCTAACATACGTCAACGAAATCCTAACCCAACGCATGCAGAAACGAGGAAACTTCGACAACGAAGTCATGAGGGTTCAAGAGATTAAGAAACGCAAAGAATTCGACAAAACAAAAATGGAGCGGCAGGTGAGAAAGTTCCTCAGCAGCAAACGGTATGCCAGAGAACAACTGTTGGATATAGACAGGGAACTCAAGCGAGTAGAGCAGGAAGAGGCTTTCGCAATTGAAAACCTCAACAAAGTTGACAGCACAATCAAACTCTACGAAAAATTGGCAAAACGGTTCGAGTTAGTTTCTGAATACCGCAAGCGCTTGAACAAAATCGTTGATTTACACAATGAATACAACGCCAAGATTGCTGAGATAGGTGCGCAAAAACCCTACTTTGAGAAAACAGCGGACTTAACCGAACACGAACAACTAAAAATAATATTCAAAATCCTCACGGAACAAGAAGACACATTAACCCGCGAAGTAATCTTCAGGCAAATCTTTGACATGGACCACTTCAAAGACTACATGAAAAGCGTTATCCGAGCTTTCAAAACACCAAGCGTCATGGGATTCAAACCCACCTACAAGACCGACTACATATGGGTAACCGTCTCCACCCCACCACACATGTGGTCAGAGGACCTCTCTCAAGAAGTCTACACTGCGCTAGCCGGCTATGTAACCAGCGAAGTCTCAAGAACAATCACTGTACGAGTCATTGAATCAAGAGATGCTTGGACAACCAGAGTCATGGTGGTCGGCGGACGAGGCAAACCCGAAGACATGGAATCCTACGACGAAATGCAACTGCTCTACAGCAAATCCAGCGATTTCGAAAGATACCTCTCGCGCTCATTCCTACTGGAACACGGAGTCCACGCTTCACAAATCATCAAGGAAATAAACGGCAACCACGCCAACAACAATGGCAATAACAAAAAGTAAAAACTAAGTTAGGCAGAAGTTTGTTCCTTCTGCGCATCAACCTTTTCTATTTTTTCTTTTTTGTTTGTAGATAACTTTTTGGTTCTGCGAGTTCTCTTTGGTTTTGTAATTTTTGGCTTTTCGGCAGCTTGAGTTGGTTCAATGGGTGCCTGCGGCTCTTCAACGATTTTAGGAACTGCAACAGTTAATGCTGGCGGTTCAGCAGGTTTCACTTCTTCCGAAGCAATCTCAGGAGTATTAGTGTTTTCTGTTTCTTTGCCAACTGGCGCTTTGGCCACCACTTTTGGCGCCTCAACACTCAAGAGTGGCGCTTCAGTGATTGTTGGTGGCTCTTCAACTTTGAGCGGATCCGGCTTGGGAGGTTCTTCAATTTTGAATTCAACACGCCAATCCGCAGACATCAAACCCCTCTCGACTGCCCTGTTTTTGAGCGGTTCAACCTTCTTCTCCAAATCACCAAACAACACGGAAGTGTCAAAACCGCCCACAAACAAAACCGCATCTATTCGATCGGTCATGTCTTCGGTGTAGACTGGCTCAGTTATGTAGATTGATTGTAGGGTTGTTTTTTCCTTAAACCAGTTTGTTATTGCTAACTCGATTTTTCCTCTGGGCAGCTTATCTTTCAGGGTCGATGACATGCGTAAAAGTACGTACAGTAAAGAGGCGTTTGACAAATCAAACGTTAAAAACGGTTTCAGCAAAGCAGTGTTTAACATGTTTTCTATGGAACCGTAAATCCTGTAACTTGCACCCGCAACCACTATAGGAGTGAATAATTTTATGTTGAAAGTCCTTGATAACTCAGATATTTCTTCAACAAGCGAGTCTTTAGCTAAAAACAGGTTCAAGAGGTAATTGGCAACCATGTTTCCCTTGAGTAATTCGCCTTTTCGGTCAACGCCCTCATAGCTTTCAATTTGGTCTCTCTCCATGAGCAGAACAGTTGCGCCATCGACGACAGAGCACGTTTTCAACGCGGCGTAAGCATTGAAATGGGCGTCGGCGGGTTGTATTTTCGAGGGCAAAACCGCTATCGAGAGGCTATCCATGTTTACAGCTTTGAATTTCTCAATCAACGTTGGTAGAGCAGCGCTTCCAATTCCATCCCAAATCGATGAAAAGATTATGGCTGTGCGGATTTTTTCAGTGGGCTTTTTCTTTAAACTCTCGATCACTGAATTATCCTTTGAAACTGTAGGTAAAACGTTGTACCAGAAGTGGGTGTCGATGTGTGCGTCTTCAAAGCCCAAAACTAAATTGGCTTCATAGCCTTTTGGAAGCCACTTGTAGATTTCATCGCTGGATTTTTCGATCAGAATTGGCAGTGTGCCTTCTTTGTTGATGCTTGGTTTTTTTAGGAGAGTTTTTATGGGGTATTCGCCGATGCACACTAAGGCTTGTTTCGGCAACATTGGTTTTAGAGATTCAATATGTTTCTCAATGCTTGCTAGCACGTCAAATGTGCCTTTGCCATCTTTCATCCGAGTTACCTACATAAACTTTAAGAAGAGTTTACCTAAAATAAGGTTTTAGGTAGTTGATTGCGTGAAGAAGCCCTCCCTTAAGAGTTCTGGTGTTAGCTCTTGGTATAAAACCCGTAAGCAGAAGAGAAAGGAAAAGGAAGAGCAGGAACGTAACCTTGAATCTTCAACCCTTAAGATACTCACTTTTCTGTTTACCGCCACTGCTATGGCTCTGGGTATGTCTTTTCTGCCGATTTTCCCCCAGCCCCTCCCAATTCTATTAGCAGTTTTGGTGGCGTTTGTTGTTTATAAAAGTCCACGGTTAGGCATGCCCATCGGCGGCGCCATTATCGGTTTTGGTTTGATGTACCATCTGGCTGAATTATACTTTATTTCGTTCCTCGGCAATACCCCGGTTCGTGCGGCGTTTGTCGTTGTTTGGCTGGCGTTGTTTGTGGCTTTACCCCTAACTTCTAACCGCTACAAGAGCGCTCTTGCAATTGATTTTGGCATACTGGCGGTCACCATGCTTTTCTTTGCTCCACTTTACTTTTTGGCTATCCCGTTGATTTTGGCTTCAGCGGTATACTTCAAAAAATATGTCACTCTCACGGTTGTCTATTACGTGTTGCTTACGGTACCCCTACAGATCATGCAGTATTTCCAATACACCGTTTTACCGATTGTTAGATCCGATTGGTGGCTTGAGCCTGGCTCCAGTCCGCCGCTTCTTGTTCCTTTAACCTCGATTGCTAAAGACATCGGCGGCTCCGTGAGTCAGTTTCGACTCTATGATCTGTCCAAAGTTGTTTATGATATTGCTGGACAAATCACATGGATTCCTGGCTGGCCAGGTCGCACGATTGGCGATGCAGTCACTCAGTATCGAGATTCTATTCCAGGCATACTGATGTTTGTGGTTATCGTGGTTGGGCTGGCTGTGACGCTCATGTTCTTCACAAGAATGATGATTAAAGAGGGTATCATCGGCGCTGGCGACAAATTTTTCCAATGCTTCACTGCTACCATTGCAGCAGCAGTGTTTTTTGTGCTGTTAAGTGCTCTCCAAGTACCGTTGGCGTTTACGGCTGACGTTAGCGCTACAACGATGGTGTTGGGGATTTTTGGGACACTTATCCTCACGTTACCTGTACTCTTCATTGATACTACGCCAAAGCAGGCGACGTCAATTTCTGAGGTTACCAAGAGGGCTCAAGAACTCAAAGATAAATTAGGTTTCATTGAAGGTCAATTGGACAAAGTGAAGGAAAACATTCCAGTGATTGTGAGTTCTCCTGAAGGCAAAATGTTAGTCATCAAAGACTCGGTCGATGAATCGCTCAAAAAAATTCTCATGCGAACCTATGATCAGTCAGAGTTAGATAAAAAGTTCGGAGAACTTGGCAATTTAAGCAAAGATATCGATGCTTTAGAGGCGGAACTTAACGTTATCTTGGCTGAATATCAGGTTTTTGCGTACTGCGAGTTCTCGAATTGGGAAGGAAAACTCAAAGACACGGGGTTAGATATCAAAACAAGCGTGAACACTGCTTACCAAAAGGAGATGACACTGGAACAGAGAATCGAAGCCATCAGGCAGGTTCTGGACGCCGGGAGAGCCCTCACTAAAGAGGTAGTTGAGGTTATCGAGCCGATCTACGGCATCATCAGACCCCTTTATGATCCTTCGCTTCCACAGAAGTGCCGCGCAGTGGAATTTGCAAACGAGAAACTGGACACGAAAGAAGCGCCCTGGATAGCCATAGAGGCACTGTACAGTTCGGTCAACAACTGGAAGCGGCAGTACGGCTCGGAAATCAAAGTGTCCATGCGTTACCTGCAAAAGTCGCTGGCGCCGATAGCTGTCCTGAGCCTCCAAAGCGAGGTTTTGCCTCCTGTCTTCGGCGAAAACACCCCTAAAGTGCTGGGTTACGCCAAGAGGGCTGAGGCAATGAAGAGCGCCGCTGCGGAGAGAGCGGAGAAAGAAAAACTGGACATTTTAGACGTTATCGCCCTGAAAGATGACGTGCAGGGGTTCCTCGAAATCGCAAACGACGTCTTATCCATGCTGTACGCTGGGTTAATCAGCGATGAAGAAGCCATCGACCGCTTATTGCCCACAAAAGATTACCTCTGGGAGAAAAACAGCACCCTACGCGAACTTCTAAAGATAGCAACTGAAACCCTTGCAAACCCATCCAGCTACAAGATCAACCAGATAATGGAAAACCTGCCCCAGTACCTCTCTTATGTGGATGAGGCAGTGCAGACCCTGGGGGTTTACAGCGAACGCAAAGAGTTCCTGCTCAACTATCCGCTGGCGGAAGCAGCCATCGAAGAGCGCCTCAAAGTGAAAGATCGGCTTATGCCGCAGGACCTGCCGTTCCAGCCGCGTTTCGCAGCTGAATATCTGAGGCTCTACTACACGGCGAGGTTTGGCGAGTACGCTTTTGACAAGGACAACTTGGTGCTGACCAAAAGACCATAAGTTGTAGGGTTCTTGGGC
Organism: Candidatus Bathyarchaeota archaeon; assembly: GCA_903901015.1. Taxonomy (GTDB): domain Archaea; phylum Thermoproteota; class Bathyarchaeia; order Bathyarchaeales; family Bathycorpusculaceae; genus Bathycorpusculum. Next base: position 7,826 of record CAIUPH010000042.1, on the reverse strand, counting down.
TCTTTTCTTCTATTACACCTTTATTTTAAGCACTGATTTTCAACATGCTAATGCGCTGGTTCTGCGCCAATACGACCTACCCCTTCGAGAAAAAAGCCGTTTCGACCCCCTCTATAGTTTCTGCAATGAATCTCTATTAGGCTCCAAATATGATATGTTCTCTTTTTCTGAAGGAAGCACTAGATAAAGCGATATAAGCACAAAAACAATATTTAGGAAACAGTTTGAGGCAATCAAGATGGGTAGCGTAAAAGACTTACAAGTAACCAAAAAACCAACCAAGACCGCCATGGGAGTCGGCAGATTCCTCTTCTCAGATCGCTACAGCGTGTTCGACTGGGGAGAAATGCCCGATCACATCGAAGGCAAAGGTGCGGCGCTGTGCCTCATGGGTGCTTACTGTTTTGAACAGCTGGAAAAGATTGGAGTCAAGACCCACTACCGGGGTTTGGTGGATGCAAGCGGCAAAGCAGTTAAACTCGCCAAGTTGAAGCAGCCCTCAAGCGTTATGGAAGTGGCGTTGGTTAACGTTTACAAGCCCAAAACAAGCGTAGCCAACGGCAAAATCCAGCATGACTACAGCGGCTACACCCCAACATTGAAGAACTGCCTCATTCCGCTTGAAATCATCTACCGCAACGGCCTGCCTGAAGGTTCATCGGTCTTCAAACGGCTAGCACAAGGCAAAATTGCCTTAAAAGACCTCGGCTTGGACCACCAGCCAAAACCCGGCGAAAACCTTGCCAAACCCATTTTTGACGTCAGCACGAAGCTGGAAGAAACCGATCGCTACATCACGTGGGATGAGGCTCAGAAAATAGCTGGGTTAACCAACTCAGAACTGGATGATGTAAAATCTGTCCTGCTGAAGGCAGACGAAACAATCACTAAAGCCGCCTCAAACGCGGGTTTAAAGAATGAGGATGGCAAAATCGAGTTAGCCTTTGACGACAAACGAAAACTCATGATCGTCGATGTGCTGGGAACTCTCGACGAGTGCAGGTTTACTTTTAACGGCGTGCACGTCAGCAAGGAAGTTGCAAGGCAGTTCTACAAGAACACCAGTTGGTATGCGGATTTGGAGCAGGCAAAAAAAGACGGGGAAGCTAAAGGAATCCAAAATTGGAAGGCACTGTGTAAGTCGCAGCCGCCAAAACTTGACCCCAAACTTAAAACAATCATAAGCGAAATGTACATGGCGGCAGCAAACGAAATGACCAGCCACAGACTGTTCGATGCCCCGAAACTTGCCAAAGTAATTAAAGCGTACATGGAGTATATGGGTGAAAGAGCATGATGAACGAAAAAATAAAAGAAGTAATCAGCAAGTACGACCAGAAGAAAATCCGCATCGGCGTTTTAGGTTCACACTCCGCCCTTGAAATAGCGTCGGGCGCCAAACAAGAAGGCTTCCAAACAGTAGTCGTATGCCAAAAAGGCAGAGAAAAAACCTACGCACGCTACTACCGAAACGTCTTCGACAAATTCATCTTCCTTGACAAGTTCTCGGATATAACGAACCCAGAAACCGTGAAGGAACTGACAGATTTAAACACGGTTTTTGTTCCCAACCGCTCTTTAAGCGTATACGCGGGTTACGAGGCTATTGAACAAAAATTCGCTGTGCCGCTGATGGGCAACAGGTACCTGCTTAAAACCGAGGAACGCAATGCTCCCAAAAACCAGCTCTGGCTTCTCAAAGAAGCAGGCATAAAAATTCCAAAAGCATTCAAATCTCCCAAAGACATTGACTGCCCAGTCATCGTGAAAGTTCCCGAGAAAGGTAGAACGATTGAACGCGCCTTCTTCTACGCGTCAACCCCCGAGGAATATGAGCGGGAAGCCCAAACACGAATAAAAGCAGGCATCATCACCCGCGAAGCCCTTAATCAATCCGTCATCGAAGAATACGTCATCGGCGCCAAATTCAACGCTAACTATTTCTGGTCGCCCCTGTCCGATGAAATTGATCTGATAGGATTCGACAGACGCATCCAAACAGACCTCGACGGCGTTCTTGATTTGCCTGCAAAAGAACAACTCGAACTCAAAATAGCCACGCAAAACATCGAAATCGGCCACATGGGCGTAACGATGCGTGAGAGTCAGCTGGAAAAAATCTTTGAAGCTGCAGAACGCTGGGTGCAAATATGCAAGAAAGAGTTCCCGCCAGGAATGATTGGGCTCTTTGCGCTACAGGGCGCAGTTACTAAGGATTTGGAGTTCCGCGTCTTCGACGTTAGCCCTCGTGTTCCAGGATGCCCATGCGTTGAGCCGACTTCGCCCTACATGAAGTACAAGTACGGCGTCGAAGTGGGTCCAGGCAAACGAGTTGCGATGGAGATTAAACGGGCGCTACGGAAGCATAGGCTTGCTGAAGTGGTAACATGATTGGCAGCCCAGAAATCGGCAAAATCATCGAGAAATACGACCAAAACAAAATTGCAATCGGCACGTTGGGTTCGCATAGTTCACTGAACATTTTCAAGGGCGCCAAAGAAGAAGGGTTCCGAACTGTCTGCATCTGTAAAGAGAAAGATGCGATAATGTACCAGAAGTACCCTTTGGTTGACGAATTAATCATAGTTAAAGACTTCACTGAACTCCTCAACGAGAAACTGCAGGAACGTCTGCGCAAATTGAACGTGGTTTTGATTCCGCACGGCTCATTCACCGCATACCTTAGCACTGAAGAGTTAACCGACAGCCTCATGGTGCCAATGTTTGGCAACCGCCAACTGCTCAAATGGGAAGCCAACCGCAAATCCCAGGAGGACTGGCTCAGACAAGCCGGACTCAAGCTGCCAGCAACATTAAAAACCCCTGAAGACATTGACCGCTTAATCATCGCTAAACTTCAAGGTGCTAAAGGCGGCAGAGGCTACTTCCTCGCGAATTCGTCTGAGAACTTCTACAAGCAATTCAACGAGATGGTTAAACGCGGCATGTTAACGCAGGACGATTTATTGTGTATTCACTTGCAGGAGTATGCGTTGGGCGTGAACGTTTACCCCAGCTACTTCAGCTCCATCATCAACGACGACGTGGAAATGCTCTGCATCGACAGGCGCTACGAATCCGCAGTGGATTCGATTGGCAAAATCCCCGCGTGCCAGCAGCTGGAAATCGACATAAACCCAACCTACACCGTTGTAGGAAACTTTCCCATCGTTCTGCGCGAATCGCTCCTGCCCGAAATCATGCGCATGGGCGAAAACGTCCACAAAAAAGCCCGCGAGCTCTCGCCCCCAGGCATCATCGGACCCTTCTGCCTCGAAACCGTCATAACCGACGACCTCAAAATCTTCACCTTCGAAATCAGCGCACGCATCGTTGCAGGAACCAATGTCGGTATCGGAACCTCACCCTACGCTTACCTGAAATACGGCGCGAACATGTACATGGGCAGACGCATAGCCATGGAGTTCAAAGACGCAATCAAGAAAAAACGATTGCAAGACATCGTAGCCTAAGGCTGCGGAATTCGGGTTACGATCAATATATCATGCCCCTTATGTTTAGCGGTATGTTTTCTTTTCTCTTTATGTGGCTAAAACGGTTTACAGGATGCCACAAGACTGCAAGTGGATGCGTTTGGTTTTTGTGTTTGCAACGTTTTTCAGCGCCTGTTGCAATGTGAGATAATCATTTTTCTTCACATGCTCTGCATGGGTCCATGTTGAAAGCTCCGCGGTGTGGATGTGAATCCATGTATAGCGTACTTTTTTTTCCACAAGAATCAATGAACAGCACTGAGGCAAGACCTCTTGCCGAGCAATAGACTGAAAGTAATTCGAGCAATTATACTTCTTATTTCCCTGGTTGACGGTAAAAATGGAGATGTGTTTAGAATGGGGTATTGCTTTATTCTGCCGTTTCCCTAAACCTGTGAAGCAGAGTCTTTGTTTGTTGATAACTGTTAAATATTTCTGGGCGTATAATTGGGGTTGACTGTTATGACCTCTGAAACTGAACTTAAAGAGATTCAGAGTCTGCTTGTAGCGTTAAACAAGAAAGTGCAGGGGCTAAATGAGTTGGTGGAGGAAAGGCTAATCGGCTGTGAAGAACCCACCAAAGAAGATGTCATGGCTATAGAAGAGTATAAAGCGGCAAAGAAGAACAAGAAGTTGTCCCTTGAGCCTTTGAGTGAGTTAACCAAAGGGAACTGATTTTTTGCCCAAATACACGGTTCTTGTCGAAGGTAAAGCAAAGAAACAACTCCGAAAAATGCCCAAAGACCAGCAGACTCGAATACTTACCGCCTTGAAGACCCTGGAGGCTGAGGGGTTATCCAATAAATTGGACATCAAGAAGCTGCAGGGGTACCAGTATCATTATCGTGTTAGAGTTGGGCAGCTTGTCAGGATACGATTTGAGCTTTCGCCAGAGCGAACGATAATTGTTTATTCGATTTCTACACGTGAAAAACATACGAGTAAAGTTGGCTATTTTTTCCAGTAGGGTTTGCAGTAGTTTTATGGCTGACCATTCTGCAAGTGCGTTTGTGTGTGGGTTGTTTGGTTGGGGCTGATTGCGCAAGCGTGAAACAAAAGAAATCAAAAGCTCTTGTTTAACAGGTGGCCGTTGCGGTCGATTTCTTTTTTGCGGATTCGTGTAGTTGAAATGGGCGCGTGGTTGTCTGCGGGAACCATATTCACCACAACGATTGCAAGCGGTGATAGCCCGGCTTTTTGGCGCACTACGTTAATGGCTTGACCTGTTTTCTGTGTTTCTTCACTGACAACCAATGCTTCTAAGCCCTTCCCCGAAGTTGTTAAGCCGTAAGGGTCACTTAACGGGACAATTTGGGCTCTTTTTGCTAAATCGTTTTTTTCCAGGTAAGCTTGGAGCTCTGTGCATCTTTGGTTGTATGGCGCGGTTTTGTGGGGTTTACCCATTTTTGAGACAAACGTGTCTGAGGTTAAGCCGATGACAACGTTTTCTCCAACTTCGAATGCTCTGTCAAGGAGGGCTTTGTGTCCGCGGTGGAGTGTATCGAAGGTTCCGCCAACTGCCACTTTCTTGTATTGTTTCATTTTACCAGCCTAGCGCCTTGAAAATCAATCTTGCAAACTATTACCTGTTGTGAGGGCAAGGTTTGCTTAAAAGCTTCTGCTACCGAGTGGGCGTTTTCTTCATTTACGACGGCGTGGACGGCTTCGCCGATCATGTTTTGGGCTGCACCCACGGCACCGGCTTTCTTCGCTGACGCTACAAGTTTGCGGATGTTCTCAGTTGCGAACCCTGCTTTCTGCGAGAATTCCCAGCAGCAATCCAGAAAATTCTCCAAACTCGGTTCAGCCAGTATGGCTTCTAAGGTTTTTTTGCCGTAGTGGTTGATTTCCCTTTTTTTCTCGGGGGAAGACAGCAGGGATTTTGTGAGAATCTTTGATGGGAAATAACCTGCCACTATCACGTAGTCGGGAGAGAGGGGTATACGGTCGATTTGGCAGATGCCTGGTGCGCCGGGTTCAGTCACGAATACGCAGCCGCCGCTAAACGTCAGGGAACTCACGGTGCCCAACCCGGTTTTGCATTGGATTTCGGCGACATGCGCTACTTTACCAATCTGGTTGTACGTCAAGGGCAATGCTAAGGCTTCTTTGATGGCTAAACCTGCGGTTAATGCTCCGCATGCACTGGTTCCAAATCCTGTGCCGATGGGGACTTCGATTTTGTGCTCAACGGTGACTGCGTATTTTGCGGGTGTTTTAGCCAGGAGCGTTTCTATTACCTGTATAGTTGTTTTTGCTTTGGGTTCAGGTTTGGAATTAATGAAAACATCTATGCTGTTCTTTTTCGCTTCCTCCGCGGTCACTGTTGTAAGGACTCCCTTTTCAAGCCCGAACCCCCCGCCTATAGCGCCAACTTTCTCCAAATCCGCAATTGGTTTGCCGTCTTGGGTGTCGTGGATTTCAAAGAAGCTGGAAATTGCCGCTGGCGCGAAGGCTTTGGCGGTTTTGATAGGCAATTACTTCGCCTTTTCTAAGGTTTCTTGGCGTTGTTTAAGGAATGGAAATGCCAGATAACATACTTTTATTATTGGCGGTGAAAGCAGCAGCACAAAGGGTATTTCGGTTACGATGGTCCACACGAAAATCAACGGTACAAAGGTTGCTGGTATGGCAGATGTGAAGTAGTTTGTTGGAGAGAAAAACAGTTGGCTGTAACCCCAAACGCCGATAGAAACAATTGCTGCACCTATACCCTGCCCAATTACTGCGCCAATCCCGAAGGCTTTGAATTCAGGCCAATATCGTGTAATAACCAAAAACAAGATTAAACTTACACCCATGGAGACGCTGAATAAAACTAAGGTCAGTAAAGTCGAAAAGGAGGTAAAACTCACGGACTCAGCGGGCAACAATACCGTCGGCAATAATAAACCTCCCAAAACCACTGCGCTTCCAATTACTAATCCTAAAATTGTTTTTGTTCGGCTAAGTTTCGCTTGCGCAAAGTATCCTATAATGAAGAAAGCTACAAAATTGGCCGATACACCTGCAGTTAAACTAAGCAGCGGGTTACCGTGGTAAGCCATGTCTCTGATGAATATTCCTATGGCTGCGCCAGTGCCTCCTACCCATGGACCGAAAAGAACGGCGAAGATTGCAGGAATGAAAGCGGCAGGCCAAAAGGCTACACCGCCCAAGTTAAAACCGAAACTTGTTATGTACCCGACAACAGCATAAAGAGCTGCACATATTGCGATGGAAACAACCTTGAACGCTTTGGTTTCTGACATGTTACCTTTTTGCTCCAGACATTGGTTAATGTTTAACCCTCTTGAGGAAACTCTTTTGCAGATAAAACTTCCCTTTGAATTGTTTAAACATGTTTAAACAAATTAACCTGAAATCGACTTAAAACACGATTGACACAAGTTTACCTAAAAATAAGAAAGAAAATCGAAGATATGAATTATAGAATAGCCGACAATTCAAAAAAATAAAATGTTTTTATTATTTCTTGTGCCGTTTGATTCTTTCTTGCCTCTGCGTCTTCTTACGCCAATCCTTCTTGCGCTGCGTCTGCATAGAGAACCTTTCTTGTCGGGGAACGTCGAGTTTTCTGAAGGGCGCCAAATTTCGATAGAACGTTTCGAGGTCTATCTTGTTTTCTTTGAGGTCTTGGATGCTCTGGTTTAACTCAGTTTTAGCTTGAGCCTCAGTTGCCTTGTCAAAAGCTTCCTCATAAACAAGGTAAGCGGCATGGAATGGAAAATTCATGGTGTCATTGTCAATTAAAAGTTTCTCAATCTGAGGAGATGATTCATTGTTGCTGTTTTGCTCGTTTGGTTGCTCGGTCATGTTTATCCGTCTTTTGATTGACCAATGATTGTTTTTCACCCTTTTATAGGTGTGCCTATTTCTGTAGCAAAAAAAGCGTGCTTGCTTCAACGCTCAAATCGACTAAACACACTTCAATGAATAATCAGAAAAATTCAACGCTGAAATTTCGCGACCTCCACAGTAATCCTCCTTCCCTTAAATAAAGCAGAAAACAGTGGAATCACAATTTCTCAGGCTGTTATCACGTGTCTTTTATTAGTTGGTTTCTAATTTTTTGGGCATCTAACTTCAATTCTTCAGCTTCACGCAAACTGGCGGCGCTGCGATATGCGACGCCGTGACTGAAACCCTCATCGGATTTCATGGGAATAACGTGTAGGTGTAAATGAAAAATCGGTAATGTCCTAATTTAAGATACTTAAATGGAAATGGAACAGTTCATGCCATGTCCAGACGTGATCCGTTAAACCCTCAATTCTTGCCGGAGAAGCGCTTCGTTTAAACTCATTAATAAAGTTCCAATAAAACTGAAAC
>CAIUPH010000041.1 GCA_903901015.1 Candidatus Bathyarchaeota archaeon | reverse complement strand
AGAGAAAATCCTGTGCGTAACTGGTTCGTGGCGGAGACGCTGCTATTATGCTTTTTATGCCTTCTTTTAGGATGGGTCGTAGGGCGTTGATGATGGCTTCGTGGAAGCTGTAGAGTGCTTTAGAATCTTTTCGATCGCCGCCCAAGGGTATGGTTTGCTGTTGTTTGGCGACTTGGCTGAAAATGTGCCATAGCGCAGCGTGGTCCTGCTCTATTCCGACGAGGACTGCGACGGGGTATCCGCGTTTATAGTTTTTAGGCTTCATCTTGTGTCAGGTATTCATCTGTCTTATAGGCTATTTTAGGTGTCGGGTGTGGTGCCCAAAAAATCGCTTGAAAACGACATGTTTAAAAAACCCCAAAACCCACCATTAAAGCGAGAAAACATGCTAAAAATATACAATCAAGAAGACCTCAACGCGGAACTAAAAAAACACAAAACCGTTCTCGCAATCTTCTACTCTTCATGGTGCCCCTTCTGTATAGGTTTTGCTCCAACATTCGACAAAAAAGTGGCGGATATGGACTTTGAAAGCGTTATCCACGTAATTTTAGATGATTACGATGACCCCATGTGGGATGAATACGACATACCTGCTGTGCCAACGATAATCTTCTTTGAGGATGGCAAAGTTTCAAAGCGGCTCGATGCACAACTGGGCAGAGGTTTGAGCGAGAGAGACTTTCAGGTTTGGATAGAAAAATTCAAACAAGTTTAATGCTTCGCTTTTAAGTTATTGTAGGCCTGATTTCTTCAGGTTAATAGGTCTATATTTTTTAAAAAAATTTGGTTGAACAAAAAGAAAAAAAGGAAAGTGCTTTTTGTTATTTTATGCTGGTGGTGGCGGTGGTGGAGGGGGTCCTGAGCTTGCGAACGCTTGTTTTGTCTGAACCACTGTTGTTCCTGCGATGCGGTCTGTGTATTTTTGGCGTTTGTCAGATCCTGCAGTTACTAAGGCGACTAGCCAGTCTAAGAAGAGGAATAGTCCATAGATTTTAGATATGTTGCGTATGAATGATTTGCCGAATGGTGATTTGCCACCTTCAACGGTTTGCACTTGCAGTCCCAATATTCTTTTGCCAACAGTTCCGCCCCATACAGTATCAAGTATCATGAAATAGAATAGCTGAATAATGCCTAAGATGAATGGCAGTATAAAGAAGCCCCACCATGGAACTGAGCTGTAAAGGGTTACGCCGAAGTATGTGGTTTTCTGTGTGATTAGTCCTATTATTACTGCGTAGTAAATGATTGTTGCTGGAATGCCTATGATGACGCTGTCGATTATGTAAGCAATTAAGCGGTATATCCAATGAGTTAAGTCAAATTGCCCAGTATTGTTTGTCATTTTTTGTTTCAAAACTCCTAACATTTCTTCTGTAGCGGTTGTTATTAATACTTTCCATCAAGGGACAAAACGCTATGAACCCAAAGCAAAAATAAAGGGTTAAATTAGGTTTTAAACCCGACTAAGAGGGCTAATTCAAGCCATTTCCAGTCGCAGTCCACATCCACAAACCCGATTTCTCTTAGCCAATTTAGCTGTGTTTCGACGTCTAAGAGCTTGTTTGACGGATCCTCCGTCTCAGGCGTCCAACCTATAGCCGCCACGAATTTCCAATGAAGATTCTGCGTGGGCGAAGAGACATGTTCAAGGTTGCAGAAAACGCCCTTGGGATTTAAGAGGCTGAATATTTCGGTGTAGAGCTGTTTTTTTCTTGGGTGCGTTAAATGGTGGATTGCAAGGCTGGAGACTACTGCGTCAAAGCATCCTAGTTGCTTCGCTGGAAGCGGCAGGCTAAAATCATGTTTAACAATCGTGACTTGTGGGTCGTTTGCGAAGCGTTTTTTGGCTTGCTCAATCATCGGATCAGAGAAATCCAACGCGACCCCTTCAATCGATGGATTATTGAGTCTAACAAGCGCCAGCAGCCTTCCGTCGCCTGTGCCTAAATCCAGAACCCGCTTGGCGTCTTTTGGAATCTGTTCCAAGAGCACTTTTTCTCCTTCTGTTCGATGCGGCAGCTTATCTGCCCGTGACAAATATGCTAGTGCGTGCTCGATTGTTTGCCATTCGCTCTT
>CAIUPH010000040.1 GCA_903901015.1 Candidatus Bathyarchaeota archaeon | reverse complement strand
GCCATCGGAGCATGCCGAACCATTTGCCCTTCAGCGACAAAATCAGCTGCTGAGTCATCAAATCTGATGGCAGAAAAGTCTGGATGAGCGGTGTGGTCGGCGCTTCTTTTTTGGGCTGGTGCAGCTTTAACTCGGTTATCTTCGGGTTCACCTGATAGCCTTCATGCACCTTCTTCACTATGCCTTCTTCTTCGAGGCGGCTTAGGATGCGTGAGAGCGTTTCTGGGTGCAGTCCTGTTCTGCGTTTGAGCCCGTCGAAGGTGAAGGCGGCTAAGTCCTCGGTTTCGATGAGCGCCAGCACGTCTGCATCGCGTTCGCTGAGGTTGCAGTCAGCGTCGGGGCTTTGCCAATTAACATTCAGAACAGGTACCATTAGGCTATGGAGTGTTGAAATGTTGCTTTTGAAGGTTACTGTGTTGTTTGATTTAATACAACATTGAAAAGTTGTTCTGGTTGTTGTTGTTGTTGTGGGTTTTTTTGTGTGTTTGATTATTTAGGGGGTTTGATATGGTGTTGTTTTTGGTGTTTGTTTGTTTTTTGGGGTTTGTTTGGTTGTTGTTGTGGTTGTGAGAGGGTCCTTACTGAGTAAGTTGTTGTGCGGGTTTTGTCTGTTCTGATTTGAGTAGGCAAATAGATGGATTGAGTGTGATTGTTGCAACTAACCTGCAGGGAGAGAGTTGCAGCAACAACAACTTCTCTTCTAAGTAAGAAGATTCTATGAAGACCTTAACCTGAATAGCCACCGACTTACCTGCTTTCCATCGCATCATTTCTTTTAATAAGTTAAATTTGATTGTAGTTGAGTTTGTGGGGTAAATTGATGCTAGTATGTTGTGGGTTTGTTCAGAAGTTGCGTATGTGAATTAGTGTTTATGGTTTGAGCGATTGTTTTCTTGTAAAGGTGGAGGAAGAAAACGACTGTAAACACGGTTAAGGCTATTTTGTGGTGTGTTGGCTGGTTTAGGTTTAATTTGCGTTTGGGTTTCGGCAAATTATAATTCGATTTAAGTGTATGTCTTGTTGAGGCGAAATATATGGTTGAATCATCAGCGATTGTTGCAAAAACATCTGCAAGTGGTTATAGGGTTAAATTTAACAAAAAGAATTCCTTGACGTAAATTTGTTTTAATCGATGTTTCATTGCCGGGTATAAACACAGAATAACAATCAGGGCGAATTCAAAAATGTAAATAGCTGTCGATAGAGTAGATTTGTAGGAATCATCTTGGTCAAGAAAAAAATACTCAGATTTAACCTTCATAACGTGGAGAATTCTCTTCTTGACGTAGAGACAAATTGGAAGAAGATCGACGATGAATTGGATTTTGAGAAGATAGGTAGGCGTGACACTTTTGATTCTGTCATTAGAGATCGGATGATGAACGCGTATAGACACCTCGGTAACCTCCTTGAAAGGGATGTTGAACCATTCTCAGAGGATGGAATTTCGCAAATTCTAGAATTAAACAACATTGTACATTATGGGTTTGATTTTCAGCTAAGACTTGAGTATAATCAGGCAATTAAGTTTAATTCGGAGAAATTCTTTGAAAACATCATTCCTATTGATAAATGGTATAGAAAACACATGAAGGGCAAACCACATCCGTTAAAAGTGGCAGCTGAGGTGTATGTTGCTGTGCTTGGTTTTCCTCAATTGTTCATTGAAGGTAACCATAGGACGGGTAATTTACTTGCCAACTGGATTAGCATGTATTATGGACGGCCGCCGTTTGTATTAAGCGTTGAGAATGCTGTAGCGTACTTCAAACCGTCGAAAGAAATTAAGAGATTTGCTGACAAATCAACTTGGAGGGGCAGGAGAAAGATTCCCAAATATAGATCTTGTTTCAAGAAGTTTTGGGAAGAAAATATAGATAACAAATTTGTTGAATCTTGAAAAGGCGACACATTACGATCGGCGATTTTTTTTCTTGTTTATTTTTGTCGGCACTTGGCTGATTCTCAAAAGAACAAGTGAAAGTCGTAATCACAAACTTTTTATCGACATTGCCTAAACAAGAGCTAACAAAGGAGTCAGGAATTGATGACCGAGGAAGCTGGAGTAGAAAGCGGTTCGGACTGGAAGAGATTCACAAGAAAACACTGGAGAATTGTTACTGGGTTTGCAGTTGCAGGCATATTAGTATTCTTTGGCGCTGTGTATGTTTTCCTGTGGTTCACAGCCGACGCTCAAACCACTGGTCTAGTTCCCTCAACTTTAGGTCTTTGGTCAATGGCAAATGTTGTGTCGTTTGTTTTGCATTTGATTTTTTGGGAACTCATAATCATAGGTATTCCAGCAGTCATAGGAGCAATAGTTGGTTGGCAATTGTGGAAAAGACTTCCTGAAGCGGAAAAGAGAGAATATCATTTATCAGGAAAACGCTCACGCTCCAGAAATGCAGGTGGAGCTGTTTCTCCGTTGCTGTTCGTTGCCTTCACACTCAAGGTATACGTTGACGGAAACTGGAATGTGGCTATCTCGACTTACACTTTAGACTATGGTGTAGGATCGATGATTACAATACTAGTTTGGATTGTTGCTATATTTGGGATTCCAGCGATTATTGGAATTATCTGGTGGTTAAGCCGTGGGATGAAGAAGAAGCCATTAGCTTAGAAACCAGACGACATGAATAAAAGCGAGTATAAACTCGTCTCTTTCTGTGAATTATAGATAATCTTCATAGACTATATCGATTCGCTTTATCTTGTGCTTTTTACTATGTTGAGCTTGCAAAGCAATGTCCCTTTTGGGTCACTGACAGGAAGTTTAGTTTGCCATGAATCATCCCCACCCCTGCCAGTGACCAATTAGATTCATAGTCTGGAGATGATAAAATGATAAAACATAATACTCTAAAACCACGTTCAGTCTGCGATACAGAAAGAGACCGCAGACAGAACAAGAACCCTTTGGATGAAGAAAGTCTTGAATAGTGCACTATTTTGTAGGAAGAAGTTAAAGATAGTTTTGCGCGTGCAGTAATTTAATAATTAAAAAGTTAATAGATGAAAACATCTTCGTCTTTTCTAGCTGAAATTCCCAGTATGTTTGGAGAAAAGTAGTATTCTCTTGAGTCTGCCATTGCTTTGTGGTTTCTTGTTAGTCTTAGTCTTATTTTTTCGTCGCAGTAAATTGAAAACTCTGCTTCGAATATTCCATATTTGAATTCGATGTCGCAATTGGAGCATTTGGAGAGAACTTTTCTTATGGATTGGAATTGTTCTTCTCCAATCATCTTTCTGGTTTCCATGAGGGCAGTATAGGTGTTTTGGGGAAAGCCTTCAACAAATCTGGAAGCTTTTTTTGTTTTCCGTTTGATTGTTTTTTGAATACTAATTCTCTTAACCATAATCACTGCATCCTTTGCCTTACGGACATTAAACGCTTGTGCATAAATTAGCTTTAGACTATAATTCCAATAGATTATTGAGGAAAACGGTAAATAATATCAAACGGGGATTTTATGGATTTATGCAATAGTGGGAATATCCCTTCAATAGGGAATCTATTTTGGAGTGACTAGTTCGAATACTAAACAACCATCAATAAAGTTCTATAGAGTATACATTGGCAAGCAATATTAGGTAATTTTGTTTTGTTTTTTTCTCAGTGTCAATATGATGTCTGATTACCGGTTACAGGTTGTCTTTGAACCCAACGACAAAAATGCTTGGTCAAGGAGATATCGCTTTGCAGTTATCGACCCAAATAAGCTCAAAGGCTACCCGGCAAACTTTGTGTGCGTCTTGCCTAAAAGAATCTTTGATTCAGGAAAACCGCCAAGCGAATTCGGCAGAATATTTGGGCAGAAAAGTTCCGAGTTAGCCATTGATTTATTAAAGGATGCACTCAAACTGGAGGATGATGAAAAGGTCAAAGCAGAGCTGGAAAAGAGACTTAAGACTCTTGAAATAGAGAGACCCAAATTGATATGCAACTGTTGCCGCACAGAATTCGAAGAATATAGCAGAAAAAAGTACAAGCGTAGACTCTGCAAAATTTGTCTAGAAAAAAGGTTCCTTGAAGTTAAAAACTAACTATCCAAATCACCAACTGCTTCCTCGGAAAATTAAGTGAAAAGTCAGTTTTTTGAACTTCAACCTCAAATAGAATATGGGTCCCCTCGTTTGGCATAGGAAAAAGTTAATTAGACTTACGGATAGATTAGCTGACGGGAGAAGTGGTTCATTGGTGGTTTCAAGCAAACTTTTTGTTTGCCCAAAATGTGGAAACCAGAGTCTATCTATCATTAGAAAAACCTATGAGCAGACAATAATAGTCTTCTGCAGCAGTTGCAATTTCAACTCTTCGTTTGAGCCTTCAATAGAAGCCTACTATGACATAAACAAGTCTTGGCAAGAGTTTACCGAAAGCTACAACAAGGCCCAGCACACAAAATAGGCACATAAAACCCAAGTCTTCTGCTCATTTGTATTCTCAATAGTTTATACAGAAACAGTTTATCAACTTGTTTCTCGTTTGATGTTCTTGAAGTAGCAACAGATTTTTCTCAGATGTCCCAATCTGGTGCTGGCAGGGAAACAAGAGCCACATTTTTAATTCCCTGCTAGTCACCTCCCCAAACCCACAGGTAATCGATAAAGCGATTATAATCGAGCAACATATCTCTCCTTTCGGTGAACTAAATAAACGACAAAATATTTAGTAATGTCGGAGAACGGGCAAATATTAAAGGTTCTTTTTAACGAATCTTGCCAAGTTTGAGTGGACTTACAGAGATAGAATGTCTGCGATTAAATTCACGTTTTTTCTTGAACATTTGCATTCAACCGGGTCAAAATCAATCGCTAACATCCAATCAAACAAGGCTGAATTACTATTTTTTGTCCTTATTTTCTCCCTCATCTTCTCCCCCTCTTAACGCTTAAAATTTAAATTCGCCGAAAAAATATTGGCTTGTTTTTCTGGTTATTTTCTTCTTGCGTGGGTTTTTTCTGTCTTTTCAGTTTTATCACCACTAAAGTATTCTTGAACTTCGCTTATGTAATGTTTCCAAATAAACTATAGTTACCACGGAGTCTCTATATATGAGTGAGCGCTTTTTTGGTAATTTCTGTATTTTTGTTCTGTGCGGTGTGGTTGATTGCTGTGTGTTCTGTTTGGTTGCAGCAGTTGTTTATTGTTGGGTTTGTTGTGGAGCTTGTTGTGATTTATTTCTATGTTGAAGTCTATGTTGGATTGGGAAGTCGTGGTGTGATACAAGTTGGGAGACTTGCCGGAGTATCGTTTGAGGTTTGTGCGGATTGTTTTTTGGTAGAGATAGATGAAGTACGCTGCCGTAAATATTGTTAAGGTCATTTCTATGGTCAGAATGTATGTGTTTGCTTCGACTGCTCGAAAGTATCCTTGTTCGAGGATGTTTGAGAATACTAGAATTTGTAGGAAGATTGCGCCACCTAAGCAGCTTAGGCCTATGCTGTGGATGAGTAGTCCTAATCTATGGTTGAATTGGGCGTCTATGGTCAATGTTTTTCCCCCGAAACAGAATAACTTGTTTATTAATACTTAATACTTATGAAGTTAAAAACTTGATCACAAATAATCACCCAAATTCAAAAAACCAAACAACAACCCAAAAAAAACATCCACAACCCAACTGACAAAATTAAAAAGAATTGCTCAGCGAATCAAACGCTCAACAAGAGGGGCAAACATGCGGGGATCCAAAGTAGGAGAAAATGTTCTTGGCTCGTCAAACGTTGATTCGCCGAGCTTTTTCTATGGTTTTGCTATCTCGGCAATCCAATCAAAGCACTTTAATGCTCTTAAAAGTTTCACAAATAATTTATAGACTAATAACCAAAATATATAAGATAAATAGATTTTTTAACAAAACCCATCCCACCCAAAAAACCAAATTAAAAAACAGTTTAACCGAATTTACCGTTAATGTAATTTGCAGTCAATTCACTACGCGGCCTCTCAAACAAAACCTTCGTATCATTAAATTCAACAAGCTCACCAACGTACATAAAAGCCGTAAAATCTGAAACCCGAAGCGCCTGCTGCAAATTATGAGTAACAACAATCACAGTGTATTTTTCTTTAAGGGTACCAATGAGTGTTTCAATCTTTGATGTCGCCGCCGGGTCCAAAGCGCTGCACGGTTCATCCATAAGAATCAGCTCCGGCTCCGCAGCCAACGCACGGGCGATGCAAAGCCTTTGCTGCTGCCCGCCAGAAAGGCAAAAAGCGCTTTCATGCAGCCGGTCTTTGACTTCATCCCATAAGGCGGCGCCTCTCAAACTGTTCTCTACAATCTCTTTTAGTTTTTCGCCCTTTGCCGTATTGTGTATCCTTGGGCCAAAAGCCACATTTTCAAAAATAGATTTTGGAAAAGGATTAGGCTTCTGAAATACCATGCCGATTCTTCGGCGCAAATCGTAAACGTTATTTCCATCGCCATAAATGTTCAGGCCATCAAAAACTATCTCGCCCGAAGTTTTGCAGCCGTTGATAAGGTCATTCATGCGGTTGATTGACCGCAGAAGCGTTGATTTGCCGCATCCGGAAGGCCCCATTATTGCGGTCACAGCTTTTTCTTGAATTTCTAAATCAACGTCTTTGAGAACGTGGTTGTTTTTGAACCATAAATTGAATTTTTTAGTTTGGATTTTTCCCAAGTTCATTTTCCCCCAAGGATGCGGGTTAAGGGTTAGCCGGTTTTTGCGACAAGGTGGTCTTGATGAGACGTATAGATGGAGTTGTGAGCCTGTTTGGTTATATTGGTTTCCGCAGTAGGCATCATAGACTATGATTTTGTATATATTCTGCTTAGACAACGAATTTATTATATAATTCACCATTAGGGAACATACTTGTAAGGCTAACATTCAGAGGGTCAAGTGTGTGGCAAGAAAAACAGGGAGAAGAAAATAGAAAAGTACAGTTTACAGGCGGTTCAACCTACATTATTTCCCTGCCCAAAAGATGGATTGCCCAGAATCACATAGAGAAAGGAAGCTTCATAAAACTCCGCGAAGAAGAAGGCGGATTGTTAACGATTGTGCCACCCACGCCAATCATTCAGAAAAGGCTGAATGAAGCGGTAATAATGGTGACTCCTTCGGATTGCTCGGAAAAAATCACGAGAAAAATAGTTTCAGCTTATCTAGCGGGCTACAACACGATTCACGTCAAAGGAGACAAACAACCATTATCTACCAAGCAAAGGCACAATATCAAAGATTTTGTTCGTCACATGCTTGTCGGAACCGAAATAGTGAATGACACCTCTATCCAACTTGTTTTGCAGGTGTTGCTCAGTTACCCTGAATTGACAATTCAAAGCGCATTAAGACGCATGACAATCATCACTAAATCGATGCACAATGACGCAGTTGTAGGTCTCAAATCAAGAGATCTGCTGGTTAACGACGTAATACCCACTGACAATGAGGTTGACAGATTCAACCTGTACATAACCAGACTTTTGAAAATAGCGGTGTATAACCCGAGGATAATCAAGGAAATCGGCCTTGAAAACACAGATGACTGCTTAGGCTACCGCATAGTCACCAAATACGTCGAAAGAACAGCGGACCACGCGGTTAAAATCGCGGAGAATGTGCTGGCACTCAAGCACGCAGTAAACAGCGATACTGCTCATGGAATCATGAAGATGAGCACCGTTGCCATCGGAATGTTTGACAATGCAATGGAATCGCTTTTTCGGCAAGACTACGATGCGGCTGAAAACGTAATACAGAACATCCAGGAAGTTGCGAATCTGGAGAAGGAAGCAGTTACGTTTTTACAGGCTGATATGGAGGATGGCCCAACTCTGCGTTTGATTATTGAAAGCATTAGAAGAACTGCCGAATATGCCAGTGACATCGGAGAAATCGTACTCAACTTAACCGTCGATTCAATACTTACGTGATAAACATGGTAAAGCAGCAACTGACAAATTATTTGTCGAAAATTTCCTATGAGTTCAAGAAACATTTAGACAATAAAGAAGTTATTACCAACATATTATCAGAAGTAATAATCACCCTGGGCGTAGTTCTCATTATTGGAGGGGTCTATTTGATGCTCGTAGATCCAGGTTCTTCAAGTCAAACAAGCATTGCAGCTAAATCGATCATCGATATAACCGCTTGGATACCAGGGCTACCCTTTTTTGTAAATGACCTCAAGAGCATTAGCATTACAGCGATAGGATTGATTTCTTGGGTAATGGGATTAAACCTGCTCTTGACTGGATTGGGACTCTGGATTCGGCATGGACTTGCACGATTAGCAGCATTGGTAATTTTCTTTATGACAATAATTGTCCAATTTACTCAAATCTTGCTATCAGGTATTGTTGGCGCTCCGAACTCGGTTGTACTTTTACTTTTGGATGTTGTTATTGTTTATTTGGTCTTTACTAAAATTGATTCACAAAAAATTAACCTAAAAGCTGTTCAAACAAAGTTTTCCCGCCGAAGAGATATTCTTTAAAGAATTGAGAATTACAGTAAACTAAACCTGCAAACAATTATCCAACAACCGACCTTCATTTAGAAAAAAGTTTTGAGTTAGTGGTTAAATCGAACGTTATAGCTATTACCAAACCACTTACAAGCGTGCCGGAATGGAATTTGGGTGAGTGAGAACACCTTTAGATGTTTCCTCGAAGCTCAGCATGGATAGAGCACCAACCTTCTAAGTTGGGAGATGAGGGTTCAAATCCCTCGCGCTCGATGCTATAGAAAAAATGCAATGCTATAGATTCTTTGTAGACTATTCTTAAAAGTATAATCTTAATCATTCTGTGACCGATGAAACTCAAAGAAAGGGATTGTCAATGAAGAAAACCATTTTTGTATTCCTCATCATCATATTGGTCATCAATTTTTCAGTCCCTTTTATCAGGGTTATTTCTGCCGCCAATTCGGATTCAGTCCTATTCACACTTGAAGTTCCAGCAGACGGCTCAAGGGTTTCCTCAACCATAGCCCTTCAAAACGGAGTAAGTTATCAAATCGTCGTTTCAGGCGTTTACTACACAGGAACTCCGATCCAAAATAATCAACAGGATGCTATGTTTGCGTCGCAAGACCAATGGGTAACCCATGTTACCGGACAGAGTGGATTGTATATCGACAGATGGAATGTTGGGTCTAAGCAATGGGGAAATTATAACTCAGACCATATTTATCGATACTCCTTAATTGGGAACGGGTCCCAAGTTAATTTCTGGATTTACAGCTCATCATACAGCAGTAATGGGGGAAGCCTCACTGTCCAGATTTTGGGGTCGCCAACTGCTCCACAGTCACCCACTCCAGCACCGCCAACTCCAACACCAACAACATCAACAACGTTTGATCAAACGTCAACTACCTCACCAACTACTTTGCCAAGCAACTCACCCACTAGCTCACCAAATGATTTCCCAACAGTCTCAGCTACACAAACGGCAAACATTTCACCGACACAAATCGGGGGTTTTCCCTCTGAATACGGGGTTACAATTGCAATCGTTGTCATTGCCGCTATAATTGTTGCTATTCTCGCAGTGATTCTAAAAAAACAAAAACATTAGCCATTAACCGTTTAGCAGAAGAGTATTTTAAATCCAGCCCCGTCCTCTACTAAACACAGGAGCAGATTTGATTATAGATTATTTTTAATGGAAATTTGATTTCGCGAACAATTAACCCAATTAACCCTACCAAGCAGCTAATTCAAGTAGTTTCAAAGAAGAACTGCTCAGGACTGATTACATTTGGCTGCTTCAATAACAAAAAACATAACTATAGTTTGGACTTTCGAAAAAATAACCCGCGTCTTCACGTTAATGACGACGTTTCCTCCTGCAAAATGTCAAGAGCACCCTGGAACTAAATCGAAAATTTCAAGTAAAAAACGTCAAGTCTTTTTCAGAAGTGAAATCTAAAACAAACTTGAAGTAGGATTATAATCCCCCTGATCACTTTCAGAACCATTTTTTAGGTTTATTGGCGAATTTACTTATTCCAGTATGAAACATACGCCGTTGCGAATAGCGTTAAATCCGTAAAATCAATTTTCCCGTCATCGTTAATATCGGAACATCTGTAATTTAGGGAAACGGCGAAATACTGATTATAATAGATATAAGCGGTAACAAAATTGGTTAAGTCTTGGAAGTTTACGGCGCCATCCAAGTTGAGGTCTCCCAGAATTCCGATGTATACTGGTTCACTTAGGGAAGTGACTGACTGATACTTTTGGTCCGTAACCACCACGACATATTTGCCTACTCCGACAAAAGCTGAGGAAGCCACCTGCAGTTTCAACGTTAAGGCGTTACTTCCATTCAACTGGATAGCTCCGGTATTAGAAAATGCAACAGGAACATTATTTGCATCCACAATCGTTACGTAAACCTGGTAGAACCCACCAACTTGAGAGTTAAGGACCAAAACTACACCTGTCTGCTGCCCACGGTATACAACGCTGTTGACTTTTCCCCATTGATCAATCGGGGTAACGCTTAGAATTTGTGTTGTTGGTGCAGCTTTAACAGTGCTGATCTGGATTAATGACAAGCAAAAAACAAGTATACCTAAAATGGCAATAACTTTTAGGCATTTCATACAATCAGTTTGGTTTAAGCTCGATTAAAATGCTATCTTAATATTCTATAGATAGAAAAGTTTCAATCAATAGAGCTAACGTTTCTCCGTAAACGCCATGATTTTTCATTAGAAGATTGCTTCAAATTACGTCACCCAAAAAGATTTAGCAGATCGATTAATGCTCGTTTGCCTGAATGCGAACCACCCGACAGAACGCCGCAACTGTTAGCAAATTCTATTTTTTAATGCGTCATAATTGTTTGTTGATATGAAATGTAGTCTTGAGCAAAAAACACCAAGTCTATAATGTTGATTCCTCCGTCATGGTCGATATCGCAGACTTGATATTGAGAGGGGATTGTAAAAGTTTCCCAGTAATTTATGTAACCGCTAACGAAATAGACCAAGTCATCGAAATTAACTGCCCCATCCCTGTTAAGGTCTCCAGGCACGTAAGAGTAAGGACGCATCAAAGGATACCGATCAACATTGTTGGAGCCAAGGGTATAAGAAACGTCGCCAAATCCATCTTTGCCCGTAACGTTCTGGTATTGCCCAAAGTTTTGATCTACACCAGCATAGTCGCTCCAGTAGTTGCCTCCTGCGGGGTAGCCGTTGTCCCAATTGTTCTGCACCTGCCCGATGAGCAGAACTTGTAAGATGTTGCCTGTGAATTTATTGTAATAAAATGTGTTTTGGTAACTGAGGAAAATGTAGATGCCGATGGTGTTTTGAGTTATGTTGTTCTGGTAGAAAACGTTGTCATGTGTTGATGCATCTGTTGAAATGGCGTAGCTATTCAATGTTATCGTATTATTGGCTACGCAGTTGTTGCTCGAACCGTACAATGCCAAACCAGTTTGACTGTTTAAAATCGTGTCGTTTGCGATAGTTACGTTGCTGCATTGATTTACGGTTATGGCAGGTGAAGAAATTTGTGGTAAATTACTTATCGAAAAATTCAATAATTTGACGTTGCTAGCTAAAATCGTCACGGCACCGCTTGAGGTTATGCCGTCGATAAAAGTATTAACGGGGTTCTCGCCGACTATTGTTACTGCTTTGTTAACTGTGAGAGCCTCCAAATACGTGCCGGTCTTAACGAAAATCGTGTCGCCTGAACCAGCTGCGTTTATCGCCGCCTGTATACTGTGGAAACCAGCATTCCCAGTTTGTGCTACGGACCAAACGCCAGACTGAGCTTTAACTCCATGGAAACTGTACGCTGAGGCACATAGGCTCACTACCAAGAAAAATATGATTAAAGTCTTTATTTTTTTCATTTCGGCTCACAGCCAGCTTTGGGTCCAGTGATTAAACTTCTTTTTTGCTATTTAAAACAGACCGCTTGAGAATAAATAGTAAAATTGTTTGGAATATACAACCCATATTCAACCGTTGTACTCCATAGTTCACAGGTGACTACACAATTTGGAATTGACTTGTTCCCTGGGGACAGTAGGGTACTCCGCCTTGGTCTGCCGCTAAAGTTAATTCATTCACGTAGATAGTGGCTTGACCAGTGTACGCCCATGCTGGAATTGGAAGGCTCACTGTAACATTCGAGCTTCCCAATGCTTGGGTGCTAATTGAGACCGTGGTCGTGCCAAGGGGCACCTGTGCCGAATCCAAGATACTCACAACAAGAGTTAACCCAGGGGGAGCGTTACCACCGTTTTGAATAGTCACGGTTATTGGCACAGTGCCTAATCTCTGAACTGAACTGGGCGCAGAAATATTCGCTATAATTATTGAGTACCCCACGCTGAAAACAGCTGTATTCGTCATGTTAGCATCTGCAACAGCGGCTGAAGCCAAAATTGACCAATCTCCGAAGACTGATTGCACATTTGGTTCAGGTTTAGGAAGTCTAAAATTTAAGTTAGCAATGCCGGTTGTGTCTGTTCGACTGACTAAAGTTGCTAAGTCAGTGTTATTTTGCATTCGAATAGTGAACGCAACGTCCTTGCTCGAAACAGGGGCATTGTTGTAGGTTACGTTAGCGTAAACCTGCACTAAATCGCCTGGGGCGTATCTTTTATGGTCGGTTGAAACGTGAAGCGAAGAACCAGATGAGGGCGTTGGGGTTGGCGTTGGATTAGTTGTCGGTGAAGTTGTGGGAGTTGGGGTTGGTGTCGAAGACGAAATCGTTATTGTTAAAGGGGCACCCTGAGTGAAAACTTCATCCGCATGAGTTGGAACAGTTGGATCTAATATGCGAATGTTCCCGAGATTAATATTCGCCGAGCCTGAACCTACTACGACAAAAGTTATTTTTCCCAAGACGCCATCGCCACTAACACTGCCTGAAGTGAGCAAGACCTGTGAAGGACCTCCTTTAATCACTCCGTTAACATTATCGATCGGTCCTCCCATGAATGAATCGCTGTCGCCGTTTGAACCAAGGAATGGGCCTTTAGCATCTTTTGTTGCGTTAACAACGGCTGGATTCCAGGTAACATTTACGTTCCAGCCCCAAAGATTTTGGGCTCCAACAACGTTTATACTCATAATGAAAGTCTGACCGATGCTCGTTGGATTATTATCCACGGAAGCGGATATCGTTGTGGTGGCGGCTGAGCTTCCGTAAATGTAGAACAGAGAAATCACTAAGAACACTACCAATACAGAAGCGCACATCATTTTTTTCTTCATTCTTTTCCATCCAAACTTCCAATTTAATAAATGCTAACGAGCACTTTCCAAGCGATTGCGATTTAACGGCTTAAGGGTTTAGGTAGAGCACTTTCGCCGCAACAGCGGCGCTCATTTGCAAGTTTTAGGATTTGTCTATCCCCGTTAGTCTTCGAAAGTCGCCCTTTTGCTCCTTAAACCCTCATGAAGGCTGCCGCGTTATTTTAGTTTTGACTAAATAATTATCTTAGACAAGTATAGTCTATTTATTTCCAAATCCACGTATTTTACCTATATATTAACCAAGAATCGATTGAATTAAATTATCAATCGATGAGGCATGGAATCAAAAACGAGGAATAAAATGTTAAAATTTAACCTGATTGTTTTTTGTTTTCTTTAAAATACCCAAGACCGACGTGGCAATCACAAGCATCAGAAGCACCAACACGAACGTTGGAAATTCAGGGGTTGCGGGAGTAGAGGTGGGGCTTTGATTTGGGTTCCCGGTGGTCTGCGAGGTTGGACTATGGGATGCGGCAGAATTTGGTGTGGGAGTAACAATGTTGGAGCCGCCTACGGTTACAACTCCGTTAGTGATGGTTGAAGTTATATAATGAACTGCGTTGGCTGTTGGATTGGTCATTGAAGAACCAGTTATGGAGATTTGCGAAGTGCCAGTATTCAGAACTTTAAAGCTCAATGTGGCTAAAACTCCGCTTCCGCTCGCACTTCCGCTTTCCAATAGGACATCGTCCACGCCTCTGACGAAACCTTGACTTCTATTATCCATCGCGAATGTTGGAGTCCACGTGAAAAATGTTGTTCCAATATTTCTTAAAAATGGGCCTTCTTGAATTTGAGTCAAGTTTAGGACAGCCGGGTTCCATGACAGGTTTAGATCCCATGCAAACAGATTTTTTACGTTGCTTACATCGAAATTTACGGTTATGGTGGTTCCGATTTTTGATGCAGGTAGTTGGGTATCAATTGGATCGATATTGAGGCTGGTGATTTGTTGAGCGCTTGAGGCGGGCAATACGGCAATTACAGATAACATCGAAATTAACAACAATACTGTAGATAGCAATCCGCTTGGTTTCATTCTACGGTCTCCTTTGCAGCTAACTACTTTCAACCGACGATAATTAGAGTACTCTCAATATTGGATAGAGCCCTAAATAGTCTAAATATAAAAAGCTGAGGAGAAACATGAGTTGACATGTAACGTTCAGTTTCATGTTCTTTTTCTTAACCAGAAACCCGCTCCTCCGAGAACAAACACAGTCACAAACAACAACGAATACAGAATCGCAGGCGGAAGAGTAAATGCTGCAGGCGAGGTGGATCCATGTCCCGAGCCGGATGGAGCCGACGTATCGTTTGGAGAAGTTGTTTGATTAGGGTCCGTGGTTTGATCGGGGGCAGTGGATGCGGCTGCGCCGTCGCCCACCACAACAGTTTTGGTTGCAGTACCAGTGTACCCATCGAAGTTAGTGATTTTCAAAGTAACGGTGTATGTTCCAACGCTTGAATAAATATGACGCCCATTTATATCGCTGGAGTGCACAGAACCATCCCCAAAATCCCAGTCATGAAATTGCAATGAGACATTATACGGATCATAGCTTTGGTTAGAATAGAATATTATGCCTTTATTGACGGGAATGTTTTGCCCAGACGGATAACCATCTATAGTAATTATAGCAACTGGAGGCGTAATATCTTTAACGGTAACGACCATGGTGGCGGTAGCGGTTCCTTTGGAGTTGGTAACGGTTAATGTCACAACGAAAGTTCCAGGCCAATCAAACGTATAGTTTGCAATCATTCCGCTTACTGTCCTTGATTCGTTGTCGAAAAATGTCCAGACATAGGTTTGATCGGCTGGTTGTGGAATTGTCTTTGACGCATCGTAGATAACATTAGTATGTTGATACACGGTTTGGTTTGAACCTGGGTCGGGCACTGGCTCGCCGGTAGTTGGAATATATGACACAGTTGCGTATGCGTATGTTGAAGTCGGGAATGGAGTAATAGGGGTAGTGTACAGCGCTGTTCCACCAGTTACACCGTTGGTTTGATTCGCAATCAAACGTGTTGCATTGACCGTTATCGTTGTGCTGATAACGGGCTTTAGAACTTTAAAGGTAAAAGTTGCTAAGGTTCCGTCTCCGCTTTGCGCACCTTTGTCTAATCCAACTTCAGTAACTTCGCCCCTTAGGGTGCCAGTTGACGAGTTGAATACACTCATGAAAGTAGTTTGGTGATCTCCTTGTGAAAGGAAGCCACCTTGAATTGGCGCTTTAACCATAGTTAGATATTGTGTATCCCAAGTTATGTTTGCTGACCAACCCCAAAGATTAGTGACTCCACTTATTTTGAAATCAAGCACAATATTATCTGAAAGGCTAGTAGCTACAAATGATGATGGACTGAGGCTTAAAGCAGGCTGACTTTGAGCGTGAACTGCTGGATTAGTGCTAAAAATAACAATAAGCAGCATCCAAGCGATTCCTATACTGAATATTATTTTTTTGTTTTGTCTCATGTTTTACGCCGCGCTATAATAAATTATCCAAGCGTTCGCGAAAGCGATTAAATCGTTGAAATCTATTGTTCCATCGTTATTCAGGTCTGCCATATGACTCCAAGATTGACCGTTGTAGTATGCGATCCAGTTATTTGCGAACGCTACCAGATCGTTGAAATCTAATACACCGTCTCCGTTAAAGTCGGCAGGCTGTACAACGTTGAATGACACTATGTTTGAGGCCCGCAATCCGTCAGAGTATGAAGACACATAACCGCTGTATGATCCCGTTGCTGCCATTGGTGGAAGTTTGAACGCGAATGCATAGGAACCTTGACTTCCGCTGGAAGTTGAAGGCTGATTAGTTCCCTGAATGGTTCCAGTCATTGTAAAAGGTATGGAAACTTCCTGTGATAATGGGTATCCTCCTTGATTTGGCAAGCCAGAATACAACTCTCCATATGCGTAAGCTGGTCCTGCCGCAGCCCTAGAAGGTAAAGCTACAGACACTGTAGCAGTTATTTGCCCATTACTCGGAACCTGAATTTGCATAGTGGAACCCGATGTCAGAGGTACTCCGTTGTCATCATATACGCTGACCATTGCCAGAAGGTCTCTTGGAATATTGTCTCTGTTGAATACTGTGATTGTGAAGTATGCTAAACTACCAGCTAAAGCTGAAGTTAAGTGGTTGGCTGATGGGTCGCTCAAATAAGCCGCTGTAATTTCGCCAAGTTGATTATTGACTGAACCCGCGCGTACGGTTCTGACAGCCATGATACGTCCGTTCGCATCAACTAATAAAATTCCCACCAAGCCATTAGCCGGGTGAGTATCGGCGGTTAAAGCGCCACTTACGCTTACGACATCGCCTCGACCATAGGTTTGTTTGTCAGTTGTTATTGTAATGCTTAATGTTGATTCTGCACTTGCAGTTAAGATACTTGATAGTATTAAGAAACAAAAAAGAAGGGGAAGGATAATTGTTTTTTTCATTGTTTATCCCTCTACTTAATGGCTGATGATGAACTGTGTTGGCTGGTTTTGTACGCTGCTTACGAATACGCCGTTAGAGTCGAAGGTTACGACTGCACCGTTCTGTGGACAGTATGGAACGCCTGCTGGACTTGCTGTTGGATAGCCGCTGAGTATGTTAACGTAGATCTTTGCTGCGCCGCAGAATGCATAGTTTGGAATTGGTAATGTCACTGAAACATCTGATGAGCAGATTGTTGAGGTTGCTGCTGCGACTGGAACGTTGTTAACATCGACGACTGTGAAGGTAACGACTGCGCCTGGAATGTTAGATATGTTTGCTACTGTTGCGTGGATGGCTACTGAGTCTGTGCCTCTGATAGCTGTGCCTGGAAGGACACTGACGCCTGCGATGTTTGCTAAGTAGTTGAATGTGAATTTGCATGAGTCAGTGTAGATCACTTGTGAAACATCTACTGTTGCGACGATTGTCCAGTTGCTGCCAAAGTTTGCGTCTAATTGGGTATCGAGGGTTGGTAGACGGAAGTCAACGCCGCATGAACCATTGGAGTTAGTTCTTGCTGTCTGGTATTCGAGTTGTTGACCGTTGTTTTTGTATATTGCGAATACGACGTCTTTTTGAGCTACTGGAGCACCGTTGAAGATTACTGTTGCATTTGTAATGATGTCTTGTTGTGGACCGAATGCGCCGCTTGGTGCGTTTGGACCTACTCCGCCTTTCTGAGTGTAAACATCAATTCCTGAAGATGCTTGTTGCAATACGCTGTATGTTCTGTGAAGGGCTGCACTTGTGCTAGTGTATCCTTGTGGGGGGCTTGTTTCTGTGGCTGTAACTGCCAAAGTGATTGCTAAATCATCAGCTACAACATTTGTGAGCGTCACTGTTGAAGTGGTTGCTGTTATGTCGGTGAATTTGCCGCTGACTGAGTGGATTGTCCAGCTGTAGCCGTTGACTGCTACTGAGTGTATTCCGTCGAATCCTGCGCCTGATGAGGATGCGTCAAGAACTATGTTTGTGCTGCTTGCGCTTGATGGAATCGTAATGTAAATGCCGTTAACTGTTGCTGGGGTCGCTGCTACTGAGAATGCTGCTGTTGGAGCTGATGGTGGTGGTGTCGGGTTGTTCATTGCGATGCTGTATGGGATTGTGGTGTCGATTGCCATGTTTGTGTGGTTTGGTGTGTTGTCTTTTAGTTGGACGCTGGAGAGGGTTATGCTGCCGCTACCGAAACCGACAACTTTGAAAGTGACCGTTGCAAGAACGCCTGCGCCACTGACGCTGCCCGATGTGAGCAACACGTGGGAGAATCCGCCTGGCAAGTTGCCTGCTACGTTGTCAATTGAGGTTTGTGGGTTTGCATCGGAATCACCGTTGCTTGTCAAGAATGGTCCTTTCGCAACTGCAGTAACGTTAACTATTGCTGGATTCCATGTCATACCAAAGTTTACACCCCACAGATTCTGAACATTTGCTACTTTGACTTGAACCGTGAAGGTTGAGCCAACTGGCAAAGTGCTCGGATAAGTGAGATTTATTGGTGTTGATGGAACCAAGTCAACGGTTGCGTTGCCTGCTGCTTTAACGCCGCCTACGGCGAATAGCATCGGCACTAACATAAAAACGACTAGTGCCATAGCTATTACGGATTTGGTTTTGAATATGCTTGGTTTCATTTTTTGATTCTCCTTTCAATTTATCTTAAGTTTTTTTAAAAAAAACTATGATGGGGAATTTAGTGGGAGTAGTATGCTATCCAACTGTTCGCGAATGATACTAGGTCGTTGAAGTCAATTACGCCATCTGGGTGGCCGTTTGGTCCGGTAATGTCTGCATAGGGATTAAGCTGGTGGGTTGGTCCGTAGTATGCGATCCATGAGCTTGCAAAGTAGACTAAGTCATTGAAGTCAACTACACCGTCTGGGATAGTCTGTGTTCCAACTGTTGTGCTTGGGTTGCCTGATGCTTTTCCTGCCATGTCTGCGCGGTTGATGGTTATGTAGCCGTTGTTGCTGAGGAATGAATCGTCAGATTTCACGTAGCTGATCCAAAGTGATTTTGCTGCCTCTGCATTGGTTGCTGCTGGGATGCCATCCATAAAGTACCAGAGACCTCGAACGATAACTGATGGTATTGCTGGTGCTGGCGGGTTGTTAACATATGATCCATCTTTAACGTGGGCTATGCTTGGAACGATGTATGTGCCAGTTGTTGGGTTGTACAATTTCAAGGGGATTATGCCGTCTGGGTGTGATGCGCCTAAGTCATTTTGTACAAAGCCTACGCCGATGAAGCCGATGGAATATGGACTGCCAGATGATACTGCTGCGAGAACGTCTTGGTTAGCTGTCTTTGGTTGATAATCGCCCGTGGTCCATACACCTGCTGTTGTTCCTGAGGCTGCACTGTACGCCATGTCAAAGCCGAATGGTTTTAGGAAGAAAGTGTTAAAGCCATCGAAGGTTCCTGCCGAAAATTCTCTGCCAATGTGAACTATGTTTTGACTAGCTACGCCTGCAGGTAAAGTTACTGCTGGAACTTGTGCATTTGCCCAATCGCCCCAAGTTGTGTATAATGGTGTGGACCCGTGGTTGGCTGTAACTCTGAAGAGGTCTGCCACTTGTGAGGCACTTGCCTGTGTAAGCCACGTGTTAGTTGCTGGAACGATGATTGCGATGCTGTCTTGGCCTATCATGAATTCTTCAGGGTCATTCAAAGTTGTGCCGGCTTTTGGATATGTAGCGGCAAAAATTCCGCCTGCTGCGCCATCTTTTGAGGATGCTGCGATGTCTGCGGTGCCCGTTTGCAAAGCTGTGATGCCTGCGCCGCTTCCTAAGTCGTTAAGGGTAACGGAAGTTGAAACGAACGGAGCGGTTAAGGTTCCTGTGTAAGTCTGGAACATAGGCTTCACTAGGAAGCTAATTGGGAAAACCGTTGAGCTTCCTAGTACTTGTAATTGACCTGGTGCCAATAGAGTAGTCTGTGCATGCACTGGAACTGCTGCAAAAATTGATACTGCGAACATTGCGATAACGAATATAGATATTATTGCTTTAGATTTGTTCATTTTTTTCTTCTCCTTTCATAATTATTATGTTGAGCGATTTCTCGTTCAACAGGTTAGTGCTGTCGCTCGCCATATCATTCTTGTCGCCATAATCTATTTTCCACTGTTTAAGCTATAGAGGCGGAGAACGTTTATACTCAAAACACAGAGATTTTTGTTGAATATATGCCATCTATACTGACTCAATAGCGCTATTTAGACACTACAGATAATCGTTATCTTGTGCCATAACCCACATCTGTACGTTAAGGGGAGAACCGCAATCAGAACCGAGACAAAATACGCACAAGAGGAAGCAGTGAAGGTTTTATTTTTTGTCTGCGCTGCGGTTTCATCAATTATAGTACTTTCAATAATTTTTTTGTTATTTCAACAAGGATCTCCCATTATTTTAAACTGGACTCTGCAT
The DNA here is from genome assembly GCA_903901015.1 of Candidatus Bathyarchaeota archaeon. Classification (GTDB taxonomy): domain Archaea; phylum Thermoproteota; class Bathyarchaeia; order Bathyarchaeales; family Bathycorpusculaceae; genus Bathycorpusculum. Next base: position 8,538 of record CAIUPH010000040.1, on the reverse strand, counting down.
GGTTTTGGAATGAATTGGGTTCCAATTGGCGGTGAATTTGGTTCAATTCCTCTAATTTTTCTAACGTTTTATGCAGGGGTAGGATGCACAATTGTAGCTACGGTAATAGGAATACCCTGTGCAATTTACTTGGCGGAATTCGCCGACATTAGGGTCAGAAATATAATAAAACCAAGCTTAGAAGTACTGACGGGATTGCCTTCTATAGTTATGGGTTTAGTGGGCGCCGCCTTGGTAATCAATGCGATCTCAATGGCAGCTGGTCCCGAAGCCAAAAGCGGTGGCATACTCGCGGTCTGGTTAGTTGTTGGCGTAATGTCTCTTCCAACAGTGGCAAGCATCTCGGAAGACGCAATAAGATCGGTCCCAAAAGACCTTAAAGAAGCATCACTGGGAATTGGCGCCACCAGATGGCAAACAATGACTAAAGTTACAGTGCCCGTTGCAATGCCAGGAATCTTAGCCGCAGTTATCCTTGGAATGGGCAATGCCGTGGGTGAAACCATGGCAGCATACATGTTGGTTGGAGGAACAAATACGCCACAGTTATCACTCGATCTTCTACACCCTACTAATTTAATTCCGCCAATAATTGCATCTGGGGCAACTGGAGACTTTAGCTATTTGCCGCCCCTGTATGCCTTAGGATTTGTTCTTTTCTTGATAATTGGAGCCTTAAACTTGATAATCAGAGGGTTAATCAAAGGTAGAGCTTCAGGAGCACCCCGAAGAGCAGTGAGGAATTAAAGATGAAATTTTCTCTGCCATCTTGGAAAAAAAAATCGTTCGTATATTTAAAAAAGCGTAGTGGAAACAGCCTTCTTGCGGGTGGACTATTATTTTTACCAGCAGTAATCTTCACTATTTTTGCTGTTTCTCAAATATTCACACCAATAAACGATTATTTAGCGAGAGGAAGCCCTTGGGATATTAGTTTTAATGACACGATAGCAAGGACACTCCTAAACATGGTTTTTTTAGTACCTCCAATAATAATGTTCATCGCTTCCTACTTGCAAGTCGAATCGCATTCACTAGGATTCAAAATTTCCATTGCATTGTCAATAGGCTTTTTGTTCGGAGCAATTTTTAACGTTACTAACACCTACTTGCTTTTGTTTTCAATGGCTTTCTGCATTTTAAGTGGAATAACTGGGTTTGGAGAAAGGAAAAAAACTCAAACTACAAAAAACAGCCCGATAGTGACAGAAAAAGTGGCACAATTTGGTTTACGCCTATCTGGAGTTTTATGCATATCAACTCTCTTTGGGTTACTTGCATACGTGACTGTTAGGGGAGCACAGTTTCTTTCATGGAATTTCATTACTGGAAACGCATTGGATTATGGAACTATAGCCCGTCGTGTTGCAGGATTAGAGTTAGGACCAATAGGCGGAATAAGAGATTTAATTTTAGGGGGACTTCTTGTTGTTGGTTTTTGTGAATTGATAGCCATCCCTCTGGGATTGGGAGCCGCGATATTCTTATCGGAATATGCCCCAGACAACCGTTTCGTAAGTGCTTTACGCTTCTTTATTGAAACTTTGGCAGGAGCCCCCTCAATAGTAATAGGTTTGTTTGGCTTCACATTTTTCGTTAAAATAGCGGGTATGGGGGTTTCTCTTCCGGCAGCTGGCCTGTCATTAGCAATCATGATTTTGCCATGGAACATCAGGGTTGCTGAAGAAGCGATGAGAGCTGTTCCTCAAGCATACCGTGAAGCTTCATATGCTCTGGGAGCAGCAAAGTGGCAGACAATAAAAAGAACCGTTTTACTTCCAGCCAGTCCAGGCGTGATTACTGGCATCTTGTTAGGAGTTGGGGCAGCCTTCGGGGAAACAGCTGTACTAATTTTTACTGCAAGCGGAATGGGCACAACCAGTTTGCCAAGCCACATTTCATTAATTGGCGGCCAAGGCCAATCTATGCCAGTGTTAGCAGTGTGGATTTTAGGCGCTTATAAATACGTAATTCCACCCACCGGAACAGGAATAACGGCAACCACTGTTTGGGAAGAAGCAAACGTTGCCTACACCGCATCGCTGGTCCTTTTAATAATATTCTTCGCGATAAGCGTTGGAGCGTTAATTCTTAGGAACTATTTGGCGAAGAAAACACGAGGAGCATAAGGGATTACCATGAAAAAACAAATAAAACCGCGGTTACAACCCAAAATATTAGCGTTAAGCCTGATAATATTCGTTACATTCGCAGCGTTGGCAGCGATTCAAATAGCACATGCTCAAAGCGATAACGCAGTGACCACGGCTTGGAAACTTGGCATCTCGCTTAGAGCAAACAACGGTACAGCCATAAGCAGCAGCCAACAGGCAACATTCGCACCTTTTGATCTGATCCAAATAACAGCAAATTTAACCAGCGGAAACCTAACAGCTCCAAACATCCCCATTGCATTCAAAGTTAAAGGACCATCCACAGCATCCAACCCCAGCGAAATCGTAATGAGTTCAGCAACTGACAACACAAGTTTGGCAAACATGACCTTCCGAATTCCAATGGAAACAAACGAGAAAAGCGTAATTGGTACTTGGGAAGTTTATGTTAACGCGAAAACATCGAATGGAACGCTCCAAAAAACGGCTACATTCCAGGTTGCTTGGCCCCTTCAAATTACTTCGATTAACTTTTTAGATTCAAATGACATAGTCCAAACCGTCTTTGCCCCCGGCGACACCGCTAAAACAGTTTTAACGCTTAACAGCAGCAAGGCACAAAATGGAAACATCGACCTAAACGTACAAGATAGCGCGGAAAACATAATTAACCAAACCCAAATGCAGGATATTTCGTTCAACGCTACCGAAGATAACCGTGTTGTCTACGAATTCAAAATTCCGACGTCTGCAGCGTTAGGAGCAGCAATATTGAACGCTGATATTTTCTCTGGAAACTACAACGAAACAAAAATTCAAGCTGCACAAAACAAAATAGTCTACTTCATAATAGGCAGCGGCACCGCGATAGTTCCAAAATCCAACGCGACTGCGACTCCTACTCCGCCACCATTCATCGAAAACACGGTAAGCCTCTTCTCATGGGTTCTTGTAGCCACGGGATTCTTCACGTTTACAACGCTTTTTATGTTTTTAAGACGCAAACCAATGCCAAAGATTGGCTTACAAAAACCCAGCCCATCGCCGAATCCGAGTGGAACAATGACTTCAACAGACCAGCCGACAGCCAAGATCGCCCCCGAAAAAATCATCAAGGCTGCAATAACAACCCAACTGCCTAGCAGCTATCAAAACTCTGAAAAATCCATACTGGAATCGGCACAACCTCAGGAACAAAAACAAAGGATAGTTAACCAGTTAGCCAAAATCTCAAGCACCAGCCTAAGACTCCAAGACCTAGAAGCAGAACTTAAAATTGAAAAAGTACAGCTTAACCAAGAAATAGCAGACCTCAACAAAACCCTTGAAGAACAGGAACAAGCAGTGAAAAACTACTTTGACGGCATCAGACAAGAAATCGCTAAAATAACGCCTAGCCTAAACGAGAAAAAAGATATTCCAGAGAAAACATCGAATCAGCAACCAGACAAAAAAGGCGATTCAAACTAGTTTTTCTCATCCCTCAACTTTCTTTTAAAAAACGTTTAGCCACATATGGAAGTATCAAAGCTTCTATATAGTTTTCAGAGAATACTAAGATACTTCTTAATTGGTTCAAAACATTATTTTAGTTTGGAAGCGAAAACAATGGAAAAAACCGATTCACCTATAACTTTTCTGTGCCCTGGATGTAAACAAAATTTTGATTTTGACAATGTTGACGAATACCAATTTGTCCCTTGCCCAATTTGTGGAACCGATTTCATGACCATCAAAAAAGGGCAAACGCTACTGCTTGAAAACTTTCCATTTGAAGAACCGACAGACAAGACAGAAAATTCCCAGTTGAGGTGATAAAGTTGAAGGTAAAATGTACTAGCTGCGAAAAGAAATTCGAAGTTTACCCTGAAAACTTTTCAAACCACGAAATAGTTTTCTGCCCTATCTGCGGTCTCGACCACGAGGTAATAAAGAAAACCAGCCACGTCATCGTTGAATCCGTACAGTTCGCATGAAAAAATGCATCCACACATCTTTTCCATGATTTTTGCTAAATACTTTTTTTCCAGTGTTAGAAAGTGAAGTTTTTTAACTGATTAAAGCGCTCTTGTCTTTATGAAAGAAATAGAAGTCAAAATCTTGGAAGTCAACAGATTAAAGATCGAGGAAACACTTTTGAAACTTGGGGCCAAAAAAATCTTTGACAAAGATATCTTGACTCTGTTCTTTGACTTTGAAGATAAAAGAATTGTTAAGGCAAAAAATGTTCTCCGCTTAAGGGTAGAGCAGGATAAGGCTGAATTGACATACAAGAAAGTGCACTTCACACAAACTGCTAAAACTGCAGAAGAATATTCAGTCGAGGTTTCAAGCTTGGAGACCATGAAGAAGATTCTTAAAAATTTAGGTTTATCAGTAATTGAAAGCATAAAGAAACACAGGTTAAGCTACACCCTTGACGATGCACGGTTTGATATTGACCGTTACGGCGGCGTCTACGAGTACATTCCCGAGTTTTTGGAGATAGAGGCAAAAAACACCGATTTAATCTACAAGTACGCAGCGTTGTTGGGGTTTAAAGAGAAAGATTGTTTGCCTTGGTCAACTACAGAGTTGATCGGGCACTATTCTTCAAAATAGCCGTTTAGGAAATTATTTGTGGGTGGAGCGGGGTTTAGCGAGTTTTGGCGCCACTTTAGGTTTCGGTTGAGCAGCCGCGGGAGCCTTTTTTGAGATGTTCCAAGCTGGGTAGTCGCCGTGTTCTTTCTTGAAACTCTCCAAGAGCTCTTGCTGCGACAGCTTTGGGTTGTCACTTTGCATCCAGCTGATGACGACTTTTTCGAGGTAGCCGTCATTAAGGAGCAGGGAATTGATTTTTCGCGTTGTTTTACCGCCGTATCCAGCCAGGTATCCGCCGAAGACTCTTTTTAGAGGCTTCTTGGTTTTGCCAATGTACAAGATGTTAGAAGCAGGTTTTCCAGTTGTTGTGCCGTCTGCCAAGATTAAAATGATGCTTTTGTCCGATGGAAGAGCTGAAGAGGATAATGCTTTTAATGGAACAAAATCGGCGAAGCCGTTTTCTTTAAGAGTCAAAGAATTCATATGGCTATGGTATAGGATGAGAAATTTAACCTTTCCTACATAGACTATAGTGAGCTATATACTCTATTTTCAGAGACCTTAAGGGCAGCCCCAAGCAAATAAGGAGCAGGTGTGGTTTGGAATGGACAAAAAAGTGCCCCTTTTCGAGTTCGAAACATTCGCGGTTCGCAGACCAAAATGCGCAGAAATCAATTTTTCACCAAAGAAAAGCGAACGTTAACAGTAAACGTGTTAGCAAGGCAAAGATTTTTTTACGTTGCTTCGCTGATAGTAAAAGCAAGCGTTACTGATGCTTATTCAAGGTAGGATACTGCATTAAAACGCTGGGAAACCACAGGTAGAAGACTTTGTTATCTCCAAACAACCTTGATTCTGACATGAGCAATGCCTTGACCCAAAAAAAACTACTGGATAACCCAAGTTATTATCTCAATAGGGAACTCAGCTGGATAAGATTCAACGGACGAGTTCTCGAGGAAGCACGTGACCTGTGGCATCCCTTGCTGGAGAGAGTTAAATTCATCGCCATATGCGGCAGCAACCTCGACGAATTCTTCATGACACGCATGGCTAGGCTTATTAAAAAAGTCAAATCAGGCTCCGAAGAAAAATCCACGGACGGAATGAGTTTCATGGAGCAAATCGATGCCACGCGAAAGGAAATGGTTCCTTTAATCGAAAACCATGCGAAGTGCTGGAGAGAAGAGCTTGTTCCAGCTTTAGCTAAAGAAGGAATCCACATTGGAAACTTTGAAGATTTACCTGAAAAACACAAGGATACCCTGCGGGATTTCCTTAAAACAAGCATTGTCCCATCAATTAGAGTTCCAAAAGTCGGTTTTGACAGCGTATCAATCGAGAACCTGCATGTAACTCTCTACATATCAGGATTCCAAAATCAACCCAGCTTTTGTATTCTGCTCGATGTTCCCACCGAAAAATTCGGAAGACTGATAAGCACGCCGGAAAAAGGGCACATAGACGGGGAAAAAGAAGCCCACTTCGTACTCTTAGAAGATTTAATAATAAATAATCTGGACACACTGTTTCCAACCGAAAAAAACCTCACAGCATACCCATTCAGGTTAACGCGCAATGGAGAAATAGACATCCTGATGGATGAATCAGCAGATTTCCTGCAAACAGTACAGAAAAGCCTCTCAACCCGAAAAGTCGGGTTCCCCACAAGACTCGAGTTTGACAAGAAAATGCCCGACGCCCTAAGACAGGTTATAGCTAAAAAAGTTGGCTTGCCAGAATACTTGACATACGAGTTTGACGGACCATTGGGGCTGGTGGACTTCTGGCAACTTCTAAAGATAGATCGCCCAGACCTTAAAGACAAAAGCTTCTTCCCATGCATCTCACCTCTGGTCATTTCAGAAAACAACATTTTTGAAACCATTTCTAAGCAAGACTTCGTCCTCTACCATCCCTATGACGGCTTCGACGTAATAATTGACTTCTTAAGAGAAGCAGCCATAGACAGCGATGTTTCAGAAATCTGCATAACCATGTATCGGATGGACCATAAATCGCCGATTGTGGACGCGTTGATAGAGGCTGCGCAGAACGGCAAAAAAGTCACCGCCATAGTAGAGTTAAAAGCCAAATTTGATGAAGAAAACAACATCTTGCTAGTCGCTAAACTTCGAAGTGGCGGCGTAAACACCGTTTACAATTTCCCGAAGTTCAAGGTACACGCAAAACTATGCTTAATCACAAGAAAAGAAAAAGACGGCACTGCAAGGTACTCACACATTGGCTCAGGCAACTACAATGCGGTGACGGCGAAGATTTACGGTGACATAGGTTACCTCACGGCAAACCCCGAAGTTGGGTTAGAACTTGAAGACTTATTTAACGCCATAATTAACGGGGTTCAAGAAAAAGAAACCAAGCATCTGCTTGTGGCTCCGAAAACTTTGAAAAGCGAGATTCTCAGGCGAATAGACAGGGAAATCAGTTTTCACCAGAAAACGGGCAGAGGCTACTTAGCCTTTAAACTCAATAACCTTGAGGAAAAAGAAATCATCCAAGCACTTTACAAGGCGTCGATGGCTGGAATCAAGATTGACCTTAATGTCCGTGGTTTATGCTGCTTAAGACCGGGGATTCCGGGTGTAAGCGACACTATTTCAGTCATATCCATAGTGGGACGCTTCCTTGAGCACGCTCGAATCTACTATTTCCACGATGACGTCGAAGGCGAAGTGCTCATCGGCAGTTCCGACATGATGTTCAGAAATCTCAACGAAAGAATTGAAGTTCTCTTATCCGTGCCCGACCCTACCTTGCGAAAAGCTATCCTTGAAAACATGCTTAAAATTTCTCTTCGCGATAACGTTAAAGCCAGAAAATTGCTGCCCGACGGAACTTATGAGAGAGTCGCGGTTAAAGATGGTGAAGAAGTCATGAATTCTCAAGTTTGGCTCATCAAGAACAGGGGCATTTGGAATGAACGAGACCATTAAGGGTCAAAAATGCCAAAGCGACGGGAGCTACTGCAAATTTGGTTCCCAATCGCTACTGAAGTTGCTCTCGGCTTTTGAAACCCAAATCGATGGAGTAATGGAAAACGACGACATCGAATACGTCCATAAAACCCGCGTTACCTCTCGAAGGCTCAGAGCCGCAATACCTCTTTTCAAATTCTGCTTTCCCAGAAAAAAATACAAAGAGTGGCTGTGCGAAATTAAGAAGGTCACGTGTTTGCTTGGTGATTCACGAGACCTTGACGTTCAAATAGTCTTTGTTGAGCAATACATCGATAAACTGGGTCCAACAGCAGACAGAGCAGGTTTGGATTTGCTGCTTAAAGCGCATAGAGACCGCCGAAAAAGCATTCAGCCAGCCGTCATTAATGGATTGGAAGAGCTGAAGTCAACCGATGTTTTAGGAGCCCTTGGCAAGTTTTGCGAACAAACCATCACGGAACTATCAAATGAGGTTTTTTACCCCCAAAAAGTGCTGGAAAAAGCCCAGTGGCACATATCTTTTAGGATAGATGATTTGTTGGCGATGGAAAACTGTGTTCACATCGAAAATGAAGTTCAGAAACACCATGAAATGAGAATACGCGCAAAGAAATTGCGGTACACCATGGAATTCTTCGCCCCATTATACAAAAACAAGCTGTCGGAAGAGATAGAAACAATCAAGGCGTTCCAAGATGTCTTGGGCGAAATGCACGACTGCGACATCTGGACACAATACATAGCCAAATTCATACAGGAAACAAACGGTAAAACTAAAGTTAAACAAAAGAAAACTGAAAATGCACTTTTAAACTTCTTAGCCTACGTAAAAGATAAAAGAAAGGAAAATTACAGTGAATTTGTTCGTTTATGGGATAAAAACT
>CAIUPH010000039.1 GCA_903901015.1 Candidatus Bathyarchaeota archaeon | reverse complement strand
TGCAGCCGGCAAAGGTTACAGCGAGGAGTTCTGTCATGAAGTATCCTGCGACGAGGCTGTTTGGGCACCCTGCCGCTTTAATGAGGCCAAAATCATGGGTCCTCTGAGACAACATCAAAAAAACAACGAATGAAGTCAAAACGGCGCCTATGACAAAAATCAATACGCCGATGAACAGGATGAATTGGCTAAAGACCGCGTTTAAACCCACAGTCAATAAACCTGATGTTGATTCAATACCCACCCCTAAACGGTTACTGAACAACAATAAAAACAATGTTGACGCAACACTCAACGTTAAAACGCTGATTGTTAAGCTTGTCTGCAGCTTTCGCCGCATCAAATCGTTGATTGGAAAACCAGCGCTACTCATCGTTACCCGCCAATTTTCCGTCGTCTAAGCATAAAACTTGGTCAGCTAAATCCCTAATCGCCATGTCATGGGTTGAAACGATGACAGTTTTTCCTTTGGATTTCAGGAGCTGAAATACTTGGAGAATTTTTTGAGCGTTCTTCAGGTCCAGGTTACCCGTGGGTTCATCTGCCAAAATCACTTCAGGGTCATTGGCTAAAGCTCGGGCGAAAGCGACCCGCTGCTGTTCGCCCCCACTCAACTGGGCTGAGAAATGGTGTGCTCGCTGTTCCAACCCCACCGTTTTCAGGAGATCACTCACTCTTTGCGCAATCATTGCAGGTGGTTTTCGTGTCCACTCCATAGGAAAAGCCACGTTCTCCTCAACCGTCAACGTGGAAACCAAATTGTACGCTTGAAAAACAAACCCTATATGACTGCAGCGGAAATCGGACAAGAAATTCTCGTCTTTATCCGTCAAATCTTGTCCAGCAACGAAGATTTTTCCCTCTGTAGGTCGGTCAATGCCGCCCAAAATGTTTAGTAAAGTGGTTTTTCCAGAGCCTGACGGACCACAAATAACTGTGAAGCTGGCTCGGCGAATCTGTATGTTTATGTCTTTTAGAACAGTGATTTTTCTTTCGCCTATCGGAAAAATCTTTGTTAACCCCTGCGTTGAAACAATTATGTTTTCCTGTTCAGCCATCCCGCACTTTCCCTCAACAGTAGCTTAGTGGGAGGTTGCCTTTAAGGTGCTTGAGGTACGGTTGTTTACGGGTTCTGCTGGTAACTTGTGTCGATGTTTAAGTTGCCTCGGTCGCGTTTTAAAATCCTGACTTTGTCAGGAAGTTTGTTTTTTTCCCAATCAGCCCAGGTTATTTCTTTGAAGATCCATCTTTTTCCAAGATGAGCTGCGATGACGGCGTGTTTGTTTTGGTTGTCTGAGGGAATTAACTCGTTCAGGAACCGGAAGAGTTTGTCAATTTGTACTCTTGGAAAGTAGGCGTAGTAGCTGGCGTTTTTTACTTCGAATGCGTACATGTGTTTGCCTTTGCGTGCCATTACGTCTGGCAGGGGGTTGAGGCTTGGGTTGCTTACTGGGACGCGGACGGCGTTGTAGCCTTTTTTCTGTAGGAGTTTTACTAGGACTGTTTCGCTGTAGAAGCCTCGTTTGCGCCAGCGTCTAAGTTTGATTCGATCGATTTCGGTGGTCAACGCTTTCCTCTCTTTTGACAGTGTATTAAATCGGGGTCTTGGGATAAAAAATGTTCCTTAGGGGACACAAAAAGTGTGTTTGGGCGATGCTTCTGTATTCGCTAAATATTTGTGTGTGAGGCTAGAGGGTGCTGGTGACGTATAAAAAACGCAGTATTACGACAGCAACCATAATAACGGATTAAGTATTCACCAACATTCACCTCTCAAAAATATCCGCGGTTTAGACTATATCAAGCACTTGAAAAGTCACTGATAGCTCCAAAGGAACCGAAAACATTGTTCCCAAAGAGACAAAAAAATTTCAAAGTGACCATGCGAAAACACGAAAAACTTGGAAAATAGGATGCAACACGTTCACCATAGGGACGCATAAACCAGGAAAAAAAATAAACCTCAACTCTACAAAACCAACCACAAAACAACAGGTCCACTCTTTGCCAAAAAAAACAGCCAAAAAAATGTTAGGGGCAAAAATAGCGAGACAAATCGCTCAAACCGAGTCTGACTAACAAAATTTGTGGTTCCCAAAATTTTCTACCAAAAACGCCAAAGTTTGCTGCCTTGCCAAAAAATGCGAAAAACCGTCGTTTTTGGTCGAAGGCTAACCGAAAAAAGTGGTGTTTGCTTCGCATGGAGATTTTCGAAGGTACTTATATGAGGCTCTGGTAATGTCCATGCCAGTCTGTTTGGCACAAAGCGAACAGGGCACAATTAAGTCTCTTTCAGCATTTTACCTTTAAAACGGGCTTTTAAATTATTGTTTCCATAGAAAAAAACCGCGAGTTTTTACATTAAGCTCATTTCGGAGCAAAACAACGGCTTTAATTCCATATGATACCAAAATAAGCTTAATTTCAGGTTTTTTGATGAAAAAGAAGTTAACGCTGCCCCGTAAAATATTTAGCTGAAAAGTTCCTGAGAATTTGACCCGAGTTTAAAAAAACTTTGAGTTTCACGACGGTTTGCAGTGGAACAAGGGTTCTTCTGTGTCTGGGCTGCGAAAAGGTTTGCGGCTGCCAAAACTATAAGAATTTTTTTCTCTCAGCTTTTTCGTGTCCAGTAAAGAGAGGTTTACCTGTTTTAGGTTTCAGAATGTTGCACTTTGGCTGGTGACACAGTTAGCCTAGCTGCAGACCATCTGGATGCCTGAAGCAGGTTTAGCATATCACCAAAACTGTAGAATGTTTTTTTCTTAAAGCAGCGGTGTGTCAAAGTTTTCTCTTATTTTTTTTCTTTAGAAAGCATTTGTTTGTTTGCCTTGCGATTCGCAGACACTAAAAAGTAGATCTCAAGTTTGTTTAAAGAAAAAAGTGCTGGCTGTGAGTGCTTTAACGTTTTGTTAGCCCTTTGGCGCATCTTTGGGAGTTTGTTTTAGTTATCACCAGACAAGTATTGCCTGGTTAAAAAGGTGCGAAAACGCTTGCGTTTAGTCCCGTTGGGCTCAGCGCGCAATATTGCTTGTGCTATACCTGCCTAAACTGGTTAATGTTCTGAGGAGCGCTTGGGTAAGAAACACCGTTCAGTTGGATTAGTAGACTGCATATTTCAGCAAATAATAACCATCACGGAAGGCAACGGGTGAAAAAACAGTAAATTAATTGAACAAATTTTAGCAGTTGGTTGCTGCCTGACTGTTAAATGCAGCCAACTTTGGGGTGGCAAAGGTCCAAAAGTTAGGCGACGCCAGAAACAAAAAAAGCAAATTTGCCACGCCTAACGAGTTCCGTATACAAAAGCATCCCCAAACTCATTAATTTACGCTGAATTCTCAAAAACTTTTTCTGCAGTGCAGTCTGATAAAACAACGCGAACAACAGATGCCCAGCTTTAAAGTCCACAGCAAAACCTACATGTTCAACACCCAAGGTGAAATAGACTTTATCGACATTTCCGAGCCGATCCGTCAGGAAGTCTCCAATTCAGGAATCAAAAACGGCATCGTCCACGTCTTTGCTCCCCACGCAACCGGCATACTTATCCTGACAGAGAACGACGACGCCCTGCTTGAAGACATCAAAGTTTTTTGGAAGAACTATCGCCAAAAAACGGTTCCTAACTGCACCCGTCGAATGCACATTCGCATCTGCGCTCTATGGTTCTTCCGCCGGACAAGACTCTGCCAGTGATTGAGGGGCAAGTCAAGTTTGGAACCTGGCAGTCGCTGTTCTTTGTGGAAACCGACGTCTATCCCCGAGAACGCATTGTTATCATTCAAGTTATGGGCGAGTAACGTTCCTGATTTACTGGTATGGTTTTTTTGTTTTTCAAGCTACCTGCGGTAAAGTTCGGATTTTCGCTTTTTTCCGGGCAACAATGGCTGGGTTAATTGGGAATTTTAACTATTTAGTGATAATTTAACAAACAGATATGTCTTCTTTTGGCCTTTTATTGTAAAAAGTGATCATTCGAAAAAAATTCGCAGACAAAAAAAAACAAACACCTTAACCATAAAGCGTCAATGATGAAAAAAGCCCCTGAAAGAACCAAACATTAACCAAAAAGCAGAGTATAGCTCGAAAAACTTGGAAAAAACAAAGCTAACAATGTCTAACATTACAACTTGAAGTTAATCCAACTTCACAAACCACCAAAAATAATCCACAATCCCCGTGCCTGAGCACTATTTAGCCAGTTTCAAGCGTAAAAACTAAACTCTTAAACGAAATCACTGTTCGCCAGCAAAAAAGAAACGGGGAAAACGGATTTTTCGGTGCAAACCAAATTTACTCGCGGATTTAGCCGCATGATTATATAAGGTTCGCGACAGTTCGAAAAAACCTTCACTACCGCTCTGTTCGAATCCGTTTTGCTGATCCCTTGGGGCGCATCCGCGCTTTCTTCTTAACCTCCGCCCGTTGCAAAGGCTTCTCTTCCAACCCGTCAGGCTGCGTCTCCTCTATGGGCAGCACATCGACAGCATCCGAGAAATCGTCAACTGTAGTTTGCTCGGCGCCGTTTGTAACCATTGTTTTGATGGCTTCATCTACATCACCAGGATTAACGTTGATGCCCAACGTTGCATCCGTGAGCAACACGGTTTCATAGCCAAGTTCTCGCGCATCAAGAACCGTGTTGACGACGCAGTAATCCGTCGCCAAACCGCCCACAAACAGCCGCTTTACACAAATCCTTTTCAGTTCGTTTGCCAGGTTTGTGCCATCAAAAGCAGAGTAACTCTCATGTTTAGGGTCTGTTGCCTTAGAAATAATTACGGTGTGCTCGGGCAGTTTGAGGTCTGGGCTGAATTTTGCCCCGCTTGTTTCCTGAACACAGTGGGACGGCCATGGACCACCCTGTGTATTGAAGGAAATGTGGTTTATTGGATGCCAATCGCGGGAAGCCAAAATGTGCGCTTTGGCTGTTTTGAACCGTTGGATGTAATCGTTAAGGATAGGGATGATTTCTTCGCCGCCTTCAATGGGCAGGGCTCCGCCGGGCAAGAAATCTTTTTGAATGTCGGTTATTAATAGGGCATCTGTTTCTTTCAAAGTATAGTTTTTGATCACTTACGTCACCATTTTCAAAAAGTTTTGGGGTAAAACCTAATTTAATTAAAGATAAAAGGTATGGATAAACTTTTTTGCTAAGGTTTTGGCTGCATGGAATAGTAATTAAGGCTTCATGAGACTTTGTAAACGGTGAAAACATGGCGATTTTAGCGTATGTTCTATTCAAGGTAGCTTCGGGAAACGAAAGAGAAGTTGCTCAAAAACTCACCGAATTCAAGGAAGTCACGCGGGCAGACATTGTTTTCGGCGAATATGACGTGATTGCAACGTTATCGGCAGATAGCTTGGAGAAGCTGGGAGTTTGTTTCGCAGAGCATTAGAGCTGTGCCAAGCGTGCTCGTTACTTCAACGATGATTATTTCGAGGGAGTAAAAGAGCAAAGACAGTCTGCCCAAAGGCAAATATTTTTTGTTATTTTTAATTTCTTGAAATATCTTAGCAGAGCTATTTTTGTCGGGCTGTTCGTAATCCTTCGTAGCTTGTGACTTCAAAAATCAAACGGCGCTATGGAAAATTTGACAATTTTGTTTAACTTTACTCAATACATGATGTGGTTTTTTAACTTTTAAATGTAAAAAATGAACGTTCGATTATTTTTCGTTAATCAAAAATCCAGCACCCCAACCTTATCAGCCAATTCTGCTATAAAAACCAAAAAATCCACAGTTTCACTATTTAAAAAACTACTTTTTGGAGGATGTCAAAGTAAAACTCAACGCTTCTAAACGCAATTTGCTCAGAACCTCTTCTGTTAAACTTGAAAGACACCCCTTTGAAACCTGAACACTGTCTAAAATCCCGTTGCCGAACCAATTTTTTGTCAGTTTGCTCTATTTACCGACTTCTGCAGAGGCTTAGACAAGGGAATTGAGAGGTTACCTGTAGAGAGAACGTGGTTGATATACAAACCTGAGGCAGCCAATCTCTGACTGAGTGGTTTTCTTAGTTATTTTCAGCCCAGACGTTTTCACGTATATATAAGGTTCGGCAAGTTTCGATGTTTTCACGACTTTTCAGCAATTTTGAACTGGTTTGAGCAAAAAGTGTGTTGGGCGATGCTTTTGTATACGGCGTAAGGATAGCCTTATTTCCCAACGGACAATTAACATATCAAGACCCCAAAATGCAACCCAAAACCAAGAACCCCGCTATCACCAGCCGCGAAATGCGCGCTTTAGAAGCCAACGCACAATACTTTGGCGTAAGCCTGCTTCAGTTGATGGAGAATGCGGGACGCAGTGTCGCTCAAGAAACCATCACGCGGTTCCAGAAGAACAAGAAAGCCCTGGTTTTCTGCGGTTTAGGCGGGAACGGCGGCGACGGTTTTGTTGCTGCACGGCATCTTTTGGGGGCGGGTTTTGAGGTTACGGTGGTTTTGGTGGGCAGAAGCCGCGATATTAACCATGAGGCGGCGCTTAGTAACTGGGGTATTCTTGAGTCGTTGCAGGACAAAGTTGAGCTGCTTGAAGCATCGGATAGTTCGCTCATTCCTAAAGTGGATGCAGGCATAGTAATCGATGCTTTGCTTGGTACGGGAACCAAGGGAAAACTTAAACCACCAATCTCCAAAGCAGTGGACTACATCAATAGTTTAAGTGGCGTCAAGATAGCCGTCGACGTGCCCACAGGCATCGATTCCGACACAGGCGAAGTCTTAGGCACCGCTGTAAAAGCCGATTTAACCATAACGTTCCATAAGGCAAAGCCAGGATTGGAGAAAGCCAAGCGATACGTTGGTGAACTCGTCGTCACAGACATTGGTTTGCCCATGGAGATGGAACAGTTTGCGGGTCCAGGCGACGTTTTAATGGTCACTAAATCTCGGAGCCCAACGTCGCATAAAGGCGACTTCGGACGTTTGCTCGTAATTGGCGGCAGCGAAGTATACTCGGGCGCTCCCACCTTGGTTTCGTTGGCGGCCCAGAGAACGGGAGTAGACATAGTTTACCTTGCAGCTCCCGCAAAGACGGCATCGGCAATCTCTTCGATGTCGCCTGACTTGATAACGATTAAGCTTGAGGGAAACAACCTTAACCCCGCCAACATGGAAACAATCAAGCCCTACTTGGGCATGGTTGACGCTGTAGCTATGGGTCCAGGGTTGGGTTTGAACCCTGAAACCTTAAAGTTCGTTAAGGCATGCGTGGATGAGGTTGAAAAAGCCAAGAAGCCGCTGCTTTTGGATGCTGACGGGTTAAAAGCCTTCGCTAAATTTAAAAGACAGTTGAAGGTGCCGCTTGTTTTGACGCCTCACGCAGGCGAATACGCCATCTTAACCGGCGAGGAACTGCCTGAAAACCAGGACGAACGCGTCTTGGCAGTACAGAAAACCGCCAAAAAACTGAACGCCACCGTTTTAGTTAAGGGCAAAGTTGACGTAATCTGCAGTCCTGAACGTTCAAAGTTGAATTTCACTGGAAATCCAGGCATGACTGTCGGCGGAACCGGAGATGTTCTCAGCGGAATCGTTGCTGGTTTAATGGCTCGGAAAGCAGATGTTTTTGAAGCCGCGGTTGCGGGAGCATTCGTGAATGGTGCTGCAGGGGATTTTGTTGCGGCTGAAATTGGTTTCCATATGGTTGCAACGGACCTTATCGATTTTATTCCAAGTGTTTTTGAAGATCCGATGAATCATTTGAAGGTGCGCAAACCCAGTGGAACCTAATTCTGACGACCAACAACCGCAGCCAAATCAATCTGTGAGGATCACCATTTACCATGCAGCTCAGGATGACCCTAAAAAGAACACTGCATTAAGGCTAAAACGTCGCGGGCTCGCCAGAATAGTTACCAGCGCAAGGTTTTTGCCAAAACGCGCCATCGTGCTCAACCCTTTTGGGGAAATCGCGTTTTCACCAGCAGACAAAGAAAGGCTTGAGCAGTTCGGGTTAGCAGCTCTGGATTGCAGTTGGGAACACGCTCAAAAAGTCATGGGGGAACATGTTAAGGGAACCAGCCGCTGCCTGCCCATCTTGATTGCCGGCAACCCTGTTAACTTTGGCAAACTAACCAAGCTTACAACTGCCGAAGCCATCGCGGCAGCCCTGTACATTGCTGGTTTCAAACAGGAAGCTGAGGCTGTTTTGTTGATTTTTCCATGGGGGCACACGTTTTTCGAGTTGAACCAGATGCTGCTGGACAATTATGTAACTGCTAAAGCCAGCGCGGACATCGTGGAGATGCAAACTCGCCTGCTGAAACCAAAGAAACGCGAGCCAAGCAAGAACGTGTTCGAGTGAGCCTTTAGTGTATGAGTTTTCAGGCATATTTGGATCCTAATATCCAAGGTATGCACAGAACCTATAGAGGGGTAGGTCAGTATTGGCTCAAAACCATGCATTAGCAAGTTGAAAATCCACACTTAAATTTGGGAAAAGGAAGGATGCCAGAACAAAAAGCAGAAAACCTATCCGTAACAATAAATTAGCCGCATCCATCAGATTGACCCATGAAACGAGTCATCCTCATAACCGGCACGCCCTGCGTAGGCAAAACAACCACAGCCAAAGCCCTCGCCGCCAAACTCAACGCTGAATACATCAATCTCACAGACTTCGCCAAAACCTACAACTTAACGTTGGGCGAGGATAAAGAACGCGACACAATCATCATCAACGAGGAAGCGATGCAGCAGAAACTCTCCAAAGTTATAGATGCCTCAGAAAACACCAACATCGTGGTCGACGGACACTACGCCAGCGCAGTAACGCCAACCGAGCATGTTGCGCTGGATTTTGTGTTGCGCAGAAACCCCAAAGAACTCAAGCAGCTCATGGAAAAATGCGGTTACAGCGGCACCAAAATGTGGGAGAACCTGCAGGCGGAAATCATCGATGTTTGCCTTGGCGAAGCGGTAGAGGCGCATGGCGGAAAGGTTTGCGAGTTGGATGTCACGGGCAAATCGACTGAAGCCGTGGTTGAAGAAATCATGGATGTTCTCGAGAAACGCAAAACCTGCTTCGTCGGCATCGTGGATTGGCTCGGCATGCTGGAGCGGGAAGGCTTAACGGATGAGTACCTGAAAATTTAGGCTAACGGAAACTGCCCAGTTTCTGCTTGGTCAACAACGTTATTTTGCGTCTGTTGCTGTATGATTTGGCGTGGTCGCTGAATTTTTCGCCAATCATTATGGGGCTCGATAAATCTACGTCTTCCGAAGACGTATCCAAGTTGATGATTACGTTTACGCCGATGGTTCGGTTCCAATCTCTTATCCAGACGGCCTGCTCCAAACGTCCTTTCTGAACAATTAAGTCAAAATGATGCGAAACGCCGCTGTGTCCTTCCAGCTTTACGTTTTCGCTGTTAACTTTGTAGCCTTCCTTCTTGAAGTATTGAACCGCTAAATCGGTCAGATGAACTCTGGATTTGTACTGGTCTCCATCAACGCTCATAACGCTCTCTTCCCTACCAAACTATTAATGAACCCGTATAATGAAAAGCATTTCGGAAGCAAACAAGATGGGCGCGACAATAATCGTGAAATGCACGCAGTGCGGCGGTTTAACGCTGGCGGGTATGGAGCAGAAAACAAAGATTTGCCCCTACTGTGGCGTCCACATAAATCTTTTGAAAGCAAAAAAAGTAGCTGCCGCCAACAACGCCATGGAAGCCTCAGAGATACTGCGCAAACTAAAAAGCGACCAGAAAATCAACCACAAATAATCATTGAACATGCCTAAGCAATTCGCATGCTTTGCACAAATCCATCGCTGACGGTTCACCGCATTCCGTGCAGGTTTTAAAATCTTCTTTCTTAGCGGTTTCTTCAAGTGCAGGGCGAAGGCGTTCGAGGGCTCTTGAAACAGCGAATTTTGTTCCCACATGCTTTTGCTCCATGCGATTAAGCATGCCGCGTATATCATTGCGCAGTGCTTCGGACGCGTATGGGCAGGGTGTGTCTTGGAACGGGATGTTTTTGGCGTAGGCGTAGAGTGCGCTTTCGTTTTCGGGAATTTCGCACAGCGGCTTAATCTTTTGGACGAACATGGGGTGGACTTCGTTGGTGACTGGTTTCTCTTTGGATAACCTTGCGATGTCGCCGCGGAAAATATTCATCAAAACCGTCTGCACTTCATCGTCGAGGGTGTGTCCAGTGGCGACTTTGGTGGCTTTAACCTGCCGTGCACCCGTGTTGATGGCTTTGCGCCGCAATACGCCGCAGTAAGCGCATGCGGTGAGTTCGGTTTGGCCTTTTTTTCTTGCGCTGCAAATTATTTCGTCAAGCGTGAAACCGTAGAGCTCTTTGAAGGAGACGATGTGATGGGGGATTTCGAGTTGCTTGCAGTTTTCAGCTGCAATTTCCAAGGCTTCGTTGCGGTAGCCCTTGATGCCTTCATCCACCGTGACCACGGTGATGTTGGTTTTGGGTTTAAAACGCTTAAGCTTGGCCAGTATATGCAAAAGGGTTAAGCTGTCTTTGCCGCCTGAAACCGCCACCGCCAAATTTTCAGCGCTTCCGAGCATGTGATAGTGGTTGATGGTTGCCCTAACTTTTGATTCGACGGACAGTGTGAAACATTTTTTGCACAGGCGCTCCCCTGAATATGGCCTGTAGAAGAAGGCTTCACGGGTTTTGCAGGCACTGCAGACAGGGGTATCCATCAGGGTTCCTTCGATAAGTTTGATTGGTGAATTAAACTAAATAAACGATGCCACACTAAAGGTAGAATTGGCGCGTAAGATGGCTGTCAAACCTACCAAACATGAAGAATACAGGGAAGTCACGTATTCTAGCGAACGCTGGAAGCAGCTGAAAACGCTTCGTTGCAGAGCGGTTTGGGTTATGGAGGCGCTTGACGCATTTCATCTGCTTTCAATCACTCATGGAAGCATTGCAAGGGGAGACGTAAAGGTAGGCAGCGACGTTGACGTGTTCATCCCTGAAGTGCAAAACAGTTTCTTGGTGGAAACCGCCCTTGAAAAAGCCAAAGTACCCATCAACACACGCTTTATCGTTCAAGCCACGCCATCCTACGCCATGAAAGCCCACATAGAAATCGACGAGGCAACAACGGTTTCGTTTCCACTTATGGAGATGCGCCGTGTGGAGAGGGAGTTCTACAGGTTTGGCGGCGAAGTAAACCTAAACCAGCTCAAAACCGATTTGCGCGTCGCAGGCGTGGACAAGCGACTCATGCTCATTGAACCCACAGAGAAAGGACATGTGGAGAGCAGTGTGATTGGCAAAGAAGAATCCACCGCTAAAACTTTGGGCGTCGCTGCTGAAACCGTTTTGGACAGGGTACATGCACTTATGAGGCGCGATACAGTCGGCAGAACAGGAGTTTTCGTTAAAAAAGAACTTGCTGTGGATGAAACTTTTGAGTTGGCGCTAAAAAAAGTTTCCGACCTGAACCCTGCGGTTCGTCGGAGAATGAAAAAGTAGATTATGGAGGAGCGGGGTAGTAGATGAGTTCTTTTTCTTCGAGCAGCGCTTGGATTTTGTCGACGGCTTCGTAGACTTGCTCTTCTTTTTTGGCTCCGACGCAAACGAGTTTGCCTGCGCTGAAGATTAGGAACACTACTTTCGGTTCGTCCATGCGGTAGACTGCCCCTGGAAACTGTTCAGGTTCATACATGACTTTGCTGAGTTTGTAAACGAGGCTTTCCAAGTCGATTTCGCCGCCAAGTTCAGCTGAAGCTACAATGTTCTGAATCATGACGACTGGTTTCTCCGTGATTTGGATGCCTTCGCCGCGGAGTTCTTTAACAACTTTTTCTACTGCACTGCGAGATTCTTTTTCGGATTTAGCTCCTGTGCAAACCATCTTGCCCGTCCCGAAAATTAAGGTGGCTGTTTTTGGTTTTTTAAGTCTGAAAACAAGGCCTGGAAATACGCTGGGGTTGTATTCGGTCTGTGGGAATTTTTCCACGATTTTTTGTAAGTCAATTTTCTGGTTAAGTGAGACTGAAGCTACGATGTTTTGGATCTTAATGATTGGTTGTCTTTTACTCATGTCCACTCACGGTTAAATATTTAAATGAAAGAGGGGTATATAAAGCATCTTTATAAGGGACTCTCAACCGCTGGTTTAACTGAATAATTAGCACTGAAAAAGGAAATGTTGATTATTTATTGTTGTTTTCCACATTAGGATTGCGTAGGGGTGTCCCTGTACACTGGAAACCTAAGCAGTGCTGCGATTCCGCCAAGAGCAGTGAGTTTTGCTCCTGCTTCATGCTCCGTACTGACAACGGTTATTGGCGCGTTGCGTTTTTCGACTTGATGCATTAATTCTTCGAGTTTAAGCCGCTGATTCTCGTCTGCATCCCGAAGCGTTGTGTCGGCGACAACGAGTTTCTCAACCGCACCCATAATCACAGCGTTCTCCACTGCACTCAAGCCATAGGTTACGGTGCCTTCGCCTTTGCCCAAGCGCTTCATGACTTCCTCCATCGTCTCGGTTTCATCCACGATGCGCAGCCGATGCGACGCCTTCAGCAAAACGCCTGAGCGTAGAGCCTCATAGATGCCCGAGGTGCCGCCGTTGTTGACGCTCTTCACATCCGCAACCGACTTGTTCATTTCTTTAGCTTCTTCCGAAAGATAACTGGCAAACTCGCCCTTGACAAACCCCGCGCCAACAATCACAATTGCATTGTGATGCGGAGCCCAAAGCTGGTTCAGACTGGTCATCGCACGTTTGAAGTATCCTTTCGTTGCTTCAACACGTTTATCAGCTTCATGTTTTCCAGGCAGCCGCATGCGTTCTTCAACTCTTATGTCTACTCCATACTGCTTGGTTTCAGCGATGGCAAAGCCTTCGTCGTCGATGGAGATTATGAGCAAGGGTTTCTCCGTTTCGCTTGCCCGTGTTAATCGGTCGAGAAGATGTTTTGGCCAATCTTTCTTAACGATGGTTACCTGCTGATTCAACGCTATACTAAGCGTATGGTGAGCACCTGTTGGGATAACATCTGGCGCATGGCAAATAGTGCCGTGGACACGCAATTTACCCAGAAACTTGTCCCAACCTACAGAAATCACCTTGACACCCATGAACGCTGACATACGTTCCCCGCTTTTTGGGCGCGATGCTTCTGTGTCGCTCTTTATGGCTCTTGAACTGTAAGCGTAAACCTCGTCACCTTGGTAAATGACGTTGTAGAGGTGCCACAGGTCGTCAGGCGAATCGGGAACAACTTTCACGAAGCCCTGCGGCAGGTTCTTTTCGATGATTTTCAAGCGGGTGCATCTCGGTTAGCTTAGGTGAATGTGTGGCGAAGTAAAAATATACTGTGGAAGAAAATAAAGAAAATTTTTGGGGAAGAAAAAACTTCCCGATTGACGCTGTTTTAGTGGATTAGGTTTAGCAGGTTGATGAACAGCGGAATGAAGACAATGCTAAGGGTGCTGAGCAGTTTTATGAGTACGTGTAAGCTGGGTCCTGCTGTGTCTTTGAGTGGGTCACCGACTGTGTCGCCGACTACTGCTGCTGCATGTGCGGGGGATCCTTTGCCGCCATATTTGCCTGATTCAATGAGTTTCTTTGCGTTGTCCCATGCTCCTCCGCCTGTGTTCATGAATAGTGCCAGTGGAACTGCTGAGAGTGTTGCGCCGATTACAAGTGCGCCAACTGCTTCGGGTCCCAACAATATACCGATGACGATTGGAACGACCACGATGATTAATCCTGGAAGTACCATGCCTTTTAACGCGGATTTTGTGCTGATGTCCACTGCTTTGCCATAATCAGGTTTGCCTGTTCCATCCATGATGCCGGGGATTTCTCTGAATTGGCGTCTGACTTCTTCCACCATTTCTGCTGCTGCTTTTCCGACTGCGCTGATGGCTTGTGAGCTGAAGAAGAATGGCAGCATTGCGCCGATGAAGCCTGCGATTAGCACTGCTGGGTTCGAGATATCTACCACGAAGTTAACGTCTGTGCGTGCGCTAACTTCTGATGCGTATGTTTGGAACAGCAACTGCGCCGCAAGTAACGCCGACCCGAGTGCAAAGCCTTTAGTTAATGCTTTGGTTGTGTTGCCTACTGCGTCGAGGGCTTCCATGGTTTCTTCTGCGCCGCCTTCACCTGACATTTGTGCTATGCCTGCTGCGTTATCTGCGATTGGGCCAAAGCCGTCTAAGGCTAAGACCATACCCATGACTGCAAGCATACCCATCGTTGCAAGAGTGGTTCCGTAGATTCCGCCGATGAAGATGGGGGTAATCTGCGATACATGCGAAGCGTTCCATGAAACTGCAAATTGTGTTCCAAGCCAATACGATGTTATGAGTGCAACAACTAATGACACTATGGGCAGCATAGTTGTTTCGAGTCCTACTGCGAATCCTGTAATGATGTTGGTTGCGGCTCCTGTTTCGCTGGCTTTAGCAATCCGTCCGACTGGTCCGCGGTCGCTTCCAGTGTAGTAGTCTGTGATGTAGTCGATGGCTACGCTTGCTGCTAAACCTGAGAGCAAGCAGAAGTACAGGTACATGAACGTCATTGAGAATTCGCCGTTGCCTAACAGGAAAATCGTTGCGAACAGAAACAGAACACCTGACACAATAGTTGTTACCATGAGGCCTTTTCTCAGGGCTTTCATTGGGTGCTTGGCTTCTGCTGGAGTGAGCTTAACAAAAGGCATACCGACTAAAGTTGCAAAGATTCCTAAGGCTCGTGCAATCAGCGGGAAAATCAGGAATATGAGGTTTCCAGTTGCGATGCTGATTAAGCCGCCGATAATCATGCCACCGATGTTCTCCCCAGTGGCAGATTCGAATAAGTCTGCGCCTCTTCCAGCTGAGTCGCCCACGTTGTCGCCGACGTTGTCTGCGATTACTGCTGGGTTGCGTGGGTCATCTTCTGGGATGCCTGCTTCAACTTTGCCGACAAGGTCTGCGCCTACGTCTGCGGCTTTAGTGTAAATTCCGCCTCCGAGCTGGGCAAACAAGGCAATAAGTGAAGCGCCAAAACCCATACCGACGATTCCGCTTGCTGCGTCTCGTCCAAGAGTTGCAGCCTGCGTTACATCCAACGTGTTGAACATGGCGTTGTATCCGCCGTAAAGCAGAAACAGAAAACTTACGCCTAAAAGAGATAAACCGACTACTGCCATACCCATCGTTGCGCCGCCGTAAAACGCGGTTTTCAACGCTTTTTCTGCGCCAAACTCTTTTGCCGCTGCCACGGTGCGAACGTTTGCTTTTGTCGCGTTATCCATGGCGATGTAGCCAGCCGCCAAGGAGGCAATCGCGCCTACCAAGAAGGCTGCTGCGGTGCCTACCCCGAAAGGTCCACTGGGCAAGGCAATCCACAGTAGCACAAATATAACTACTGTGATGATTGCGATTGTTGTGTACTGTCTTTTGAGGAAAGCATAGGCGCCTTCCCTGATGGCGTTGCCGACTTCGACTGTTTTTGGTCCGCCTGGACTCATTTTGCCTATTTTATACATGAGTAAAAGCGAAGCAAGAACGGCTATTACGCCTGCTATTGGAGCAATCCAAAAAACAAGTGGGTTAACCGATGATGAAGAAGCTATTGCTAATGCATTTATGGGTATGAACATGTTCAACAACGCATATCCATTTTGTATATATATTTTTCTAGAAAATTAGTCGATTGCACACGTTCAATCTGATTTTTAGGTAAATACTCGAGTTCTAACTCCAAAATTTGGTTGCATTTTTAAGTAAGCCGCCCCTATTTCAAATAAGTCTGGACATAAAAGGGATAAAGTGATGGCTTCAAGGTTAATAGTCGTTAAAGTCGGCACTAACGGCATAACCAGCGAGGGAAAGCTGGATGAATTAGAAATGGAAAACCTAGCGTGCCAAATAGCCGCCGCAACCAAACAGGGCGATAAGGTTGTCCTCGTTACCTCGGGAGCGGTTGCAGCAGGCATCGCGGAGCTTGAAATTCCCCCTAAACCCAAAGATGTGACGTTCCAGCAGGCAGCAGCAGCCACGGGTCAGAGTGTTTTGATGGCAAAGTATCGTGAGCTCTTCAAGAAATTCGATTTGAAAGTTGCCCAGATACTGCTCACTGCTGAAGACCTCTCGAACAGGAAATCTTACGTCCACACATGCGATGTGCTTGGGTTACTGCTAAAAATCGGCGTCGTCCCGATAATCAACGAAAACGACGTTGTCTCCGTGGATGAACTGATGCGAACTGAAGGCTACAGAATCAACTTCAGCGACAACGACATTCTCTCGGTGCTTGTTGCCGGTGCAGTCTGCGCTGACTTAGTTATCATTCTCTCCGACGTAGAGGGCTTATACACCGCTGACCCTTCGCAACCCGGAGCCGAACTCATAAAATCGGTCGACACCATCACGGCTGAACTAAAAAACTCGCTCAACGGCAAGAGTAAACTGGGCAGAGGCGGCATCCAGAGCAAAATCAAAGCCGCTGAAATCGCAACTTCCTGCGGAATCGCAGTGGTTATCGCGAATAGCCGAAGAAAAAACGTCATCTTGGATATCCTCGCAGGGAAAGACGTTGGCACCTACTTTAAACCTCAAAGCCGCATGACCGCTGTGAAACGCTGGATAGCTTACGGCGCGGCTGTAAAGGGGCAAATCCACGTTAACGAGGGAGCTAAAAAAGCCATCTTGGAAGGCTCCAGCCTGCTGCCCGTCGGCGTAGTGCGGGTTGTAGGCAGCTTCAGCGTCGGAGACGTAATAAGCATCGTGGATGAAACCGGCACAGAGTTTGCCAAAGGAAACCCCAACTTTAGCAGTGCAGAGTTAAACCTAATTAAAGGCTTACAGGTAAGTGAAGTACACACAAAACTCGGAGCCGATAAACCCAAAGAAATTATCGAACACCGAAACATACACCTGTTTGAGGAAGAAAAATGATTAAGCAAATATGCCTAAAAGCCAAAGCCGCTTCAGTTGAAATGGGAAAGCTTTCAGCAGACGCCAAGAACACTGCGCTCTGCAAGATGGCAGACGCACTAGTAACGAATACAAAGAAAATTTTAGTTGCGAACAAAACCGATGTTGAAGCCGCTAAAGCTAAAGGCGTAAAAGCAGCATTGCTCGACCGTTTGGCGTTAGACCAAAAGAAAATCCAAACCATGGCAAAAGAACTCAGGGAAGTCTCAGCACTACCCGACCCCATCGGCACTATCCTTAGCAGCTGGACACGCCCCAACGGCTTGATAATCAGCCAGGTCCGCGTGCCCCTTGGAGTTGTCGGCATAATCTACGAGTCACGCCCCAACGTAACTGCGGATTCTGCTGGAATCTGCATCAAATCTGGAAATGCAGTGATTCTTCGCGGAGGCTCGGACGCATTAAACTCGAATGTGGTCATTGGCGAGGTTTTACGGGATGCATTGACTGGAACCGACGTGCCTGTTGACGCCGTTCAAGTGGTGAACTCACCCGATCGAAAAGTTGCCGAGGAATTGATGAGCATGAGCGAATACATCGACGTGCTCATTCCCCGCGGAGGCGCCGACTTAATCAAGACGGTGGTGGAGAAATCAAGGATTCCCGTCATCGAAACTGGAACGGGCAACTGCCACATCTACGTTGAAGAAGACGCAGACCTTGCCAAAGCCACGCCCATCGTGATAAACGCCAAGTGCCAACGCCCCGGAACCTGCAACGCCGCAGAGAAACTGCTGGTGCACAGCAAAATCGCAAAACAGTACCTGCCAGTGATAGTTGCTGAACTCAGAAAGAATGGTGTGGAAGTCCGAGGCGACGAAGAAACCCGCAAAATTGTTCCCGACGTAAAAGCAGCAGCCGAAGCGGACTGGGGAACCGAATACTTAGACCTGATTATAGGCGTCAAAGTCGTAAAGGACTTGGACGAAGCCATAGCCCACATCAACAAATACGGCACAAAACACTCCGATAGCATCCTCACCAAAGACTTCGACAAAGCCCTGCGCTTTATCCGTGAAGTCGATTCCGCTGCGGTCTACTGGAACGCATCCACACGATTCACAGACGGCAACCAGTTTGGGCTCGGAGCAGAAATCGGCATCAGCACCCAAAAACTCCACGCAAGGGGACCCATGAGCGCACAACATTTGACCACGACAAAGTACGTGGTTCTGGGCGATGGGCATATTAGAAAATAAGCATTCGTTTCAACATACTGGGTCTTTGTTTTGGTAGCGGGCTATTATGTCTCGTGAACTGTCACTGGAGCAGTCGTCGGTTATTATGAGTTCAAAGTCTTTGAAGGTTTGATTCAGAACTCGCTCTATGGATTCGCCTATGTATTTCTTGTGATTATAAGAACTCATGACAAAGCTGACTAAAACCATGTTCATCCCCTTTACAGAGGCTTAAAAAACAGTTGGCTATTATCTACACTTAAGAGCGCTTGCCCTAAAATATCTTTTCGCTTTATAAATTGAATCAGATGCATTTAGTAAGATTAAGAAAACAAGAAAGGTCAGGTTGGCTTGGTGCCAAACCTTCGCGTTTTAAATTGAGGGGATTAGGGCAGATAATTGTTGCGTTGCAGGCTGTAGCAGTTGCAAGACGAGGTCAGGGAACAAGCCTAAGATGAAGATTGCAGCGACGAGGATGAAAACGGGGATGAGTATGCGCTTGTTTTCTTTTAGTGGGGTTTCGTCTTTGGGTTTCTTTGCGTACATGGCGTTGATGAGCCTGAATATGTAAGCGGTTTGCAGGATGCTTGTTAAGACTCCTATTACGGCTAACCAGCCAAGCTGTGCTTGTATTGCGGCGGTGAAGACGAGGTATTTAGCCATGAATCCTCCCAGAGGCGGCACTCCAGCAAACGACAACCCAGCCACGACTAAAGCGATGCTTACCAGCGGCATTTTCTTGCCGATTCCCGCGAAATCACTGAGGGTTCTTATGCCGTAGTTGTTTATGATGCCGATTACCATGAAGGCTAAAGCGGTGGTTAAGCCTCCGATTAGGAAGAAGTAGAGGTTGCCAGCTAATCCCAGTGAAGTTACGCTTGTGATGGCGACGAGGTTGTAGCCAACGTCTGCAACGCAGATGTATGCGATTAAGCGTTTCACGTCGTTCTGGATTAAGGCGAATACGTTGCCGATGACCATGGTTATCGACGCTAAGAAGGCGAGCATAAGTGTCCAGTCTAACACCTGGTTTGGTCCCGTTGGAATTATGATGTAGAGCAGGATTCTGATTAGTATGTAGTAGCTGCCTTGGTCAACCAGTGCCGAGAGGAAAGCGGCTGATGGAGCTGGGGCTGCGGTGTATGCGTCTGGCAGCCAGAAGTGGAATGGAACGATTGCGGCTTCAATTGCGTAGCCAGCGGCAATGAATACGAAAGCGATTATTAACAGGTTTTTGTCTGAGGCAGCCAAAGTTGACGCGCTCAACGCTTCTCGAAGAGTATTGTAGTTCAAGCTGCCAGTTATGCCGTAGACGATTGAAAGCCCAAAGAGCACGAAGGCTGAGGCAATGATGACCATGATTAAATATTTCAGGGTGGCGTTTAGGCTGAAGGCGTTTTTGCGGTACATCATAAGAAATGCTGCGGCTGCTGTTGCGGCTTCCCAGAATATGAAGAAAGTTAAGAGGTCACCTGCGAGAACTGCGCCCAATAATGCTGCGGTGAGAATTAGCATTATAGCGAAGTATCGGTCCGATGGACGCTCGTTTGAATCAACGAAGAACACACTGTAAACCATGACGACTGCGCTGACGGCAACGATGATTATTGCCATGTAAACCGAGAGGGCATCGACCAAGAACGAACTTGAGACTGCGGTAGATGCACTGCCGTCTAAAGCCAAGTTCAGGGGGACTGGATTGGCTGTGCTGAAGTAAGTCAATGCTAAGTTAGCCACGGTTACACCCGCAATCAAGAAAACGACAAGGAACCATGTCATCGTCAACGCGGTCTTGTGGCTGTTTTGTTTTCTAATTATTCTGAATACTGGAATGGTCAGTAGAGACGCGATTACTAACGTGAATATTGGCAGTATAATGTCTAAGATTTGAACCATTTAACTTACCCCTCCGAAGGTCACTGTTTGTATTAGATTCAGGAAGAACGTCGGGTAGATTCCGATAAGAACCACAAGGACAACCAAGATCGCTAATGAGACTTTCATGTAGTTAGGGACATCGACGATCCTGTGTTTTTCTTCTTTTATGTGGTCGGCTGCGTCTTTGTGTCCTTCTTCTGCGCCCGCTTCATCTTTGGATGTTCCAAGAAACACTTTTGAAACGAAACGTAGCGAGTAAGCCAGCGAAAACACTGTTGCTATGAGCATAAGCGCTGTGGGTATTATGTAGAAGCTGCTGAGTCCGCCGGTGATGTTGATTATTTGGATGGCGCCGACGAAGATTAGAAATTCACTTATGAAGCATGCCAACGGGGGTGCACCTGCGATGCTCAACGCTGCGATGGTTCCTGAAACAGTTGAGAACGGCATCTTGCTTGCTAAGCCGCCCATTTTGTTGATGTCTCGCTCTTCGGTTTGATGCATGATTCCGCCTGCGGTAAGGAAGAAAAGCCCTTTACTTGCAGCGTGCGTGACAATATGCAGTACAGTTCCGACTACGGCGATGGCTGTTGCAGTCGTAAGGAGTACTGGGTTGTTGTCGGCTAATGCTACTGGGAACAGTGAAAGACCGAACATTATGTAGCCCATGTGGGCGATGCTTGAGTAGGCGATGAGGCGTTTAATGTCGGTTGCAACGAGTGCGAGGAACGAACCGAAGAAAGCGGTCACTACCCCAATTATTGCTAAGGCGTAGAGGAAACTTGTTCCAAAAGCGATTCCGACTGATGGAAATACCATTCCGAAGGATATGCGGATGATTGCGTAAGCTCCTGCGCTGATTATGACACCACTTAAAAGCGCGGACATTGGTGCTGGAGCTTCTGAGTGGGCATCGGGAAGCCACAAGTGAACTGGGAAAACAGCCATTTTAACGGCGAAGCCAGCGGTGAATGCAATTAAGACCCATTTGACGATGTCTGGGCTGGCGGTCAACAGCGCGGTTTGTGCGGAAATCATGTCTGTTTGCCCGTTTGTCAACCAGTAGACTGCTCCTATGCCTAAGAGCACGAAGACTGCGCCTGCATGGGTGAAAATGAAGAGTTTGAAGGCTGATTTGTAAGAGTTTCTATAGCCCCATTCACCGACTATGAAGTAGGCGGGTACGAGCATGAGTTCCCAGCAGAAGTAGAACAGTACAAGGTTAGAGGTTAAGAAGACGCCGACTAAACCTACGGAGAGCATACAGAGGAGCGCGTAGTAGGAGGGCAGGTTCTTTTTTCCAGCCATGTAATTGACTGAGTAAACTGCCGCTACGAAAATAAGCACTAAGCTGATTAGGGCAACGGAAGCGCTGATGCCGTCGAGAAACAGAGAGAACCTTGTGTTGATTATTGTTGGAATCCACGTGTATGATTCGATGTATTGATGTTTTGCACCGTTGAGGATTTCGGGAACCGTAGAGAGAACCAGGAATATGTTGATGAGTGCGATTAAGGCAACGAACATCGCGGCTAGTTTAGGCGATTTCTTTCCTGCAAAGTAAACGAACGGTATGCTTATGGTTGGAATTGCAAATACTGCAAGAAGAATTGGTAGAGTCATTTTGTTAAGCTCCTATTCCCACTTTTAATATTATCAGCACAACGATTATTATGAAGCCGAGCACTGCCGCGGCAACATAGTTTCTAAACGATGAAGACGGTCCTTTCTTCAAAGTTGTAGCTTGCTCTGGATCTGCTGCATGAGCGACTGCGGTTCCTGCTGCGTCTGGGTAGCGGCCGAAGACGGCGTTTTCGAAGCGTGTGAGAGCTGCAGAGAAGTTGTTTATACCTCGTGATACTGCGCCGTAGAAGTCGTCGAAGAAGTAAGCGTGTTTGAGGGTTGTTGTGATTGGGTTTTTGCCTGCTGCAAAGTTTCGCACGCCCTTGAAGCCCTTATAATAACTGAAGTAAGCGATGAGTCCTGTGGGTATGAGCAGCGCTATGAAGATTGGGAATTCGATGTTTGTGAAGGCACCGAGTAAACCCTCTGATAATGTGACATGCATGAAGCTTGCGACTAAAGGCTGAGAAAGACCCCAAACGATGCATAAGCCTGCGAGAACTGCGGCTGGGATAAGCATAACTTTGGGTGCTTCGTGAACATGTTGTTTTTGCAGGTGTTCGGATTCTTTACCCATGAACACTAAGCTAAACATGCGCACGACGTACGCGAAGGTTATCGCCATGGTGGCGTAGAGGATGATTACCTGAGCGATGTAGCCTGCGTCAGTTACGCTTGTAACGATTAAGCCTTTGCTGAAGAACGCTGCGAAAGGAGGTAGACCACTGGTTGTGATTATCATTATAGCCATTAAAGCGAAGGATATCGGCATGGCTTTCTTTAAGCCGCCCATCAACCGCATGTCTCGGGTGCCGATTGCGTGTATGATACCGCCTGCAATGAGGAATCCGAGGCCTTCGAAGAAAGCGTGGCTTACCATGTGGAACAAGCTTGCGAACCAGCCGTCGCCGATTAATCCGGCGGAGGTTGCAGATGCGCCCAGACCAGCCATCATGAAGCCGATTTGGCTAACGGTGGAGTATGCGAGGACTCCTTTGATGTCGGTTGTGGTTAATGCGAGTGTGGCGCCGACGATGGCTGTTAAGACGCCTATCCAAGCGATTGTGGGGAACCAGTATGGTTGAAGCGCGATTATTAGGGCTGGGGCTGCTGCAAAGATGAGTATGAACCTTGCCAACAGATAGATGCCTGCTTTAACCATTGTGGCAGCGTGTAAGAGGGCGCTGACTGAGGTTGGGGCTTCCATTGCACTATAGAGCCATGTAAACAGTGGCAGCTGAGCGGACTTTGCGATTGCACCGCCTAAAACCAAGAAGGCAACGACAACCAGGAGCGCTGTGTTCAAGGTGCCTGCTTTTGCCGCATCTTGAATGCCGCCTATTACGCCGTGGAAGCTGAAGGTGTTAAACATCATGAATAGAATGCCGATTGCGGCGAGCAATGCGATGTCGCCGATGCGGGTCATTATGAAAACTTTGACGCCTGCTTTGATTGATTCAGGTTTTTTGTACCAGAACGAAATCAGCGCGTAGGAGCATAATCCCACCATTTCCCAGAAGATGAACATCTGCAGCATGTTGTCTGCGATTACGAGACCAATCATGGAGCCGATGAAGAGCAAGATGAGGTAGTAGTAGCGTGTTAAGCCGTCTTCGCCTTTCATGTAGCCAATTGAGTAGATGGCGATAATCAATGCAAAGAATGCGACTAGACAAGTGAACAACACGCTGAGTGGGTCAATGTAAACTCCCGCGGAGATTTGCGGAATCCAATTTACAGTGAAAATTTTGGCAGTTCCATCTCCAGACCAAACGCTGGGGACAAGCGAAAGCGCCAAAACTGCTGTAGCCGCTGCTACTGCAACGACAAAGTAGTTTCGGGCTTTATCACTGTACTTTCCAATGATTGGAACGAATAAGCTTGCTATTAGCGGTAGAACCCAAACAAACCATGCTGAGAATTCTTCAAGAATCATTGCGCTTCATCCTCACTTTCGCCTTTACTCTGCAAAATCTGAATTATTTTAGCCATGTCGCTTGTGCCGTATTTTTTGGATACAATGACAAGCAATGCTAAGATTACTCCGCTGACTGCGGTATCTGTTGAAAACGCCAAGATAAGAAACGCCTGCCCCAAGCCTACACCCATCGAGGAGGCAAGCATCACGAAATTAAGCGTGGCTGCCGTTGCGATTAACTCGACGGATATGAACACTTTTAGGAGCTGACGATTAGTGAGCAAGCCATAGATGCCTATAGACAACATTATCAGTGACAGAATGACGAAGTCCATTATTGACCACCCTTTTTCTTCTTCTCATAAAGCACGATGGCGATTCCAAGAGCCACCGTCAAGATAACAAGAGCCTGTAAAACAACGTCTAAACCCCTCACATTCCACAGGGCATCACCGAAGTCAAGCCCTGAAGTTGTGCCCGTTGAACCGGAGACGGAGAGGAAAATCGCGGGTAAAGACAAAACCGCTCCAGCGCCGACTAAAGCGCCGACGCGGATTGGAGAAGTTTGCATTTTTGGTTTATCGCCTAGCATTTCTCCCGATAGGAACAATATGGCTAATGTGCCAACGCCCACGGCGATTTGGAAAATTGCGGCGTAGAGTGCGCCGTTTTCCACGTAGAGGAACGCGGTGAAGAAGAATGTTCCTGCCAATGCGGCAACGGAATAGATTACTTCGTCAAGGAAAAGCGCCAGTACGGCGGAGATTATTAAGCCTACAGCGAGAATTTCAAATATCATTAAGATTTCGTCTCCTTTGCGTTTGGGTTTGGCTTCTCAATTAATGAGCCTTTGTCAGTTGTTGCCAGTTCGTAGAGGTCTGAACTCTTGATTGCGCCTCTGGGGCAACTTTCCACGCATTGATGGCAGAAAATGCATTTGTTCAGATCGATTTGGGGACGTTTCTTGCCGCCTTCAACCTCAACAATTGTAATTGCATTGGTTGGACAATCTCTTTCGCAGACTCTACAGTTTGAACCGACGATTGATGATACATCTAAAGTTAGCCCTTTTGGACCCGTACCAATGTCAATTATGTTGCAATCCTTAATCTCGTATATGGTTTTTCCTCGGAAATCGGCTGGAAGCTTCGGCTTAACGAATGGATACTTTGTCGTCGCTGGCTTAGTGAAGATGTGTGACACTGCCCGCCGGAATATTGGAGATATGCGTGATTTTTTAACCATCTTGTTACACCACCAATGGATAAACCCATGTTACCAATACCACAGTAAGCATCAAAGACAGAATTGCCGCGGGCAAGAGGATTCTCCAGTTACCAGACAACACTTGGTCGATGCGCAAACGGGCGAACACGACTGTGATGTACTCGGTGATTGCGACAACTACCAAGAGTTTTAGCACAAACCACAGGGTAAACCAGAACCAAGATGCTCCGAAGAACACGGGTCCATATGGGCCGCCTAGGAACAGTTCAACCACTAAGGCTGAGCCGAAGATTACCTGTACATCGCGTGTTAAATGGAGGAAGGCTAGTTTGGCGCCTGTGAATTCGGTTTCTAAGCCGCCGACGAGTTCGCTTTCTGAGTGGGGAACGTCGAAGGGGTCTTTTTCGAGTTCTGCCTGCATAGTGATTATGAATAGGACAAATGCCCATGGTGCCAGTAGGATGAATGGAAGGAGATGGGTTGACTGGAACGCCGCAATGTTTGCAATTTGTAAGCTTCCAGCGATGAAAGCTGGCGTTAAAGCAATCAAGAAGAGTGGTATGTCGTATCCTAAGAACTGGGTTAACACTCTTGCTGAGCCGATGGTGCCGTAGGGGTTGCATGATGCCCAACCAGCGAGGAACAGCAAGAAGTTAGCAACTGTTGCAAATGCCAAAATAATGATTAAATCGCCGCTGAAACCATTGGCGGATAAAACGCTTGCGCCGTCAATGGGAATAAAACATAACGCAAAAACCATAATTGTGAAAGCCACAAGAGGGGCAAACTTGAAAATTGTTTTCTTAGCCGCCCTTGGGGTAATGTCTTCTTTAGTTAACAGTTTAATGAAGTCGGCTAGGGGCTGAAGAATGCCACCTGGACCAGCAACCATGGGACCGACGCGGTTTTGCAGTCGGGCTTCGATTTTTCGCTCCATCCAATCGCAGAACAGAGTCAACAGTAGCAGAAATGCGAATCCTGGGAAGATGAGTATGCGGAAGATTAGCATGAAGAAGTCAATCATTGCTTAATCACCGGTCTGTACATGAGAAGCAGGGGTCTAAGCTGACGAAGTTAGCTGGAACGTCTGCTATGCTTTCTCCTATGGCTGTTTTGAGGAATGAGGGTATGTTAGCGAATGTTGGGGTGCGGACTTTAACGCGGTCAGGCATGTCTGTGCCGTTGCTTCGGACGTAGTAGAAGAGTTCGCCTCTTGGTGCTTCGAGACGATGAATTGCTTCGCCCGCGGGCACGCTTCGGGGTAGCTCTAATCTGAATGGTCCCTTAGGGAGGTTGTCGACTGCGTACTCGATGATGTTGATGCTTTCTTCAACTTCATCCATGCGAACGTTCATTCTTGCCCATGTGTCGCCTGTAGTGTAGACTATTTCTTTGAACGGCATCTCAGCGTACGCTGAGTACGGTTCATCTTTGCGAACATCCACATCGTAGCCTGAACCTCGAGCAACTGGCCCGACACAAGACAAGTTTATTGCGTCTTGCTTGGATAGTACACCGACGTTTTTCATACGCAGCTTTAGGGTGGGTTCGTTTTCATAGATTTGCCTGTAGAATGGCAGTTTAGCGCGGAGTTCTTCAAGGGTAGTTTTGATTTTTGGAATATCAGTGTCTTTTAAGTCCCTTCGAACGCCGCCTATAGTCATTAGTGATGAGTAAACGCGGTTGCCGCTGGTTAACTCGATTAAATCCATGATTGGTTCGCGGTCTCTCCAGAAATACTGGAACACCGTTTCGTAACCGATTTCTAAGCAGGCGTGACCCAATGTTAAGAGGTGGCTGTGTAACCTGTTGAGTTCTAAAGCAATAACCCGTAGGTACTCGGCTCTTGGAGGAACCTGAGTTTTCAATATTTTTTCCACGGCGCCAACGAAGCCATATGCATGGCAGGAGTTGCAGATGCCGCAGATTCGCTCCATCAAGTAGACGTCTTGCATGTAGCCGCGTGATTCAGCTGCTTTCTCTATGCCTCTGTGTACGTAGCCGATTCTTGGTTCTACTTTAGTCACGGTTTCTCCGTCGACTGTTACGGCGAATTTTTCAGGCTCCAACAACGCTGGATGCTGTGGACCGATTATTATTTTTACTAGTCGTTTGTTTTCTGGAAGCTGAATTTCTTCAGAAGCTGGTGTTGGAACTAATTTTATTTCGTTTGCTTTCACATCTTTGCGCAGTGGATAGATGCCTTCTGGCCAGTTTTCTGACAACACAAAGTGCCCGGGCGATGGATGCCCCTCAAAAACGACGCCAAGTAAGTCTGCAACTTCCAGTTCATGGAAGGCGGCGCCTAGATGAAGGTCAACTATCGTTTGGGTTTTCGGGTTTTCTTTGGTGACTTCAGTTTTGATGGTAACAAAAACGTTGGAGGTGTGTATGTGGTAGTAGACGCCGATGATTGCTCCAAGGTCTAAACCAGTTATGGCTGTTATACCGGTTTTTTCGTCAGCCGCTAACATGGTTTTTAGGACGTCGCGGTGCAAGCCGTTGTTTGCGGTTATGGCGGCTGCGCCAAGCGCTCCTAATTGAATTTGGACTTTATCGCCAAACGTGGATTTAATTAAACCAATCATATCTACAGTACTATTTTGCAACTTGTTTTTCCTCCTCAACTATTCCTTGAGCCGCTTGTGCTACTGCGGCTTCTGGTTTGGCAACCTCAGGCGCTTTTGCCTGTTTAGGCTGCTTCTTAGGTTTAGGCGGATTCAACGCGTTTAAGAGTTTTACGACTCCGTCTAAGATTGCTTCTGGACGTGGTGGACAGCCGGGTATGTACGCGGTTACTGGGATTACTTTGTCTACGCCGCCAACTACGTTGTAGTTTCCTTCGAAGACTCCGCCGCTGCATGCGCATGCTCCGATGGCTACGACGAATTTGGGCTGGGGCATCTGCTCATAGATGGCTTTTAATCGTTCTGCACATTGCTGTGTAACGCATCCTGTCACCAATAAAACGTCTGCATGGCGTGGTGAGGGCTCGAGTTTTACG
Source organism: Candidatus Bathyarchaeota archaeon (assembly GCA_903901015.1). Taxonomy (GTDB): domain Archaea; phylum Thermoproteota; class Bathyarchaeia; order Bathyarchaeales; family Bathycorpusculaceae; genus Bathycorpusculum. The sequence goes on along the minus strand of CAIUPH010000039.1, from coordinate 27,467 downwards.
CCGAATCGTTCAACATCGTATTTTGGTGTTAGCAGAGCAACTATTTCTATGTCGCAGCCGTTGCAGGCTCCAGAGTTAAAGTGCAGAACCCAAGGCGACTTTACACGTGCCCACGTTTTTGTATCAGTCATTAATCTTTGCCTCCTTCAACAAGAACTAAGCCAGCGGCAAGAATTATTGCAAGGTACATGATTAAGAGAAGAGGGTTTGTTGGGTTTGCGGCACCTGCCAAAGAAAAAGATGCAAATGCCAAGACTAAAACAGATGAGTCAAAAATTACGAAGTAAATCAGGTACTTGTACAATGAGACGTTGATTTTTAATCCAAAGTAGGATACTTTTTCTCCACAAGCATAGGCTGACTGCGCGTTTTCGCTTATGGTGGTTTTCGGCGCGGCTCGTTTGCCTAAACTGTAGATTACCAGCGCTGAAATGAAGATTAATACGAATGCTATGAGGGCGCTTTCTATCATGTCAACAAGCATATTTTTTTGCTCCGTTCATGCTTTTAATCGTTAAAGCTTCTTTGAGGGTAATGGTGAATCCGCACTTGACATATCCAAGAGCCTCACTGTGAACGTATTTAAGTTTATCTGCACCTAAATTGTGCAAATAGGCAGTATTTTGCATAATTGACAAATAGTTGTCTTTCACGCAGGTTTCTTTCGCAATTAAACCGCCTAGTATGCTCTCACCACTTGCTCTGATTTCTCCCATACTACCCCGAGCTAGTTCACATAAAAGAAACATACTTGCTTTTAAATTTTAAGAACAAAAAAATGGAAATTTCATGCTTTTTTCAAAAGTTACAAAGAAAAGAAAAAAGACACACAAAAACCCAAAAAAGGATTTTAAACTTTAATTTCTTCAGCCAAACCAGATTCCGGGTACGGAAACAGATGAGCTTTATCGAGCGGATAAGTAATCGTGACGTCTTCCCCTATTTTTGACCACTCCTCCGTCAACGACGGCCTGTTTATGACGAATCGGTCGCCGTTCTCAAGCCTAACCTCATAGCGAACAACAATCCCTTCAAAAGTGGATTTCTCAACTCTGCCAAACAAACAGTTTTCAGAGGCAACGTGTCCTTTTTTCATTTCGCAGGTTTCAGGTCTAATGGCTAAGACCACTCTTTCGCCTGGCTTGATGTTCATTTGATTAAAGGCTTTAACAACTAAGCCCTGGCGCAGTTCAATTTCTGATTCACCATTTGCTTTGGTGACGTAACCTTCCAGAAAGTTGGATTCACCGATAAAGTGGGCTACGAACAGGCTGTTTGGGTGCATGTAGAGTTCCTGTGAAGTACCTATCTGAACGATTTTGCCTTTTTTCATAACTGCGATGCGGTCGGAGATGGACATGGCTTCAGCTTGGTCGTGGGTAACGTGGATTGCTGTTAATTTGAGGTCTTTTGCCATCCTGCGAATCTCGTACCTGATTTCGTTGCGTACTTTAGCGTCAAGCTGCCCCAAAGGCTCATCTAGAAGCAGGGTTTTGGCGCCTGCAGCTAACGCTCGGGCAACGGCTATACGCTGCATCATGCCGCCGCTGAGTTCACTTGGATAAGCGTTCAAGCGTTCGTTAAGTTTAACAAGCTCTAACACTTCGTGCCCTATGGTTTCCGCCTGTTTAGCATCGTAGTTCTTGACTTTTGGACCGTAAATCACGTTGCTCCAAGCAGTCATATGCGGGAATAGTGCAAAGGTTTGGAAGACAAAGCCGATGTCGCGGTCTTCAGGCGGCACTTTGTCGACGCGTCGATCGCCAATGTAGATTTCGCCGCTGTCAGGTTCAATGAGCCCGGCAATCAACCTCAGCAACGTAGTTTTGCCGCAGCCGCTTGGCCCCAGCAAGGAGAAGTATTCTTGGTCATGTATGGTTATGCTGACGTTGTCTAAAGCGTAGAGTTTGCCATATTTTTTTGTGACGTTTACGACTCTGACATCGGGCATGGTTAGCTCTCTCTCAATGAAGGGGTTCTGGAGTTTTTATGATTTGCCATTCTAAATCTTTCCTTTTCTAGTCAAAAGCCTCAAAACCAGCAGGATGATGAAGCTGAACAGTATCAAGAAGCCGCAGGCTAAACCAACGGTTAAGGCGTTGACTCCAGCGATGGGCGCTACGATTCCTCTTACCGAGTTTACCCATTTAACCAGCAGCACAGGAGCTGTTACAAGGTTCGATGTCACCGCCAACGTAGCACCCGTTTCACTGACGCTTCGAGTGAAAACGATGATTGCACCAGAAAGAATCGAGTACTTCGTGATAGGCAAAACTATCGTTTTAAACACCGTGAATGGTCTGGCACCCAGAGTTCTGGAAGCTTCTTCCATGTCAACGTTTATCCGCTCCATAGCCGCTGACATTGACCGCACGAAATACGGGTAAGTAATCGCTAAATGCGCAAACACCAGCAGCAGAAACTCGGGGATGCCGGGGATGCCTTGCCAGAAAAACTTGAGCGATACACCCAACGCGATTGATGGCACGATTAAGGGCACGTTGATTAATAGGTCAAGGATGGTTGAGGGCAGTTTGCCGAAGGTTTTGCGTGAAATCAGAATCGCCATGGGTATCCCTGTTAGTATTCCGAGCACGGTAACGATGGCGGCTAAGCTGTAAGAGAGGAAAAGACTCTGCCAGAAGCTTGACCAAATGCCCTGACCCATTAAAGCCTGTGCCAGAGTGGATCCTGTTGCAATTGCTTGAAACGCAGGCAACGCAACGAACAGCGAGGGAATTAACACGATAACTATGAAAACAAACAGGGCTATGCTGTTGCGTGACCATGCGGCTTTTTTGTAGCTGAGTTTCTTCTCAAAACTCGGCAAACCTTTACCGAATGGCAACGTTAGTTTCTGACCCAAAACCCTGATTAGACCAAAGATAATCAGCGAAACAACAATCAGGATTAAGCTGGCGAAGACTGTTCCGCCTTCGTAGGTTGCTTGAGAAATAGTGCCTGCTTTTAACCCGTTGCTTAAGTTCTGTATGAAGACTGGTCCGTTCTGGAAGACTAATCCTGCAACGATGAAGGTTGCGCCTGTTTCTGAGAGCGAGCGTGCAAAAGCCAAGGAGAACGCTGCAATCAAAGAGGGCTTTATGATTGGGAAAGTTACGGTTCTTGAAGCAGTTAGGGGGGGAGCTCCAAGGGTTCGCGAGGCGCGTTCGTACTCCATCTTGTAATCCAGCATTGCGCCCACAACTACTCGGACAACGACTGGGAACGAGAAGGTGAAGTGCAAGAGCATTACAAGAAGCCAACCGGGCGAAATCAAGGAACTTCCGAAAAGCGTGGATATTCCGCCGCTTGAACTCCAGAACAGCAGAATAGAATAGCCCAAAGCTGCGGTTGGAACCACAAAGGGAATATCAGCAAATGTATCGAGGACGCTTAGCCACCGTGATTTGCCGCGGGTAATCAACCATGCCAGTGGAACCCCGGCGATAAGGTCCAAAGCGGCAACAATCAACGCGATGATAAACGAGTTTGAGATGGCGCCAAGCGCCGAGTTCACCAAAACGGGTTGTTTGAGGAAGCTCTGCATCGCAGGGGCTTTTATGACAATTCCGATGATTGGAGGCACAAGGATTAAAGCGAAAAAAATGATGATTGCAGAAATATAGAGAGTGTACTTTAAGGATTTTTTTGAGGACAGTGAGTTCAATGTGTTCTGGAGTTTACTAAGCACAGGACTGCTCCTTTGTCAGAGTAGTAGATTTGCTCAAGTTGGAGTTAATTGACCGTTCAAGTATATTAGTTGTTACATAAAACTGGGGTTTTTCGCCATATTTCAGCGCCGAAGTATATAGTAGAACTTAAAAGCTGTAATCTATAGAGAACCACATAGCTCCGAGAAGTAAAATCAGCTTTTTAGCTGACTACTTTTCGGAATTGATAGAGCGTAGCACCCAATGTTATAACCGCAACAAGTCCAATTACTCCCCAAGCAGGAAGAATCGTGCCCCAATCGTAACCGTTAATCATGAGCACTCGGCAAGCGTCAACAGCGTAACTCACAGGGTTAAACTTTGAAACTGTTTGCACCCATCCAGGCAGGAAATTAATCGGAAGCAAAGCCGAACTTAAGAACAGCAACGGAAAAGTTATGACTCCACCTATAGCAAAAACAGTCTCGGCGCTTCTTGTCTTCATACCTAAAGCTAAAGAAATTCCCGACCATGCAAGTCCAAAGAACGCAATCGTGAAGAAAATCAGCAAAATCCCAATGACGCCAGTGTTAACGGTAAACGGAGAGTTTTCTGCAGCGCCAATACCGTATGCTAATGCAAGAATAATGGCTGTTTGAACAACCACCCTAAAGGCGTCGCTGGCTAATCTGCCAAGCAAAATTGCTGGACGACTCATGGGCGTAACGAGCATTTTATGCAAAAATCCCGAGTCGATGTCCGCTACAATCGAGTTGCCCGATTGCAGGGCGCTTCCAAACGCGTTTTGAAGGAGAATTCCTGCGGCTGCAAACTCAAGATAACTTACACCAACAGGTAGGACTCCAGGAAAATTGGAAAGTCTACCCAGCAATTGAGTGAATAAGGCAAGGAACAGGATTGGTTGGAAAAGCGAGAAGAAGAGAAGGATGGGGTTTCGAACAAGTTTCCTCATGTACCGTATGAAAACGTACCGTGTATCAGAAAGCAGAGTCATTTAACGTCGCCCTCCAAGCATTGCACTCGGAGCTTTAACGAGTTCTTCAGTGCGGATTCTTTTGCCAGTGTGCTTAATGAAAACGTCATCAAGCGATGGCGAAGAAAAAGTAACTGACGCAATCCGAATATCACTGCTATCTAAAGCTCGAACGATATCAGCGATGAGCAACCCAGCGTTTTTAGCGAAGACCGTGAGGCATTCTTCAGAATCTATTATTTCGTTGACGTCATTTAGGGTTTTTATAAGTTCCTTTGCTTTTGCGTTGTCTTTTTTGCAGTTTTCAAGGGAGATTCTAATGGAGTCTGCGCCGATTTCACGTTTGAGCTCGGCGGGAGAACCGCTTGCAACTATTTTTCCCTTGTCAATAATTGAGAGCCTCTTGCAGAGTTTGTCAGCTTCTTCCAAGTACTGGGTAGTTAAGAAAATGGTGATGCCCTCTTCTCTGTTTAGTTTCTCCAGATAAGTCCAGATGGCTGAACGCGACTGAGGGTCCAAACCGGTTGTTGGTTCGTCGAGAAACAGGATTTTGGGTTTATGTACGAGCGCAGTGGCTAGGTCGAGACGTTTTTTCATGCCGCCAGAGTAGTTCCGCGCTCGTTTTTCAGCAGCTTCTTCAAGGCCCACCAGCTTTAGAAGTTCGTTAACGCGCTTTTTGATTTCGTCAGTTTTCATCTGGTGGAAATGACCTTGAAGCATAATGTTTTCTCTGCCTGTTAAGTCGCCGTCAACGGTTGTATCTTGGCTTTGAACCCCAATGATTCTGCGGATAGCGGCTGCTTGCTTCTCAACGTCGAAGCCTGCCACCGTAACGGTGCCCGAGGTTTTTCTCAGAAGCGTTGTAAGGATTTTGATGGTGGTGCTTTTTCCCGCGCCGTTGGGACCCAAAAACCCGAAGAATTCGCCTTCTGCGACACTGAATGAGATGTCGTCAACGGCTTTTGTTCCATCAGAATAGACTTCGACAAGATTCTTAACGGTGATAATATCTGACATTAGCGGTCTAGACATAGTTTTGCAGTTGGTAACATATAACCGTATGTGACTGCTATCTAGCTACGACAGCAAGAAAGCACACCACCGAGAAAAAGGTTTATCCCAATATTTACATGTAAGAGTTATTGCGGCGACACATTGATGAAACGCGGCGAAGATGACCAGTTGATGCCCGTGCTGTTTGTAGGACATGGCAGCCCAATGAACGGCATCGAAGAAAACGAATTCGTGGCTGGATTCAGGGACATCGCGGCACAAATATCCAAACCCAGAGCTGTGCTTTGCATATCGGCACACTGGTAAACCAAAGGCACTTTTGCGACGGCGATGGAGAACCCCCAGACTATCCATGACTTCTACGGTTTTCCACAAGAACTATACGAAGTGCAGTACCCTGCGCCGGGAAATCTTGACTTAGCTAAGGAAATCGTGGAAATCATCACCAAAACGAAAGTAGGTTTGGATTATGAGTGGGGGCTTGATCATGGCTGCTGGGTAGTCCTAAAACGCATGTTCCCAGACGCAGATGTTCCCGTCGTCCAATTGAGCCTGGACAATACGAAACCCGCCCTGTTACACTACGACTTGGCGAAGGAGCTTACTGCTTTGCGCAGGAAGGGAGTGTTGATTATTGGCAGCGGAAACATGGTTCATAATTTAGGGTTGATTGCATGGGACAACTTTGACGCAGCTGGGTTTGGCTACGACTGGGCATTAGAAGCAAGTGAACAAATGAAAAAGTACATCCTCAACAACGACCACAAACGGTTAATTAATTACCGTTCTCAGGGCAGAGCATTTGAATTGGCGATTCCCACGCCCGAACATTACCTGCCTCTTCTCTATGCTTTGGCGTTAAAAGGGGAAAACGAGGAAATCTCGCTTTTCAACGATAAACCCGTCGGCGGTTCCATAACGATGACCTCCCTGAAAATTGATCAACAACACTGACAGCCACATTATTTGAAAACATTCAATACCCATAACGATGACCCCAACGGTATGTTGCCAAATGCGCAACGAAGCTGTTTTTCACCAGCATATTTGGAGCCTATTAGAAACTCATTGCAGAAACTATAGAGGGGTAGGCAAAGCACTAAGAGGGGTAGGTCGTATTGGCTTAAAACCTGCCCATTAGCATGCGAAAAATTGTAGATAAAGTATAAACTGAAATTTTAATGGTGCGGTAACCGGGATTTGAACCCGGGTCCTAGACTTGGCAAGCCTATGTACTGACCAAGCTGTACTATTACCGCATTTAGCGTGCAACGAACAATCTGAAAACTTCCTAATAAACTATAGTTTTTAGTCTTTGAGACTTCTCTATTAGAGTTGACCTAAAATCATCAGGCAGCTCTAACAGGGGGCTGGATTGAAAAAGCGAATACCGCAAACCACATAAACAGCCCCAGAATCTAAAACAACGACGGCACAAATTCAAGATATGAATACGCCATAAGGGCATAGTCCAATAAGAAATCATGTATGCGCGGTCGTAGTCTAGTTTGGTCTAAAGAGAACTTAAAAGAATTCAATCTGAATTAGAGAGACCATCTAAAGACCCCAAGTATGGATAAACCAATGAAAAAATAGGTTCATGTGCCAAATGCCTAAACCAAAACCGAGAAAACCTAAAAAATGCAAAACTAAGCCAATCTTTACCCATGTAGTCATAACATCCGTCTCCCCAACTACGTATTTGCTTAACCAAGACCTGCTACCAAAATAGATTTTTCTTAATTCTGATTTTTCAGGAGATTCTTTAGGAAATAGTTTATTTGCCCAATCATTTTGGTGGTGCATTATTTTAAATATGTTATACAATGACAACGTCATTAAGCAAACCAAAAAGAAATAAATTGCTCCGAAAACCATCAAACTAAAAGATAGCAAGGTATGTATTTTGAGTATTTCAATTATCATTTGAATTAGTCCAATGCCTGAAGCAACGTAGACAGCAACCCATACAAAAATCGCATTGTGCCCTGCTTCTATCAATTTCCAAAGTAATCCGTCTTTATCCATATCCTTTGTCATTTCCATTTGTTTCTATCTATCCTGTGTAGATTTAAGACTTATTGGTTTTAGACCTCCAATTCTTAAATATTTAAGATTTTAAGTCATGTAATTATTTTTTCAAACAATGCACAAGAATAGACTTAAATTGCGTATGAACAAATATCCTGACGGTGACAAATTGAACAGAGCATTATCTTTTGTTTTCCTATGTTTTTTAGTTATATCTTGTTTTTCAGTCACCTATTCATTTTCAGGGTATCTTGCTAACGCTCAGTCTGTAGCGTCATCTCCAAATGGAGCGCCCTCTTTCAATGATGAATTTAACACTACTGTTCTTAACAGCAGATGGACAGTCATTGACCCTACTGGAAGCTCAACATTTAGCTTAACTTCTAATGCTGGCTACTTGAGAATAACTTCTCAACCTAACATGGATTTGTGGCAAATAAGTAAAAACTATAATGCTCCCCGAATTGAACTAACTGGAATATCTGGGGATTTTGTTGCTGAAACTAAAATTTTGGCTATGCCAAATCAACAATGGGAATGTGCTGGAATCTACATCTGGAAAGACGTTAACAATTTTCTGAGGTTTGAAAGATATTATGCTAATTCTAACGAGACAATTAGTCTAACCATTATAAAAAATGGACAAGCTCAGCAATCATTCCTATTCAACACCGCCTTAAACCCGACTTATCTAAAAGTTAATCGAATTAGCGATGTATTTACGGGTTTATACAGTGCAGATGGAACAAACTGGATGAACTTTGCAAACTACACGTTACCAGTAAGCGACCCTATTTCAATTGGACTCTATGTTGTAAATTTCGGACCTACAGTGAGCTTCTCGGCAGACTTTGACTATTTTAGAATGACAGGAGGAAATATACAACCAATAGCCACCACCACTCCAACTCCTAATCCACCAAATCCTTCCCCTAATATTTCACAATCACCAACTTCTAACCCAACTTCAATTCTAACACCATCTCCAACTTCGCTTATTTTCCCTTCACCATCGTCATCATTTTCGCCTTCAAAAACTTCACAATCTAACGATTACATTCTGATTTACGTAGTTGCCTTTGTCATTGGAGTTTTTGCAATATCAATAACCCTCTTAGTCAATCAACAAAAAAACAAACGAACACGCGAAAAAAAAGATGCAGAAGCAAAGAAATCTGAAGAGAAGAAAAAAAGAGAGGCAGAAGAAGCAAAAAAGGCGAAACAGAAGTCTGAAGAGGAAGCCAAAAGAAAAGAGGAAGAAGACCAGAAAAAACGAGGTCAACCTAACCAGCCGAAACCAAGTTCAGATGACCCGTATGAAATTTTGGGGATTCCGAAAACTGCCACCAAGCAACAAGCCAAAGAGGCTTTTTGGAACCTTTCTCAAATCTGGCATCCAGACAAATTTGTGACTGAGGACGAAAGAGTCAAGCAAATGGCTAATGAGAAATACATCAAGATAAAAGATGCATATGAACAAATTGTTAAAAGAACATAGCTTCAGCTCAGAAACATATTTTTGAACATTAATTATTACTAGTCACTAATGCCTCGACAACACAATACTGACGATTACTAAGAGAACACCTAATACAAAAGGCCCAATAATTATCGCATTTCTTACAATTCCATTCCACCATTCTTGTGGCATGTCTTGTGGGTTGACAATTGCAATTGGAGATACTGCAATGATTATCATCCAACCAATTGCGATTAAGAGGAATAATACGCCTATTATTAATGGTATAATCGCACCATTGCCCAATTAAATCACTTGTATTTATAGTTAGTAATTCACGCTTTTAGTTTTTTTTATCTTTTAGGCAATTTTCTGCGTTCTGCAGATTTAAGCCTTAATTCACTTTTGTTTTCTATGTCTTTGTCTGTTTGTGTGTGATATCTATCTCTGTGTACGTGAGATAAAATGTTTTAAATGTTTTTAGTATAAGAGAGAGAGTAAAAGCAAGTAAAGAATCATAAATAGTCGTATATACGTAGATGTGAAAAAACGAAGAGAGAGAAAGATTAAAATTCAACCGCAAAAAATACGGGTTTATGTCGTTGGAAGACCAAGGCGTTTGTGTCTCGCAATTATTCGTTATTAAGCTTATATATGAAAGAAACACTGTGAAACTAATAGGAATTTTGAATTGAAGAAGGAAGGGAAAAATATTATGAAAGTTAAAGTTTGGAAACTTTTAAGTCTAATTCTAATTACGATTTTTGCGATGTCAGCGGTCAGCATGGTTCACGCCATTCCAACGCTTTCAATATCGTCCGAGATCACTGGGTTGCTAACCAGCAGTACAGCGTATAATGGATATGGAACCAATACAATGGCTTATGATTCTGGACAACATGAGATATTCGTTACCGGTTTCGGCTTTGGCAACAATGTTTCGGTTGTATCAGACAACACAAACAAAGTGGTTGCAAGCGTATCCATACCTGATGTAGGTGGCATTCGTGGTATAGCTTATAATTCTGGCATGAACGAAATATTCGTCGCCTCAGGCTATGCAACGTCTATGGGTGAAGCCCCTACGGTTACGGTTATATCAGACAGCAGCCTCGAACTAGTTGCAAACTTAACATCAAGCCATTGGTGGTCCCCATGGGCTGTAGCTTATGATTCGGGGCAACACAAAATCTTCGTAACCGATGCAGGCCCAACAAACGGAAATCAACCCGGAGGGGTCTACGCAATTTCGGATAACAACAACGCCATCAGTGAAGGCATACTAGTCGGAGTCTTTCCAAAAGCTATCGCTTATGATTCAGGTATGAGTGAAATTTTCGTTGGCAATATAGTCTCAAAAACCGTTTCAGTTATAGCAGACAGTAATAACACCGTAGTCACAACCATTAACATGGAAGGCTACCCCTCCGCCTTAGCTTATGACCCCAACAAAGGGCTGATTTTCGTTGCAGACAGCTACGCCAACTCTGTTTACGTCATATCAGACAAAACAAACACTGTAGTTGCAACCGTAACTGGGCTATCAGGAGTTGCAGGGATAGCTTATGATTCTGCCAAAGGCGAAATATTCGCAGGTAACTCCGTTATTTCAGATGCCCCTAATTACGCCATTGTCGCAACCGTTCCCGAAGCATTTGGGTCAGTAGTCTATGATTCTGGCGCAGGCAAAATATTCGGAGCCGGGTCAACTGCAATCGACGTCATTTCAGATTCGTCCAGCCCATCTACCTCGTCAAACCCTACATCATCCCCATCATATGGGTCTTCCCCCAGCCCAACAGTACCAGAGTTCACCAGTGCAGCAATCTTTTCCGCCGCCGCAGTAGGAGTTGTGAGCCTGTGTGCAGTTGCAGTGGCCATGCGGACAAGAAAAAAACTTCGAAAGTAACCCATACGAAACTGTAAGAGAAAAAATAAGGAATCTGGAACTTTCTTCCTTCCTTTTTTAGTGATTTACGCTAACTTCTGAAACCCGTAAGTTTGCAGGGTAAATTAAAATTTAATTTAGAAGTATAAAATACTGTTTTACTTCTTTGAATTGCCGGCTTGGGTCTGTCTCGAACGATTTGCATTTGCTTGCTTCTGCCTCGAACTATTGGCAGCATTTGCTTTTCTTGCTATACTGCTCCTGTTTGGAGAGGCGGAGGTTGTCGATCCTTCTGGTCTGTTTTGTTTACGCAAAAATATTCACCTAAATTATATAGCACTTTGTTCTTAATTTGTCTTACATTGAGACTCGAAACGTATATTTTTGAGTTTTAATAACTGCCAATATTTGACGAATCATAGCCTGATCCCGCTTAATTAATTAAGGTAGTCAAGTTTACAATTTCTTGATGCTTCATGATTTTTTATAAGCTTATGCTTGCCAAGACAGTATCTAAGCCTTTTTCGGGCAAGAATTAGATTTTTGAGGTTAATAGATGAAGTTAAAATTAATGTTGTTTACCGATAAAAGAAATCACAGATATTTCTATTTTCATAGCCTCTAATGGAATCATAAACGGTCTTTTCTGAATAGTTGGAAAAGCTCAGAAGGTTTGCCGCTGACTAATATAGAAGCTGCAGGTATTTCCGCTCATCAGGGTTAACGCCTTTGTCTAGTAATTGTTCAGCTTTAACCCTGCGCTCGAATCGCTTGATCTTTGCTCTAACGTTGGAAAGAGCTTTTGCAGAAATCGGTCTAAACGCGTTATTTTTTTGGGTCGAAAACTATTTAGTTTAATCAATGCTGAAATTTAGGCTATCAGGCTTTTTCGTTGCTTTTTTTCTCTTCAAGTTTTCTGGTTTCTCTTTGAATCTGTTCTTGAGCGTATGCAATCAACAGGCACAAACCGTTGTTTGCCACACACATTTCGTTGTCTTTTAATGAAATTGCCATTTCATGGAAAATGTTTTCAATTTCTTCTTCGGCGTCTGGCTGTAACTTTAGTGATGATAAGTCGAGGTGTGTTTCTGCAAAAGGAAATCGTGCTTGCAACTCTTGAAGTATTGTTCTTTGTTCGCATAACTGCCTGGTTTCTTTTATCGGCATGCCTTTTCCATTGTCAACGAGCATGTTCAAATTGAAAGTCAAATAGGTCAATAGGTTAATTTTCACCATTTACCAGACCTCATAGTAGTATCAATTGAAGCGATTATTAGTTTTACCTATCTTCATTTTTTAGCACGCAGAATCTAAACAATTGAGCTTTTGTTTTTCGTCCTTCAAAACGAACTTGTAACATTCACATTTAGGTTTAATACATACTCTATCTAAAAAAATTGAATGTTCACTTTTAAGATGCCCACACGTGCACATTTTATCTTTAATTTTAGCTTTATACATCAAGATTGCTCTTTGTCAAATAAACAACTTTAGCCTTCTAAAAGCTTTAGGTGTGGTTCTAATTAAATTTTAATACCTATAACAAAAAAGAAAAAATATAGGTTCTTTCTTGCCAAGTTTCTTCTCATGGCTAAGCTTTATCATCCAAAGCGTGCACTAGACAAAATCAAGTTTACACTTAATCTTTATTCGCGGCACCGAGATAACCTAGAAGATAAGAGAGCCGCAGTCTTATCAACGCCGTTTAGTTGGGGCGAGGAGAAAGGACTGCTGTTAAAGGAAATCGATGAAAATGATTTCTACAAGTTCATTGAAAAATTGCAGGTTTTCCTAAAGAAGGTTATTGAAAGTTTGCCTGAAATGGAAAAGAGCGGCTAGTCCATTATTCTAATAATGGTCTAACGAGCGTCGCATGACGTTTTAACGCGGACGTTACCTCTTACCGCAAGGCTAATTCCCAAAGTTTAGAATGCTTAGAAGTAGTCGTCGACAAAATCTACAGAACTACTACTTCTATTTGGAAAAGCGATAGTTATCTTGGCTTAGTTGATGATGACCACAAGAAAAAAATCGTTGTTCATCATCATCATCTATTACTGAGTAGAAGAAGAAGCGCAAATATTTTTGCATTCTTCTTCTTCTTTCACGTCCATTTTATACCATATTGGACCAATCATCTTCGATTTAACGTTGAATACTCAATAAATTGAGGCGGCCCTTTGATGAGTTGTTTTAAAAGTAGTTGAACAACGAAAAAATGATTGTACTACTACTTCCAAGCGGCAGAGTCCTTCGCGCCATTAGAGTATCACCGCATAGTCATTAGCTTTTGAAAAAAATTCGCTCCAAGATGGTAATGGTTGACCTTCAGGTCGCTTGTGTGTTTCTAAGAATTCAATTACCTACGAGCTCTCTAAGCAACTGTAATTCTGTTTTGTTGAAGGCATATTGTGGATTGGAATTTTTCATGGCATTTCATAAAAGTAAAATACTATATAGTCATTTTACTGATATGAAATCCAGTAATAACACCGCCCGAACCTGATTGTTGGATAAGTACCCTTTTTCGAGCAGGACGCTCCATGATTTTTCTTTAAAAGAATTAAACAAATCCAGTTGCCCTCAAGAAAATTAGAGGCACATAAATGCCCGTTTGCCCGAAGAAAAAATATCAAATGCGGTTTAAATTTGTATGTTATTGCTAACAAACAACAACTCTTGAATGTCAAATAAGGTCAGCAAGGTATCGATTGCTGTATCAAACATCCATCTTAAACGTTATTTTACATAAGCAAAGGCATAAAGCAGTATGATAACTGACGTCTGGACATTTAATAAATTGTTGCAGTTACCGTGACGCATACAAATTCTTATCGAGCCGAAGGGTGTTTAGTGGAGTAACCCAAAAGTTGAAGGCAAAGAACCGTGGAGCATGGCAATCCGCAGTTTACTCAAAACAGTGCGAAATCATCGGAGAAATGGACTAAGGATTGCTGGTAAAATTGCGAGGTTTTGTTTTCAGGTACTAATTTTAGATTCATAGGTTGCTTTCATAAGTGATGTATATACCTTCTGCCCTTTTGGTTTCTCATTAGGAGGATATGTGTGAATGAAGCAAATTGCGGATAAAGATAGGAAAGAATTAGAAGCAAAATTAGCAGATGTGTTTGATGATGAAATCAATAATTTGTCAACCGAATTGCGTGAAATACTGCTAGATGACATGGTGACAGCCTTCGAAAATAGATTAAATGTGTTAAACAACGTCGCAAGAAAAGGTGCCAATTAACCGCTAACATGGACAAAAACACTGATTACCAATACATAAATGATTAGACCTTAGTCGTAATTGGCTACGCTGGAGAAAATCGCAAAATTTCTACCATTACCTAATCAACAGTTACGCTTTTCACAAGATACCCGCCACTAAACTACGAAAAAATCATAGTTTTTCTAGCACAACTAATTATGACTAAAGTCTATTTATAATAAAACGGACCATTAAACATAAAAAGAGGAATATTAAGTGCGTCGATCAAAACTGGAAATGTATGTTGACATCCTTACAGTGCTTGCCCACAGAGGACCACTAAAGCTAACACACGTCATGTACAAAGCAAACGTTAACTGCAGCGTCCTCAAAGAATACCTAGAATTCCTCATAAAACAGGGCCTATTCGAAGAACGCATCGTAGGAAAAGCACGAGTAGTCTTCGCAGTCACGCCACGCGGCATCACAGTTCTAAAGTACTTCAAGGAACTAAAACAAGTATTACCCATAGTAGAAGAAGCAAGGAATCAAACGCCGATTCCCTACTAACCCAAGGGTTTTAACACCTTAAAATCATCAAACATCTATCAAACAATTTTTATTTTTTTGAATAAAGTTTTCTGTTTTGGCTATGTACTCCAAATCAATATCACAATGTCGCAAGACTTAATAAATAGCACAAGCTTAAATTGTCTAACTGTACACATGAAAAACAACTCGGGGAACGCGTGTGATTAGAAACGACTTATCGAATAAAAAACCGTTAAACATTTTGGAGAAGATTGAAGAGAGCCTCGAGAGGTTGAACGATAAGATTGAGGTTATGATTGAGCTTCAGAAGAGTGGCGGCGGCAATGTTAACAATCAGAAAAATTCTTTGGCGTTGCCTGATGCGTCGTTGGATGTTATGACTTTGTTGTCTATGCCTGATCATTTGCGTAAGACGGCTATGGCGATTTGCCGTTGTAGTCGTGCGACGGCGGAGGAAATCGCTGAGCAGACAAAGCGTGCACGTGCAGTTGAAAGCGCGTACCTAAACCAGCTGGTCATAATGGGTTACCTCAAGAAGGAACGTAAAGGACGAAAAGCCTATTTTTTCATAGATAAGGAAACACAGAGTTGAAAGATATGAGCAAAATAATCGCGGTCCACTCCTACAAAGGCGGAACAGGAAAAACCCTGCTCTCAGTCAACCTAGCAGCTACATTCGCCAAAGCAGGAAAAAAAGTGTGCATCTTTGACCTTGACTTTCGCGCGCCAAGCTTGTTCGCTATCCTCAAAACGCCCCACGCGGACTTTTGGCTAAACGATTACCTAAATAACACCTGCGAAATCGACAAGGCGCTGATAAATTTAAGCAGCAGAATTCCCGGAGACGGAAAATTCTATGCTTGCTTAGCAAACCCCTCGACTGAAGCCATACGTGACATGTCGTCAAAGGACCGCAAATGGGAAATGCGTGCACTTGGCCGACTTCTTGCGCTCAGGGAAACTTTGCTTAAAGACGAGAAATTTGATTACCTATTCTTCGACACGAGCCCTGGATTGCAGTACTCATCCATCAACGCTATCGTAGCCGCCGACTTCGTGGTGGTGGCGACAACGAGCGACCGCTCAGACGTAGATGGAACCAAACGCATGCTAGCTGAACTCTACAACCTGTTCGAAAAGAAAACCGGGTTAGTGCTAAACAAAGTGCTCGATGCATCGGCGACGGCGAAGAAGGCGGAGATGGCGGCCAAAATCAAAGCCGACTACCAAGTGCCCATGCTGGGTATGGTGCCGTGCTTCTGCGAAATCCTAAGGGCAGAAGGAAACCTCATCTTCGTCCAGGACAAACCAGACCACCCCTTCACCAAAATCCTCGCAGAAATGGCAAAAAAAATAGAAACCAACGAAGTCACTTAACCCAAACCCATCCCCCACCTTTTATGTGGGCAAAACCGTTTTAAGGAAACCACAAGACAGCAACTGAGCGCGTTTGCTTTTTGCCCCTGCATTGTTTCTCTACGCCTGTATCAATGTGAGAAAAACGAATTTGTTCACACGGTGTGCATGGCTCCATATTGAAAACGTCAACATGTGAATGTGAAACCATGTTACGCTTGTTTTTAATTTCACAACATAACCGCATTTCCCGTTTTTAGGTGGAGAAGACGCGGAAACAAAAAAAGCAGGCACCCTCAAAGCCCTCGAGAAGAAGATGAATAAAAGGGGTGCGCCATCATCATCTAACAATAAAAAAACAATTCAGCCAAAAGACACCTTAAGAGTAAAGCTGGTCGGCAGAACGGGATTTTATCTGCATGTGTCCCTCAGCTAAAGAAGGAAGATGTACTGGCTTTATTCTCGTACAAAAAACTTAAAATTCACTGTACATGCTAGAGTTGTCAGTGACATTTGTTATGGATAAGTCAGCGATTATTCTGGCGGGCGGTTCCTCGCATGGTTTCGAGGGCGATAAGGGCGTTTTGGAACTCAACGGCAAACCGTTGATTACCCATGTGATTGACGCCGTGAAGGACATTGTGGACGAGATTATTGTTGTAACAGACTCGCAGGAACGCGCAGACAGGTACGCAAAGGTGGTTTCTTCGGACGTAAAGTTTGTCGTTGACGCTTTTGAGTCTGAGGGTCCATTGGTGGGAGCGTTGAGTGGGCTTGAAGCAGCCAGCGGCGAGTACTCGGCGATATTGCCCTTTGACAGCCCGTTTATTGTTCCTGAAGTGTTGACTTTGCTCTTTGACTGCTGCATGGGAAGAGCCGCGGATATTCCAAGGTCGCCAGATATGATATGCCAGCCTTTACATGGAGTTTACCATACTAAGCAGGCTTTGCAGGCTGCTAAAGACGCCCTCGCCGAAAAGGAACTTGACGTACAGGCAATCGTGGATAGGCTGCATGGAGTACGCTACATGTCAACGATGGTGATTGAGCAGTTGGACCCCGATTTAAAGACCTTCTTCACCGTGAACACGCCCCTGAACCTTAGGAAAGCAGCAGTTATGGATAAGCCCCGAAAAACGTCGAAGACAAAACCGCAATACAAGAAAAAACGGTAGTTGATATAGGCACCTTAGTGGCTGCCTACCCTCTATGGTTTCAACATAGAACCACTAATAGGCTCCAAATATGATGGTGACCCATTTTTGGATGTTTCAAAGTTTTACGTTATGGTTTGGTTCCAGTAGAAGACTTCTCTGTAATTACCAAGCAAGGGCGCAATTACTTGTGGCTCATCATAGACTATGTCGAAGCTCGACCCGAATTTGCCGGGCAACACCGTGTTTGTGTCCTCATAGATTTTAGATGAATACGCGTCGGCTGAAAACAATCCCCAGATGGCGTCGGTGGGGTGGCGAAAGCCAAACCCATAATCAGCGGGCACCACATAGGCAACTTCAGGCTTGTTCGAGCCAAAGCTATCTGGGTTGGTATGCATCGTGGTCCAGAATTTCTGCAGCGCCCCAAAATGCGCGTCAGTCAAAGTGCCAAAGCCTGTAATGTCTGGGTAACTGAAAACCACCGCGTACTTGGCGCCTGCACTGTAAGCCAGCGATAAGTCACTGTAAAGTTCGCTGCCAGATTCAAGATACGGCGCCTGGCTATACTTCCACGTTACTACGACACCCCAGTCTCTGCCAAACGCGTCGGCAGCTCCTCTGCAAAGGGCAATGTGGCGTTGCCTGCTTTCGTTGCCTACAAACTCGGCGAATATAGCGCTATAGTTTGATTTGTAGTCAAACCAGTAGAGCCCATAATCCGAGGTGAAAACTTTGGGGGAAAACTGAAGGTAGTAATCTGGGAAAACCGTGAGGTTGCTGACGTAAGCGTTAGCGACGTAGCTGTAGGAAGCGTTAACGCCGACTATGGTTCGGTCAATCAACTGGGAAGCACCCGTGTCCAGCTGGTTTCCGCCTGGCTCATCGAACCTATCTATACCAAGGAACTGCTCGCCATACCTTGCCTTTGCGTCAACCATCCAATGTGTAATGTCGTAGGTGTACTGGTCTAAACCTGTGAATAGTACGATGAAGTTGAGTTTAGCTTGGAAAATGTAGTCGCACGCCTCGGTTAACGCGGTTTGGTTAATTTTGAAACCTATTGAACCCACAATGAAGAGGTTTGTGTAATCCTTAACTTTGTCGACTAAGGCTTGGATTTGAGTTATTTGAACTTGAACAGTTTGGTTTTCACCATAAGCATATTCGACGCCCACATAGAACTGCCTGCCCACGGTTTTATTGTTCAGCCAGTTGACCGCAAAAAAAAGCGTTAAAACAATCAAAGCGATCAGAACGACGGCAGCTATAACGGTGAATTTGCGGTTCAAGAGCTCAACCTACATCAGATATTGATTTATTAAAAGTATTTAACGTTTGAACGGTTGCTTTGGGCAAAAGGAAAAAAAATTCGAGTTTAAATGGGTTTATCTTTTGTAGAGACCTATCAATTCGCCCTTCGCAATCATGTGTCCCTGCATTGCTCTTTCAAGTTCTCTTTTGGTGGATTTAGCACCCAAAGTAAGCTGCGCATTCAATGCGTAAACCTTGAAGAAATACCGGTGCGTTCCAGACGGTGGGCAAGGACCAGAATACCCGGGTTTTCTCATGCCATTCAATCCCTGTGTCCCGGGAATCGAGTGCTCAGCTATTTTGGTTGTTGAGGGCGAAATGTTCCAGACGACCCAGTGGTCGAATGTTCCGCCTGGCGCGTCGGGGTCATCCATGACGAGGGCAAGGCTCACTGTTTCTTTAGGAATTCCTTCGATTGTTAGTGGGGGGTTGATGTTTTCGCCGTCGCAACTGTACTTTTTTGGAATCGGCCTGATGTTTTCGAATACGGGGCTTTTAACTGTTAGTTCTTTCAATAAAAATCCTCATAAAAACAATGGTTTAGCAGTTAGATAAAGTTGGCGAATAAGCTTGGAGAGTTAGGTTTCCTCTGTCCATTTCTCGACAACCAACTTGCCGTCTTTAGCGCTGAAATGAACCTTAACAGGCATTGAGCCGCTGCATTTGAGTGGAAACATGCTGTCATCCACTACGCGGGCGGGCAAGTAAAGTAGGTACCGGTCGTCTTTTCGTCTAAAGATTGTGCCTTTTCCCTCGTTGTCCATAAGCATTCACAAACAAGTTAACGATGTCTCGCTATGTGCTTTTAAATCTGACTGTTAGAAACTCCTAAAAAACGAGAATTATAGATGGGAAGCAGTTTAAACTTCAGCTTTTCTCAGAAAATCCGCTGCAATCCCCAGATTTATCCTATAAAATACTATGGTTATGCCCAACGAAATGGCTGCGCTGATGGCGACTCCGATGGCAAGACTTAACGTACTGATGACACTGCCGGAGAACAGCGATAACCCGATCGTCACGATTAATGGTGCCAAAACGCCTACTCCAACTACGGCGCCAACAACTAATCCAATCAGCGACCATTCTTGACGTACCATCCTTGCTCTACGGGTCTGAGAGAAATCTGGACCCTTAAACCCGATTGTCAACGAAACCGTACCCACGGCTAACAACACAAAGAATCCTCCAAGAAAAGCAGCGATTGAGACTTCCCAGCTTGTATGATAGAATATTACGCCTATGACTCCGCTTACAATCAGAATGATTGTTGAAAAGAATGTTAGGAAGAACATCTTGGCTTTAACGAGGCTTTTAGGTGAAATCGGTGAGGCATAGATTCTCCAGACAGACTGTCCTTCTTCGCCAATCATTACTTCGCCCAGAAGCAAAGCTGTAAAACCAGCCGGTAAAAAGAAAATCACGCTTCCAAAAATTAACCCTTCAATACCCTGAGCGCCCCCTGATGTTCCAGTTACCCCGAACGATTGCATTATTGGGAGAATAATCATGATAATAGGCACGATGAAAATAGATACCATTTCACGGCGTCTAGTGAAAGCTCTGGCGTCTTTGCGAATTATTGCTGCTTCAGAGCTGGATAAGCCAAGTTTACCCAAAAACCCTGTTTTGGGCGCGTAAACACCGCTTTTTTGAAGGTTAATTGCTGGGGGCTCGTAGAGTCCGAATAACTGGTTCAGCTTTACCGCCAAAAAGTAGAGTGCCGCGATAAAAAGTGCAGCTGAAGCAATGTACACTAAGCTCAGTAAGTACATTCCACTAAAAACGTTTCCTATGGTTAATGATAGCCAAATGAAGGGAACAAACCAAGCGACGCTTTGAATCTGCTGAACAGTTCTGAAGAATGTTAGGGCGCCGGTTCCGTTAATTACGTAGAAATAAACGGTGTAGAAAACTATGAAGATAACTATTGTGGATATTAATCTTACCCATATTGCTGCTTTGCCGCTGGATTTGTAGACTGCGCCGGTGAAACGCATCTGCAGCAACCTTAGGACTTCTGCGAGGGTGCTTGCCATGAAAGCAGTTGCAAGCAACACGAAGGATGTCAAGATTGCCTGCAGAATTAAACCGTTGAATGCTCCGTAAACGATAATTCCGGTTCCAATACCTAAAACCAGTGCAATAGGCAAACCAAGGAGGTTTGATAAGATGGATGCCATCGTTTGTTCTTGCCATGTTATGGGCAGCCAATACATTACCTGTCCCGTCGCCTTGATGCCTGAAACCTGGATTTGCTGAAGAAGTGTAAATACGAAAGCGAAGACCAGGACGATTGTTGGCAAAGTAACGAACACACTTAATGAACCGCTTGCAAGCTGCGGCAGGTTTGGAGTGGCGCTTGGATCTGAATAAATTGAAGATACTGCAAAATTAGCTATTAAACCGCCAATTACACCGAGGATTACTGCCACCCAATAGGGCCAGTAGGCAATAACGCGGTTTTCCCGGTACCTTGTTGCCTTTATTCCTCTAATTAATCGACCAGATTTGCGTTCAACCCGCAGCAGGTACAGGACGTTTTTCCAATTCATCGCAGCAGTTCCTCAACGACAGCTCTTAAATCGCCTGTTCCTGTTAACCTGAGGAATATGTCTTCTAACCCAGAGTTTGGCATGCTTGCTCTGCCCCTGAGCTCCTCCATGGTGCCCAGCGCTAAGATGTTGCCTTGGTACATGATGGCGATTCGGTCGCACAGTGCCTCCGCAATCTCCAGCACGTGCGTGGATAGGATGGTTGTGACGCCCTGCGCTTTTAGTTCATGCAGCAGGTCCTTAACTATTCTTGCGCTCCTCGGGTCTAAGGCGTTGAGGGGTTCGTCAAGAATCAAAAGTTTAGGCTTATGCAAAAACGCTGAGATTAAACTGATTTTCTTCTTCATGCCATCCGAGTAACTGTTAATCATGTCGCCTTCTCGTCCCTCAAGCTGCAACGCTTTAAGGTACTCTGTTATCCGCTGCTTCTTCTCAGAAGTTGGTATGCCGTAGATGTCGGCGATGAAATCGAGGTATTCGATTCCGGTCAAGAACTCGTAGATGTTAGGTGACTCAGGAACGTAGCCCACCTGCTGCTTAACCGCAACAGGGTCTTTTAGCACGTCTACACCTAAAACATTGATTTCTCCCACAGTAGGCTGAACCAAACCCATGAGCATCTTGAGGGTGGTGGATTTTCCTGAACCGTTAGGTCCCAAGAGCGCGAAGATTTCGCCCGTCTGAATGGTTAGGTTCATGGTGTTTACCGCTACCAGTTCGTTGTAGCGTTTTGTAACGTTTCGAATGTCAACTGCGTATGGACTGCTCATGCTCTCGAATTCCCCGACTGCAAATAGAAATCCTCGGTATTTAAGGCTAATGCGTATTTTCCGCTGGCAGTCAATTGTTGATTATTTAAAGGGTTTTTTATGGGAAAATAAAGGAAAAAAAAAGAAAAATTTTTTTCTCGTGCTTACTTGAAATTCAACTCAAAACTTATCGGAACCGCTTCGCCCCACGACTGCCGAATTGGACAAATCTTCTGCGCCATCCCGTAGACCGTGTTGGCTTTTTTGCGTTCGCGTTCGTTATCGTTTTCCAAGGCAACGTTCATCTGGAAGTGGACGTTTGTGAAAATCAGTTTCTCCATTCCCTCCACGTTCATCTTCACGTTTGCCATGGTTTCTAAGCTTTTGAGTTTCAGTTGGCTGTTGTTCGCGATTAAAAGAAACAGCGTGTTTATGCAGGATGCTAAAGCCGCGGCGAATATGTCTTCGGGCACGCAGTAGCCTTCTTTTCCTCCAAACGATGGTGGGGGACTGACGGTTACAAGTTTCTTGCCTTTGATTGAGAGTTCACATTCTGTTGCGCCTTTCCATGTGGCGGTACCTTCAAAATTCATTTCGGGCATAAAAAATCTCCACAATAGTATTGTGAAGGTGCAAATTTAACGTTACGGAACATCGTTTTCGGTTGGTTTACCCGTGGCTCCTCTGAAGATTTTTCTGATGTGATGTAGAAGATGCGCTAGGAAAACGTGTTCTTGGCGGTACATTCTGCGGAAGATGTTGGGTTCTGACATCAGGGCTTGTTTTGCTTCGGTTAATTCTTTCTTTGGCGAGTATTTGACGTAGATTGGGATTCCCACCAAAAGCAGCAGAACGCCGATGGCAATCTGGGTGAGGCTGCACTGGGTAATCAAGTAAACCGAGAACAATACGCCAAGCACTGGAATCACCATGTTCCTCTTGCCATAAACAGCGCCAACCACGGGGTTTTTCTTTCGCAATGGAAACACAGAAGCACACGTTGCCAAATACGCAATCGCCAAGAAAAACACCGACACCGAAATGAGCAGACTCAACCCTCCGAAGAGCGGCGCTAAAAGCGCGGCAACTAACGCGGTTACGCTTTGGATGATTACTGAGACGTAGGGTGTTTTGTATTTGGCGTGGATTTTCGCGAACAGTTTAGGGAATAAGCCGTCTGCAGCCAACGCGTATCCAAGCCTTGCGGTGCCAATCATGCCTGATTCGTCGGAGCCTGCGACAGAAATCAAAGCTCCAACACCAACTAGCAAGCCGCCGAAGAGCGCCAAAGCCGCGTTCGACGTTAATATCCCGCTTGAGGCAGCCGCCAGCGGCGCGGTGTCTGTGGCGAGGAGGCTGTAGTTTCGGACGGCGAACAAAACGACGTTGGTGGTTAAGTAGAACGCCGTCACCACCAATATTCCCATGATGACTGCCTTGGGAATGTTCTTGCTCGGGTTCTCCACGTCCTCAGCTGGAATCGTGGAAATCTCAAAACCCGCGTAAGCCCAAAAAATCAACACCACTGCTGAGCCAAAACCCGCAAATCCAAACGGGGTAAACGGAGAAAAATTAGCGGATGCTACGGCGGGGTTAAAGAAAATCCATGTTATTCCCGCGATAACGAAGAAAACCAGCGGCGCCAATTTGAGCAGGGTTAAAATGTCGTTGACTTTGCCCGCTGCCCTGACTCCAACGATGTTAGTTACTGCGCGAAACGCCACGAACGCCACTTTAACCAGGCTCTGCGTTAGAACGTCGAGGTTTGGAATAAAAAACATCAGGTACCTTGTGAAGGCTAAAGGGAAAACTGCCAAAGAAATCCACTCAGCCAGCCAAAGCGACCAACCCACTGTGAACCCCGCAAACGGTCCCCAAGCGTCCTTAGCATAAGCGTATGGTCCACCGACTTTGGGCAGCAGCATCACGCACTGGGCAAAGCACAGGGCAATTATGATGGCGATTAATCCCGCGATAACCCAGACCACCAAGCTAAACGGACCGAGGAAACCCGCGCCAAAAGAGGATGCCACGTAGATGTCTGCGCCGATAATCGCCCCTATAACCAGGTTTGTAACATCGAACAGGGAAAGTTTTCGCGGTGGTTTAGGTTCAGGCAAAGGTAAAACGCTTCAATTAAGAATAAACTAGCCTGTTCGGGGGCATTTATTTTTTTCTGAATACTTTAAGGGCTGATTTTTCTTCTGTTTTTTATTTAGCCGCGTGAATATCCTTAAATCTGGCATAAGTTTCATTGCTAAAAAGAGAAAACCCAAAAATGCCCCACGCCATCGAAACCAAGCAGTTAACAAAAACTTACGGTTCCCTCAAAGCAGTCGACAGCTTAGACATCGCTGTGGAACCAGGCGAGATTTTTGGGTTGCTTGGACCCAACGGCGCTGGAAAAACCACGTTTGTCTCCATGCTCTGCACGATTCTTAAGCCCACCTCTGGGTCCGCGACTGTTAACGGTTTTGACATCGTTCGCGAAGCCAACAAAGTCCGAAAATCAATAGGTATAGTTTTTCAGGACCCAAGCATCGACGACCGTTTAACGGGCAGGGAGAACCTCTTCATGCACGCGAACCTTTTTGGGGTTCCAGCGTCGGAGCAGAAGGAACGCATCAACCGCATCTTAAAACTCGTTGAGTTGGAAGATAGGGCGGATGATTTGCTGCGTACATATTCGGGCGGCATGCGGCGTCGGCTTGAGCTTGGACGCGGATTAATTCATTATCCTAAAGTTTTGTTTCTAGATGAACCAACCGTCGGATTGGACCCGCAGACCCGCGACCACATCTGGAAATACATAAAAGAACTAAAACAAACCCACGATATCACCGTCGTCTTAACCACCCACTACATGGATGAAGCCGACAGGCTCTCAGACCGAATCGCCATCATAGACCATGGAAAAATGGTGATTTTAGATACACCGCAAAAACTCAAAGATACCCTTGAAGGCGACGTTGTAGCGGTTAGAGCAAACAACGTAAACGCGTTAGCGGAGCTTGTAACTAAATGGTTAGGGTTCCCCAAAACAAAGATTGTTGATGGCGCATTAGAAATAACGGTGCGCAACGGCAAAGTAGTCATGCCCCGCATAATGGAGTTAGCTGCCCAAAACAACATCTACGTAGAATCGATAGTGCTGCGTGAACCCAACTTAGAAGATGTGTTCCTGCATTATACTGGCAGAAACATCCGCGAGGACACAGGCAAAGAACTGCATGGTGCATCTGCGGCTCGTAGGAGGGCAATAAAATGAGTGAAGCCCGAGGATTCTACACTCTGTGGCTGCGGGAAATCAAACGTTTCTACCGCGACCGCACGCGACTCGTAACCAGCTTCATTCAGCCCCTGCTGTGGCTCGTCATCTTCGCCGCTGCATTTGCAACCCGCTTTGCGCTGCCCGCCAACTTAACCTATCGACAAGTCATATTGCCCGGCATCATCGGCCAAACATTGCTTTTCACCGCTATGTTCATGGGTATAAACGTCATCTGGGACAAAGAATTCGGCTTCATGAAAGAAATCTTGGTTTCCCCCGTTTCCAGATTCACGATTTTCATGGGAAAGATGGTTGGCGACAGCACAGATGCTCTGCTGCAGGGAATCATAGTTTTCGTCATAGGCTTAGCCTTGGGCATACCAATCAGCCCCATCACGTTCTTTTACGCTCTGCCAATAATGCTGCTAATCACCTTTGGCTTAGTCAGCATCGGGTTAGTCATCGCAAGTTTCATGGGTAACCTTGAAGGCTTCGGCGCCATCCAAACCTTCGTGAATTTGCCCCTGTTCTTCTTAAGCGGCGCATTGTTTCCCCTTAAAGGAGGCAGTTTGCCCAGTTGGTTAGTTGACATTGCAGCTTGGAACCCACTGACTTACGGCGTGGACGCCCTGAGAAATGTTACGTTGGGCGCCGCGTGGACGCCACTTCAGATTCAGCCCCTATGGATTGACATCGGAGTTGTTGCTCTCTTCGACGGCATCATGATTGTCGTTGGCACTTGGGCGTTTACAAGAATGAAGTAACCTGCACTGCAAAGATAGTTCTTTTAGTAATATCCGCTCAAAATAAAATGGAAAAAGAAGTTGAAAAACTATGCTTCTTTGTTAGTTCTTTCGTTGATTTGCTCTTCCATCGCGTGACCACGGCAATAAACAAGCACTTTCTTAACGCCTGGAACCGACTTCGCTGCGTCGCGTAAATCAGCTGAAAGCTTGAAGGCGATGGGGCAAAACGGGCTTGTCGGCACGAATTCGATGGTGACTGTGCCCGGCTCGGTTTCTTTTACGCTCTGAATCATCTGCATCTCTTCGAAGGTTTGTCCGGTTTCGGGGTCCTGCACTTTTCCTGCTTCTGCGCGAACTTTATCTTCAAGTTCAGTCATTTTCAAAACCTCTTAGCTGAAAGAAATATGAAGTGGAAATAGCATATAAACTGATTGATTAAAGCTAAAGCCCAGAGTGGTTGATTTGACGTTTGATGAATCTTGTATATTTTGCAGAATAGTCCGTGGGCAAGCTCCAGTAAGCACCATCTACGAAGACGAAACGACCATGGTTTTCCTCGACATACGACCGCTGAACATGGGGCATACGCTTGTGATTCCCAAAGCCCACTACGTCGACATCTTCGACATCCCAGAGAAAAACCTTAGCCAAGTCCACATTGTAACCAAACAAATCGCGGCGGCAGTCAAAAAAGCCACAAATGCAGACGGCATCAGCATAATTCAGCAGAACGGTAAAGCTGCAGGACAAGACATATTCCACTTCCACATCCACGTGGTTCCACGGTTCTTAAATCAGAAACTGCCGCCTTTCCATGAGTTAAAAGAAGTCGAGCGCTCCAAATTGGATCTGGTAGCAGAGAAAATAAAGACAGCGAATCTGAAAAAATAAGTTAGAATGGTAATAATGCCGAAAATCCTCGACATGAAATTCGTCAATTCACAAAAAACTTTGGAGCGGTACCTGAGCAAAATCCTATTTGGAACCTTTTTTTCGGGGTGGAAGCTCAGTGATTTTTCCGGTTTGCAGTTTTGCTGGGTTTGCTGTTCAGGGCGGGAAGTCGGGTTTTCAACATTTTAATGAGCTTGAAAAACGCCAATAGGACCCTACCCCCTATAGGTTTCTGCAATGATATGATATTTGGATCCTAATAGGTTCGTGAACGCAGAGACCCCTCCATGGTTTGTGCATAGAACCTCTATTAGGCTCCAAATATGAAAGTTATAGCCAAAACTTTTGTGTAACTGTTGTAGCGCAACTGCAGTCGCATTATTTTTTATAACCCAACCAGCCTATAGCTAACACGGCAGGGTGTGATAAACCCCTAAAGTATCCGGCGAATCAACGATTGGATTCAACGTAAAAATAACGGAGAAATAATCAATGGACTTTTGCAAAGAATGCGGTTCAATATTAAAACCAGTCAAAGTAAACTCGGGAAAACAAGCAATGTACATGCGTGCATGCCCAAAATGCGGAAACAACACCGCGAACGTTTGGCAAGTGCAGACAAGGGGTTTTGA
>CAIUPH010000038.1 GCA_903901015.1 Candidatus Bathyarchaeota archaeon | reverse complement strand
GATTTTCGGCGCAAAAGACCTCATCAAAGTCGGAAGCGTCCAAGTAGCAGGCGTATCCTACCACAACTTGGGCGACGCAGGCTTAGAATTCCTAAACGAACTTGCCGTTGACGGCAGAGTCAAAGTCCTCACTACATTAAACCCCGCAGGCATGGACCTTGAAAACTGGCAGCAACTCGGCATCAGCCCCGAATTCGCAGAAAAACAAAACCTCGTCATAGACGCCTTCCGACGCATGGGCATCCTAATCACCTGCACCTGCACACCCTACCTCATCGGCAACCTGCCCCTCTACGGCGAACACCTCGCATGGTCAGAAAGCAGCGCAGTCACGTTCGCAAACTCGGTTTTGGGCGCAAGAACTAACCGTGAAGGCGGACCATCCGCGCTCGCAGCCGCGTTTGTGGGGAAAACTCCCAATTACGGTTTGCATTTAGATGAGAACCGCGTGCCAGACGTACTCGTTGAAGTTAACGCGGAACTATCCAAACTCTCCGACTGGGGCGCACTGGGCTACGCAATCGGCAAAAAAGCAGAAAACAAAATCCCATACATCATAGGCATCAAAACAGCGGAACTCGACGAACTCAAATCGTTCTGCGCATCCGTCGTAACCTACGGCGCAAAACCGCTCTTCTACATGAAAGGCGTAACCCCAGGCGCGGAACAGCAACCCCAACTCAAAGAAAAAATTGTAATTGAACAGAGCGACATCAAAAACGCCTACGACAACATCAACGACGACGTATCAGAAATAGAACTTGTATGCGTTGGATGCCCCCACTGCTCGATAAAAGAAATCGCGGAAATCGCCGACTTAGTCAAAGGCAAAAAGGTTGCGTTGGGCACAGAGTTCTGGGTTGCTACATCCCGAACCGCCAAGCAGCTCGCGGATAAACGCGGCTACACCGAAATCATCGAATCAGCAGGCGGCAAATTCGCATGCGACACCTGCATGGCAGTGGCGCCGCTAAAAGGCAGGTTCAAATCTTTAGCAACAACATCGGCGAAGGGATGTTTCTATTCACGCCAGAACCTCATGAAAACCAAGATGGGCAGCATGAGTGAATGCGTAGATGCAGCGGTGACTGGAAAATGGAACAGTTAAAAGGCAGAATAATCTACAAAGGCAAAGCACAGGGCGAAGCACTCGTTACCACGCAGCCAATCTCGTTCTATGGCGGCGTAGACCCCAACACAGGCGTCGTCACAGAAAAAGGACACGAACTCCAAGGACAAAGCGTCAAAGGCAAAATCCTCGTGTTCCCACAGGGCAAAGGCAGCACAGTGGGCAGCTACACACTCTACCGCATGAAGAAAAACGGCGTCGCCCCAGCAGCCATGATAAACAAAGAAACCGAAACCATCGTCGCAGTCGGCGCAATCATCAGCGAAATCCCATTCGTAGACAACGTTGATGTCAGCAAAATAAAAACAGGCAACAAAGTCAGTATAGAAAATGAAAGAGTAAGCATCAACTAGTTTCTTTTTCTTTATCCTTACACCAAGACGCATTAAAAACTAGATTTCTTTGGTCTACCACCGACCCGTTGAACGCCTAATATCAAGCCATCGTATTTCTAAAAGCAAGCTTTAAAAGGGCTGATAGGTCAAACACTTTTGTGACCTTCAATATGAAACAAGTGAGTGATATAGCGCTCGTCTTCCTCATGAGGGGGGTCAGTCCCTAAGAGGGTAGGTGCTATTGGCTGTTTTCCAGCGCATTAGCATGTTGAAATTCAGTGCATAAAGTAAAGGAAGAAGTCGCAGAGAACAAAAACTTCAGCGGCGTTTCAAGTTGGAACTGTAACGTTAAATTAGCAGAACACAAATAATCATACTCAGGTAACAATTACAATGAGCGATTCAAGACCAATCATCCTAAAAATCGGCGGCTCAGCCATCACCGACAAAACCGGAGAGCTAGCGGCAAAAACCGAAATCATCAACCGCCTAGCAGAAGAAATCAAGCGAGCTGACCTCGACAACCTCATCGTTGTCCACGGAGGCGGAAGCTTCGGGCACCCAACCGCACTCAAATATGGCTTAAAAGACGGTTACAACGAGGACCCAACACAGAAACTGGGCTTCGCCGAAACTCACCATGTCATGACCGTGCTAAACGGCTTAGTCATGGATGCCATGATTTGGCATGAAATCGCCGCTGTAAGCATCGCGCCTTCATCATGCTTCTTAACAGAGAACGGAAAAATCAAGGTTTTCGACGAAACCGTCCTTAAAGCCCTGCAGAAAATGTCGTTCACCCCAGTCATGTACGGCGATGCGGTTTTAGACGAAAAACTGGGCTTCACAATCCTCTCAGGCGACCAACTTGTGGCTTATTTAGCTATAAAATATAACGCTTCAAAAATCGTCATCGGAACAGACACCGACGGCATATTCGACGCAGACCCAAAAACCAACCCCGACGCAAAACCATACAAAAAACTCACATTGGCAGAACTCAAAGCAATCCAACCCAAACTCGGCAAAGCACAAGGCAAAGACGTCACAGGCGGCATGGCAGGAAAAATCGCCGCGCTCATCCCAGCAATCGAGGCAGGAGTCCATGTTACAGTTACGGGCGCCACAAAAGGGTTATCTATTTACAGAGCGCTAACAGACCAAAGTGTGTTAGGCACTGAAATAGAGAAGACCTGAGATGACAAGCGAAACTGGCAAACGCAAGGAAGACCACATAAGAATCTGCTTGGATAAGAAAGCGCAGGCTAGAAATGCCACTTCAGGCTTCGAAGATATCCAACTGGTCCACCGAGCACTACCAGAAGTCAACAAAGCCAAAATCGATTTATCAACCATTTTTCTGGGCAAAAAATTCAAAGCCCCAATAATCGTGGGCGCCATGACAGGCGGAACCCAGCAAGCCACAAAAATAAACGCTTCAATCGCCCAAGCCGTCGAAAAACTCGGACTCGGCATGGGAGTGGGAAGCCAAAGAGCCGCCATCGAAAACACAGAACTCGAAGAAACCTACGCCGTAACCCGCAAAATGGCGCCAAACGCATTCTTAATCGCCAACATCGGCGGAGTCCAACTTGTCCACGGCTACGGATTAAAAGAAGTCAAAAAAGTCGTCGAAATGATAGATGCCGACGCAGTCGCAGTGCATTTAAACGCTCTCCAAGAAGCGGTTCAGCCTGAAGGACAAACCAACTTCAAAGGAGTTTTAGCCAAAATTGCCCAAATCGCAGGTGCACTCGATACTCCTGTAATCGTTAAGGAGACAGGTGCGGGCATTTCCTCGGAGGATGCTAAAGCCCTCGAAAACGCGGGCGTGAAAGCCATTGATGTCGGTGGAGTTGGCGGAACAAGTTTTGCAGCCGTCGAATACTACCGCTCAACCCAAAAAGAGAATTTGTCAGGAGAAGCTTTCTGGGACTGGGGCATCCCAACCGCGGTAAGCCTGATAGAAACCGTGCAAACCGTCAAGTTGCCCGTGATTGCTTCAGGCGGACTGCGAAGCGGCACCGACGTCGCAAAGGCTTTGGCGCTTAACGCGAGCTTAGCCAGCATATCCCAACCGATCCTTCAAGCGGCAGTAAAAGGCTCGAGGGAAACTGAGGATAAACTTTCATGCTTAATCGAGGAACTGCGCAACGCCCTGTTTCTGGTTGGCGCAGAAAAAATAAGCGACTTAGCCAAAACACCCGTGGTAATCACGGGGAAGACGGGTGAGTGGCTGCAAGCCCGAGGATTCAACCTGCAGAAATACGCTAAAAGAGGAGCCCACTAACTTGGATATTGAAAAGTTTCTTGAAGAAACCGCACCTCAAATCGACAAAGCCATAGAAAAATACATCCCCCGAAAATACCGCAAAGACGCGGTTCTCTTCAAAGTTAACCCGCCCATGTACAGCTACACCTTGCAGCCCCTCAACAAGGCAATTGCCGACCCCATCTGGGACATACTGGACCGCGGCGGAAAACGGTGGCGCCCAGCGCTTTTCCTGCTCATTTGTGAGGCCCTTGGCAAAAAAGCCGATTACTGCGTGGATTTCTCAATTATTCCCGAAGTCATCCACAACGGCACACTCGTCATCGACGACATAGAAGACTCCTCAGAGATTCGACGCGGCAAACCCTGCACCTACAAACTTTTCCAAATCGACATCGCCGTCAACGCTGGAAACGCCATGTACTACCTGCCACTGTTGCCGTTAATGACTCATAAAACAAAAATTTCAGCTGAAGTGCAACGGGATATCTACGAGGTTTACGTGCAAGAAATGATTAACCTGAGCATGGGGCAAGCTATGGACATCGCATGGCACAGGGGCATAGCAAACGCCGATGAACTAAGCGAAGAGGATTACCTGCAGATGTGCGCTTACAAGACAGGCACTTTGGCGCGGATGGCAGCGAAGATGGCAGCGGTGCTCTCGGGCGCAGAACCCAAGTTGGTTGAAAAGCTTGGCCGATTTGCCGAAAGCATCGGAGTTGCATTCCAAATGCAGGATGACATCCTCGATTTGACTGGGCAAGAGTTCGCCAAGAGCAAAGGATGCGTCGGCGGAGACATCACCGAAGGAAAACGCTCCCTGATGGTTATTTACACACTCAAAAAAGCCAGCGGCGCCGACAGGAAACGGCTGGTTGAAATTCTCAGCATGCACACTTCCGACCAGAAACTGCGCGACGAAGCCATAGCCCTGATGCAGAAGTACGGTGCCATGGAATGCGTGAAGCAAACCGCGCAGAAAATGGTGATGGAAAGCTGGAGCGAAGCCGAAAAACTATTGCCCACGCCCCAGGCTAAGGAAAAATTAAAAGCGTTCGCTGAATTCTTGATTACTCGAAACAAGTGACTGCGAGCGTATCTGATTTGGCGTTAGAAAATGATAATGATTTAAGGGAATTTATCCGTAAAGCCGCACTTTTAAACGCGGTTGGGCACGATGGAAAAGCGCAGGCAGGCGCGATGGTTGGCAAAGTTCTAGGGGAAAAAGCTGAGCTTCGGAGCCGCATAAAAGAACTTTCTGGCGTAATCAACGTTGTTGTAGCTGAAGTTAACAGTTTATCACTGGCGGAGCAGAAGGCGATTGTTGAAACGAATTGGCCTGAAACCCAAAAGAAACATGAAACAGAAGAGAAAAAGCTGTCACCGTTACCTAACGCTGACAAATACACAAAAATTGTCACAAGATTTTCGCCTAACCCTGACTGCGTCCTGCACTTGGGTTCAGCACGAGCCATACTTCTAAGCCACGAATATGCGCGAATGTACAACGGTAAATTCATCCTGCGCTTCGAAGACACCGACCCAAAAATCAAACGTCCTGCACTAAAATTCTACGATAGCATCCGCCAAGATTTGAAGTGGTTGGGCTGCACGGTTGACGAGGAATACATCCAAAGCGACCGATTACCAATCTACTACGAGTACACCGAGAAACTCGTCGGAGACGGCAACGCGTACGTTTGCGAGTGCCCGTCTGAAGAATTCCGCAAAAAAACCATAGCCATGCAAGCCTGCCCATGCCGCGATTTACCAGCCGGTGAGCATCTGGAACGTTGGCATCGAATGTTAACTGGCGGTTACACGGAGGGGCAAGCGGTGGTTAGGGTGAAAACTGACCTTCAAAACCCCAACCCAGCCGTCCGAGACTGGCCTGCACTGCGCGTCATCGACACCCAAAAGTATCCGCATCCGCGTGTGGGAAGTAAATACATCGTTTGGCCACTTTACAATTTAGCCGCTGGCTTAGATGACCATTTGATGGGTATGACTCACATCATCCGCGGCAAAGAACACTACACCAACATGGTCCGCCAAAAATACATGTATGATTATCTTGGGTGGACTTATCCTGAGGCAATCCATTATGGCAGACTAAAAATCACGGGCGCCGACTTGAGCAAATCCAAAATCGTCGCAGGTATAAAAGCAGGCACATACGCGGGCTTTGATGACCCAAGACTGGGAACCTTCGCGGCGCTTAGAAAACGCGGTATCCAGCCTGAATCCATCAAAAAAATGATAATCGATGTGGGAACAAAATCAAACGATGTTACTTTAAGTTGGGAGAACCTGTTTTCGTACAACCGCAAAATCCTCGACGCTGCAAGCGCTAGGTACTTCTTCGTATCCCAGCCCTTGGAGCTTAAGGTTTTGATGGTGCCCAAGGTTTTCAACGCCAAATTGCCGTTGCATCCAGAGAAGCCTGAACAGGGATTCAGAGAATACATCATAACTCCAGAAAGCGAAGATAAATCGGTTAGTTTCTGGGTGTCTAAGAAAGATGTAGAAACAATGGAACCTGAAAAAATCTTCAGGCTGATGGAGCTATTCAACGTCAAAATCGAAAACAAAACGGGCTGTTTGGTAACTGCAAAGTTTGCCAGCGAATCCTACGAGGACGTAAGAAAAATAAAGGTGCAACTCATCCAGTGGTTACCCAAAGGCACGGAGTTTCCAGCGCAAGTTGTCATGCCTGATGCTTTGGTCACCGAGGGTTTTGCTGAAGCGGATTGCAAAAAGTTAAAGCCAGACGCCATCATACAGTTTGAACGCTTCGGATTCGTAAGAGTAAACGAAGTCGGCGAGAAACTAGTCGCGTACTACGCCCACAAATAGGTGAGACACATGAAGAAACTCGACAAAGCAATAATCTGGCCAATCTACTTCGACATCAACAAGTCACGTGCAGAAGGAAGAAGAGTTCCAAAAAGCATAGCGGTGCAGTCGCCGAAAATCTTGGAAATCAAGGAAGCAGCCGACAAACTATGCTTGCAGAATGAAGCTAAACTTGAAGCACATTTTCCTAAGACGCCGTGGGCTAAATCAGGGATGCTGCTTGTTGAGAAGAAAGAACCAAAAGAGAAGATTATTCAAAAACTTGCTAAGCAGCTGGTGAAGATTAAGAGCCAAGCTCAGCCAACGAGCTTTAAAAAATATTAAAAATTTTGAAGAAAAAAATTATGCTTTTTCTTTGGTTATGAGAACTGCGTTGATTACGCCGTCGCTTCCCGGTCTACTGGTAACTTTTGCGAGACCTAATGCAGTGTCGATTTCCGCGCCTTTAGTGATGACTCCTCTGCGGTTATAGTCAACGTTCGCACCGTTTTTGACGACGCGTGTGATTGCGGTTTTTTCGGCTTTGCCGCTTTTGGGGTCAGTTACTGAAGCGAATTTTTCGGCGAGAACCTTGATTTTGCCATTGCCGCCCATGCCTCGGGTGCTCTTGCGTCTTGGTTCACCGAGAACTGTTTCTGCTGGGTAGCCGCCTGCTTCGTATTTTTTCTTTGATCGGTAAGCTCGTTTTTTGCCGCCTGAAAGCTTTCTTTTGTGTAAACTGCTGTGAGTTGACATAATCTACATATCCTGCGTTCGAGTAGCAACTAAAACCGTGGATTTCAATATAAATGTATCCGTTAAAGGGCTAAAGTTCACTGTGTCGTTTGGTTTTTTGATTAGAAGTTGTAACGGAAAAACCCTATACCACAACAACAACCAATAGGCAACGAGTGCTAATCAAGCGTTCATAACAGCCGAACTACCAACCTGACACTGGGCATTATTCTGTTACGCGCTTTATTTCTGGAAAGCAATCGAAATGTTTGTCAAAAGAGTAAATCGATGTTATTGCCGTTTTCTTCATGAGCAAATATGCCAACGCGTCGTTCAATCCTACACTGTGTTGCTCTGAAATTGAAACCGCGTTCAGGTAGTCGTCGGGTGTTACCTCGAGAATCTGGATGTTTTCCCGGAGCAGCAAACCCTTTTCGAATATAAGAGCTACCTCAAGGGGCAAATAGTATTCTATGATGTTGCATATCTCGCTGAAGTGGACAACTGAGCAAGCTACTTCTTCGCCGCCGTTTATTCTGCTTACAATTTGTTTTGCTGATTCCTTAACGTTTATCTCATGGGGTAAAAGTTTCCGCGTGGATTTCAACAGAGCGTACACAAACACGTTTGTATCCACGTAAGCGAGGGGCAACCTATTTCCTCCGAAGTTCTTCCCGGACTTTGTGCCAGTCGGAAAGGTCAGTTTTTAAGTCAACTTCGATTGAATCAAAGTATTTTGTCAAGTCAATGTCTGCGAACGGTCTGATTTCAATTATATCCCCTTTTTGAGAGATAACTGCCTTTTTGTCTTTAAGGTACCTGTCGCGCCATGTTTTTGGGAGCATAATCCGTCCTTGGGTATCAACTGTCTTTACTTCCACTCCCATTAACTATCGCCTAAATGTTCAAGAAGTGGGTAAAGTATAAAGAATTTGTGGTGAACTATGGGATTTGAACCCTCGACCTCTCGAGTGCAAATCTATGGTTCATATCAGCTGAACTATCAGCCCCTAACTATGGCAAGAATAAGCAGTTTTAAGCTCTATTTTTCGTTGACTTCTTGCTGTTCTTCCTGCGTTTCCTGCTGCTGACGCTCTGCCAAATCGTCCTTTATGGCTTCGCCGAAAATCTTCTTGAGGTCCTTCTTCATAACGGATGTATCCGTGGTTAAACCAAAATAGTCGGCGAAGTAATCCGTAGTTTTCAGCGCCAACGTGCGACCACTCCGCTCAGACATTATTAACCCCATCTCCTTGAGCATCTTCACGTGCCCGTAGGCGTGTTGACCTCTGACGTCAATGACTCTTTTCTGGGAAATCGGCTGCCGATAAGCGATGTACGAGAGCGTTTTTAGGGGTCCAGACGAGAGCAGGGGGCGATTCACAAGTTTCTTTATGAGGTGGGTGAATTCTGCTTTCACCTGCAACACGTAACGCTCGTTTTTTAGGGCTAAAATTTCAAGCGCTGTGTTTCGGGCGGTGTATTCTTTCATGAGTATTTCAATGTAGGTTTGGGTGCGTTTCTTGGAGCGGCTGCCAACAACCTGGCACAACTCGTTCAAGTCCAGTGGGCGACCTGCAATGTAGAGAGCTGCCTCTAACAAAGCCAGATGATGGGCTTTTCTGTCGGCTTCTACAGCTTGCTCAATCTCTGGGCTCGCTTCAACTGGTTGTGTTTTCGGCTTTTCCAACGTTCATCTTCCCCACAGCTATGTACAATTCCTCAGTTTCCTCGTTCTGCCAAAGGCTAACTAAGCCGCTTTGCGCAAGGAACAACAAATAAATAAACATTCTCAGCGCTTCGATGCGCGTTGCGCCCTTCGAGAGGGTTGTGAAATCAATTATGCCCTGACCGCCGGTCTTCTCGCGCAGGATAGCGTACAATTGGTCAACTTGGAGTTCGAGTTCAGCGATGAACTTGTCGAATTGAGGAAGTAAATCCGTGACGGCGGGTAAAACAGGGTGTTGCTCCACTGTGTGGTTGAGGGCGAGGAGTTTTTCGCCTTTTAAGACGTCGTCGAGGACTTGAAGCAGGTGCTCGATGGTTGTGGAT
This sequence comes from Candidatus Bathyarchaeota archaeon, assembly GCA_903901015.1. Taxonomy (GTDB): domain Archaea; phylum Thermoproteota; class Bathyarchaeia; order Bathyarchaeales; family Bathycorpusculaceae; genus Bathycorpusculum. The sequence goes on along the minus strand of CAIUPH010000038.1, from coordinate 22,306 downwards.
GTTAACTCGTGGCGCAGCGGCAAAAACAGGGGGGGAGGAACAAAATCTGTCGGGACCTTGGGCAACGCTGCTGGAGCCTCTTGCAATGTGAGCAGCAGCTTGGACTTCATCAGGTAGATTAATGCTGAAGAATCCAGGGCTACTCCTGAAGCGCGGAAATCCACTTTTTGAGGGTTCGTTTTCTCCATCTCGGTGAGAAATGACCTGAGCAGGTAGGCTATGTTAACGTTCCACGGGGTTACTTTTTCGAGTTTGTTGATTTCGAAGAGAATATTCCAAGGGGGGCGCAGGTAGAAGGGTCTTCTCATCGGAATCGTCGATGATGCCGCCATTATCTGGCTACCTCCGGCGGGAACTTTGCCGTCACCACGTTGGATACTCCGTTGCGTTCGTAGACGCCGTAGACTTTCTGGGCTTTGTTAACCATTTCTGGGCGTAGGCTGATTACTATGAACTGGATTTTACCGGCTTCCTCAAGCAGCAACTCGGCAAGTTTGGTTGTGTGGTAAGCATCTAAGTGGGCGTCAACTTCGTCGAGGATGTAGAAAGCTGCGGGTGTGAATTCTTTGAGCGAGAATATGAAGCTGACTGCGGAGATGGATCGTTCACCGCCGCTTGCTCCACTGACCACAATCGACGGTTTGTTGGGAAATTGCACCATCATGTCGATGCCGCCGCTGAAGGGTTCTTCGGGGTTTTCCAGTTTAAGCGATGCTTCGCCGCCGCCCGTTAATTTTTCGAAGTAAACTTTCAATGAGGTGTTGATTTTTTCGAAGGCATCCATGAAGACCTTGCGTTTCTTGGATTCAATCTCATCCATGAACAGCACGATGGCTTGTTTTTCACGTTCCAACTCGTTTAGGCGTACCGATAATTCGCGGTATCTTGAAATCTGTTCAGCGTAGTGCGATGCTGCCAATTGGTTGATGGCGCCTATTCGTTCCATCTCGAACTGCATCATGCGGATGGTGGTTTCTGCTTCCTGAATCTGCCGCGGGTTAGTTTCCAGGGGCGCTTCGTAGCCAAACTGGCGCAGTTGTCCTTGAAGCTGCTGCAATCGTAGCTGGCTGGTTTCTATGCCCAGGTTAAGTTGGTTTAGAAGCCGCTCTGCCTGCTCGTACTCCGAATCCAAAAGGCGCAGCTCCGAATCGATGGAGTCAATTTGAGACGTGAATTTCTTGGATTCTTCACGGGCAGAAAACACGGCTTTGGATAGGTCGACGCGGCTTTTCTCCAGTTCATCGGTTTCTTTCTTGATTAATTCCCGTTCGGAAATTGCGTCGGCGACTTCTTTCACAAGCTTCTCTTGTTGCTGGTCAACCTTTGAGAGCTGAATTTTCGTGTTCTTATAACCGGTGCGTAGAACCCTGTCGAATTGGGACTGGTTGGTAGAGATTTCTGTTTGTGCAGAACCCAACCGTTGGCGCAGGGTGTTTAGTTCTTCACCGATTTTTGAACGTTGCATTTCAAGCTCCTGAATATGTGCGACATCGGTTTTCAGTCTTAATGCAGCGATTTCGGCGTGGATTCGCTCGTGGTTTTTGCGGATGTTGTTTCGTTCGTTTCGGTAAACGTCCATGCGGCCTTTGTAGGATGCTGCTTCACGTTCGAGTTTGCCGCCGTACTTTTCGAGGTGTCGTATGTTGAATTGTGTTCTTTTGACGCCGCGTTTTACCCTGATTATTTCCCGTTCCAAGGTGGCTACGGATTCGGTGAGTCTTGTAATCGCGATTTTGGTGTATTCGAGTTCTTCCTCGATGCCTATGATGTCGGTGCCTCGCTGGGTAAGGTGTGTTTGGAGTGCTTTAACCGCTTCATCGAGGCTTTTCAAGGCATTTTCGCTGGGAATTATAGTGGAGAAATCTATGGGCGCTCGGTAGTAGCCGCTTTCGAAGGCGCCTGGCTCATACAAGTCGCCGCTGACTGTGACTGCACGATAGCCCTCGTTTGAAAGAGCAAAAGCTGTCTTATCATTGGAGACGACAACGGTGTCTCCGAAAACATAGTTGACTGCAAGCGCGTAGGCGGCGTCGTACTTCATGAAGCTCGAGATGGGTCCAACTATGCCTTCGCGTTTGGGCGGTTCCTTGTTTTTTATGTTGATGGCGCCCTGCAACGGAATGATTTTGATTCTGCCCAGCTTCATGCGCCGAAGCGATTCCATACAGGTGAAAGCGATGTCAATGTCTTTCACAACTAATGCGTCAAGCCAACCTGTGGCGGCTGCATCGACGGCTTTCTTGAAGTTTTTATCGATTTTAATCAGGTTACGTAGTCTGCCGTGGATTCCAGCTAATGCGCCTGCTTCACTCATTTCTTCGATGCCGCGCAGAGCTTTCTCTTCGTTAGCAATCGTGGCGGCAAGGTCTCTTTGGGTTGCGAACTCGATTACTGCGTCTTTGGCGGAACTCGCGATTTTTTCGGCGTCAGTGATTTCTTTTTGCACGGTTTCCTTCTGGGTTGTTTTACGTTCAATTTGGTGTTCGAGGTTTTTGAGCTGGGCTTTCTGGTCTCGCTGCACCTGTTCGAGTTCACCTAGGGATTTCTCGATTTCCACTTGGCTTGTTTGGAACCTTTCTTTTCTAACGCTTAAGTTTTTTATTCTGCCCGTGCAAAGTCTTAGAGCCGACTTATCCTGCGTGTAAACCGAGCGTAAATAAGCTATTCTTTTAACGTGGCTTTCAATTTGAGTTTCCAAGGCGCGTATCTTGAGGTTGTTGTCGTCGAGTCCGCCCCAAAGCTGGCTGGTTTCCTGAGCCAATGCGCCGTGAGCCGCTTCCTTCTCAACTATTTGTGCTTTGAGTTTTTCATGTTCACTTCGAAAAGCGCGGATTCGCAGGCGGTTTTCGCGGATTTCGGTTCTCAAGTTTTCATGTTGGGCAAGGTTGTTTTCCCTTACGCGCTTGAAACTTTCAAGGCTGGATTGCCCTGAACTAATCTTGGTGTTTAATTCGGTTAGTTTGGATTTTAACTCGCCGATTTTAATCTGAACCTTCAAAACCTCGGAGCCGCCTTGTTCGAGTCCTTCGCCGCTGAGTTTTCGCCAGTCGCCCTCGATTTCGTGGCGTTTGCCCCTGCGATGGTCCCGCTGCTCCTTTAACTTGTCCACCCTTTCCTTGACCTTGACAGTTTGCGCGGTGCCTTCAGCAATTTTTGTGTTGACCTGGCTAACATCGCTTGAGATTTTTATGGCTTGGAACTTTTTGGTTTCGGATTGGATGAAATTGTAGCGTAAAAGTTGGTTGCGTTCACGCTCTAAGTCGTCGAGGCGTTTTTGGACTTCGTCGATTCTGCCCATGGCGGTGCGGATTGAAATGTCCGCGGCGCGCAGCTTCTCTTCTGCCTCAACTTTCTCGTCGTCGTACTGGGCGATGCCGATGAGGTCTTCTACGATTTTTCGTCTTTCAAGCGGGGTAACATCGGTTAACCTTGTGATTGTGCCTTGGGGAATGATGTTTTGGCTCATGCTGCTAATCGCAGCCATAGAGAGGGTTTCGGTTATGTGGGTACGCGACATTCTGCGTCCGTTTAATCGGTAGACGCTCTGTCCGTTGCGGTAGACTTCCCTTGAAATCGTGACGGTTGTGGTGTCCACGGGCATTAAGCCGTCGGTGTTATCAAATTGAACCACTACTTTGGCCATTTTGGCTTTTTCTTGCCCCGCTTTTTCGGAGCCGTGAAAAATCAGTTTAGCAGAGTTCTCTGCACGAAGCCTTCTTGTGCTGAGTTCTCCAAGCGAAAAAAGAAGTGCGTCCATGATGTTGGTTTTGCCGCTGCCGTTGGGTCCAGTTATCGCAGTGAACCCCTTATCGAAGTTAACTTTAACCGTCTGTGGCCCAAAAGACTTAAAGCCCTTTAACTCGATTTTTTTTATGTACGGCATTTAGTCTTTATCCTCTCGGAAGCACCCATTTTCAATTTAACATCTCTCAGCAACATACGTATAAAAGCTTATACATATGTGACCTGCGGTTATACACGTACTTTGGTAAACTGAAGATTTAAGCGTTTGAGAATTTCTTGGGTTTCTTGTAGAAGTGTACTTACTCGCCATTGACTGTTAATTTAAAGGGATTTCACTGTCGTGCTTAGTTTGTAGTTTTTCCACTTTTTCCTTGAAATCCTCAAAAATGTTTTGCTTCCGGGGTCAGAGTTTGAATCACTTTCACTTTACGCCGCAAGAGACAACAAAACAGAGAGTTAGCGCTCAAGACAACACAAAACAAGACAACAAAATACTATTACGCAGTTAATCCATAAAAAATTTGTAATACAGATTATCCTTCTTTCTATTTCATTTCACCTATTCAACCATATATTCATAAATCAAAAGCAGTTACATAGTCATGTGAGAGATGAATTGGTTTGCAATTAACCACTCATGCTGTGTTCGCTTTTGCGGTTGGGTTAATATTTTTCGGTCGCCTCGATGTGGCTTTTCTTGTAACCCTTGGGGCGCTCGTTCCGGATTTAGATAGGGAATACTGGTTTGTTAAGACAAGAAAGTACCAGGATGAACAACCTCACAGGGCGAGATTTCACAACGTCTTCGTTATGGCAATTGGTTATCTTCTGAGCCCCTTCTTTGCGTTAGGAATTTTTCTCCATGTGCTGCAGGACTCTTTTACAACAGCAAAAGACAGAGGAGCCGAATGGTTTTATCCTCTAACAAGATGGGTTAAACGCGGAAAACTAGATGCTGAAGGAAACATTCAACAGAACATCGAATCGGGAAAAATATACTTCTACCAAGAAGACCCTATAGGGCTCATTGAATATGCCGATCCAGACTTACAAGAACCAGACAATCAACCTACTCCGTGGAGAAGAGTCTACGGACCAGCACTTAACAACTGCCTACTAGATCACGGGTTTCTTATCGGTTCATTTTTTCTATCCGTAATCTGGTTGGCAACTCTTTATTTTTCAGGTGTTGCTCTGTTTGATAAGTCCTTGTCGTTCTATTACCCATTCATTGCCGGGTTTGTGTTTTTTGGACTTGTTTATCTTGCGGGTGAATTGGATCGTAGGGACCGAAAAGAACCGCTCAAGATAATTCCAAAGTCAATGATTAAGAACAAAAACATCTTCAAGAAACCAATTTTCTTGGCTGGTTTAGTCTTCTTTGTGGTTTGGCTTTTTCTGTTTAGGATAGAAATATGGACTAACCTTGAGTCCCTTTTTGCTAACTGGGTGAAAATAATTCTCGGAATAACAGTAGTTGCAATCGTTAGTTTTCTTTTGATCAAGGCAGAAATGACAATAAACAAGAAAAAAGGTGTTCCGGTAATTGTTTAAATTGAAATATGGCTAACGCCGTTCTCCCCGAACTCATTTTTTCGTGATTAAACCTTCTTGCATAGCCTAAAAAGGCAAAGAGGCTGTTTCTGCGCTCCGCTGGATTGGGGTTTGATGTTGGTTTCTGCCCAGTTTCCCCTTCCGGTTCACCCACACTGTTTCAGTGATAAACATTAGCGCCCGGTGCAATTGTAAGAAAAATTTTGGCAGTGTTGTATCCTAATATATGATAAATAAATAGTATTAAATACCAAAATACCGCAAGCTAACTTAGGAGTATTGTAAGTTGACAAAAACAACACAATTAACAACTCTAACTCTATTAGTCTTAATAACTCTGGCGATGGCACCAGTTTTTACAGTAGCTTCGCCGGAATTGCAAGCAAACACTATGTACAAAGTTAAAACCACAACCTCAACCGTAGAACCAAATGCATTAGGTGCAAACCACCCCTATTTTGCCCCCTTTGACATAAGGGCAGCATACAGCATCCCATCTACCGGAGACAAAGGCACCATTGCAATAATCGATGCCTACGATAACCCAAAAGCAGCAGTCGACCTTAATTACTTTGACCAAATCTTCTCGTGGCCAGCAACAACTCTGGAAGTAGTCAAAATGTCCTCTCTCCTTTCAGCTAATTCTGGGTGGGCTCTTGAGTCTGATCTAGACGCCCAATGGGCACACGCAGTTGCTCCTGATGCGCACTTATTACTAGTTGAAGCAAAATCCGCTTCAATTGCTGACCTGATAGCCGCAGTTGATTATGCAAACAGCAGACCTGACGTTGTTGCAGTATCGATGAGTTGGGGATCAAGTGAGAATTCAGGTTTACTTTCCTACGATAGCCACTTCACAACTGCAGGAAAAACTTACTTTGCTTCCTCAGGCGATACCGGAGGAGTCGTAAGTTGGCCATCAAGCTCGCCAAATGTAGTCTCTGTAGGAGGCACCTCCCTAGTACAAACCTTAAACGGATACACGGAATCAGCGTGGAGCAGCGGCGGAGGCGGAGTTAGCACCATCGAACAAACACCAAACTACCAAGCAACAGCACTGTCAAACGCATACACCAAGAGAGCAACCCCTGACGTTTCCTATAACGCTGATCCAAACAATGGCTTTCTAGTGTACAATAGCTATGGATACAACGGTGGAAGAGGCTGGTTTGTAGTTGGAGGAACAAGTGCTGGTGCTCCACAATGGGCAGCCATCAGCACATATGGAAACACCGCAAACAACATCAACTTCTACTCAACCTATCCCAACAGCTATGGAGCAACATTTACCGATATCCAAACAGGATCCAACGGATACCCAACAAAAGTAGGCTACGATTTAGCTACAGGCATAGGCAGTCCAATCGGAGCAGTCTTCGGTGGACCAATAACACCTGACTTTTCACTCTCAACAAATCCAAGTACAGTCACAATTAACACCAAAACAACCTCTCAAGGAACCACCACTGTCAGTGTCAACGCAATTGGCACATACACAGGCAGCCCTACACTAAGTGCAACAGAAGCCAACAACCCTGCAGGATTACAATTAAGCGTTAGTCCCCAAACAATTACCGCTGGACAGGCATCTACACTAACAATAACTCTTCCAACAAGCATTACACCGGGAACCTATCCAGTCACCATAACCGGAACCGACGGCAAGTTAACACATACTACAACAATAAATGTGCAAGTGGTAAACCCTGACTTTACCCTAAAAGCCAACCCAACAAGTCTCAGCATAAGAAGAGGAAACACAGCCACCTCCACCATAACTGTAAATCCAACAGGCGGCTACACAGGCACCCCAAAATTAACCGTAACCGGAAACCCCTCAGGCATGACAATTTCATTTAGACCAAATCCAGTGACATCCGGATCGTCCACAATGACTGTAACAACCATGCAAAACATGCCAACTGGAACATATCCTCTGACAATAACGGGCACCGATACAGGACTAAGCCACACCACTCAAGTCACTGTTACGGTAAGATAAATGCAATCAACCTTTTTCTTTTTTTTATTATTTTTTTGGCATAATAACTGTAGATTGACACTTTAGCCCACGCTTAAGAAAATGGTGGAAGAAAATATTTCTAAGGCTGCGCAATGCGCGTAAGAAGTTTCCGTTAATTCGCTTGAACAATAAACAAAAGGGAGACGCTTGCCTGCTTTTCACTTATAGTATAATTATCATGGGAGTTACCAACATAATTCTTAATTAGGCTAGAAAATGGAGGGATAATTATTAGGTGGTGCTCTCATCGTAACATCGATTATTTTAGCGAAGCAGCAGCTATCTTCTCCAAACACAGTAACCGATAAGTCCAGATAGCAGTTATGAGGTCTACTACTCCAAATACGATTATTACTGGCTCTACCATTCCAAACGCTACCAGAACGCCTAAGAAACCAAGGAACGTGGGGCGACCATAAACAGTAGTGCGTATAAACGCTTTTGATTCGCTACGTGCACTAACAATGTAATATATGCCCAACCAAATTACAAACCAGCCATCATGATTACCATTTACCAAAAAAACGGGTGATGAAGCACCGGGAATATCAAAAAAAGCTCTCGTTTCTATATAACGTCTGTCTACTTGCTCCTGCGTTACTGCGAATTTTTCAGTCATAAAAGTGTCACCCAAATCTATTAAAAAGTCAGGACGGTCGTTGGTTTCATTTCGTAAAGTATTTGTGTATACTGCTGGGTCTGAGTTGCTATCCATATGTGGGTCAGCTTGCAAATCAAAAGTAAAAGTACTGCCTACTGGTCTTTGGGTTGAAAAGGAATGTTCCGAGTTGCTCCTAAAGGTAGAGTCGCCGTTCAATTTGTAGTGTGTTTGATGAAAGTGGCTGATTGATTAGTGTACTTTCCTGAGGAGTTGCCATATTCAACGTATGCAGCCATTCCGGCTGGAGCCAAAATATTGATCGCTATGGATTTGTCAGTAGGTCTTCCTAAAAGCTCTGAACCAGCGTATTCCTGTAAGAGCTGTGTAATTGGTGTATTAGACTCGTATTGGCTAACTGGATCTATGGCTTTGACTAATATGAACTCGTTTAGTAAGTAAAACGAACTTACCATTAATATTACTATGGCAAATAAAACGACAGCCAATTTACATTTCATCTTATCGCCCTATAGTGTTTTAGAGTTGATTTCGCCTTTGTAACCTTCTTGCTTATGATTGTGATAAGAATGATAGTTGCAAAAAGTGACAGAATAGCAATCGTTGTGTATTCAGGGATTGTTGGCGAAGGTGTTACTGTAGTTGATGGGGTAGGTACTGGAGTTGGCACAGGAGTCAGGGTTGGTGTAGGTGCTGATGTAGGGGTTAGACTTGGTGCTGGTGTTATCGTTGGAGAGGGACTTGATGTGGGTTTGCTTGTTGGGGTGGGTGATGCCGTTGGCGTTGGACTTGTAGTGTATGTTTCTATTGTGTTTCCTGGGGTTAAGTCCTTCCCTAACAATCCGGTATAGTTTAATTGGTAGCGTTGAACTCTAAAAACCTCATTCATGTATTGACCCTGTTTTGCTGAGTCTGGCGGAATAGTGTCTGTTGCTCCCAAGGGTCCCGTTTTAACTACAGGGTTTATGTATCTCCAGACGATTTCCCCGCCTGGCGTGACCTCAAAGAGTGTTCCGTTAACTCCAGCACAAATCAAGGTGTTTCCGTTAGGAAGACGTTGCGCTCCTGATATCTCATCTGAGTAGAAATTTGTCGGCGGATTTGCTTTATAGGTCCAAGTGAGAGTTGTAGGGCCGTACGATGAACCGGTGTTCAACGTATAATTGCCGTTTGCGTTTATAGGTGTGGTAATTTGGTCAACAGTAGTGTATCCTCGGCCTATGCCATTGTTGAAAATCAGCAGATCACCGGCTCCTGGACAATCTGAAGCAATCCAAGCGCCACAGTGTTGCTGGTATAGTGTTTGACTGCTTTGGTTCCCTGCGCGGTATTGCATTGGATTGCCCCAGCGGTAAAGAAGATCCCCGCCTAAGCCATGAGCTCCACCTACGTGGCTTTTTGATTGTATTGTGGTTGTATTGTGGTCTATGATCCATATCTCGCTGTTGCCTCGAACGCTTAGGACAATCTGATCCAAAGCGGCATTGTAGTTAATTGAGTTCATATGGTTCCAAAAGACGGGAATTTGATTTCCGCCCCCTCCGTTAGGGTCAATCAATTCTGGATGTGCAGCTACTACGCCATAGTTATTTTTGGATGAAGAATAGTCTTGAATCAAGTGATCCCAAACATGCCATTCCCAAACAACAGTTCCTCCGTAGGGTCCTGTAGGTTTTACTTCTACCACTGAATCGGGGAGGATGTATCCTTGGCTTTGTACTTGTGAGAGCTGGCTTGGATTAAATCCTGCCGCGACAGCTTGGTCATAAGTTTTCTTTTCGCAAACTAGCATTAAGATATCGCCATTGGGCATTGGAGCAAAATCGTGGTGTTGCATGTATGTGTCAGTAGAGTAATTCATCGCCCAAACCATATCGCCCGCCCAATTGTACTCCTCAATTCTGCCACCTTCTCCACCGCCTGTATTCATATTGGGGTTTTGAAGTGAACATGCACGAATTAAGTCTCCATTTGGAAGTAGATAGGCGGACTGCCCGGGAGGATACTGGCTTTTCCAAGTATGCACTACAAGCCCTTGGTTGTCAATCAAGTAAGTCATGGTGCATTGTTTTGGCGCTATTAGGGTGTAACCTTCACATGCGCGAGGGTCGTTTAGAAAGAGCCCGACCGTTCTTGACGTTAACGTTGTGGATATGTCTCTGCGGACAATTCGAAATCCGACCTCAATGTCGTTGGCTTCTTTTGGAACACCAAGATAGTACGCTGGGTCACGGTTAGAAACTCTGCTGTGGCCATTGTCGACGTTGGGTAGCAGGGTGTCGTTTTCTCCGTTAAACCAGCTTCCTCCTCGTAGTACATGGTATGATTTGCCATCGGGCATAAGACTCGCCTGTGCCATAGTTGGTCCGGTGGGGTCGGTTGATGGGCCAACGCTGTAGTAGTTAGTGCCGAACCAGTCGTTGCACCATTGCCAAACGTTTCCTGCCATATCGTAGAGGCCGAATGCGTTTGCTCCATTAGCTGTTTGATATGTTGATTGGTTTCCTGGCCAGTTGAATTCATCTTCGATGTGAAGTTGCCCATTGTAGAAGCCTATAGGGGTAGTGTATGGCCAGGTTCCAGCTTCATAGGGGTCTCCTGAGTTGGGCCAGTTTGCTTTGGAGGTGTTGGCGTCGTTTCCCCATGGGTAATTATAGTAGGGGCTGTATTGTCCTCCTCTGGCGGCATATTCCCATTCTGCCTCTGTTGGCAATCGGTAACCATTTTTGGTGAAATCCCATTCCCAAGTTGAAGTGTTGTAGCAAGGTTGGTACCCTGCCGCTGTGCTGAGCCAATTGCAGTAAGCAGCAGCGCCGAACCAAGTAACACTCACTACTGGATGGTTGGCTCTGTTGTCAAGAACGGAAAATATAGAACCGTTCCAGCTGATTGGGCTGTATTGATAGTTTTGCCTCGTTAAAAATAAAATATCTTTTCCGCTTGTAATGTTAACTAATCCGTTCGAAACGGTTATTGTTCCTTTGGATAAGGCTGAATTAAGAAAGTCGCAGTATTGCTGAACTGTTATATCGTTTTGCGCTATGTTAAATTCGCTTATTGTTACGTTATGGATTGGGACCTCATCACTTGGATGGTCAGGATCACCATATCCATAGTGGTCGCCCATAGCAAATGTTCCGCCGCTCAAATTAATCATGGCTATGGTGGACGTACTGGGTGTTGTTGCTTGAACGCTTTGGGTTTCGTTGTAACCTAAAACAACCAAGTAGCTAGTAATGAAAAGAAAAATTAACAGAGCTACTTGTGTTTTTTTATTTTTCAACTTAGCTCTCCTCCCTAATCTTTTTAGTGTTCATTGAAGTTTTCATTAGTTTTTTCAGTTCAAATATTGCTATAGCCCCGATTATTGCAAATATAACTGTAATAACTACGAATATAGTGATAGCTTGGTAATTTGTATTTTGAAGGTTAGTACTATTCGAGGCCATTGGTGATGAGCTAAGGTTGGGTGAAAATCGTACCTCGGTTGGGGTTGGCGTGAGCGCAATTTGGCTGGTGGTGAAGAAAAAGAAATCAGTATTCTCAATTGAGGGCTGATCTACCAAGTCAGAGTACAAGTATATCGTACCATCTTTGGTTGAGGAGTTTGTTAACGCATTTCTGAGAAGTACTATCTCATTTTTCTGGTTGCTTGTCAAAGTATTGGCTATCTGAGTAAAAGTTGTAACGCATTTGTACGATAATTCGCCGTCTAAGGCGCCGTATTCTCTTCCAAGCAGTATGACTTTTGATTCATTAATGATTCCAGAGTTAAGGGCTGATCTAAGCTCTGTGGAGATGGCAGTTCTTACCGAGACTATTTGCATGAGGGTACTATTGTTGCAGTCAATGAGGCTTGTCATAAGCGCGTTTTGGCTGGCATCAAGGGTTGCAAGGAAGGCTTCTCCTGAATCACCTGTGATTGTTTCGCTAATGGTGTAGTCGGGTCGCCCCATGGCTGGAGCATCTTTGAGGTAGAAGCCTCCAAAGTAGTCTGCCTGCCGCTCTGGACAGAAATAGGTATCCGAAGTAACATTTCCAGAGTACCAGGCAAAGATATCGCTGGCATATGTCATTACTAGGACCTCGGCGTCATGATTTAGGCTGGTTTTGTTCAACTGGTCGGGTAACACAGGCCATGATTCGAAACCACCAGTTGCCATGTTGTCTAAATAGTGTTGTTGTGTCGAGTTTAGAGAATTGATGATTTGAGCGTAGAGCAGTGCTCTTGTGATACTAATATTCGCGTCCAGTTCAAAGAGGTTCGCGGAGTAGCTTATGATGGCATCTTCATTCAAACTATTTGAATTTGATGGTAAAGATCCGTTCAACTCGCGTCTAAACGCCGTCATTAGTGGGTAGCGTGCGTAAGCGTACTGGTTAACAAGGTCCGTTTGATTTTCAGCTGTGTTGATCATCTGTGCTTTTTGGTCTGAGTTGAGGATGAAGAGAACGTTATTAGCGGCGTTTGTTAAGAAGTCTGTAGCATGCCCTTGTCCTGCTTGAGAGGTATCTCGCAGATACTGAAAACCAAAGAAGTCAGCCACTTTTCCTGGTGGTAGGAAACTGTCAGTTGTTAGGTTACCTGTTAAGAAGCCTAAGCCGCTGAAGGCGATTGTGTTCAGTTGTGCCTGATTTGACGTGGCTTGTAAGATGGTATACTGGTTTGATATATTTACAGTCGATGTGCTAGTGGCACTCGTCTGTGCATAAGCTACTGCCAGATAGTTTGAGGTTAATATAATTAGAATTAGAACTAACGACGCTGCACTTAGATTCAAGTGTTTTGATTGCATGTTTTTGTCCCTGTGTTTTCTTGGGGACAATTTAGTACTTAAGTAAGAGCTACTCAAAGTATATACCAAAAGTACGTATAACTTAAGTTGGCAAGGACCCCTTACATGTCTGTTAGACCACCCATGATTCCAACCGATGTCTTTGTAATTGAGTTTTCTTACTTCCTTGCTATTTTCCTTTTAAGTCTTGCAATTTACCTACAGACACGAAAAGTACAAGCTTTTACACTCCACAGAGGTATCAAATACTTTCAAATTGCCTTCCTATCTTTTGCCCTTATTTATCTGTGTAGACTTTTTCAGTTGAGCCTACAAGGGGCATCAGCATCGTCCACACCAAATTGGCAGACCATGGTTTCTCAAGCAAGCGAATTCTTTGTTGCCTTCTTTACTTTTTACGCCATTTCTAACCTGCTTTCCAGTTTTCTCTGGAAAAAGTATCGAGCTGTAACTGACAACAGACTCTCGATGATATCACTGCTATTTGCCGTCGTTGTTTTCTTTCTAAGGCTTCCTATAATCTTGCTGGTGGTAGGCTTGGCTGCAATTGTGCTCTTAATTGTTGAGATAGTAAGTCGGCATAATAGTAACCAGAGGATTTTTTCCCCAATTTTTGTTGTCTACCTTTTGCTACTGTCATTCTTTCTTTTCGATTTGGTTCCGTCAATTCAACAGCTAACCCCGATACCGGTTGAGATTGCCGGATATGTCGGCTCAATCAGCGTTTTTGCTTATATTAACTTCAAGATAAAAAGGGTGTTTGCCTCTGGAAGCGAAGAAGAGAAGTAGACTTGAAGTGATATACGACATCCTGTGTGCCGTTCGAGACCATGGACGCCAAATCAAGATAACACCCTTGATAAGATACTCAGGTCTTTCTCCACAAAGCTTCGCCATTTATTACTCAAAGTTGCTGCAAAGAGGTTTTCTCGAAGAGAAAAGCGACTCAGATGGAAGGCTTATTGCTCTTACCGAAAAAGGTGCAGGATACATCAGAGAGTATATGGCAGTCCTAAGATTCATTAGGGAATTTGAGCTAGAAGAAATTTAGTGCTTTTTCTCCTTTTTAGAGCAAGCATTACGAACAGCTCTGGTTTCGTTTTTCGGCGCTCGTTTATTACTTTTCTTCCGCTCGTCAGGAATTAAACGGTACTCTCCAATTTTTCTTTGCCCTTTAGCTAGCTTTTTTTGGGTCCGCCTCAATATTATCCACTATGGGCTTCAGTTGCGTAAATTTAATCTCAAGTCGGGTCTACTTTTGGTAGATGCGCTTGGCTTTCTTTCGCATTTGCATGTAATCGATCGCAGCGTCCTCGCCGATATTCTCAAGTTCATCCTCAACCCAATCGGATGCGCGCGCTAACCTTCGCATGTTTGAGTATCTTGCTATCCCAATAATTATCCTGGGATTTACCAACATAATTCTTAATTAGGCTCGAAAATCCCATGATAATTATTCTATACAGAATGTGGCAAATCTTTTGTTAAAAAAATCAAAACTGGAAATAGAGTTGGATGTGCAAGCCTTCCCAATTCCCGGATTAAGCTTTTGTGCAGGGGGTTGGGTTCGAGCCCTCTGAGAGCGCGCCCTTCCTGGCCACAAATTAAGCTTAGATTAAGAAATAGAGAAAACGTAATTTAGAAAAATAGATACTGCCCAAAAAGGCAGCCGATATTTTCTGTTTGCAGTTTAGAGGTCAATTGGCTTGGAAGGTTGCATAGATTTTATGGTTGTCTTTGACGTCTTCGAACGTGTAGGTTGATTTTGCTCCAATTGATTTGTCGTCCACTTGGACGTCTGCAATGTGATATTTAGGGTTAGACGTTATAGTGAATGTCTTATCGTCGCCTAATTTGACGCGGATTTTGCCTTCTGGGTTGATTTTGCCGTTTGGATCTGCGGACGCTTCGATTTTAAATCTTCGTGCAAAAAGTAAGAACCAGAGAATCAACGCTACAACCACGACTACGATTATGAATGCTCCGATTGGCAGCCAAGCGGGCATAACATTGCTTGACGCTGTAATTACCGGGGCAGTTGGAGAAGGCGCGAGTGTTGGAGAGGCAGTTGGCTTGGGTGTTGGCGTAGGTGTTGCAGTTGGTCTTGCGGTTGGAGCAGCGGTTGGCACTAATGTTGAAGCTGCCGTTGGCGCAGAAGTAGGTGCTGCAGTTGGTGTGGGAGTTGGAGTAGGCGTTGGTGTGGGAGTTGGAGTAGGCGTTGGTGTGGGAGTTGGAGTAGGCGTTGGTGTTGAAGAATCGGCTATTATGAGCACCTCGTCTAACCCGCCGGCTGCGGCAAATACCTCGCTCTTGGCAGGATCATAGGCCAAGCCTTGAGGGCGGGAGTTGCCGCTCACTGGCAATGCATCGACTATCGTATTGGTACTATCTGACATGACTGAGATTTCGTTGCCATTTACATCGGAAACAAATACCAAGCCCATTCCAGAATCGTAAGCAACACACTCAGGATATGAGCCCACAGTCCACACGTCTGTGACCACGGTGTTTGTGGTATCATTTATAACCGCAAGATAGTTGGAGTAACAATCGGCTACGAGCATCTCGCCCATGGCAGAATCATAGGCTACGCCCCAACTAGAACCATGGTGTCCTGAAGCAGCGGAGTCTATTGATATAGTACCAACCACGGTGTTTGTGGCATCCGATATGACCGAGACCGTACCGGACCAATAGTTGGCCACTTACATTTCTCCCTTTAGAGGATCGTAAGCGACTCCAAAGGGCATGACCCCTGCAGTTATGTTTGCAACCACGGTGTTAGTGCTATCAGAAATTACCCATACTGTGTTCATCATGCTATCTGTTACGAATATTTCGCCTCTGACAGGATCATAAGCTGCGAAATTAGGCTCGATGCACCTGCAATTGGTACAGGCCCCAAGGTAATGTTTGCAACAACAGCGTTTGTAGCGTCAGATATGACTGAGATTGTGCCGTTCCCTGTGCCGGAACCAGCATCGGGTACAAATATTTCTCCTTTGGCCGAGTCATAACAGGGAAAAGCAGGCTTGGTCCCCACGGTTATGTTTGCAATCACAGTGTTTGTTGTGTCAGATATTACAGATACGACGTTGAAATATTCGTTGGTTACGAATATCTCGTTTTTGGCAGGGTCATAAACCACGCCTTGGGGCCAACTTCCACTTGCACACTGTATAGTGCCGGATATTCCGATGTTTGCGGAGACTGCACAGATTACGGACGATAAAAAAATAACAACGAATAATAAACAAAGCAATTTCTTACCATTGGCTTTCATGTTTTTGTCTTCCCCTTTCTTCAGGTTAACACTTGGCAGATAGAATCTACCGTTAACCTGATTAGCTATTGCCAGTTTATAATTTTTTCGAATTAATTGTCATAGGCGATCACAATGGAACAATTGAGATGCAGATTTCTAAGTCAGACATGCAGAAAATCCATGATAATTATTAACCAAGACTTCGAAAAATCGAAGAAAATACGAAAACCGCTAAAATTTCTTAAGCGCCCAAGAAATAGATTTAATCAACCAAAAGTCGGGTTAGCGCGCGCTTTATGAGAGTAATTGTTGAGCAACTCTTTTTCCCAGTTCAATACAGGCGTCGAGTGTTTTTTGGTCCGGGCTATATTTAGAGCGTATTGGTAGTTCCATCACTTTCATTTCCAACTTTTTGAGTATTTCGATGACTGCCTGGGGAGCTTCTCCGCTCCATCCGTATGATCCGAAAGCGCTGCCGATTTTGCCCTTTAGATTTATCTGTTTTGCTGATGCCTCTTCTAAGAGGTTCTTGAAGTCAATAGGCATCTGAGCGTTATAGGTTGGTGTACCAAAGAGTATCGCATCGTAGTTTGTCAGCTCTTCAGCTTCGATGTGGTAGCTTAAATCAACAGCTACGTTTTGGATGCTTTTGGCCCCTTCTGCTACTGCTTTCGCCATCTTTTCGGTGTTGCCTGAACGACTGTAATAAATAACCAAAACTTTTAGCATAGAATCAACTCTTCAGTTTAATAGCTCATAAAATAAGAACTTTGCGTTATCATCCTACAGCGTACCTTATCTTGCATGAAAACGCTAGTCAGATCCATTCAGATCAGACTGCTGTGCCTTTGTTCAAAAAAGTGGCGTTACTTTTACATACAAAGAGAAATTTTTACAGTTTTCAGTGGCTTGCCAAAATCTTTTGCGCTAACAACAGCCGCCATGTCGCCAACTCTGCCAAATTCGCCAAACCCTCCGCATTAAGGAAAGCTGGTGCAGTATCATCGAAGAGGATACTGGCTGAAGGAGGAAAATCCTCGTCAACCCATAAAATATAGGTTAAAGGAATTTGGTTAAACGCAGCAAGCTCAACCGATGCCTGCCCAAACTCTAAGCGTTTGCCGCCAATTAATTCTGCTGCTGCAACCAGCTTCTCAGGGTTTCTGCTAAAACCGTGTGCGATGGGGTCAACGGCTCTTTTGACAAAAGCGTTCTCATAGGCAACCCCGCCGGGAAAATCCTTGAACTTCACGAGTTTGGCGCTTTTGGGCTTTTTGGTTGCTTGAGAGTATTCGGCGAGTAACTCGGTTATTTGGTGATGCATCGTTGGATTACTCAACTCAATTGTTGCAGCGTTATTCTGAAGATCATCATGGAATTCGTTTGTTTCCAAATCCAGCGAGAAGCCAAGGAAACTAAATTTGTTGCTTTTTCCAGCTTCAATTAAGTTTCTCAGCCGCAACCGTTGGTCAGTTGTAAGTTTTAGGATAACCAAGATTCAATGCGCCTGCACACCGTAATATTGTGCTTGAAGTCTTATATCTAATATGGCGCTAAACAGTTATTATACCGTACAAACAAACTGTATGCTGGTAAAGTGATTAGATGCATTTCACGGAAGTAGCCGGAACCAAAAACAACCACAAAGTCAGCCTTTACGCCCTAAGCACGTGTGTCTGGTGCAAACTAATCAAGCAATTCCTAAGCAACAATGGTGTGGCTTACAGGTTCGTCGATGTCGATCTACTAAACGAAGCGGACAAAAGCGTTGTGAATAAGGACATTTTATTCAAAGGTGGCACCATAACCTACCCAACAACGATTATAGATGACGAGAAACTGATACAGGGTTACAGAGTCGAATACATGAAAATACTATTGGATACCTAAAGAGATTCTTGAGCGCGGCTAAAAATTAACTCCAAACTCAATCTAACTTGAAATACTCTCCCGCTAATATAATCACATACATTAATCTCAATAGATTCAATTGCCAGTTGTGCAGAGGTTCTTCTGGAAGAACAGTTCCTTAGGCTTATTATTAGCTATCTTTGAAAAAAGGATAACAAAACCACATAATTATCCGCTATTTTATCGCCAAAATTTTAAATTACTACTCTACTTGAAAGTCCCCTAGACGATTATGCTTTGATGTTTTCCACATAATTATCCCTCCATTTACCAACATAATTCTTAATTAAGCATAAAAAACCCAGATAATTATTCTCCTATATTTTAATCCAAACAACCAAAAGCTTATTAGAATTCATAAACCACTGAGGAGCATGAAACCCCTCAAGAAAATGGGCGTTATCTCAATTCTTTTCACTATACTTCTTACTTTATCACTATCCCAAGCAGTCCAAGCTGCTGGAGTAACCACCACAATAACAGTGGGCTCCGTTCCATATGGCGTAGCTTACGACCCTCACACAAATGAAATCTATGTTGCCAATCACGGCTCCAACACAGTCACAGTCATATCAGACCAAACTAATAACGTAGTTACAACAGTGACCGTTAAGAGCCACCCCTCAGGAGTAGCATATGATTCTGGCACGAATGAAATCTTCGTTGCAAACTATGACGACAACTCAGTTTCAGTCATTTCAGAGAGCAATAATGAAGTGGTTCACACCATAACCGTAGGAAGCAACCCTTGGGGTGTAACTTATGATTCAGCATTGGGCAAGATATTTGTTACCAATCATTACGGCAACACAGTTTCTATCATTTCAGACAGCACACATGAGGTTGTTGCAACCGTCAACGTAGGAACCTACCCCGCTGGAATAGCATATGATTCCGGTAAAAGCGAAGTCTTCGTTGCCAACAATGACGACAACACAGTTTCAGTCATATCAGACAGCACTAATAAGGTTGTTAAACTCATATCCAGTGGTTCTACTCCGTCGGGTGTCGCTTATGATTCAGCACTGAGCGAGATATTCGTAGCCAATCAGGCTAGAAACACAGTTTCGGTAATATCCGATGTCACAAATGAAAAAATTGAAACCATTGCCGTTGGAGCCGACCCTACAGGAATAGCATACGATTCAGGTATGGGCCAGATATTCGTAACAAATCAGAATGATCACTCAGTTTCAGTTATATCAGACAGCACTAATGCAGTGGTTGAAAACATAACTGTAGGATACAGTCCATTGTTCTTATGCTATGATTCTGGTAAAAGCATTGTCTTCGTTGCCAATGCTGGCGGTGGCTCAGTATCCCTCGTATCTGATTCCGCAAATACATCAGTACCGCCAAGCCCAACTGTTCCAGAGTTTAGTTTTGCAGGACTTATTTCCTTGTTCGCGTTAATGGTGGCACTGACAATCGGTACTGTTGCGGTCATAGAGAGAAAATCGAAAAAACACGCTTAGCGCGCTTGCTCTATTGAATTCTCTCCTTAAAGCCAAAAATGCAAAGAAAAGAGGGGTGTGCGGGAGATGGCTCAATCATCACCATGAGCGAACGAATAAAAGCTTACACCATACCTATTTTGTTTATCAATATATTTGAGATTTGGGAATCTTTTTTTCTACAGGTACATGTTGCGTGTAGTAAACAGGATTGTGCCGATGACTAAAATCGCCGTCGACACCGCCAGCAATGCTATGCCTACTTTCCTGTTTTTACCCCAAATTAACGCTGAAACCCAGTACAGGGGCAGAATGGGCAAGGCGTACCTGTGCAGGTTTTGGGGGTCAGAGTAGAACAGTAGCATCAACAGGATGTAGATTGAGAACGCCCAGTATTTCAGGTCTTTTCTTTGGGCAAATGAGCCCTTAACGAAGGCGCTGATGGGCGTTTTCTCGGTCAAAAGAAACCAGGCGAACGGAAAAAGAATCAGTCCAGCTTCAAACGAAAACAGCGCTGTGTAACCCACTTGGAAACTTGACACTTGGGTTAGGGTCAACCTGGATGCGCCCCAGATGTGGTTGTACACTACTTCGCGGACTGGAAACAACCCAGTCATGAAGTAGCCGTAGATGCTGAAGAGCAGGTAGGGTAATGCAATGGTTAATGCTTGAAGCGCTGCTGTGCGGTACTTGCGAGTTTGCAAACCATTGTAGACAAACGGTATCAAAACCAAAAAACCGTTGCTTCGCGTTAAAGCCGCAAAAAACCCGAGAACCGCTGATTTGCCCGACTGCCCCTTCTCCAAAAGATAGAAGGCACCCAAAGCAAACGTCATGAACAAACTCTCAGAATACACGGCGGAGTAGAACAGGGCGCCTGGCCAAAACGCAAAGAAAACAGTTGAAATCAACGCTAAATTGGTTTTGGAAAAGATGATTTTGGTTACGTGGTAGAAGAGGAATAGGCACGCGAAGAAAAGTACGTTGCTTACTATAAAGCCAGAGAGTAAAACTGCGTCTTGAGAGGACATTAATCCGAAAAATGGCGTTCCCAAAGCACGCATCAGGGAGGGATAGAGGGGGAAGAACGCCCAGTTTCCGCTCAACGGGTTTGTTCCAGCGGGGTAACCTGTAAGGGCAATCTGGGAGTACCATGTTCCATCCCATTGACTGAAAAAGTTAACTATGGGAATCGATGAAACGGATTTTGCGGTGTTAGAAAACAGGGGACCTGAGAAAGCCGCAGCTAAAATTAGAAGCCTGGATGCTAAACCGATGAGGAAGACTTTGCCAATGTCAGAAGAAAGCATCCGTCGCAGTTTACTGTTGGAATTAAGCAACACCGTGTCCTCGTCGAGTTATAATCCAGTAACTCGCATTGTATTCAATATAAGTTTTTAGCGCTAAACGGTTATGGTCAGCGCTGAACCCTTCGAATATGTACTCTTCCGCTGGGCATAGGGTTCATAATGGGAATAATAGTTGGATTCGCACTGTCAAAGTAATTGAGCCAGACATTTTACTCCCCAGAAAATTTTCCAGAAAGCCAGCATTTAGTGAATTGGCAATCAAAATTAGAAATTCATAAGCCTTTACTTCCATCCGCCGCATGTTAACATACTACTCTCCGAAAACACGTTCCGACTAGTTAGGGCATTGACTGAGGAAGAAGATAATTTGAGCAAGAGAAAACGCGAAAGATTATTCAGCAAAATCCTACTGGAATCCATTGACGAAGCATTCTTAACTCTGGGCGAAAACGCGAGAACAGCAATCTATCAATATCTTGAAGGCAAATTTGCGATTTCCAAACGGGATATCCCCGATAGAGTTGGCGATTTTTCGGATGCTCTTGAAAAAATTTTCGGTTTAGCCACCCCACACCTTATGATTCTAATCATGAAGTGCCTCAACGAAAAAGCTGGTTGCACGTATCGGTGGGTTGGCCCAAAATGGCTTGTTCCAGAATTGACTTTTACGAAGTACGTAAAGTTGCTGGAGCTTTGGTGTGAAGACACAGAGAAAATTGGTAATGTAGAGGTGACACTGGATGCTGGAGAAAGACAAGAGCAACAAACACATTGAGTCCTTAGCAGTTTTAATCGATCTTATTCCTGATCCAGTCCTAATCGCAGATAGTTCAGGGCAGATAATAGCTGCAAACAACATGATTGAAAAGGTTGCTGATTACAAAAAAGAAGAGTTAATCGGAAAGAGCATCTTGAGCTTGAGGTTCCTCACTGACGAATACAAACAGTTACTGGCGAAAAACGCGAAAGACAGACTCGCAGGCGCCAACATTCCACCTTACGAAATCAAAATAACAAACAAGAATGGTGAGGTCAAATGCCTAAAAGTAAACGGAAACCGCTTCGTAAGCAACGGAGAAGCTTTAAACTTCGCCACTTTCCACGATGTTACCGCAGAAAACAAACTTCAAGACGAGCTTTGGCAAGGACTGCTTGCAAGTGAAGAAAAATTCCACGGCATAACCAACGTGGTAAAAGAAGCCATAATTACAGTAGACCAGAACGCGGTGGTTACTTACTGGAATCCAGCGGCAGAAAACATCTTCGGCTACACGAATAAAGAGGCAGTGGGCAAAAGTGTGCATGAACTGGTTGTTCCAATTTCAATGTGTAGAGAGGGAATTGATCGGATAAAGACCAGCGTGAAAACGTTCGGTGAAACAGGCATGGGCTACTTCACCGTGGGAAACGTTGAGTTAATCGGACGGCGCAAAAATGGCTGTGAATTCCCCGCGGAATTATCCATGTCGCCAGTGAAGTTGTGTGGAAAACTAAGCGCAGTCGGCGTCGTAACAGACATAACTAGAAGAAAACAAAGCGAGCAGAGACTCAGAGATGCCGAGCAACGTTACCACGCCTTATTCAATCAAGTGCCTTTAGGCGTCTTAGTTGTTGACCCGGAAACAGCCGG